>CAIPJS010000076.1 GCA_903865435.1 uncultured Bacteroidota bacterium | reverse complement strand
GTGTATCGCTATTAATAGGCAATTCAATTTTGCCCATTACTTTAGGACCTTCTAATTTTTTGGTAGCAATATTTTCAATTTTTCCATGCACGTTTTCAGGTGCAATGGAATGATCTACTGGAGCGGCTTTCGCTTTCTTTTCTTCAGCGGCTTTCGCATCATCCTCTTTTTTAGTAGATTTTTTTGCAACGGGCTCTTTAGGAGTTGTTGCAGCAGGTTCTTCTGCTTTTTTAGCAGATTTTTTAGGTCTTGTAGAAGAATCTATTAAGGAAAGATCAATTTTGTCCACCACTTTTGGGGACTCTATTTCGGGACTAACTATTTTGGTTTTCTTTGGTTGCTCAACTTCTTTGATTTCTGGTTTTGGTTCCTCTGCAGAAGGCCATGCTTTTGTTTCAGCTGGCTTTGCCACTTCTACTTTAGGGGCTTCTACTACTTCAGCCACAACAGGTTTTTTTGCCTTGTCTTTATCGGCAACAGCATTCTTTGGCAATTCTACATGGTCTGCTTTGTTTCTAGCTACTTTATCACTTTGAAACTCTGCTTGCAAAGAATAATACTGATCCTCAGTTAATTTAGCAGTGGGCTTAAGGTCGTCTTTGGGAAAACCTTTTTTCACTAAGAATTCAATCAAGGTATCTTGACCGATATTGAATTCTTTAGCAGCTGCTAACAATCTTGGTAATTTCAATTCTGACATTCTGTTGTTTTTTGCCCCGATTTAACGAAGCGAGTCACCTAATACAAATATACTTTCAAAAATCAAAGGTTATTCACCTTTATCAAATTCTTCTTGCAAGATTCGACGCACATCTGCAATCGTTTCTTTTTCTAAATCTGTTCTTTTTTCTAATTCTTCTGCGCCTAAATTCAATACGCTTCTTGCCGTATCGCAACCCACACGCTTAAATTCGTCAATAATCCAAGTTTCAATTTCATCGGTAAATTCATCCAAGTCAATATCAAATTCATCCACAATTTCTTCGTCTTCGCGGTACACATCTAATTCATAACCGGTTAACTCAGAAGCCAATTTAATATTCACCCCTCTGCGGCCAATCGCCAATGAAACCTGATCTGCTTTCAAATAAACATCAACGTGCATTTTTTCAGCATCAATATTCATGTAACTAATTTTTGAAGGCGTTAAAGAACGTTGAATCAACAATTGTGTATTGGTCGTAAAATTAATCACATCAATGTTTTCATTTTTTAACTCTCTAACAATACCATGAATACGACTTCCTTTCATTCCCACACAAGCACCTACTGGATCGATGCGATCGTCAAAAGATTCAACGGCTACTTTAGCACGCTCACCTGGTTCACGTACAATTTTCTTGATGGTAATTAAGCCGTCAAAAATTTCAGGTACTTCTATTTCTAATAATTTAGCTAAGAACAATGGACTGGTTCTAGACAAAATAATAACTGGTGAATTGTTTTTCATATCCACTCTAGCAATTACTGATCTAATATTTTCTCCTTTTTTGAAAAAATCTTGTGGAATTTGTTCAGACTTAGGTAAGATCAATTCGTTGCCTTCCTCATCTAATAATAAAACTTCTTTTTTCCATACTTGATATATTTCTGCATTAATGATTTCACCAATTCTATCAGAATATTTCTTCACTAATGCATTTTTCTTTAAGTCATTGATACGAGAAGCCAAAGTTTGCTTAGCCGCAAGGATGGCCCTTCTTCCAAAATCAAGAATATCCACTTCTTCTAATAAATCTTCCCCCACTTCATAATCGGGTTGAATTTTTATTGCTTCAGAATAAGATACTTCTTCTAATGGATTGTCTACATCATCATCGTCTCTAATTTGACGACGACGAATAATTTCCAAGTCACCTTTTTCAGCGTTAACGATGACATCGAAGTTTTCATCGCTACCGTATTTTTTTCTCAATAAGGTTTTGAATACATCTTCTACCACTTTCATCATCGTTGGACGATCAATGCTTTCTGCGTCTTTAAACTCCTGAAAGGCTTCAATCAAATTTATACTTGCCATAACATAATTTTTTTTCAGGCTTCTACCTGATTTTTTGTTTGTTAAAATTGAATTTGAACTATGGTTGTTTTTATTTGTTCAAAAGGGATTAATAATTCTTGCAATACTGCTTTCTTACCTTTTCCTTCTGTCCACTCTATTAAAATATCTTTTTCTGTTACTAATTTTAAAATGCCTTCTTTCACACTTCCATCCAAAAAGCTTACTTCAACTTTACGTCCAATATTCTTTACATACTGACGATTTAAAAGTAGCGGTTCATCAATGCCAGGCGAAGAAACTTCTAGTGAAAAATCTCCTTCTGGAAACCAAGCGGCCTCTTCCATGATTCGGTACAATTTTCGGTTGATGAAAGTGCATTTTTCAATAGGCAAACCCTGATCGCCATCCAAGAATATCTTTATATTATTGGTAGGCTTCACCTTAATCTGAACACAGAAATAGTTGGGCTCCTCTTTAAGAAGTTGTTCCAAAATTGGATTTACTAAGTCTATGATCTCGTTTGCTTGCATACTTAAAAAAGAAGAAGGGAACGATTTCGTTCCCTTCACATTTTCTTCTATTCTGTACCAAAGGTAATAAAAGAGGATGAAATAACCCAAAAATATTGCCAAGCACCGTATTTTTGCTGCATGATGAAGCTAATATTATATGGAATGTTGATCTACTTTTTGTACAAAGTCATCTTCCAAGTAGTGGTTCCGGTAAGCAATGGTGTAAAGACGGTTAGGCAGAATATGGAGAAAATGCAACAACAACAGGCCGAAGCCATCAAAAAGGCACAACAGGCCAGTACAGCAGCTGCAACTGCATCTAAAAAAGAAGCTCCAATTGAGGCAGAATACATTGATTTTGAAGAAGTTAAGAAGAAATAAAGCCTAATTTTATAGCTAATTTCAAAATAATTTATCGTCATAATAGCCTATAAATACGCCCCCATCTCTTTTTCCACCAACATCCCCTCTTTTAAATAAAGTACTTGTAAACCCACCGAGGCGGCGGCCAGGATATTGGGTTCATTGTCGTCGATAAAAAGTGTTTCATTGGCCACAAGGCCTTCTTTTTCAAGTATATAAATAAAGGATTTTGGATCTGGTTTGCGTTGGCCCATTTCATGAGAATAGTAGGGTTTTTTAAATAAAGATTCAAACGGATATTCTGCCACTTCTTTTTCAAATAAAGGAATAAAATGATCGTGGTGAATTTGATTGGTGTTGGAGTATAAAAAAGTATTGTACTTAGTATTGTTTTGCTTGATCCAGTCAATGCTATTTTTTCTAAAGCCCACTAATAAAGCGTTCCAAGCAAATTGAATTTGCTCATTGGTTAAAGGTAAATTCACTAAGGCTCTTACCCCATCATAAAACTCCTGTTCATTTACAAAGCCCATTTCCAAGTCTAAAAATAATTGATGCGATTTATTCAAAGTAAAATGCTTGTCCATGCCTTCAATGCCAATAGAGGTAAAAGCGGCATTCATTTTTTTAAAATCAATATCAAATAAAACATTGCCTAAGTCGAATATTAAATTTTTAACCGCAGCCATGTACATTAAATTTGTTGTAGAATAAATAGAGTGGTGAAGTTAAAGAAAGATTTTAATTAATTGTATATTTGAAATATGAAACAAAGCTTAGCACATATTGCTGTTGTGGTTCGAGATTACGATGAAGCCATTGCTTATTATACCAATACTTTAGGCTTTACCTTAATTGAAGACACTGTTTTATCTGAAACCAAAAGATGGGTCATGGTGCAACCAACTGGATCCGAAAATGGTTGTATGTTATTGCTTGCCAAAGCGGCCACGCCTGAACAAGAAAAGTTTATTGGCTATCAAACAGGAGGTCGTGTATTTTTATTTTTATACACCGATAATTTTGAAAGAGATTATCAGAATTATATTTCCAAAGGAGTTGAATTTACTATTGCGCCGCATGTGGAAGAATATGGAACGGTTGCGGTGTTTAAAGATTTTTATGGGAATCTTTGGGATTTGATTGAGCCTTCGAAGAAATAGAAATAATTTATTTCTCTACTTTACTACTCTAATAATAATTATTATTACTCAGGCCTTTTCATAGCAGCTGCCATATGCTTAGAAGCTGCATCGCCCTTGCTTAGTTCCGCATGAATATTAGCTTTAGAAGCCTCATCTCTATTTTGACTTAATTTAAAAACATGTTGTAAATCACTTACCAGTATATCAAAAGAATAAATGGCTTTCATATTCTGTTCCATATATTCAGCAGATAAGTTTTTTACTTGCGTAGGCGAATTCGTATCTTTTTCAAAATGCAGTGTAAGCTTTTCTAATAAATTATATAAATGCTTTTCATCTTTAATTTCTAAACTGCCTTTGGCTTGCACCGACTGATAATTCCAAGTACTTCCCATATTTTTTGTAGTATACCATTTCGCACTCACAAAGGCCGATGGACCAGAAAAAATAACTAATACTTTATTGTTATTTTCAAAGGCAATGGTATGTTCTTGCTTGCGCATTACATGTCCACTAATAATAATTTTATCATTCTCTATAGTTAATAAAACGGGCACCTGCGTTGCCACAGGAAATCCTTCAGCATCAACGCCACAAATAGTTACAAAAGGGTTTGCTTGCATAAAGTCCAATACTTCTTGATGATCCTTGGCTTTATAATAAGGTATATTATACATAGTTAATTATTATTTTTTAGTTAATTACTTAGTTAAAGTTATTTTAATTTCTAAAGTGGAAGCTCGGTGGTTATTTTAATTTCATCCATTACAAATAAACTATTAATATGTGCCACCATAGGAAGCACTGCTAATCGTTCTTGATAAAATTTATTATAAGATTCAACATCCTTGGTGACTAATTTTAAATAATAATCAAAGCTACCCGATACCAAACTACAAGATGTTATTTCTGGAAACTGCGCAATGGTTTTTTCAAATTCAGAAAAGTGTGAACGGGTTTGTTTGTCTAAAGTTACCTGGCAGTGCACCACCAAACCAAGGTCTAATTTTTTTCTGTCCAGCAGGGTAACATAATTTAAAATATAACCCTCTGCTTCTAGTCTTTTAATACGGTCGTGTGTGGGGCTAAGTGATAAATTAATGGCAGCGCTAATGTCTTTTAGCTTGGCTAGGGCATCCTTTTGTAGGATTTTTAAAATAGACTTATCAATAGGGTCAAGTGCCATAGAGAAATAATTTCTGTTTTTGTTTAAATATCTAGTGTAAAGAACGTTATTTTATGCTATTTAACCAAAATTACAAGATATTTTACTGAATATTTTCATTTTTAAATGAATATTTTCTTTTAATCGATATTTGTACAGAAATAAAAACAAAATACCATGGTCATTGGAGTTCCAAAAGAAATTAAGATTCAAGAGTATAGAGTGGGTTTAACACCAGAAGGTGTGGATGCACTTACAAGACAAGGTCATACGGTGAATGTTGAAACCAAGGCAGGTCTTGGCTCAGGATTTTCTGACGAGGCTTATATAAAAGCGGGTGCCACTATTTTAGCAACTGCTAAAGAAGTGTACGGCACCAGTGAAATGATTATTAAAGTAAAAGAGCCACTTGCTGCGGAATTTCCATTAATTAAACCAGGTCAAATTTTATTTACTTATTTCCACTTTGCTGCATCAAAAGAATTAACAGATGCAATGATGAAATCATCAGCTGTTTGTATTGCATATGAAACCGTTGAATTACCAGACGGTTCATTGCCTTTATTGGTTCCCATGTCGGAAGTAGCTGGAAGAATGGCGGTGAATGTGGGTGCTTATTATTTAGGCAAACCATTTGGAGGAAAAGGAAAATTATTAGGAGGTGTGCCAGGTGTGAAACCAGCAGAGGTATTAATTATAGGTGGTGGTATTGTAGGAACACAGGCCGCTAAAATGGCTGCTGGTTTAGGTGCCAATGTTACTATTATGGATACCAACTTAACACGTTTAAGATATTTATCGGATGTGATGCCAGCGAATGTAGTTACTCAATATTCTACCTTAATGGCCATTCAAGAAAAATTACCAACTGTTGATTTAGTAATAGGTGCCGTATTATTACATGGTGCCAAAGCGCCACATTTAATTAAGAAAGTAGATTTAGCTTTAATGGAAGCAGGCACAGTGGTAGTAGATGTTGCGGTGGACCAAGGAGGTTGTATTGAAACTTGCAAACCAACCACCCATGAAAACCCTGTGTACATGGATCAAAATATTTTGCATTACTGTGTAGCCAATATGCCAGGGGCTGTTCCACAAACCTCTACACGCGCTTTAACACAAGCTACTTTACCTTATGCCATTGCCATTGCCAACAAAGGATGGGAAAAAGCCTGTGTTGAAAATGCAGCTTTAGCGAAAGGATTAAACATTAAAGCAGGAAAAATTTTACACAAAGGCGTAGCCGACGCTTACAACGCATAGTATTCGAATGGGTTTGATATTTAAAAGCCTGGTCCTTCAAAAGACTGGGCTTTTTTATGTTCTAAAATGAATTAATTTTAATAGAACTTTCTATATAAAATCTTATGAAAAATATTTTAGTCTTATGTACAGGCAATAGTTGCAGAAGTCAAATAGCCCATGGGTTTTTAGCATCTATGACTTCGGACACAGCCAATGTATATTCTGCAGGCGTGGAAACGCATGGTGTGAACCCAAAGGCTATTGATACAATGAAAGAAATAGGTATTGATATTGGAGACCATACCTCAAATAATATCACAGAATACTTTGGTGTTGCTTTTGATTACGTGATTACCGTATGCGATAATGCTAAAGAACGCTGCCCTTATTTTCCTACCAAGGCAGTTAAATTACATTATAATTTTCCAGATCCTGCCAAAGCGGTTGGTACAGAAGATGAAATAAATGAGCAGTTTAGAGCAGTAAGAAGATTAATTAAAGATTACTGCGAAAAGTTTGTAGGAGAGTATATGAATTAGAAAGTAGTATTATCAAATAGGATGTCTTATAAAAACTTAATTCTTATTGGCTAGTTCCTATAAATAAGTAAAGAAACTTATTATACAGCTAAATAAAAATGGCCCCCAATTGGAGGCCATTTTTGACAAATATATTTGCTTGAAAATTAGAAGTTAAACTTAATTCCCAATTGACCTTGCCATCTTGAATTGATTGGATCTACTGAGTAATATTGACCACCTACCCCTGTTGGTTTAACAAAGTTGAAAGATGGAATATACCCTGTTGAAGGTGCACCAGCTGCTTTGCCATTTGCATCAGTTGCAAATTTCAAGAAGTTAACTGTGTAATTGTTTAAGTTAGTTACAAAGTTGATGTGACCCCAATCATTATTAATTAAGTTTAATACGTTGAATACATCCAAGCTAACCTGTAAAGATTGTTTAGGGTTATTTTTATTCAACTTAAATTCATGCATTAATTTCATATCTAATTGGTGTACCCATGGTGTACGCATTCCGTTTCTTTCCGCGTATTGTCCTTTTCTAGTTTTTAAATAATCATCGTTATTTACAAAATTAAAGAAATCTGTAGATTGGTTTGCAGCAGTATATGTTACGTTACCAGCAGCATCTTTGATATCTCTAAAAATAATATCAGTAGCATCTTTAGGAATATAAGGTAATGGAGCATTAGATCCGTTACCAAATGGAGCTGATTGATAAATTAGACTATAAGGATTGCCTGATTGACCAGAATAAACAAACGCAACTGAAGTTGAATTCATTTTATTCCAAATGAAATTATTTGAGAAAGTAGCAACAATTCTGTGACGTAAATCAAAGTTAGAATAAGCTAATTGAGAATTACTTGGCGTAATTGTTGGGTTTACGTTATAACTACTTTCCCAAGAGTTACGAATACCATTTGTGATATCCTTACTCATACCATAAGTATAAGCAACACTCCAGTTCATATTTGCAACAGTTTTACCCATTGAAATGTTGTTGGTAGCTTTTGACAATTGTGCTGTCAAGTTATATCTATAACCTTCACTTGTGTTTGTTAAAAAGTAAACGTTAGAGTAGTTTGAATTGTATTTACCACCCACATATACTGGTGTTTGAGTAGGTCCTGAAGTAAAGTAAGCAACGGAATCTTTTAAGTTGATTTGCTCGTACTTCACATCATAGATTGTTTTAGTAAATAAAACGTCACCAGTGAATTTGTAGCCATTACCAAATTTGTAATCAACCGCTAAACTACTTCTCCAAACAGTTGGTAATTTAAAGTTATTGTCAAATACATCTACTTCTCTGGTTGCACTTCTTGAAGCACCGCCATATTTAGTAACAGTATCCTTTAATTTATCAGTGTTAAAAGCCAATGGAACAGTTGCTCCTGCTGCTGGACCATTCCAGTCAATATTACCATAAGTGTTACCACTTAAAGTGTAAGCGTATCCGTACCATGCAAATGGAACCTTACCAGTAAAGATACCCGTACCGCCTCTAATCACAATAGATTGGTCGCCTTTCACATCATAAGTAAATCCTAAACGAGGAGAAATTGAAACGCGAGAAGGAATTTGATCAGTTAAAGTACTAAATGCTGGAGCGCTATAAGTAGGTTTTGCAGAAACGTATCCTACTGCATTAGTGCCATTTAAGCCAGCATCAATAACAGGTTGATTACCTACATATGAGTAGTCAAAACGAATACCAGGGCTCACTTTAAATTTGCTGCTTGCAGATATTTCGTCTTGGAAATATGCACTCATTAAGGCAACTTTAAACGGATTAGGCGGATTATTATAAATACCATTTCTTGTTCCATCTAAACCTGGAGCAGTGATAAACGCTCCACGAATACGGCTAGGGTTGTCATTCAAGAAGCTAGTTAAACCTCTTGAATATTCCCAACGACCATTGTATGAGTTAATGAATCCATAAGATAAATCATAGAATTCATTATGCGTACCTAATGTGAATTTATTAATGCCTTTTGTAATAGTTAAGTTGTCAGATAATTCAAAAGTGGTTTGCTTTAAGTTATAGATAGAAGCTTCTCTCCAAGTACCTAAAGTAATACGACCGTTATCAATATCCATATAAGGAGCTAAAGTTCCAGGGAAATCTCTGTATTCATGAACATTAATATAACTTACATTAAATTGATTGTTAACGCTATTGCTGAACTTCGTTTTTAATTCTGCAGTTAAGTTAATATTCTTTGTGTATTGTGTAAAGTCAGTTGAACCAAATTGGAAGTTAGTAGCAGAACGCTCTAAGTTATTACCACTTCCATTAGTATAAATACCACGAACTGTCAATGTGTTTTTATCATTGATGTTGAAATCTAAGCGACCAAATAATTTATCACTTTTTGTAAAAATAGTATATGCACCCATATAACTACCTGGATCGTAGCCATACTTAGTTTGTAACTTAGTTACAATAGATTGTGCTTCAGCTAAAGTAATTGCAGCACCTGGATCACCAATATTGTAAGAACTTGGTTCTTGACGATCTGTTCTTTCATAGTTTACGATAAAGAACGCTTTGTTCTTTAAAATTGGACCACTAATTGTAACACCTTGGTTATAGTCATAAAAACTAGAAGCCATTGGGGTTTTTAAACCATCCACACTATTACCTACTAAGCTCGCATTACGGGCATAGTTATAAACACTACCATGAAACTCATTGGTACCGCTCTTAGTTACCGCATTTACGCTACCACCTGTGAAATTTCCTAATTTAACATCAAATGGTGCTAATTGCACTTGAACTTCTTGAATCACATCCAAGCTATATGGGTTTGTTCTTGTTCCAGAACCTGCTGCGCCAGATTGACCACCGCCACTTGTTCCACCAGCTGAGTTACTAAATCCAAATGCATCATTGTTGATTGCACCGTCAATAGTTAGGTTATTGTAACGGAAGCTAGAACCTGCAAATGAGTTGTTATTAGACTGTGGAGTTAATCTTGTGAAATCACTTAAGCTTCTACCTAGAGTAGGTAAAGCGTTTAATTGTCTTGCGCCAATTACAGTACCACCCTCTGCTCTTTTTTTGCTGTTGCTGTTTACGACAACATCAGAAAGTTGATTCACTTTTGAAGACAAGATGATATTCACATCAGGATTGTTTCCCAATGTTAAAGTAACATCATTGTAATCCTGGTCTTTAAAACCAACAGAGCTGATTTTAATAACATAAGGACCACCTGGTTTTAAGTTAGGTGCTACAAACAATCCTTTTGCATTGGATTGAAAAGTAGTTGTTGCGCCCGTTGGAACGTGCGTTAATTTGATGGTTGCGCCGGCAACAATTTCATTTTTTTCATTGGTAACACGTCCACTTAAAGTTGAAGAAGTTTCTTGAGCAAAAACACTCACTAAACTTAAACCTAGGATAATACTTAATAGTACTTTTTTCATTTGTTTCTTAATTTGAACCACAAAAGAAGAACATAATGAATTGTTAAAGGCTATTTAAAAGTTACCAAATTGTTACCTCTCATGTTACCAAATTGTTACCTCTCATGTTACTAAATTGTTACCTAGGAGAAACATTGATAATGAAGCTATTGGAAAGTACTAAAGTGCTTTTTGTATTTCAATAATGGTATCTGGACCTGTTATATTTAACCCATGCGTATCAATTAATATACCATTATTTTTTACTATAAAAGGCAAGGATGTAGTCGTTCCCATTAAATTTACTTTAGTTGCCTTTATTTTACCAGGGATAAATAAACCAGAAGTATTTCGTGGTGCTAAAATATGCACATAAACATGCTTCGCATCTTGCGTGGTCACGCCCCAATTTTGTGGCGCCAAAGGGCCCCCTCTTGTACCATAAATACTAGCTCCATATTTTTTAACCCATTTACCTACTAAGGCTAGCGTATCTCTAAATTCTTCTTGTATTTCTCCATTGGCCATGGGCCCTACATTTAATAATAAATTAGAATTGCGTCCCGCCGCACCCACCAAGGTTTGAATGATATTATTAAAGGATTTAAAATTATGGTCATTGATTTTGAACCCCCATGAATCATTCATAGTAATACAAGACTCCAAAGGCAATTCAGAGGCTGTTTGAAAACTTAATCCTGAATTGTTTTGCCCAGGTAAGTCTTGTTCAAACATTTGAAAGTCTTCGCCGGTAATAGGATCTAGATGATGATTGTTTCCAATCATACAAGCAGGTTGTAACTTATGTATTAGACTATAAATTTCATCATATTTCCAATTCAAACGAGAGGTTCTGTCTTTGGATCCTTCAGGATTGGTTTGGTCCCAATGTCCATCAAACCAAATACAGGAAATATCTCCATAATTGGTAAGCAATTCCGTTAATTGGCCCTTCATAAATTTTAAATAGGAATCATAATTACTTTTCGTAGTTCTTCCAGCTTTTTTCCCTGTTTTACCTGTTTCATAAGGATAGTCTTCTCTATTCCAATCCAATAAGGAATAATAGAAACCAAGCTTGATGCCTTGCTTTTTACATTCTGCTGCCAACTCTTTCAATGGATCTCTTTTGAATGAAGTATTGGTAATTTTCCAAGCAGATTGTTTGGTATCCCAATTTGAAAATCCATCATGATGTCTTGTAATAAGTACAATGTATTTCATGCCTGCATTCTTAGCAGTGCTTACCCATTTAGCCGCATCAAAATTTACTGGATTAAATAATTTAATCAGTTTTGTATAATCTGTTTTATTGATGCCTTTATTTTCCATCACCCATTCGCCATCTCCAAGTACACTAAAATCTCCCCAATGGATAAACATACCAAACTTATTGTCCTGAAAAGCAGTTCTGGCTTTTATATTTTCTTTAGAAGGAATGTAGGTTTGCGCTTTTGCATTGATAAAAAAAAAGCACAAGGCTACTAGAATGAAATTTTTCATAGGGAAATAATTATAAATTAAGATGCTCGTTAATCTAAGTGGAAAACACTGTGAATATCACTTGTGCCTTTAAAATTCACATCTAAGTCCTTGATGATACCGTCTTTTACATCATACACCCAGCCATGCAAATGCAAAGGTTGTTCTCTTTTCCATGCATTTTGAACAATGGAAGTTTTTCCCAAGTCTTGAACTTGTTCAATCACATTTAATTCCACTAATCTATCTGCTCTTTGCTTTTTGTCTGTGATAGATTCTAATTCTTTAAAATGAAAACGGTACACATCTTTAATATGTCTTAGCCAATTATCAATTAATCCAAATTGTTTGTTTTCCATGGCAGCCATCACCCCACCGCAGCCATAGTGTCCGCAAACAATTATGTGTTTGACTTTCAACACTTCTACAGCATAAGATAAAACACTTAGCATATTCATATCGCTATGAATGACCATATTGGCAATATTGCGATGAACAAAAATGTCCCCTGGTAAAGTGCCCGTAATTTGATTGGCAGGCACCCTGCTATCAGAGCAGCCTATCCATAAATATTCGGGATGTTGGCTATTGGCCAGTTTTTGAAAATAAGTTGGGTCCAAAGCCAATTGGTCTGCTACCCACTTTTTATTGTTCTCTAAAAGCTTATTGTATGATTTTTCCATGCAAGAATAAAATTAGGCAATATTTTGGATTTTGTTTAAAGTTTAATCATCATTTAACCAGGCATTTATGCTATTTAACTTAATTTTATTGCATGCGTATATTAATAGAAGTGTTGGGTTGGATTGCCTCTGTTTTGATTGTAGGGTCTTATGCCTTAAATATTACAGGTAAACTGGCAGCCCATAGTAAAATCTATGTGATTGCCAATATTGTAGGGGGTTTGTTTTTTATTTTAAATACCTATTATCACCAGGCTTACCCCTCTATGTTGGTCAATATTGTATGGGTGATTATTGCTATTGTAATGCTTACAAAAAAAGATAAACAAAAGGGAAATGACATTAATATATAAATGATAGAATTAAATGTTTTACTAATTAAATAGCCAAGGGAATTAGTTCATACGCTAATGCAAATGAAAAATATAAATACAAGTTTTTTATGTATGCTGAAATGGCTAGCCATTACTATTTTAACGGCAAGTTTAATAGGCTCTGCCACTGCATGGTTTTTAATGGCCTTAGATTATGTTACCCAATGGCGTAGTGATCATATTTGGATAGTTAATTTTTTACCCTTAATGGGATTAGGTATTGGTCTTGCTTACCATTATTATGGCGGTGAAACTAAAAAAGGAAATAACTTAATTATAGAAACGCACCAAGCTGCAGAAACTATTAGTACGCAAGCTTCGCAAACAGATGAGAAGCTGAAACCCATTCCCTTTCTAATGGCCCCGTTTGTATTTATAAGTACTTTACTTACACATATTGGAGGAGGCTCTGCAGGCAGAGAAGGCACTGCGGTGCAAATGGGTGGCGCTATTGCAGATCAATTGACAAATGTATTTAAATTAAATGCTGCTGAAAGAAAAACCATACTCATAATGGGTGTGAGTGCAGGTTTTGCTGCAGTGTTTGGAACACCATGGGCAGCTGCTGTATTTGCTTTAGAAATAATGAGTTTTAAAAAAATAAAATTTGAAAATATTATTCCTAGTTTTTTAGCAGCCTTTGGTGCACATTATATTTGTTTGGCTTGGCAGGTAAAACATACTGTCTATACTATTAGCATTATACCTGGTTTTACATTAAGCAGTTTAAGTTGGACAATGCTTGCAGGAATTATTTTTGGGCTAGCTGCTTTCTTTTTTATTTATACTGGTAAATTTTTTGAAGGTCTATTTTCAAAAATAAAATTTGCACCTTGGCGTCCGTTTATTGGAGGTGTCATAATTGCTTTATTTATTGTACTGTTTCGCAATACAAAATATATTGGATTAGGTATTCCTTCTATCGTAGATGCCTTTATGACTCCTGCTGGCCATTTTGATTTTGCATTAAAGTTATTATTAACCAGCTTTACTTTAAGCGCAGGCTTTAAGGGTGGTGAAGTAACACCCTTATTTTTTATAGGTGCTACCCTGGGTAATATACTTGTTTGGTTTATTCCCCTACCTATGGCCCTTCTGGCTGGAATGGGCTTTGTGGCTGTATTTGCAGGGGCTACGCATTGTGTCATTGCCTCCATTATTATGGGTATGGAGCTATTTGGAATACAGGCCGGTATATTTGTGGGGCTTGCTAGTACAGTGGCATATTTCGCTTCTGGAATGAATGGCATTTATAGTGCTAAACTTAAAATTGGCGCCAAATATGATTTATATAATTTTATAACTAAGACTAAAGAGTTATAAAAGAATTGAACGCAAATAAAAATTAAATAAGTAAAGATTTAAAAAAATACAATGGTTGAAATAGTGCGTGTAACAAATGATACAGAAATTGAAGGCATTCGATTATTACAAAAAGAGAATTTAAAAAAATTAATTAGCGCAGAAGAAGCAGCTAAGGAAGGTTTTGTCACAGCAGAATATAGTTTTGAATTTTTAAAGCAAATGAATACTGCCAGCCCTTCTGTTATAGCAATAGACGGCAATAAAGTAGTTGGCTATGCCATGGTGGCGGTAAAATCTATTTACGGAGGTCACCCCTTATTAGATAGTCTATTTGATGAGACAGATAAACTAAGTTTTAACAATAAGCCACTCAAAGAAACGAATTATGTTTTAGTGGGGCAGCTATGTGTGGGTAAAAATTATCGTGGTCAAGGGCTGGTTCAAAAAATGTATGGCTTTTTTAAAACTGAATTGCAAAAAGAATTTACTTATTGTATTACCGATGTAGCGCAGGACAATCCAAGATCTATTAAAGCGCATTTAAAAACAGGCTTTGAAATTATTCATACCATTGGCTATGGTGGCGCTTCTTGGGATATTGTATTATGGGATTGGAATAAATAAAACCAATCAAATAAGATAAAGCGAACTTAGTACTTATTAAGTGAGCCAATTTTAAACTTACCCCGTTTGAGGTACCGTGTCTTTTTTAGTCACGTGAAACTGGACGCGTTAAACAAGTGGGGCCTCCGCCTCCTTTCACACTAATTTCTGCACCTTCATATTCAATGACTTTACAACCTGCAGCTTCTAATCGAGACTTCGTAATAGGATTGCCTTTTACCATCAAACAAGTACGAGGCGCAATCGCTAAAACATTACAGCCCATACTATCAAATTCGACTTCTGGTACTTCTACTAATTCAAAACCTCTTTTAATTAATTCATTTCTAAATACAATAGGTATCAATGGGGAATATACCACAGCTAAATTGTCAGCCACTGGACTTAATACCGACATTAAATGAAATACATCGGAAGGGCCTCTATAATGTGGCATGGGCACAGTGATCACTTCCACACCTAATGGCTTTAATAAGGCGGTTACTTGTTTAATACCTTCTTCATTGGTTCTATAGGTATGGCCTACGGCTAAAGTTTTAGCATCTAACCAAGCAACATCTCCTCCTTCAATGGTGCCAGGAGCTTGAATCACGCCTAGGACTGGAATGCCTTCTGCTTCATAAGCTTTTTGTTGAGCCAGAGGTTCATGCTTTCTTCCTTCCTTTCCCATATTGCAAATTATCATGCCCTTGCTTGTAGCAATAGCAGCATCTCTGCAATATATAGAATCCATATTCACTGTACTGTCTTCAGGAAAATATAAAATTTGAGCTCCATTGTCTTTTAAAATTTGTTCAAAGGACTCGTATTCAGTAAGGGCTTTTTCTATTAAAGGTTTTCCTAAATAATTCAAAGTCTCCCAATGCTTAGTTATATGCGCATCGTTTATAAATGCAGCAGCCGCTTTTTTAATAAATAAAGTATTGAGTTTTCCCGATTCTGAATGAGCATTCATGCAATAATATTTTTAATGTAATTGTTGTTCTTTTTTCCAAATAGCAAAAACATAAATTGGCACTGCAGACATGGTTAAGAAAAAGCCCCAGAAAACAATTTCTTGACCCAAGCCAATCATTAACCATAAACAAAATATAAAAGTAAGAGAAACTAATAAAATAGCCATGGCTAAATGTTTACTTGATTTAAATCCTAGTCTCAATCTCATAATTAAATAAGAAGCGCTACAAAAAATATAAGGAATTAAAATAGTAGAAGTAGTCATTAACATTAAAAACTTAAACTGCTCTACTAAGGCCTTGGTATAATTCATGCTCATTAATACAGAAACAAATACACTTGAAATAACTACCCCAAGTACTGGCACTCCTTTTACATTTAAACGCATGAAAATTTCAGGAAATAATTTGTCTTTAGCAATGGCATAAGGTAGTTGACCTTGAATTAATATATAACCATTCAAAGCTCCAAAGGCAGCAATAGCAACCCCTGCGCTTATCCAGTACTCGGCCCCATGGCCCCATATTAATACTGCTGCATCGGCAAAAGGTGTTACACTATTTTTTAATTGTGCTGCTGGAATCATGCCCATTATACTTACTGTACTTAAAATATATACCACAGTGGCGATAAGTGTTCCTAAAGTAGTAGCTTTTGCAACGGTAACTGCCGAATTGTCTACGCTACCCGAAGGAATGGTAGCACATTCAATACCCAAAAAAGCAAAAAAAGTTAAAGTAGTTGTGGCTGTAATGGCAGCAATGGTAGAAGTTCCACTTGTATTGAAGGGTAAGAAATTGTCCCAATGAATATAAAATAAACCAGCAAGGCCAATTAAAATAATAGGCACAATTTTTAAAATGGTGGTTATTAATTGTACCACACCAGAAGTAAAAATGCCTAAAGAATTGATCCAAGTTAAAAACCAAATAGTACCCAAGCCTGTAACAATAGCCAATAATGAGTTAGAAGCTAATGCAGGAATGAAAGTACTTAAAGCACTAATAAAAGAAACCGTAATAGCCGCATTAGTACACCATACCGAAACTAAATAACTCCAGGCTACTAAAAAACCTGCGAAGTCACCTAGGCCTTTTTGAGAATAAGCATAAGGACCTCCGTTGGCAGCGGGTAATAAATTACTTAAATGCGCAAACACTTTTGAAATTAAAAAAGCACCAATAGCCGAGCATACCCAACCTAATAAACTTATGCCTCCAAAACTAGCTAGTGTAGCAGGCATTAGAAAAACACCTGCTCCAATCATATTGCCTACTACTAAAGAAGTACTAGTCCATAAACCTAATTTTTTTTCGGCTACTTCCATTTCTAAATATACCTATTAATAATGTTTTCTATTAATTCTTGTTGACCACTGGTTGCATTAGGTTCACCATGTTCAATCGCATACGCTCTTAAATCCTCTAAACTTAATTTACCTTGCTCAAATTCTTTTCCTTTACCAGTATCAAAAGAAGCATATCTATTGGAACGAATTTTTTTATAATCAGATTTTTGTAATACAGCATCTGCAGTAATTAATGCACGTGCAAAAGTATCAATGCCCCCAATATGTGCATGGAATAAATCGGCTGGATCGGTGGAATTTCTTCTGCGCTTGGCATCAAAATTGATACCGCCTCCTTGAAATCCACCTGCTTCAACAATAATCAACATGGTTTCTACCAATTCATTGATATTGGTAGGAAACTGATCGGTGTCCCAACCATTTTGATAATCGCCTCTATTGGCATCCATACTTCCTAGCATACCTGAATCGGCTGCCACTTGTATTTCATGTTGGAACGTGTGCCCTGCTAATGTTGCATGATTCACTTCGATATTTAATTTAAAATCATTTAGCAAATCGTATTGTCTTAAAAAACCAATCACCGTTTCACTATCATAATCGTATTGATGTTTGGTAGGCTCACAGGGCTTAGGCTCAATAAAGAAAGTACCTTTAAAACCATTTTTTCTTGCGTAATCTTTTGCAGTATGTAAGAATTTAGCCAGATGTTCTTTCTCTCTTTTCATGTTGGTATTGAGCAAAGACATATACCCTTCACGCCCACCCCAGAAAACATAATTCTCTCCGCCCAAAGCAATGGTTGCATCCATGGCGTTTTTTACTTGTGAAGCAGCATGTGTTAATACATGAAAATCGGGATTCGTAGAAGCACCATTCATATAGCGTTTATTGCTAAATACATTGGCCGTGCCCCATAATAATTTTACACCACTTGCATCTTGCTTTTCTTTTAAATAAGCAGTTAAGGCTTGCAATCTAATTTCATTCTCTTTTACATCATTGGTATGATCTACCACATCCACATCATGAAAGCAATAATACGGTAAGCCTAATTTTGTGATAAACTCAAAAGCCGCATCTGCTTTGTCTTTGGCGCGCGCAATAGCATCAATGTTATCATTCCAAGGATAAATAAGGGTGGGTTCGCCAAACGGATCAGCACCATTGCCTACAAAACTATGCCAATACGCTACTGCAAAACGCAACCATTCTTTCATAGATTTACCTGCCACTATTTTATTTTCATCATACCAACGATAGCTTAATGGATTATCGCTATTCAAACCTTCAAATTTTACGGCACCAATGCCTTTAAAAAATTCTTTTTTACCTAGTACTACCGACATAAATTTAAATTTTTAGTTATTATTATATTAATGAAGCAATTGTTTTTCTAGTTGATCTTTCCATTCCAAATAAAGGTCATCATATATTTTTGCATGCATGGGCTCGATGATTTCAATGCATTTGAAATCCGAAAAAGCAGCTGCTGCATCTTTATAAATACCTGCGCCAATGCCTGCTCCTAGAGCCGCTCCTACGCTTCCATCTGCATGATATAATGCCACTGCTACCCCTGTTGCATTTACAAAAGCATTGCTAAATACTTTGCTCAAAAATAGATTGGCATAACCTGCTCTAATAATATTGGGTTGCAAATTATTTTCACGCATGATGTCTAAACCATATCTAAATGCAAAAGCAATTCCTTCTTGGGCTGCATTAAAAATATGGGCTGCTGTATGTTTGTTTAAATTGATACCTGAAAATTGTGCCCCTAGAATTTTATTGTTAAAAATGCGCTCTGCACCATTTCCAAAAGGAAAAATTTTCAAACCTTCGCTACCTGCTGCAATGCTCGCTGCTGCCAAATTCATTTGATGGTAATCACAATTTACACCTACCATTTTTTTCACCCAGCTATTTAAAATACCCGTACCATTAATGCATAAAAGCATTCCAATTCTGTTGTTGCTGGTCGTATGGTTGACGTGCGCAAAACTATTCACACGTGATGCTTTATCATAAGACAAAGTATCGCCCACACCATAGATGACCCCAGAAGTGCCTGCAGTAGCTGCTACTTCTCCTGGTTGAAGCACATTTAAAGAAAGGGCATTGTTGGGTTGATCACCTGCTTTATAGGTTACGGGGATGCCTGCTTTTAATTGTAAAGTATTGGCTACTGATAATTGTAAGTTTCCATGGTTACTAAACACTTCTTGTATTTTTGGAAAGATAGATGCATCAAATCCAAAATAATCTAAAACCGATTTTGAAATTTCTTTGTTTTTAAAATCCCAAAAAATACCTTCGGATAAAGCAGCTACTGTCGTGGTTATTTCACCTGTTAATTTCATAGCGATAAAATCACCAGGTAACATCATTTTATCAATTTGTTGAAACAGTTCGGGTTCGTTTTCTTTTACCCAAGCCAATTTGGCTGCAGTAAAATTTCCAGGAGAATTTAATAAATGGGACAAAGCTTTTTCATGTCCAATGGCATCGAAGGCTTTTTTACCATATTCCACAGCACGGCTATCACACCAAATAATACTGTCTCTTAAAATATTTTGATTTTTATCAACCATCACCAAACCATGCATTTGGTAAGCAATGCCAATGGCTGCAATATCAAAGGAGTTGTATTTAGGATTTTCTTTTAAAGCGGCTGTATGAAGCTTTAAGGCCCCTTGCTTCACTTGATCCCACCATTGATTTGGTGATTGTTCGGCCCAGCCAGTTTGCTTTGAAACAATAGCATTCTCGGTATCTGGATATTGAACGGTAGCAATCTTTTTTTGAGTAGAAGCATCTACCAAAGACAATTTAATAAAAGAAGAACCTATATCAATGCCTAATAAATACATGGTTATAAAGCTTAGTTTTAAGCTATCTAAAACTAAGAAATATATGCCTAATTTTTTGCTAATGCCCTAAAATAAAAGTGCCCCCGAAAGATCGGGGGCACTTTATAAATTATACTAATAAATGTATTAGAAATTTGGATTGGTAACGACACCTGAAGTTGGCTTGTTTAAGTCAGTCTCATCAGCAGGAACATCCCAATAGTCCATGAAGTTGTAGTTAATGATTGCATTGGTCCAAACTTTTGCAGTAACGTCATAAACAGTAGCACCATAACGACCACCACCGCTAGCAATTGGATAACTCCAACCCCAACGTCTTGCATCGTAGAAAGATATACCACGGAAAGCAAGAGCAACTCTTCTTTCTCTAGTTAATAAAGTCATTGCAGCAGCTTGATTAGCAGCAGTGGAAGCTGTTAAACCAGCACCTTGGAATTTTCTTACAGCATCAATGAAAGTTAAACCAGTTGCAATATTACCTAATTGGATATTTGCTTCTGCTTGCATCATAGCATTTTCTTCGTAGCTAGCAGCAATAATTAACTCATATTGACCAACGTTTCTTGTACCATAAGAATAAACACCAGCAATGGTACCTCCACCAGGTAAATTGGTAGTTTGCCATTCAGGATTTAAACTATATCTAGTACCAAAGCTCAAACCTTGTGTAAAGTTATAAGCAGTAGTAAAGTTACTTTTCAAACGTAAGTCAGCTGGATCAAATTCTTGAATTAAACGCTCACTTACTTTATAAGTAGTGGCACTTGCTTTACCAGTTGTAATACCAGCTACAGATCCACCACCAGCAGAGAAGAATCCGTTGATAGCAGCAGTGCGTCCAGTTAATACATAGTCAGTAGCAGTAACACCATTTGCAGTTAATGTTAAAATTGTATTCCAATCTGCAGCAGTCATTGTACCAGACATTGAGCTCTTAGATATGGTTGCAGCTTTACCATTTACAAATGGATTTAATTTATTCAATAATAAATTACGCGCTTTTAAAGTATTGATGTTTCTAATCCACATAGCAGTAGTCATTACTTGTCCATGACCAACTTGACAAAAAGCAGGAATTAATTTCCCCAAAACTGCTGTATAATCATTCGTTGAAGAAGCACTACCTAAAGTAGTAACCGCTAAATCGTAATAATAATTAGAACGAGAAATGATGGCATTGTGGTCTACGTAATTGCCAGATGTTTTACCAGTAGTATCGGTAATTAAACCTGCATAATACATGGTTCCAATTTGAGCATAAGACCAACCTTTCCAGAAATAAGCCCATGCTTTCATAGTAGCTTGTTTTGTGCCTTTGTCACCTGTGTAACTAACAGTAGCAACATTATCAAGTACATTGTTCATTGCTTGTTGCATAGCATACATATTCTGCCACTCATAAACAAGTGCATTGTTTGTTTGAGCAGTAGCACCTCTTGTATTATAAGCGCGTACAATAGAAACATTCGGAGAAGGATTGGTAATCAAGCTAGCAGCACTCGCTGGATCTAATTGGATAGATTGTGGAGCTGGTATTGTAGTAGTTTGGTTGTTAGAACCTTCACCACCACCAATGATATCTCCCATTTCATCATGGTAACCCCATGGTAAAGAGAAATAACTATCACCTAACCAGCCATCACCGTAGTTAAGGCCGTTTAAGTATACACCACCTTGAGCAAGGCCAATTAAACCTGTCTCATTAGTAACATTCCCAAAAATAGTTGGGGCATTTGGGTTACCAACTTCTAGTTGTTTTTGACAGCTAGTCGAAAACATGACTAAAGCTGCGAAAAAGCCCAAGTAAAGTATTTTTATTTTATTCATGACTATAATTTTTTATTTTTTTGATTAGAAACCTATGTTTAAACCAACTTGGTATGATTTCGTATTTGGCATAGTACTGTGGTCAATTCCTCTATCAAAAGAAGAGTTAACAGAACCAGAACTAATTTCAGGATCTTGACCTGTGTAATTTGTAAATGTCAAGATATTACGACCTGTAAATACCAGTTGAAGTTTTTTGAATTTCTTGAATGAATTAGTTTTAGCTAAATCAAAACTAAGAGATACGTTTCTTAATCTTACGAAAGATGCATCTTCTAAGAAGTAGTCTTTAGTTACGTTGTTACCTACACCTCTAGTTGAACCCCACAATGCATAGTAGAAACTACCATGGTATGCAGTGTATGCAGCAGGTGTGAAACCTGGAATATTAACTACTTTATCGAAGTCATTGCTAATACCATCACGATACATCCACTCTTTGGTTTGGTTATACAAATGTGAACCGTTGATCCAATCAAACTGGAAATTTAAGTTAATCCAATTGTTGAAAGTGATATTGTTAATGAAAGACATATTGAATTTAGGAGCTGGATCACCTAAAGGTAATAACTCAGAACCAATCATTGCACCTTTAGTAGTTGTATCCACCACTACGTTTCCACCATACACCGGATCTTTAACGACTACCCATCTTCCAGAAGCTTGTTGAGCTGCTGTAAAGTAAGGAGTACCATCAGAATGTGTTTGTGTTAAACTTCTAATTGTTTGGTAAGCATAAATTTGACCAATTGGATGACCGGCAGCCAATACCACTGAAGTACTACCTGCAGATGATGTCAAAGGAATATCGGAACCGCCAGAGATTTTATCAATCATTGAAACTGCTGTTCCGTAGTTGGTTGTGAAATCCCAAGTTAAATTCTTAGAAGAATATACTGGAATGTTTAAAGAGAATTGTTGACCATGAGAACTCATGTCAATTGCATTATCCAAAATTCCACTAGCACCAGTTGATAAAGGAACCGCTACACTATAAATAACGTTCGCAGAACTTCTTTTCCAATAAGTGAAACTAGCAGTAACTGATTTGAACCAATTTGAATTTGAATTGGTATTGATAGTGAAATCTGTACCAAATTCAGTTTCTTTTGAAACCTCTACTTGTAAGTTTGGATTTCTATTTGGATTAGAAAGTGCATAAGCAACTTGGCTACCAATATTTTGTTGGTTCAATACTGGGTAACGATCAAATTGACCAGGTTGGATACCCGCCTCACCATAAGCAGCTCTTACTTTAAAGAAAGGAACTACATCTTGTAATTTACCTTTCCACCAATCCATTTGAGAAGGTAATAAATAAAGATCAGCATGAGGGAAAGTAAATGGTTTTGAACCAGCTCCAAATGTTGAAGAGTAATCAGATCTGATACCAGCAGTCAAACCTAAGTAGTTGCTGTAATCAAATTTTTGATTGAACAAATAACCATAAGTAACGAATGGTACTTTATATTCTGAAACAGCTTGTGTTTGAGTAGAACTAAAACTAATAGGAGGAGCTGTTGGTAAAGAAAGACCATAACTACTAATGTAATTTTGATCTTGTTTTCTATGGTCAAATCCAATTTGAGTATTGGTTGTTAAAGGAATTTTAAAACCAAAATCTTTTTGGAAATCTGTTTTAGCACTGATGGTTGCTAAGAAGTTTTTGAAAGTACTGTTATAAGTGTTATCAGTGATTTCTCCACTATTGTCATTTCCACCACCTGCCCAATAGCCCCAATAGTTGGAGTTTTCATTAGCAGTTTGGTTTGGATAAATTACGTGGTCATTTGATGTTCTGTAGTTAATTGAATACTTCGCATCAACATCAATGTATTTATTAACCTTATAAGTAGCTTGGAAATTCTGAATGATGTCTATTTTTTGTCCTAAAGCATGCGAATTTGCAGCTTGATAATAAGGGTTGTAACCGTTTACACTCAAGAAACGAGAATATTGGTTAGCAACATAGTTATTATCTGTTGGTGACTTATATTTTAAGTCAAAGAAAGGTGAAGTGTTCAAGAAAGAATACACTTGACCATTACTACCTAAAGAGTTACCATCTGTACCACCAGAACCAAATCCTAAACCTGGAGCCATGGTATTTTTTTGGTAAATCAATTGTGTAATTGAACGAATTTTAAAGTCCTTAAATATTTCAGTACCTAAGTTTGCAGTTACGTTTGAACGATCTAAGTAACCATTGATATCAGTCATTACGGCTGTATTGGTATGGTTGTTAGAAACAGTCAAAGAGAAATCTGATTTATCAGATGCACCAGCAAAGGTAACTGAATTGTTCAAAGTATTTCCTTGTTGGAAAATTTGAGCAAAATGATCGTACCAAGGAATAGTAGCTGTGTAAGGATATTGGTTCGCATTTCTTGGATCCAAGATACCATAACGAGCAGCACCACCATATTGGTAAGCAATACTTGTTGAAGTTGAAGAACCACCTAAACCTAAAATTGGATCAATTGCAAGTTGAGTACCATTTGTACTTACTAACTCACCAGCAGCATTGTGCAAGTAAGGATTCATTTTAGATTTGTTAAAATTACCTGAGTTGATAAACTCTTGGGTAGAATAACTAGATGATGCACTGATTTGAGTATTTCCCTTTTTTCCTTTTTTAGAAAAAATTTGAATTACTCCATTGGCTCCTTGCGCACCATAGATAGAAGCAGATGCAGCACCTTGTACTACCTCGACTCTTTCAATGTTGTTCAAATCGATAGATTGAAGGTCGGTTGACTTTAATTCAACTCCATCAACCAATATCATTGGTTTGGTACCACCTTGTACGGTATTAATACCTCTTAATACTATGTTAACAGGGTCACCTGGGTTACCAGAGATAGAAGAAATGACAGCTCCTGGAATTTTACCAACCAAAGCTTGGTCGATAGAAGCAGAAGGAGCAGCTGGTAATTTATCTGCAGTAATAGATTCTACAGAGATACCTAATTTTCTTTTACTTGTTGCCACACCAGAACCAGTTACAACTACCTCACTTAATGCTTTCACATCAGTGGCTAGTTTAATTGTCATGTTTGCAGCAGCAGCGACTGTTTTTGATTCAAATCCAAGTGCAGTAACAACTAAAGATGCCCCATTGGCAGCTTTAACAGAAAAAGAACCATCAGAATTAACTGTGGCACCAGTTCTAGTTCCTTTTACTTGAACAGAAGCTCCTGAAATTGGATCTCCTTTTTCATCAACAACTTTACCATTAATGGTAGAATTTTGGGCCATTGCAGTACCTAAAAATAAGCACGATGCAAGTAGACTCCATAAGATTTTTTTTCTCATACTTGATTTGATTTTTGTTAAACTCAACTAATTATTGCTATAACGAGTAAAAACAAATTTAATAATTTATTAACAAATAAAAAATAATTTGCCTTAAAAAGAGCATAAATATATAAAATAAAATTATAACTAATTGTAAATTAAGTACTTACAAAATATACCAAGTAAATTTTGTTGTAGTTTTTATTTTAAAGCCGGGTCGTTCTCTTTTTTCAAAAAATCTGCCCCAGAAAGGGAGCTGGATGCCCAATTTAAAACTGCCTCATTGGGCACTATTTCGATGGGTGTATTCCAAGAGGTAGAAGTCTCATTATAGGCCAAATTAGATTGGGCACTATAACAGGAAATAATGGACCATCTTGGGCTATCAGACAAATTGGCTTCGGATCGGTGCAATATATTGCTGTGAAAGAAAAGTGCATCGCCTGGTAAGATGTCTACATAAACTAAATCCATGGTTTTCAATGCATTGTCTACCATAGTTTGGTCTGCACCCACCTGCTCGCCTGCAAAACCATGGTTCACCCTACCCATTTTATGGGACCCCTTTATTACTTGGATACAGCCATTTTCTTTATTGGCTGGGGTCAATGCCACCATCACACTAATTAATTGATCCGGAAACATAAATTGATTCTTATACCAATACCCATAATCCTGATGCCATTCCCAAGCACCCCCCACTTTGGGCTCTTTTTGCATAAGCTTGGAATGAAAATGACAAACGGGTGACGGACTATCCATTAATTGTCCCACAGCTTGCACCATTCTTTCACTTCGGGTTAAATAACCAAAAACATCATTGCCTGGGGTAAACCATAATGACAATCTTGTTTTCTTTCCAGATTGATCATTTAAATCCAATGCATTTTTTTCCATAGCATTATCAGCCAATGCGGTTGTATATAATTTATCAACCTCCATTTGGGAGCAGAAATTTTTTACAATTACATAGCCATCTCTGTGATAGGCTTCTATTTGTTCTTTGGATAAAAAAGGAGTTGACATAGTATTTTTTTAAACGCTCAACTTGCAAACGCTACTTTAAATATAATAAACTTAGCAACACAAATGGGTAGTTACTTAATTTTTTATTTAAATTGAGGAGCTGAAAAAGGCATGACATCAAATGACATCAGTGCATTAAAAAAAGTAAAAAATGAAAATTACAAAAGCCGCCATTGAATTGGCCGAAAAAACAATAAAGCCTTATATACACCGCACTCCTGTTCTTACCAATAAAAGTATCAACGAAATTACGGGCATTGATTTTTATTTTAAGTGCGAGAATTTTCAAAAGATTGGTGCATTTAAAATTCGAGGAGGCATGAATGCAACTTTAAGTTTAAGTCCAGAACAATTAAAAAATGGAATTGCTACGCATTCTTCGGGCAATCATGCACAAGCTTTGGCTTTTGCAGCAAAAACATTGGGCATCAAAGCTTATATCGTGATGCCCAAAGCTTCTCCACAAGTAAAAATAGATGCAGTAAGAGGTTATGGTGCCGAAGTAATTATATGCGAATCCAATCAAACTGCAAGAGAAACTGCATTAAATAAAGTTGTTGCAGAAACAGGCGCTGAATTTATTCATCCTTATGATGATGATCGTGTAATTACTGGACAAGCTACTTGTGTTAAAGAATTGATCGAAGAAGTGCCCGACTTAGAAGTAGTCATTGCTCCTGTTGGTGGGGGTGGATTGCTTTCTGGAACTTGTTTGGGTGCACATTACTTTCAACCAGGTTTGAAAGTGTATGCTGGTGAACCAGAAGGTGCAGCAGATGCAGTATTAAGTTTTAAATCTGGCAAATTAGAAAAAGCCCCTTTTGTAGATACCATTGCCGACGGATTGCTCACTACTTTAAGTGAACGTACTTTAGATATTATTAAAGAATATGTTACCGATGTATTATTAGTCTCAGATACAGAAATTATTGCAGCATTAAAATTAGTATACGAAAGAATGAAAATTATTGTAGAGCCAAGTTGTGTCGTACCTTTTGCTGCTGCCATTAAAAATGCACACTTGTTCAAGGGGAAAAAAGTAGGTATTATATTTACTGGAGGCAATGTAGATCTTACTAAATTTGGAACCTGGTTTCCAGCAAAATAAAAATTAGTGCTTCCTTAAAAACAAAAAGCCATTGTAGAAAATTAGTACAATGGCTTTTTTATATTTATATTTTTTAAGCTTCTAAATTTTTCGCAAGATCGGTTTTACTCCATTTTTTAGTTTCTTGAATCCAAGCACCAGTATGTTCAGAAATATTCATCAATATGTCCCAGGCTTGCGCCATTAAGCTTTTCTTGATGGCTGTATTTTTAAAACTTTTATTTAGTTCAATTTTCCCAACCATTTCTCCATTTAACAAATAGGCCGTTTTATTAAATATCTTACCTACTACTTTTTTGTTTTTCCCGAAAAAACAATCTCCAATTAAAATGCCTATAACATGCTCTTGTGTAGTATCCAATATCATCATGTTTTGAATATAGCCCACTGTTTCTTTGTTTTGGTTTTGTATTAAATACATGATGGCAATTGTTTGTTTTTATATTTTAAGAATTGTAGAAAATTAATGATGATTGGTAGGCATATTTTGCATTAAAATAGCCACAATTTCCTCAGTGGAATGGGTTAGTTTAAATTGAATATGATTCTCCGCACTCACCCAATCATTAAAAATTTGATTAAATTTTGCATCTATCTTTTTAATAACAGTTACCCCTAATTTTTTCATGGCTGCTCCATTGCATTCTTGTTCAAAGTGATTTAAAATAGGAATGCTTAATATTTTCTTTTTTAAATACATGGCTTCTGCTGGGGTTTCAAAACCACCTGCAGTAATCAATCCATGGCATCGAATTAAACTACTGGTAAACGATTTATTTTCTATTGGAAAAAAACCAATGTTCTTGTAATTGGTTATTTGTGTTACCTCTTTTGTAAATACTTCAAAATGAAAGCCAGGCTGTGCTAATAAATAAGGTTGCAAGAATTCAATGGAGTATTGAGGCAAATAAACGCAGATATGTCCTTCATCACTTACAGTGGCCTGTACTACCTCATCTTTAATAATTGGATTGTAAATATGTTGGTCATAGGACTCAAAATGCAATCCTAAATAATTCGTGCTTTGGACGAAATTATCTAATACTAAATTTCCAATAGGATTGAAACTGCTGGCCCTTGGTGTGCGCTTACTTTGGAAACTGGCTTGATGTCCAAATTGAATGCTTTTTTTCTTTTTAAATTTACAAGCAAGCGATGTAATAAATTCAAAATCATTAATAATAACATCGTATTTGTCAAGGGGCAAAGCCTTGGCTTCTTTGTAAATATTAAAACTCAATGATTTGGAAATTTTTCCATAATCCATGCCGCCAGTAGTTTTATAATGCAAACTCACTCCATTGCTCTTGTATTTGATGGGCAAGCTTGAATTTAATTGAGCATTGGACCCGCTTAAAAAAAAATCTACTTCGCCATATTTTTTTAAATAGGGGTACAATTGCTCTGCCCTACTAATATGCCCATTGCCGGTTCCCTGTATGGCGTAAAATATCTTCATACATTAGTTCATTACATCGATACTTGAAATGCAACTTCTTTTGTCATCACACTCAATTCTTCTCTTAAATTGATGATTTTATTATTGCTTGCTTTTTCGTTTTCAAATTGCTTTGGATCGTAATGATATAATTTCCATGCATTGTCATAATATTCCAAAGAGGTTAAATTTTCTATCCAATCACCACTATTTAAATAAGTAACACTGCCTTTATCGGTTGTCACTACACGATGTTGTGGCTGATGAATATGGCCGCAAATAACATATTGATAATTGTTTTCAATGGCCAATTCTGCAGCTGTTTGTTCAAAATTGTTGATCCAAGACACTGCTTTTTTTACACCATTTTTTACATTCTTACTAAAACTCATTTTTTCTTTGCCCATCAATTTCATTGCCCAATTCAATACACTATTGATGAGAATTAATAAATCATACCCATAGCCGCCTAGCTTTGCTAGAAATTTTGCGCCGCCCTTGGTTGTTCTATCAAAAACATCTCCATGGAATACCCAGTTTTTCTCTCCATTAATTTCAAAAACAATTTTATCAGTTAATTGAATATTGCCCATTTCAAAATCGGCATATTTGCGTAAGGCTTCATCATGGTTGCCCGTGATATAAATTACTTTCGTATCCTTACTGGCCATACTAAAAATTTGTTTGATCACCGCCATATGACTTGCAGGAAAATAGCGTTTGTTAAATTGCCATATGTCTATGATGTCCCCATTTAAAATGAGTGTTTTAGGCTTAATGCTCTTTAAATAGTTTAGGGCCTCTTTTGCTTGACAACCAAAAGTTCCTAAATGAAGGTCACTGATGATGCATATTTCCATTGGTCGCTTGTCCATGGCTAGTAGTTTGTGTAAATAACGCACAGATGTGTAACTTCAATGTGTCGCTATTATTAACTTAACATTAATAAATTGTGACCGGAATATTACTTAATTCAAGTATTGTACTTTTACAGTGAATTTTTAGTCCCATGAAGAACAATTACATACCAAGAGATATTAGCTGGCTTAGTTTTAATGCAAGGGTATTGCAAGAAGCCAATGATCAATCAGTAGCATTAAAAGACAGAATTCGATTTTTAGGCATTTTTTCTAACAATTTAGATGAGTTTTTTAGAGTACGTGTGGCTACTTTAAAACGCATGGTAGAATTTATAGAAAAAAAGAAGAGTCTCAATATCGACATCATCGATACACCGCAGGTCATATTAGATGATATTCAAAAAGTTGTTTTAAGACAACAAAACGAGTTCAACCGTATTTGGGCCAATATCAATAGAGAATTAATTAAAAGAAAAATTTTAATTATCAATGACCGAAAATTAAACAATGAACAAAAGATATTTGTTCGAGATTATTTTGATAATGTGGTGCGTCCATACATCATTCCGTTAATGATTGAAAACTTACCTGAGCTTCCTTATTTAAGAGATAAAAGTTTGTATTTAGCCATTGTCATGCGAAACAAACAAAATGCTTATCATGAAAAATTTTCATTAATTGAAATCCCTTCTAAATCTATTGGGCGTTTTATCATTCTTCCATCCAGCCCAGGCACTAAATCCATTATATTATTAGAAGACATTATTAAATTTAATCTACCCATTATATTTTCACATTTTAAGTTTAATAAATTTGATGCACATGTTTTTAAAATTACCAAGGATGCAGAGATAGATTTAGATCAAGAAGTAGGTATTAATTTTGTTGATAAGATTTCAAAAGGTGTAAAAAATAGAAGAAAAGGGAAACCGGTTCGTTTTGTATATGACAAAGACATGAATGCAGAATTGCTCGACTTTTTAATTCAAAAATTACACCTCACTAGAAAAAGCAGTATCATTCCAGGTGGCCATATTCATAATTTTAGACATTTTATGGACTTCCCAGATGTTTTGGTGGAAAAACAAGAAAGACCAAAACCCTTTAAGCATCCAGCTTTTAAAAAATACAGTCAGATTTCAGAAGTGATATTGCAAAAAGATGTACTGCTGCATTTCCCCTACCATAGTTTTGACCCAGTGATTGATATGCTAAGAGAAGCGGCCATGGACGATGATGTTGTTTCCATTAAAATTACCGCCTATCGCTTGGCCGATAATTCTAAAGTGATCAATGCCTTAATTAACGCAGCCAGAAACGGTAAAAAAGTAACTGTATTTTTAGAATTAAAAGCGCGTTTTGACGAAGAAGCCAATTTAGAATGGAAAAACACTATGGAGGAAGAAGGCGTAAACGTTTTAGTGGGCATTCCAAATGTAAAAGTGCATGCAAAAATTTGTATCATCCAAAAAAAGATTGCTGGCAAAATGGTACAATATGGTTTTATTAGTACTGGAAATTTAAATGAGAAAACAGCTAGGATATACGCGGATCATTGTTTACTTACAGCCTCTAGATCTTTATTAATGGAAGTGAACAAAGTATTTACCTATTTAGAAACTTGGCAATCGGGTGATAAACCTATTGAGAAAACACGTAATTTATTAATTTCTCCAATCAACATGCGCAATAGCATTATTCAGTTAATCAATAATGAAATAAAATTCGCAAAATTAGGCAAACCTGCTAAGATTATTGTCAAACTAAATTCTTTAACTGATCAAATACTTTTAGATCATTTATACAAAGCTTTAAAAGCAGGGGTAGAAGTACATTTGATAATTAGAGGTATTCTTACACTAAAAAAAGATAGTGAAAAATTGAATCATAAATTAAATGCCATTAGCATTGTGGACCAATATTTAGAACATGCGCGGGTGATGATTTTCCATAATAAAGGCAATGAAAAAGTATTTATTTCCAGTGCCGATTGGATGGTTAGGAATCTAGACCACCGTATAGAAGTGGCCACACCAATTTTAGATGTTCAATTGAAAAAAGAACTAATAGATATTATCAATATTCAATTAAAAGATAATAACAAGGCCAGAATTTTAGACGAAAATTTAAGCAATAATTATGTACCTTCCATTGGTAAGAGAGTGTACAAATCACAGGTAGCCACCTACCAATATTTAATAGGAAAAAATAAATAAATTGATACTCGCAGCAATAGATATAGGAAGTAATGCAGTTAGATTGCTTATTAGTGAAGTAGTTAAAAAAGACAAAGAACTTGGTTTTAATAAATTATGCCTTTTAAGAATTCCCGTGCGTTTGGGTTTTGATGTTTTTGAGAAAGGGCATATTGGTGGACAAAAAAAGAAGATGTTAATTAATACCATCAAAGCTTTCAATAATTTAATGAAAGTATATGAAGTGGAACATTATATGGCCTGTGCTACCAGTGCCATGCGCGATGCAGAAAATGCCAAAGAAATTATCAAGGAAATTAAATCCGAAACCACTATTGAAATTGAAGTCATTACTGGAGAACTAGAAGCGGAAATTATTTATGAAAACCATATTGCAGAATTATTAGACAAGGATAAAAGCTACTTATATATTGATGTAGGAGGTGGAAGTACCGAAATTACTTTATACCATAAATCCAATGTAGTTGTTCAAAAATCATTCAATATTGGTACCGTTCGTATTTTGACCAAAAAGGTAAAAGACGAAACCTGGGAAGAAATGAAAGAAACTTTGAAAGACTTGTCCAAAAAGTACAATAACATGATTGGCATTGGTTCTGGTGGCAATATCAATAAATTATTTTCATTAAATGGCAATAAGAATGGGAAATTTATCAGTGCAGAAAGTTTAAAAGAAGTGTACAAGGAAATGGATCCCTTATCTGTTCAAGAAAGAATGGACAAATACACCCTTAAAGAAGATAGAGCAGAAGTAATTGTACCTGCTTTAAGCATTTATAATGCCATTTGCAAATGGGCAGACATAGAGGAAATATATGTTCCTAAAATTGGATTGGCTGACGGACTCATACATCATTTGTATGATATGGTGGAACACGAATAAATTATAACATGGGCAGCTTAAGCATATGAAAGAATTTTTCTTCTTCAAATTCAATAACATCCCCTGGTTGCATATTGCCTAATTCAATATTTTCGATGGAAGTTCTGATAAGGCGCATACACTTATGATTCACTGCCGCCATCATCTTACGCACCTGATGATATCTACCTTCGGTAAGGCTTACTTGTAGCCAACTAGTTTGCACATTGGGGTGCAGTGGATTTTCCACTGCTGCTAAACCAAATGGCTGTTCCAACAATTTAACCAAACAGGGTGTTGTTGTAAATACTAGTCCATTGGGCGCACTTATATCAATGCCTGCCGCTAATTTTTTTACCGTTTCAGGCGCTACTTTATTTTTTACTTGAACTAAATAATTACGGGTATGGGGTATGGCCCCTTGAAACAAAAGTTTAGTAATTTTTTTATTAGTGGTGAGTAACAATAAGCCTTCTGAATTTTGATCCAATCTTCCTATAGCATGAGTTCCTTCAGGAAAAATAAAATTCAATTGATGCAATAAATTTACTTGATGTGTACTAACAAATTGGGAAACCATATTGATAGGCTTGTACACTACAAAATATCGGTGTGGCTGCATAACAGCAAATTACTTAATATTGCATATGCAACAAGCTTCCAAGGACCCTTTACATGGAAAAACATTAGAATCAATCGTTACCGAACTAGTGGCTTATTTTGGATGGGAAGATCTAGGTCAACACATTCCCATCAATTGCTTTAACAGCAACCCCAGCATCCAATCTAGCTTAAAATTTTTACGCAAAACGCCTTGGGCGCGCAACAAAGTAGAACAATTGTACATAAGAATGATTGAGCAATAGATTACTGCTAAAACACTTCCCCCAAATTCATAAATATCCCCTTAGAACCTCCTTGTCCTATTCCATAATCAATGGCAATATTGGTATTGGAATGTTTATTTAATTTAATACGTATGCCTGCGCCATAACCTGGCAAAATAGATTGTAAAGGTTTGCCCTGACTTTCTGAAATACTTTGCATATTGGCAAATAGTACGCCGCCTAAGAAACCATTTTCGGTAATGCCAAAACGATATTCAGATTCGGCATAGACCAATTTATCTCCTCTAAATCGTCCTTGTATATAACCTCTACCAAAATTGCCATAGGTATCTGATGCAGTAGAAGGTATGTCTAAATATGGCTGCTTCCCACCCAAGGTAAAAATATTATAAGACCAAAAAGCCAAAATATTTTTACTACCCATTGGAAAAGGAAGGTACTTTCTATAATCGAACATGATGGTTTGCCAAGGCGCATCACTGCCTAAAAAACTTAGATTGTCTCGATACACTAGATTAAAATAACTACTATTGGCTACTGGATACACCAATGATTTTCTCGTGTCGTATAAAAGATTTATTAAAAGTCCTACCGAGCTGGAATGTTTTGTAAATCCATATTGATTAAATCCAACAAGAGGTTTGTTCAATGTTGTCGTATCTGTGATATTCCAGTGATAGTCTATGTTTAAGCCTGGTCCAAAATAGGTATTAGGCGCAATTCTTTTTAAAATGGATTGATGCAATTTTAAATAAGAGTAATCAAGATTGTCAAATAATTTTAAATCACTACTGCTACCTAATCCAAAATCTTTTTGAGGATATTTTAAATAGGACCAGTTGGTAGTAATATTATATTCGTTATTCTTCAACCAAAGATTAGAAACTACTTGCGAAATGATTTGTTTATTTTGCGTGTATTTTAATTCAGAAGAAATAATAGATCGGTTATCAAGTGCATTTTTATAAGGCAGTATTACACTTGCACTCACTGATGTAGCAAATCCAGTTGCTAAACTGTATTCAACACCCGGCACAAAAGTATAATGCAACTTATCTGTTTTTTCAACCTGGCTTCTTAGTTTATTAATATTAAAAACGCGGTACAATCCATCTACAAAGTCTACCATGGAATCTAATCCTGGTTGTTTGTATAAACCCAAGGTGAAAATATTTTTTTTATGTAAAGGCTGCTCATTTTGAGTACTATCTTGCGCCTTTAATCCTGTAGCAATAAAAAAAGAAAGCAACAAAGTTAATTTAATAAGGTTCCATTTCATATGCTTGTAATTGTTTGCTTTCATAGCGCAAAGGTAATTCAATTACATATTAATACTTGTATTCATTAGTTTATGATAAAGCCAAGAGTTAAAGCATCAAATAGTTATCCCTATTCCCATCTATACACCGCTTATGTAATGGGCAATAAAATTCCTTCAAAATTCAAAATATTATTAATAGATTTAGGATGGAGATTTTATAAACACTTAAATCCATTCAATCATGAGTAATAATCGTAGAAATTTTATTAAAAACATAGGTGGCTCCATGGCTTTATTGGCCGTAGGAAGTACTGCAACTGCTAACAGTACCAATTTAAATGCCACTGTGTTAAATTCTAAAATAAAAGTGAGTGCCAATGATAAAATACGCATTGGCTTAATAGGTTCAGGTATTATTGGACATTTTGATGCATCTACTGCATTAAAAGTACCAGGAGTGGAATTGGTAGCTGTTTGCGACTTATACAAAGGTCGACTAGAAGGTGCTAAAGAAACCTGGGGCAATCATTTATTTACGACACAAGATTATAGAGAATTGTTAGCGCGCAAAGATATTGATGCAGTATTAATATGTACGCCCGATCATTGGCATCAAAGAATTGCAATTGATGCGATGCGCGCAGGCAAACATGTGTATTGCGAAAAACCAATGGTTCAAAAAATTGAACAAGGTTGGGGTGTAATTAATGCACAGAAAGAAACGGGCAAAGTATTTCAAGTAGGAAGTCAAATGGCAAGTTCAGTAGGCATATTAGAAGCGAAGCGATTATTAGCAGCCGGTACCATTGGCGAATTAACCATGATAGAATCTTTTTGCGACCGTTCCGATGCAAGAGGTGCATGGAATTATTCCATTCCGACCGACGCTTCCCCTGAAACTATTGACTTTGATACTTTTTTAGGGGCTGCTCCTAAAGTACCTTTCGAAGCCAAACGATTTTTTAGATGGCGTAATTATGGCGCCTATGGCACAGGTGCTGCTGGGGATTTAATTGTGCATTTGTTAACAGGGATACATACCGTAACAGGTGCAGTAGGTCCTGAAAAAATTATGAGCATTGCGAATTTAAAATTATGGAAAGATGGCAGAGACGCTTTTGATATCATTAATGCAGTAATGGATTATAAAACTACAGAGAAACATAACGCATTTCATGTGGTGACAAGAGTCAACTTAACCGACGGAGAAGGCAAGGGACCCTTTGGCATTAAATTAATTGGGACAGAGGGTGTGATAGAATCCTTTGGGAATGGCTTAGTGATAAAAACATTGAAAAGACGCGCTGTACCTGGTTATGGCGGTTACGATTCTTTTGATAGTTTTTCTAATAAACAAAAAGAAGAATTTAAAAAATGGTATAAGTCTGAATATGGCAATGATACGGAAGGTGGTTATGACTTAGGGAAAGAAACTAAATTTGAAGCCCCTAATAATTACGATGATAGATTAGACCACATGATTGTATTTTTTAACGGCATTAGGACAGGTAGTAAAATTTATGAAGATGCTTCGTTTGGTTTAAGAGCTGCAGCACCTGCTATTGCCTGTAATTTAAGTGCTCAACAAAACAAACCTATTTTATGGGATCCGATTGGAATGAAATTAGTTTAATAAAAAAGAAGTTTAATTGAATAACTCAAACTAAACTTCTTTTTATAATATTCTATATAACCTATTAAAATATTTAATAGGTTATTTTTTATCTTCTAATTCATATCTAACAAAAGCAAATTTCTTTCCATCGGGCGACCAAGAAGGAACATTTATGGTGCCCTGACCTCCAAAGAAAGGCTCTGTTAAATCCTTGATGGTTTTATCTTCTAAATTCACCAATCTTAATTTCACTTGCATACCAAATGGATGCCTCTGCCCTTGATCTTCCATATAACTTATAATAGTGGCTTGTTTGCTGTTAGGACTGATATGCGCAAACCAATTAGAGTAATTATCAAAAGTCACTTGCTCTGTCTTTGATCCATCGGGATGCATTCTCCAAATTTGCATCTTCCCCGTTCTATAAGAATTGATATAAATATATTTTCCATCAGGGCTATATTCAGGACCATCATCTAAACCTTCTGTTTCAGTGAGTCTTGTTTCAGCACCACCCTCACTACTCATGGCATAGACATCATAATTGCCATTACGCTCGGCACAATACACAATGGTTTTTCCATCGGGCGAAACCCCATGCCAGTAAGAAGGTGTATTGGCAGTTAGCCTCATGGGACTACCTCCTTCACTTGCTACTTTAAAAATAAAGGAAGAGCCCTCTTTAATAGCAGGAAGGCTGCTTGATATAAATAAGGTTTTGCCATCAAATGTATAGCCATGGTCGTTATTTGCATTTTTGATATCTCCAGTTGGAAGCACCCCTAATTTTTCTCCCTTCGTACTTACTCTTTCCAATATGCCCGATGCATTAATTAATAAAAACTTGCCGTCATGAGACCAATTGGGCGCTTCAAAATGTCTTTTTTCACGAAGAATCAATTCTGCTTTTCCTGTTTCAAGGGTATAAATATATAAAGAGCTAATGGCAACTTTCCCTTCAGGAACTTGGGCATTAAGTTGCAATGCAAAAAAGGAATAGATGAATAAGTTTACTATAAATTTCATGATGCCAAATTTGGGGTTATGAATAAGATCATTTTTAATACTAATAAATATAAGTAATTTTACTTCACTCTTTCAATAAAAAGTATGAACAGAAGCGAACAATTAGAATCCCTAGCCACCGATACTCTTTGGGATATAATTATAATTGGTGGAGGCGCTACTGGTGTGGGAACGGCCTTAGATGCCGCTACAAGAGGTTACAAAACCCTACTTTTAGAAGGTCATGATTTTGCCAAGGGCACTTCAAGTAGGTCTACAAAATTAGTACATGGTGGTGTTAGGTATTTAGAACAAGGCAATATAAAATTGGTTAGAGAAGCACTCAGAGAAAGAGGCTATCTTTTAAAAAATGCACCTCATCTAACTTCTATACAAACCTTTATTGTTCCTGTATTTAGCTGGTTGGAAAAAATGTTCTATGGATTAGGGCTTAGATTTTATGATTTACTTTCTGGAAAATTATCACTAGGCAATACGCAAATACTTTCTAAAAAAGAAACCGTCGCTCACCTACCAACTATTAACGCCGAAAAATTAAGTGGGGGTATTTTATATTTTGATGGACAGTTCGATGATAGTCATTTAGCTATTGAAATAGCCGCCACTGCCATTCAAAAAGGAGCTACTGTTATTAATTATTGCAAGGCCGCTGGGTTTATAAAAACCAATGGTAAAATTACAGGGGTAGAATGTATTGATGCACTAACTGAAAAAAAATACGCACTAAAAACAAAGGTAGTGGTTAATGCCACGGGTGTTTTTACCAATGCCATTGTTCAAATGGACGATCATTTACAACATGATTTAGTCAGTCCTTCCCAAGGAATTCATTTGGTAATAGATGCAAAATTTTTTCCAGGCATTGATGCCATGATGATTCCTAAAACAGATGATGGTCGTGTTCTATTTGCTGTGCCTTGGCATGATAAAGTAGTTTTAGGCACTACAGATACACCCATTGAGCTAATTTCATTTGAACCCAAACCCCTAGAAGAGGAAATTGAATTTATCATTAAACACATTAATAGGTATTGTACAGTATTAATAACTAGAGCCGATATTAATAGCGTGTATGTGGGATTGAGACCACTTGTCAAACAAAAAAGCAAAGGCAGCACGGCGCTTATTTCTCGTGAACATCATTTAAGTGTGTCATCTAGCGGGCTTATTACTATTACGGGTGGCAAATGGACTACTTATAGAAAAATGGCTGCTGATGCAGTAGACAATGCAGCCTTTATAGGAAAATTCAATAAAGAAAAATGCATCACTGCGCATACTCCCATTGGAAATGAACAGGAAAAAGAAAAAAGGATGAATGAAATTTTAATAAAGGATACAACCTTGGAAGAACTAGTAGATCCAAAATACACTTTTACAAAAGCACAAATTGTATATGCGGTAAAATATGAAATGGCCATGGGTATTGAAGATATTTTAGCAAGAAGAATTAGATTGCTATTCTTAGATGCAAAATTAGCTATATCAGTAGCACCCATGGTAGCAAGTATTATCGCCCCTTATTTGCAAAAAGATAAAAATTGGGAAGCTGCCGAATTAAAAAGCTTTACTCAATTAGCAGAACAATATATTTTACAATAAATCAAATCAAATGTTAAGTTTTATTAAATCCTTATTTGGCCCTGCCATAAATTATAAAGAACTGATGGAAAAAGGTGCCATTATAATTGATGTAAGAAGTCCTCAAGAATTTGATAATGGTCATATAAAAGGATCAAAAAATATTCCGGTAAATATGATTCAAAGGGAAGCAAATAGTATTAAAAAAATGGGTAAGCCCATCATTACAGTGTGTCAAAGCGGCGGAAGAAGTGGTATGGCAAAATCTATCTTGAAAAATAATGGAATAGAAGTGTACAATGGCGGTGCCTGGTTTAAGTTAAATTCAAAGCTTAATTAAAATAAGTAATCTTGGGGAGCCCGTTTAGAAAGGGTGCAAATAACCCCTTCGGCCTCTTTTAAATGTAAGGATTTCTCTAATTCTTAACAATAAGTTAAAAGCATTTAATTTTCTTAACCCTTTATAAAAGTTTGAGGTCTTATTCAAAAATAAGAAGGCTAGTAGGTAGAATTATTTCTGCTATGTATTACTAGAACATTATTGAATACCATAAAACTTATCATTATGAAAAAATCAAACTTAGTTACCATTGCATTTCTGCTATTGATTGACTTAATCATAAGTTGTTCCAAAACCGACCTTGCCTTACCATCTATCCCTTCAAATACGGGTGGGAATACGCAAACTAATAACCCCGTTGCTATGACAGTGGTAGATCCTTAAGCTGCTATTAAATTAACATTTGGAACCAATATCGACCCGCTGAGTTTACTTAACTATGCCAACCAAGCAATTCCTAACTATATTGTTAAAGACAATACCGGCACTAATGTCATCACCAATGCAAAAGCAAGTTTAGGAAGGGTACTTTTTTATGATAAAAATTTAAGCACTACCAATACCATTTCATGTAGTAGTTGCCATAAACAAAACTTTGCCTTTAGCGATACTAGTTTAACAAGTGCTGGTGTGGAAGGCGGACAAACTGTTAGACATTCCATGCGTTTAATAAATGCAAGATTTGCTATTGAATCGAAATTTTTCTGGAATGAAAGAGCTACTAGTTTAGAACAACAAACCACCATGCCTATTCAAGATCATTTAGAAATGGGATTTAGTGGCGTTAATGGTAGAGGTAATATGGCAAGTTTATTAGCGAAGCTTTCAAAAATTAATTATTACAATGAGCTATTTAAATTTGTGTATGGCGACACAGTTGTTACAGAAGCAAGAATGCAAGAGTCATTAGCACAGTTTGTAAGAAGTATACAATCTTTTGATTCAAAATATGATGCAGGAAGAGTTCAGGTAAGAAATGACAACGACCCCTTTCCTAATTTCACCGCAACAGAAAATACAGGAAAAAATTTATACATGACCCCTCCCATTTTTAATAATAATGGAATAAGAATTGCAGGAGGGTTAGGTTGTAATAGTTGTCATAACGCTCCTGAATTTGATATCGACCCTAATTCAAGAAACAATGGTATCATAGGTGTTATTGGCAGTAATGATATTGAATTGAATGATACAAGGGCCCCTTCTTTAAGAGATTTAACAAAAACAGATGGCACTATTAATAGCCGCATGATGCACAATGGGGTATTTAATAATTTAGCTGCAGTGCTAGCACATTATAATAATATTCCAGCGAACCAAAGAAACAATAATTTAGATGGAAAATTAAGACCTAATAATAATACACAGCAATTAAATTTAACTACCGATGAAAGAGACGCTGTGATTGCATTCATGAAAACTTTATCAGGCACCTTAGTGTATACAGATAAAAAATGGTCTACCCCATTTATAAATCAATAGCTTTATTCATAAAGTGAATGAGAGGTGTCATAGATTCAAAACAAGTAATTACTTTTTTGACTAGGTTTTTATTTAAAACATCGGCATCGCTAATTTCCATAGTGGCTACAAAGCTTTTTAGTTTTAAAAATTCAATGGCAGGGTTGTCTATCTCATAACCCTTAGGTGGTCTAACTAATTTATCAGTGTCGGTTAATGTACCGTATTTGGTTTTAAATTTTTTCTCATTCACTATGCCTTTAAATTCTTTAAAACAATAATCAATCTCTTGTCTTAATTTTTTTAATTCAGGTGCCATAGGCATCCATAAGCCACCTCCTATAAAACAGGCCCCTGGCTCTAAATGGAAATAATAACCAGCGCAATCAATTTTTTTGGCACCCTTACTAAAGCTTGCACCAAAATTGGTTTTATAGGGGTCTTTGTTTTTACTAAATCGAACATCTCTGTTAATTCTAAAAACACATTGTTTTGGTTCTAAAAATTGAAGAGTTTTGTCTTGTAATTTCATCCCATCAAGCACTTCAGTTACAAATGCTAAATAATCCTGTTTAGCATTTTCATACTTAGGCCTGTTTTTCTCAAACCATTCTTTATTATTGTTCTTTTTAAGCGCTTTTAGAAATTGCAGGGTAGTTGACTGAATCATATGATATTCATTGAAGTATAAAGTTGGCTAAATTTAATATAAGATTTTTAGATAAAAATAAAAAAATACTGTGGTTGTCAATTAATACATTCTTACCTTTAGCACTCAAAATTAAAAATCATGCCCAATACCCAATCATACGCAGCATTAAGTGCTACCACTGCTTTAGAAGCTTATTCCTTTGACAGAAGAAACATTGGAGAAAACGATGTACAAGTAGAAATTTTATATTGTGGCGTTTGCCATAGCGATTTGCACCAAGCCCAAAACGAATGGGGCGGATCTGTGTATCCAATGGTGCCTGGCCATGAGATTGTAGGTAAGGTAACTGCTGTAGGTAGTAGTGTAAGCAAATTCAAAGTAGGCGACTTAGCCGGTGTGGGTGTAATGGTAGATAGTTGCAGAACTTGTAAAAATTGTCAAGAAAGTTTAGAACAATATTGTGCTGAAGGCATGACAGGTACTTACAATGCAAAAGAAAGAAACGGATCTGGTATTACAATGGGTGGCTATTCTACACAAATTGTAGTGGACCAAAGATATACTTTGCATGTTTCTCCTAAATTAGATTTAGCTGCAGTGGCTCCATTATTATGCGCAGGTATTACCACTTATTCTCCTTTAGTTTTTGCAGGCGTTAAAAAAGGTATGAAAGTAGCTATCGTTGGATTGGGTGGACTAGGCCATATGGGGGTGAAATTTGCTGTTTCTTTTGGAGCAGAAGTAACCGTAATTAGTACCTCTCCATCTAAAGAAGCAGATGCAAAAAAATTAGGTGCTACTCATTTTTTAATTAGCACCGATGCAGACGCCATGAAAAAATACAATAGTTATTTTGATGTGATCTTAGATGCTATATCAGCGAATCACGATTATACTTCTTACTTGAATTTATTGGCTACCAACGGAAAATTAATGGTAGTAGGTCTTCCGATAGAATCACCAAAAGTGCAACCATTCTCTTTAGTAACCAACAGAAGAAGTGTGATTGGTTCTTGTATAGGTGGAATGCAAGAAACTCAAGAGATGCTTGATTATTGTGCCGAGCACAATATTGTTTCAGACATTGAAATAATTCCTATGCAAGGTATCAACGAAGCGTATACTAGAATGTTAAAGGGAGATGTGAAATACCGTTTTGTAATTGACTTAGCAAGTTTGAAAAGTTAATCACCTATGTTGGTTAACTATTTTAACTCTTTTACTGTAATGGCTTACACTAAAAGAGTACTTTAATCAATTTTTTTAAGGGATTAAAGTACTCTTTCAAAATTGAATATTAAACCGTTTTTTTAGGAGGAAGTGCAAAAGCAGTAGCCTCGTGTGTGAAGTTGCCATTATGTGCACCATCACAAAAAGGTTTGTTTTTGCTTAAGCCGCAACGACATAGTCCAATGACTTCTCTTCCTGCTAAATCGTAAGTATTACCACTACGATCTTCAATAGTGAAATCGCCTTCTATTTTCAATGACCCGTTATTGTTGATCGTAATTTTTGTAGACATAATTTGTATTTTAGGCTTCAAAAATAAGGGTTCTTGGTCAATCGAATTGGTTTGTTTTTAAATCCAGCCTCCTAGCCTATCTTGGCCTTAAACAAATTGCTAAAAAATGAGTTTTTACAAGTAAATTTACTCCCTCCTAATTCGTTCAATAGCTAGGCATTAGGTAACACAGATACAACAATGAAAGGATTTCAGTTTAAAACATACGAAGCCCCAGATCAATCGCCCTTTGATAAATTATTTGAAATATTCAAAGAATTGATTGTGCATACTTCTGGCGATTTTGACGAAGCCATTAGTTGGATGCGCGAGTTAGATGTAGAATACAAATTAACAGACGAAAAATATACCATTGATGATTTTATAGAAGACCTAAAAAAGAAAGGCTATATCAAACAAGAGATTAAAGATGGGGGTGGAGATGGGGAAACAAAAATAACTGCTAAAACAGAAAGGGCTATTCGACAAACTGCCCTAAATAATATTTTCGGGGATTTACAAAACGCGGGCAAGGGTAATCATAAAACAAAAACCCTAGGACAGGGCGATGAAAAAAATGGCGAATTCAAAGAATTTAATTTTGGCGACAATATTGAAAATATTTCTTTAACAGAGAGTATTAAAAATGCACAAATTAATCATGGCATTGATGCATTTAATTTAACAGAAAACGATTTAGTAGTAGAACAGACCGAACAAAAATCACAAATGAGCACGGTATTGATGATTGATATAAGTCATAGTATGATTTTATATGGAGAAGATAGAATCACACCTGCTAAAAAAGTAGCGATGGCATTAGCTGAATTAATTACTACTCGTTATCCAAAAGACACTATAGATATTCTTGTATTTGGAGACGATGCCTGGACCATTAGCATTCAGGAACTACCTTATTTAAAAGTAGGACCCTATCATACCAACACGGTAGCGGGTTTGCAGCTAGCGATGGATATTTTAAGAAGAAAGAGAAATACGAATAAGCAAATATTCATGATTACCGATGGCAAGCCAAGTTGTGTTAAAGAGCCAGATGGTAATTATTATATGAATAGCAATGGACTTGACCAATACATAGTAGATAAATGTTATAGCCAAGCGAAGATGGCTAGAAAATTACATATTCCTATTACCACCTTCATGATTGCACAGGACCCCTATTTACAAAGATTTGTGAATGAGTTTACCGAAGCCAATCAGGGCAAAGCTTTTTATACAGGCTTGAAAGGTTTAGGAGAGATGATATTTCAAGATTATGAAACCAATAGAAAAAAGAAACTTAAATAATTAGTACAAACACATTTATATGAAAATTGAAAAAATAAAAACTTTAGGTGACTTGAAAAAACAAGGTTACCAAAGTAAAAGCATTAAAGACGAATTAAGAGATAATTTAATTTTTAAAATTAAGGAAGGTGTTCCTGCATTTGAAGGCATTCATGGTTTTGAAGAAACTGTTATTCCAGAAATTGAAAGAGCCATTTTATCTAAGCACAATATTAATTTATTAGGCTTGAGAGGTCAGGCAAAAACAAAATTAGCGCGCTTAATGATTCAATTATTAGACGAGTACATGCCTTTTGTGGCTGGCTCTGAAATTAACGACGACCCATTAGCACCTATATCAAGATACGCCAAGGATTTAATTGCAGAGAAAGGCGATGCCACTCCTATTGAATGGCTGCACCGCAACGAAAGGTTTTTTGAAAAATTAGCTACCCCAGATGTTACTATAGCAGACATTATTGGAGATGTGGACCCTATTAAGGCAGCCAATTTAAAATTATCCTATGCCGATGAGCGTGTCATACATTTTGGTATGATTCCAAGAGCCAATAGAAGCATATTTGTGATTAATGAGCTTCCCGATTTACAAGCCAGAATACAAGTAGCCTTATTTAACATTCTACAAGAAGGCGATATTCAAATTAGAGGTTTTAAATTGAGAATGAATTTAGACATTCAATTTATTTTCACTGCCAACCCTGAGGATTATACCAATAGAGGCAGTATTGTTACTCCTTTGAAAGATAGAATAGGCTCACAAATTTTAACGCATTACCCAAAAAACATTGCGGTGGCTAAAAAAATTACCGAACAGGAGGCAAAAATAAATGCGGTACAATCTGAACTCGTTTATGTTCCTAGTCTAGCTAAAGACATTATAGAGCAAATTAGTTTTGAAGCAAGAGCCAGTGAATACATTGATGCCAAAAGTGGTGTAAGTGCAAGAATGACTATTTCCGCAATGGAAAACTTAATTAGCACAGCAGAAAGAAGGGCTTTAAAAAATGGTTTAACTAAAACGGCAGTGCGCTTATCCGATTTCATGGGCATTATTCCAGCCATTACCGGAAAAGTAGAACTTGTATACGAAGGAGAGCAAGAAGGTGCTGAAGTAATTGCTAATCTTTTAATAGAAAAGGCCATAAGCACTTTGTTTAAATTTCAATTTCCAAAAATTAGTAAACTAGAAAAGCAAAATGAAAGAAACGCTTATTCAGATTTACTTGATTGGTTTATAGCAGAAGGCGGCTTTGAATTGTATGAAGATTTTGATGAAAAACAATATAAGAAAATTTTAGACGAGGTAAAACCACTAGATGCCCTGTTGAAAAAGTATGCTCCTGATACTACAAAGGAAGATGCCTACTTTATGAAAGAATTTATTTTATGGGCCTTAGTAGAAAATAAAAAATTGAATAAAGAAAAATTAACAGAAGGTTTTTCATTTAAGGATATATTGGGGCATATGATCAATAAATTATAAAACTTTATAAGCTTCTTTTAAAGCTGCTTTTTTTATAAATGATATTGCCACCATTGGTGATACCGGTAACTGTGATGGTATACGTAGTGTTAATGTCTCCAGTATAAAATTCAATCTTTGCATTTCCTTTAGCATTACTATACAAATGTCCATTCCAATAAAGTGTAGCCCTATTGTCTTTAAAGCTCCCGTTTTTAACTTCTAAATTTTCGTAATCGGGCATGCTGTACAAAGGTGCTAAATGATAAGATGCGGGGTAATATTGCAATACCCCGTAGTTTTCATAATGTGAACTAAAATTTGATTTTCTTTGCGTATTTACTAAAATGACACCATTCATAGCCCTAGATCCATAATAAGCAGCTTCTGGTCCTTTTAGAACTTCAATAAAATCAATAATATCGGGTGAAATGGTTTGCAATGCGCGCATTAAAGGGCTAGATGTAAAATATAGATTGATCGCATCCGTATCTGCTTGTTGACTATTTCCACCTGCCATCATCACTCCATCTACTATAAGCAAGGGCTCATCTTTTTCAGATACTGTCCAAGAAGTAACACCTCCTAATGTTAAATAACCCGATCTTAAATGCAAACCAGGTATCATTAACAACCCTGTACTTGCATCATTGGGGTTCATTTTCTGAAGCGCTTCTCCAGTCATGATGGTAGAAAAATTACTTACTCTTTTACTTACATTGTAGCTATTTGCTTTAATACCAGATTTGACAATGACAGATTTTAGCCACTCTTTACCACTACCCATATAAACGTCTTGAAAATTTTTTGTATTATTAAAATAATTTTCCAGATCTGTTCTTTGCAGAACGAGTTTCTTTTTTAAAGAAATTGGTGTTGAAAAACTTGGAAAGGGCGATGTCACATCTATTATAATTTTATCATTTACTTTATCCCCTTTTAAATTGGCCACTTGAATAATAAAAGGGATACTGTCTAGATAAGGAGGTACCGTAAATTTAAATTGTCCATTGGTTTTAGTGGTGTCTGTATCAAAAAGATAGAAACGCTTGTTGGTATAAAGCGTAACTATTCTATTGGAAACAGGCATATTTTTCTTATTTAAAATTCGGCCATTGATATTTGAAAAAATAGTATCAGAGGACACTTCTATTTCTTTAGCCAATTGAGCACGTAACGATGATTCTTTATTAAAACTTTTCCCTTTGAACATTAATGGTGCAGTAAGCATTTCAAGATCATCTATGCTTGGCTTTGATTCATAAAATGTGAAAGGCAAGCTTTCTTCCTTATCTAAATAGGAAAGTTCCTTTATTAAATTATCATCGGTTACTGCGACCGAAAGTGCAGTAAAACTTGGATGTAACAAAGAATCTCCATTATTGATGCTGAGGGTTACTTTTTCTCTTGCTTTGTAATTTTGTTTATCAGTAGTTATAAAATAGTCTTCTTTGGGTTTGTCAATGTATACTGTTCTTTCACTAACCACTTCCTGATTTTCATTGAATAATAAAAACTTTGAGATGCCTGCAGGGAAATTGGATTTAGAAATAGACACTTCGAACATGTCATTGCCAACACTAGCAAAACATAGACTGTCTCTGCTTATACCTAATAAATAAGAATACTTCCCTTTTTTATATAAGGAATCTCCTTGCGAGATAACCAATTTAATGCTTGAGGCATTTTGTTCTTTAATAGCAATTTGACTCGCAAAGTGATTCACTAAAGGCAAAGGAAATTTGATTATTTGATTTTCCCACTTCACATTGGCCGTATAGTTTTTGTTTTTAGCAACAAAAAAGACCACTTTGTCCAATCCAGTTGAACTATCTGTCTTAAACCAAGTGATAGCAGAAGTATCAATATTGTCATTAATGTATCCTTCGAGCATAACTGGTTTGCCTTCATTATTTGTCGCTTTTATGGCAACTACTGAATTAATACCAGATATCAATTCCCCTCCTTCAGGATATATACTTAATGAAGGAGCTGTATTATTTGTACTAGTTATTGACTTTTTATTTAAAGCAATTTCATTAAATGCAATAGGCGATTTCTTATTGACAATGTATAATGGCGTAACAGAAATAGAATTGGTATCTCGTTTTTGCATATGCGCAGTATACGCCCTTAGCCAATAATAACCTTCTTTCAATGAATCTGATAATTTAATATTTGCTTCGGTTCTTTCGCTTGGAATATTAAGGAGCAGCTTAGCAACTGCACTATCTTTTTCATTGACTAAATCAATATACAATGTTTTACTATGGGAATAATACTTATGAGACAATGAATTTACGATCCAGGCTTTCATCCATATCTCTTCTCCTGTAATGTATAATCTTTTATTGGTGTGTACCAATAATTGTTCATTGGTTTTAGATCTTAAATGACTTATAAATCTACCAGCTAAACTATCAGTGTTTTCGACAATTGATTGTGAAAAAGATACCATTGTCAAAGTTAAAAATAAAACCAACAAAAGATATTGAAAAAAATAGCGCATCCAGTTAAATTTGATAATTTTATAACTTCAAACCAAAGAGCTTAAAGCCAATATGAATGTAGGGAATTTATAATAAATATTGTTTTTAAAATGATAAATGGTATTGGAATAAAGTGAATTTTTAAACTTTACAATATTGTATCTTTGTCAATGGCATTAACCTTTTAAATTTCTAATAGGAACCTTTTACCTTATTGCCCCAAAATTGAATGATTTTAAAAAAGTGGGATTTATTTTTGAATTTTTACATTAAAGCTGTTTTAGCTTTAATCATCGCCTTTTGTTTATTAAGAGGATACGAATATGTATTGATTGCATCTAAATCATTTAATAGAAAATCCTATTTATATGAAATGAGCGGCTGTATTTATGATATTTGGATTTGCTTAATATATAGTGTTCTTATTGGCATACCGCTTTTTATAATCTCCCTATTTAATTTTAGAATTAATAAATTCCTTGCACATTTATTGAATGTACTTTTTATTATTACCTATATTGGATTGATCTTGGTTTTTTCTGAAAGAAATGCCCCTTTTGATCATGAGATACTAACAAGAAGTATTCAAGAATCTTGGATTACGACCAAGCAAATGATGACAAGTAGTTTTACTTTATTTGTTCCTTTTATTTTTTTTATTACACTTTATTTTTATTTATTAATTCAATTTAATAAAAAAATAGTCATTGGTAATAAATTTAAAAATGGATGGATCATCACAGCACTTTTGAGTGTAGTGTTTATAAATTATTCCAATCCTTCCGAAAATAGATTTAGTGAAAAAAGAACTTATTATTTAGTTTCTAATAAATTCAATTTTTGGATTACAGACATTTATCATTTTATACATGATAAAAATAATTTTGATGCAACCAGATTGAGTAAGCAAGAATTGATGAACGAGGTTCAATTTTATCAAAAAAATCAACCCTTTGATTTTACCAATCCCAATTATCCCTTACTGCATAAAAACAATCATTCAGATGTTTTAGGCAGTTTTTTTAATCTGGATAAAGACAATCCGCCCAATATCGTTTTATTGGTAGTAGAAGGTTTGTCTCGCGATTTTAGTGGAGACAAAGCCTATGCAGGGAGCTTTACGCCTTTCTTAGATCAACTTTCTAGTAAGAGTTTGGTATGGAATAATTTCTTAAGTACCGCACCTGGCACCTTTGCAGCACAACCAGCACTTACAGGCTCGGTTCCCTATGGAAACCGCGGATTTTCTGTCATTAATGTACTGCCTAATCATTTGTCTTTAATAAAAATTTTACGCGCCAACGGGTATCATACAAAATTTCTAATTGGATTTAATCCCGACTTTGACAATATGGGAGGCTATATGCGTTTACAAGGGACGGATATGATTTTAACCAAATACAGTTCTAAATATAAAATGATGGGCGTTGGTGAAGAAGGATGGACCATGGGGTATCCAGATGATGCCTTATTTAATAGGAGTTTTGAAGTAATGGATTCGATTCCTAAAACTCCTTATTTAAATATTTACCATACAGGCACAACGCATATGCCCTATCTATTTGATCAGCAAAAAGAGTATGGTAAATTGTTTGATAAAAAAATAAGCTCCATACCAGATTCATCTAAAGTAAAAAATATTTTAAAAGAAACAAAGCAGGTTTTGGTCACTTATATGTTTGCTGATGATTGCATTAAAAACTTTTTTGAAAAATTCGCCAAAAAATCAGAATACAAAAACACTATTTTTATTATAACGGGAGATCATCATATAGGTTCTTTTCCATCTACAGGTGGAATCGACGATTATCACGTACCATTGATTGTATATTCCCCTATGTTAAAAGCACCCAAGAAGTTTTATTCAGTGAATTCTCATAATAACATAGCGCCCACCCTCAGCAACTTAATTTTAAACAATTACCCACATTTAAAAAATAGACCCAGCGAAGTGCCTTGGATGGCAGATGTCATGGATACGGCAGTTGCATTCAGAAACAATCAATCTATGCCATTTATGGAATGGAGTAGAGAAATTACAGACTATATTTATAAAGATTACTATTTATCAGGAACTCAGTTGTATAAGCTTACTCCAGACTTGCTTGAAATTAAGGTGGATAATGATTCTGTAAAAAGTCATATGCTCAAATTATTAAATAATTTTAAACTTATTAACGACTGGGTTTGCAAAAAAAATGCATTGTACCCCAATCAAAATTTAGAAGTTAATGAAAAAAGGGAATTACTACTTGATTATTTTAATCCAAAAATTCAAAATATCATCACAAAACTCTCCGATAGCACTATTATCCCAGAATTACCTATATCAAAAAATAATAAATTCATTTCAGTAGAAGTGTCCGCCGAGATCAATTTTCTTTCTCCTGGATTAGAAGATCAACCTTCCTTTAGATTATCAATGATTGATACAATAAATAAAAAAAGGAATTTCTTATTTTGGACCAATCACAATATTGTACAAATGACAAAGAATGATTTTATTGAAAAGCAATGGAATCAAGCTTCTACAAGTGATTTGTTTACCATAAAAGATTATAACAAATCAAAAAGTCTGGTATTTGATTTGTCCTTCTTCTCCAATGTTCGCCCCATCAACCTGCAAATGAGAAATTTAAAAGTTAAAATATTTGGTATTAAATAATTAAAGCTTGAAAAATATTTTCTTATTATATAAGAAATAACATAGCCCCCACTCCAAGCTAAAAATAACCAAGGAAGAAATAATTTGATTCAATAGGGTAAGACTAGAAACCATGGCTAAAACTCCATTACTTATTTGAGCGCTATATTCATTCAACCACCTAGCTCCGACAATTTCAAAAAATAGATAAATAAAAAGTGAATTCATCCCTACGACTTTAAAGAAAAATAAATATTTTCTGTGGTTCAGTAAGTCTATCCACCAATAACAAATTAACAAACCCAATAAACAATAACCCAAGGAAACAATGGTAAACGAACTAGTAGCAATTCTTTTGATAATGGGTGTAATACCAATAAAATCTAATCCATAACCAAGCAGTAAACAACCAACAGCTGTATAAAACAAATGATTGATTTTAGCCTTCATGTCATTTAAAAATATTTTCCCAATGATGGCCCCTGCTATGGTGTGCACCGCAGTGGGTATACAATTGATGGCCACCCAGCCCCCACTATTTATTTTGTTCATTAAAACAGTATCAATATAATTACCAAAATTATGTTGATCAACAAATGGTTGATCAAAACCTGGTACATGCATAAATCGGTATAAAAATTCTGTCAATAACAACAGCCCGATACAAAATAAAATTTGGTAACTCGTTTTCCATTCAAAAACCAAAAATGCTATTAAAGTAGTAAATGACAACTGAGTAAGTACATCCCATAATTCAAAAGACAAGCCCTTAGGCCTGACCGCATAATCCAATACGCCCCAGAAAAATAGCCAAACACTTCTTTTAAGAATTTTAATAAAGGACTTATTCCAACTAAACCCCTCTTGCTTTTGTTTGTGCAAGGAATATGCCATTGATACACCCGCCATAAACATAAAACCTGGCTGAATTAAATCCCAAAAATGAAGTCCATTCCAAGGATGATGAAAAAATTGTACAAAAAAACCATTTAAATAATTATGCGCAGTGGCTTTAAATAAATGTTCATAAAGGCCTGTACTTTCTAAGGCCAATAGCACCATAATCAAGCCACGCATAAAATCGAGCGATGCCAATCTTTTCATACCCTTAAAATTAAGTATTTACTAAATTATAAAGCAATTATACTTTTAAGAAAATTTTCATTTTAAACATAAAGTATAGAAAGGACCACTCAATGCCAACATACATAGAAGCCAAAACAACCATATTGTATGGCGCCCCAATCAATTGACCTAACCAATGAAATAAAGCAAGCGTGGTGTATTCCCAATTGATAAAATGTCCAGATACATATATTAATATCGAATTCATTCCAATGATTTTGAAAAAGAAAGCCCATTTATAATAGCCTTTCACGTCAATAATAAAATAGAAAAAAGATAAGAGTATCATACTCAATCCACCCACCAGCATGACAAAAGAACTGGTCCATAAATTTTTATTGATTGGAAAATCTATATTCCACAAAAGCGCAATACCAACAAATAAAGTACCTAAAAACAAAAGTTTAATTGATTTTCTCGTACCTGTATCTGTATTATTTTTTAAATACTTACCTACCAAGATGCCTAATAAACCTGTACCAATAGCAGGTATGGTAGAAATAAGACCTTCTGGATCATGATTGCCTAAATACAACCTGCCTGGTAAAATAGAACGATCTAAATAAGAAGCAAAATTACCAGCTTGTGTTAAATCTCCTATTGGGAATCCTGGTGCAGCAGTAAATTTGAGTAATAAATAATACCCTATTAACAAAATAGCAAAAAAAGCAATTTGCGTATTTTGTTTCTTGCTATTGATATAAATAAAATTAGCAAACATATAAGCCAAGCCAATTCTACCCAATACACTTCCAAAACGAATCTCTGCAATGGGTCTAATTTGTAAACCGTTGTTTACCACTAAACCTAATAAAACTAAAATAAAAGCTCTTTTCAAAACACGCAACATTACCTGTTGTTTGGTTTTACCCAATTCTATTTCTCTACCAACAGAATAGGGCGTGGCTACACCTGCGATGAATAAAAAAAGCGGGAAAATTAAATCATAAAAATGAAACCCATTCCAAGCTGGATGGGATAATTGATCTGAAAAACCACCCCAAAAAGAATTTCCAGTAGCTTTAAATAGTGTATGCACAATTTCTTCTGCGCCCATAATCCAAAACATATCAAAACCTCTTAAAGCATCTAATGATAAAAGTCTATTAGATACATTCGTTTTAGGTACAGCATTACTCATGGTGTGAACATTTTTGTTTAAATTAATTGAATGACCTTTTGAAGTTACAGAAAAACTAGAGTAATTAGATTAGTTTTTTGAGTCATTCTTTATCGAAAAAAGCAATTTGGCTTGTGTAAAGGTGGCCAATAATTGTATACAACCCATGGTAATAAATAGTGCCTGAAAGGAAATATAATTGGCAATTAAGCCCCCTAGCGCAATGGCAATACCAGACACAAAATGGGTATGTCCAGTGGCTAAACTCCAATGAAAGGTATTTTCGTTGTCTTCTAAATTTGAAGCAAATAATGAATCCCAGATGGGTGTGCTCACCGCTTCAGCAATACCCAAGCCAACTTGTAACATAAAAAGCTCCTGTGTACTGTGTACAAAAATATAGCCAAAAGTAAGTAGTGCATTTAAACCATATCCAAAAACCATCAAATGAATTTTGAATTTTGAATGGGTAAATAATTTTCCAACAACAGCGTAAAATATTCCGATAGCAATTAAATAAATAGCCCAAGCCGAAGTAATGTCTAATAAAGTACCGCCAATTTTTTCAGCATATATGGCAAAAAGGGGGCCAAATAAACCTTCGCCAAAATACCATAAACTTGAGGCAATCAATAAAATTTTAGTAGCCTTATTCAATGCCATATTTAGAATTTGTAATTGAACCCAATTTGAAAATAAAACTGATTGTTTAAGAATCTTTCAGAGTAAGGTGTGGAATCAATTGTGTTGGAAGAAGTGGACCCATTGGGTAAGGTAGTACTATTTACGGTTAAAGTGTGGATGGGATGATAAGGGATGGCCCATGTTGGGGTAAATTCAATAGACCAATTGTTTGTTTGATAGCTAATAGGCAAACTCATCTCCATGTCCAATAACTTAACTCCTTTTTCTAAGATGGTTGTAGTACTCAATACATTAGCTGTTTGAACAGTATTGGCTGGTTGACCAGGTTTAGTTTTTAAATTCTTTAAGGCGTTTTGTTTTCTTGTTAAGACACTCTCGTAATAATTTAAGGAACTAAATACAGAATAAATTCCTGGGGTGATTTCCCATTTAGAATTGCTTTCGCCAAATTCAAAAGTTTTTTCGATACCTGGCATGTATTGAAAATCAGACTTACCTGAAAAAAATACATCAAATGTATTATTGAATTGAAAAATTCCAAAATCATAATTAGCAGTGGCTCCAAAATCACTAGTAATGTCTCCATTTAATAAATTACTTTGACTAGAATAAGAATATTTAGAGCCATAAATTTCACCCGTCCATTTTTTTCCTAATTTGTATTGATATCCCAAATCAAATTCAAAAAAATCAAATCTATTTTCATTAGGTGTTAGTAAATAATTGGCAATCAAATTAGCATAAATCCCATTTCCGAAATTTAATGAAGCAGTAGTGATTTGATACGGGGCCTTAATGGAATCGGCACGGCCATTGTATACATAATTGTTTAAATAATCCAATTGGATTTTAAATACGGGCTTCCCAAGACTGTCTTCGTTGGTATTTGACTGCGCAGTTAAATCAATAGAAATGAATACAAATGCAACAATAAAGAATAAGAAAAATTTGGATGTACGCATTTCGATTTGATTTATTTGCTCTAAGATGCAATAATTCAAAAAAGGTTTAATTAATTTATCAATAAATATAATAAAAAATGGCCTAAAACTATGTAGCAATAGGCCATTTAAGAATTTAATTTGGAATTATTTTCTACCGAAAACCAAAATTTGAAAACTTCCTGGAATCATTTTAGGTCTTGATTTATCACCAGCTTCTTGCTTTTCAAAATCGGCAGTAGGTAGGTAAATATTGTGTGTAGACTCATCGTTACCAATGGTTCTTGCCCCTTTTTTAGTTTTTAAAGTTTCGACTACTTTAAAATCGGTGGCACTGTTTTCTTTAATAACCGTTACAGTACCTTCTCCGTTAGAAGTGAAAATAAATTTTAATTTATTGTCAAAAGCAACGCCATCACAACCATCACCAATTGGTAGCTTGTCTACCACCTTACCATTGGTTGCATCCAATACAATCAATTGTTTTTCGCAACCAGCAAACAAACGATGCGTAGCATTGTCTATGGCCAAACCAGTTGGAGACTCACCAGGCATGATAGACCAATGTGCCAATACCACATTTTTTGTAATGTCTATATCTACAATTTCATTTTTGTCTTCTACATTCACATACACATGTCCTGCATCATTACTTACTGCAGTTTCTGGTTTCCCACCCACTGGAATGGTGGCCACTACTTTATCTGTAGTAGGATCAATCACAGAAAGGTCTTTACTTCTGCCGTTGCAAGTAATAATTTTTTTAGAGAACTCATCGTAAAAAATAGCATCAGGATTTTCACCAGTTGGAATTCTTGAAATGACTTCATTGGTAGTTAAATTGAATACAGTCACATCATTGGTTCTACCATTACTGGTATAGCCTTTATTAGAAGCATTGATAAATGCAATACCATGCACACCTGCTGTGTTTGCAATAACGCCTAATGAATCACCAGTAATTTTATCTAAGATATTTACTTGGGTACCGTGCGACATGTATAATTTGTTAGATGCAGGATTGATACTGATATAATCCCAGCCACCCGGACTTGCTATGTGAAAAACATTGGTTTGTGAAAATTTGCTTTGTGCAAAAATTTGAAGCACACAGAATGCAAGCGCCACTAAGAAGATTGATTTTTTCATGTTTGGTTTAATATTTGAGTAGAAAATTAGATAAAAATTATTTCTTTTGATATACCATTCGTATAAAACTAGGTAAAACGATTAACAATAAAGGCAGTGCCATTACAAATCCCCCAATCACTGCAATGGCCAAGGGTTGGTGCAATTGAGCCCCAGTACCAATACCTAAGGCTATGGGCATCAATGCAATAATGGCGCCAAAAGCCGTCATTAATTTAGGCCTTAATCTGGTAGATATAGAATAAATAATAGATTCATCCACATTGTTATTCGTTAAATAGGAAGCCTTGAATTGCAAGAAGGTGAAAATGGCATTTTCTCCAATAATGCCCACAATCATAATCAAACCCGTATAACTACCTACGTTTAGTGGAGTGCCAGTGATGAATAAACCTAAAACACTACCACAAATACCCAAGACAGAAACCAATAAAATGATGATGGCAATTTTAAATTCTTTGAATAAAAATAGAATCACACCAAATACCAATAAGCTAGAGGTAATTAAAATTAAAAGTAATTCTTTGAAAGACTGTTGCTGATCGGCATAAGAGCCACCATAAACAATAGCATAACCCTGTGGTAAATTTATTTTGTTTTTAATTTCAGATTGAATGTCTTTAATGACACTTCCTAAATCTCTACCTTCTAATCTACCAGTAACTACCCCCATGGATTGTAAATTCTCTCTTTGAATTTCGGCATCCCCTTCGTTGATTTTAATGGCGGCCAATTCATTGATGGGTTTTAGTTTACCATTTGGTAAAAAGATAGGTGTATTTTTTATATCAGCTACACTTAAACTTTTGCTACCTGGATATACCAATCTTAAATTGCTAAATTGATTTTGATCATAGACCGACCCCACCACATTGCCTTCTAAACTAGATTGCATTTGAAATTGCAAATTAGCAGGGGTGATTCCATATTGGGCCAAAGTAGTCGAATTAGGTTGAATGTCGATGGAAGGACCTGCAATCACTACACCATCAAAAACATCGGCCGTGCCTTCTACTTTAGTAATAATGGCAGCCACTTGATGCGACAATACTTTTAATTTATCTTGATCGGTTCCAAATATTTTTACTTCAATAGGTTGAACCGAAGTCATCAAATCACCTAGCATATCGCCAATGACTTGTCCAAAATCAATTCTAAGTGCCGGTTGGCTTGCTTCTACTTTTTTTCGAATATCGCTAATAACTTCTTCGGTGGTCTTGGTTCTGTCTTTTTTTAATTGGATTAAATAATCTCCTCTATTGGGTTCAGTAATAAAAAATCCAAGCTGGGTACCTGTTCGTCGGCTATACGCTTTTACTTCAGGCACTTGTACCAATAGCTTTTCTACTTCACGCAGCATTCTATCTGTTTCTTCTAAAGAAGTGCCTGGGGGCGAATTATAATCAAAAACAATACTTCCTTCATCCATCTCTGGTAAAAATCCAGTTTCTAATTTAGGCAGGATAAAAACAATGGCCATAATTAGCGCAGCAATAATTCCTATACTAATGATAGGTTTTTTTATAAATAAACCTACCCATTTTTGTGTTTTTACTTTTGCTTCTAATTGAACTACTTGTTTTTTTGAGTCGCCCTCTGCATTTTTTGTAAATAAAATATACAAGATGGGTAAGATGATCCAAGTAACAAAGAAAGAACAAACCAAGGCAATGATCATGGTATTGGTAAGCACTTTAAAATAAGCTCCTGCCACCCCACTCATTAATTCAAAAGGTAAGAAAATAACGATGGTACTCAATGAAGAGCCAATCATGGCGGGTAATAAATACTTAATGGCTTTGACCACCAAACTATTGGTAGGCTCATTTGGAAATTCTTCGTGCGTACGATGTATTTGCTCTACCACTACAATGGCATCATCAATAATCAAACCAATGGCGGCTGCCAATGCTCCCAAAGTCATAATATTAAAAGTTTGACCAAACGCATACAACAACAATAAGGTCAAAGAAATAATGATGGGAATTGTGATTAATATAACCGAGCTAGATTTCAAAGAGCGTAAAAATAAAATAGCAACAAAAATAGCCAAGCCCAATCCCATCCATAAACTGTCAGTTACGCTTTTAATAGAATCTTGTACGAAATCGGCTTGAACATAAAATGGTTTAATTTGAACATCTTTAGGAATGATCTTTTGTAATTCTTTTAATTTTATATTCAAATTATCTGTGATGCTAATCAAATTGCTATTGGGTTGTTTGATTACCGCTAACAACAAGCCATCTTTACCATTGGCATTAATCTTCACATATTCTTTTGCTTCTTGTATTTTAACATCAGCAATGTCTTTCATCAACACAATTCTTTTGCCATCATTTTTTACTACCAAATTTTCCAATTGACTTATGGAAGTAACCGCCGCATCGGTTACAGTTAAATACAATAACCTGTAATCAGATAAATAGCCATTGGACTTTATAAAATTGGTTTGCCCTAAAGCGGTACTAATTACATCTGGAGTAATACCCAATGCGCTCATTTTTTGGGTATTTAAAATGGCCCAATATTCTTTGGTCTTACCACCAATCACTCTAATTTCAGCCACACCTTCTACTTGAGATAGAAAAGGTTTGATGGTATACAATGCCAAGAGCTTCATTTCGATGGGCGATTTGGTCGTACTTTCTAACGAATATCCTGCAATGGGCAAAATAGAGGGATTCATTCTTTCTACTGTAATATTGGTTTCAGCAGGAAGCGTATTTCGAATCTCGTTTATTTTGGATTCGATTCTTTGTTGACTGATGTCGATATTGGCCTTCCAATCCATGTAAGCAGAAATCTCGGCACTACCCCTACTTGTGGTGCTGCGAATCATTTTTAAATCGGGTACTTGCTTGATGGCATTTTCTAATTGTCTTGTAACCGTCACCATCATTTTTTTCACAGGCAACTGTCCAGCATCCGCAATCACTTTAATTTTTGGGAAAGTGATTTCTGGGAACAATGCAGTTTGCAATTTGCTGTAGGCAAAGAAACCCCCTAGCAATATAAAAACGGCTAAGACAATGATTGGATTTTTATAATTAGAAAAAATATTTCTCATAGATTTTTTAATTATTTATTGACAATCACTTTTGCTGTATCTGCCAAGCCATAATGTCCAGTGAGTACTAATTTGTCCTTAGGAAATAATTGTGGGGATAGAATTTCAACATTACTATTGGTTTCAATTCCCTTTTTAACATCTACCCTAACAGCAGTCACACTGTCCATCATTTTCATTACCCAAAATTCTGTTTGGGTATCATTAGATAGCAAAGCAGCTTTGGGAATGGAAGTAGTATTGATTTTTAATTTTTTGACTAAGGCCACTTTTGCAATTAAGTTTTCAGGAATTGGATTGCTGGTGTTTACTTTGATGATAAAATTTTGAGTTTGAGAAACTGCATCTACCATGGGCATGGGTGCTTCCAAAATGCCATTTAAAGTACTGCCATCTGGTAACTTTAATTCCAATTGATGGTTGTTGGGCAGATAGGATTTTAACTCATAAGGCAGGTCTAATAAAAACACAAAGCTTTTGGTATCTGTAATAGTGGCCAAGGCTTCACCATCTTGCACGTAATCTCCAATGCGGTAATTGATTTGCGTAATATATCCAGTACCTGGTGATTTAATATGTATGGTTCCATCAAAATGAAAAGAGGAATCTAATTTAGTTAAAGCATTGCCTAATGAATTGGCTTCTTTTGTTTTGATCACAAATAATTCATCCCCTTTGTTCACTAATTTTCCAAGGGTCGCATTGACCACTTGTAAATAACCATTGCTATTGGATTTAACGGCCGATTTTAATAAGAAAGCCGAAACCGCATTCACTTCTACTACATCTTTCATATTGCCTTTTTCGGGAGAAGTAAGCGTAACGGGCGTGCCTATTGCTTCTTTATTGGTTTCCTCTGCTTCTTTAGCAGCAGGCTTACAAGCCATAATCAAGAAAAAAGGAATGACTAAAATTTTATTATAATTCATGCTAGGCTATTTTTTATTCCAATAATTAATTTGATTGATAATTTGAAGCTTGTTGATGGTATTTTGCGTAATGGTATTTTTAGTATTTAAATACCCATTAATGGCCAAAATATAATCTGTAATTTTTACTTCCCCAATTTCTAATAATTTTTTATTCGCATCAATCAAGGTTTCTGTTAAAACAATTTGCTTTTCGGCTTGTGCAATTACTTTATTGGTGGCTATCAATTGTTGCAATAATTGAATAATTTGTTGATCATATTGCTTCTTAAAAAAATCGCGATAATCTTGTCTGGTTTGTTCGGCAATTTTGATTTTATTAAACTGCATCTTTTTTTGATTGCCGTCATAGATAGGCACTGTTAAAGAAACACCTGCACTTGCACCAAAATTTTTGTATCCCATGTAAGAAAAAGAAGATAAGAACCCCCCATCTGCATACAAATTCAATTTAGGCTTGTAATTGTATTCAACCTGCGCAATGTTGTTCTTTAATTTAAAACTATCTACAATGAATTGCTGATAATAGATGGTGCGTTCTATTTCGGCAAGCGGTTCTATTTTTATTATCGGATCTGCCAAAAGTACGCGGGCAGTGTCTTTGATGCCACATAGATAATTGAGTGAAGCAATTTCGTTTTGATATTGCGCGGCCAATTGCTCATTTACAATTTCTTGTTGTTGCGTAGTAATAATAAAATTTAAATAGTCGGTTTGTTTATAAATACCTTTTTCTGTATAGACCTTTAAAATGGCAACCTCTTTTTTCAACAAATCCAATAAACTTAAATTAAAAATAATTTGTTGATGAACCCCATAAGCTGTAATGTATTGGGCTGTAATGGATTTAGAAAGATCTTGCGCAGAAATTTTTCCAGAGACATTCAATGACTCATTCAATAAACGAATGGCTTCATGTTGATTGGCCAAATTTTCCTTACTTACCAATTTTTTAGTGGCCACTACTTGTTGTGTAAAATTGGTGCCATTGGTTATGGCATAATCATAGCCCCATCCATTGGAAGAAGGGGAAAAAGAATTGGTACTAATGCCATTCACTTGCACTTGATAGCCCGCTAAGATTTTTAAACTGTCAATTAAGTTAACCGTTTTCTGATTTTTTAAATCTTTTAAAAGCGGACTATTGTCCAATCCAATACTTATGTAATCTTGCAATTGTTTTTGCTGACCAAAACTGCTTGCAAAACAAAAAACACAAACAATAAAAATTGAACTTATTTTTTTGGTAAAAATGGACAGAATATACATGCAACTAAGATACTATATTCTTAGTTTTTCGTTTTGATCTAAAAGATAAATGGCGCATTTCCTTGACAAAATGTGGTTTAAGGCACTTTTAAGGTAAATTTGACCAAATAATAAGCATTCTTACCTATTTTAGTCTTTAACTACCTGACATTAAACTTATTAAGTATGGATGAAATAGAAGTACCCACCGAACATTTACATGAAGCCATTCATGAACAAGTGCACCATGCCAGTAATGGCAAAGAGCAAAAATGGTCTATGTTGGTGGCCATATCCACCGCTTTAATGGCAGTATTAGCGGCCATTTCTAGCTTATTCGCAGGCCACAATTCCAACGAAGCAGTGATCAATCAAATTAAAGCATCTGATCAATGGGCTTTTTACCAAGCAAAAGGCATCAAAGCTGAAATCAAAGCCATCAAAATTGGAAACGCTTCTACCGATACTGCCGAATACAATCGATACAAAAAGGAACAGGCTACCATTAAAGAAGCAGCCGAAGCCTTACAAGCAGCATCAAAAGCACATTTAGAAATTGAAAAGAAGTTTGCAAAAGCTGTCACCTTTTTTCAAATTGCCATTGCAATATCTGCTATTTCCATTTTAACCAAAAGAAAGTTTTTATGGGTAATTAGTTTGTTTTTAGGGGCTTCGGGACTGCTATTTCTATTAGAGGGCATTGGGATTTAAAACTGAATGCCAATCAATTGAAAAATTATATTTATATTTATAGTATTAAAGTTTAATTATGGGATTTCATATTAATAAAAAAGTGGCTGATAAAAAAGCCACCACTGGCGCTAAAGCTACTTTTCAAGGAGGTAGTTCAAAGTTTATCGCCAAAGCAAGTACAAAGTCTACTGGCACTACCAAGAAGCCAATTAAAACTGGTGGTTCAAGAGGTAGTTGATCCTATTTAGAATTTAAAACTAGTTCGACTTTCTTAAGTATTTTGTCAAAAGCACAATAGTTTGCTCATTGACTTTCCCTTCTATTTGTTCAGGGTTATCGGCTACTAAATGTATTTTTTTAACAATGGTACCCTTAGGTGCCATAAAATTGGCGCCCTTCACATTTAAACCTTGAGTCAAGACTACGGTATCTCCATTTAATAATTCTGTTCCATTGCTGTCTACATGTATCGGCGATTTGATAAAAGCACTCAGGGCCCAAGTGACCACAGGTTCTTCCAATTCTACCGAGGTTAAAATTTCATTGGCCCATTCCTTGTTCTTTAATTCATATAACAATCTATAACTCAAAGCTTGAACACTTGGCGCTGTATTCCAAATACTGCCTGCCAAACATTGCCAGTGGTTACCTGCTTCTTTGCCTTCGATGATGGCTAAGCAAGTAGTACATACTGCCACTTCATTTTCAATCAGATCGTTATTTTTTGGACTTACAGCATATGCTTCGGTGGGAATTTCTGTTGTACACAACTCACATAAATCTTGCGCACGTTGTTTTAATTTTTCTGAAATTTTCATATTATATTTTAGTGGGTGATGTCGAATGTATTTTTGTCAAAAAAATTAATAAAAAGATAAAGAGTTTCCAGCAGGGACATGCGTGGTTTTAATACTTGGATATTTTTGATGCAACCAAGTAGCCACAAACTCAGAACCCGCTTCCTCACTTGCAATATGCCCTAGTACGATTAATGAAACATTGTCTCCTTTGGATCTGGCATCTCTAATATATTCGGCAGTTTCCCACTCCGAAATTTCACCGCATATTAATACATCAGGCTTTAATTGTCTTATCCCTGTAATATGAGAACTGGCTCCGCTTGCACCTAACATAAATAAAAGCTTGGAGCAATCTTGATTCAAATCACCAATAAATCTAACTTGATCCACGCCTAATGTAGTTTTCATTTTTGTAATTAAGTCTTTCAATTTAGTGGTTGGTAAGGTAGCCATTTTAGGAACTGCTTTGGTAGTGTATTTTAACCAATCTAATTTTTGTAAAAAAGTTGATGTTACCGGATCTGGATTTAAACGGTGTACATAATCGTGATTGCGCCAAACAGCGATATTATTTTTTTTAAGTAAATCCATTTTGTATTGATATACTGGATCGTTTTGCAACCATTCAGTGGCATCTTGGTGATTGTAAAAAGTAGGTTCATGTGCAATGATAAAATTAGCACCCAGATCAATGGATTTTTTAATCACTTCTACTGTGGCAAACATCGAAGTGACAATTCCTTTTACGACTATATCTTTAGAACCAGATTTTAAAGTATCTACTGTTTCTTTTAAAAATTTCCCTGGCACTTCACTAATAAATTGATCCATGATTTGCCCTACTGTTATATTTTCATTAGAATTTACGCCGAAAGATGCAAGACTTACAATTGGCTTGGTGAATAGCAATTGCCCACCTGCAAGGGCACCTACACTACTAATAAATTTTCTTCTTGAATTGTTTGCTTTCATAGTAAAATTTTAAAAGTTTATAATGAATGTATTTTAAAAAATCGCTTATCTTCTTCTTGTAAATTTTTTTGCGCCTGCTTGTTTGGGCGCATAATTGGGTGTAGGGCCAAACATCTCTGGCACTTTCCCTTTTAATACAGGAGCACCCAATAAGGCTTCAATTTCGGCAAATTTGCTTTGTTCTTTTTCGGCGACCAAAGTAAAAGCGGTGCCAGAAGTAGCTGCCCGAGCAGTTCTTCCAATTCTGTGAATGTAATCTTCTCCATCATTGGGCACATCGTAATTAATGACTAAATCGATGTCATCAATGTCAATGCCTCTGCTTAAAATATCAGTGGCTACTAAAATATTGGTCTTTTGATTTCTAAAATCTTGTAAATATTGCTCTCTACTTTTTTGATCTAAATCGGAATGAATTTCAGCAACAGAAAGTTTTGCTTGCATTAATTTATTGGCCAGTTGCTTCACATTGATTTTTTTAGAACAAAAAACAATTACTTTAGAATAACGTTTTGAACTTAACATGTCAATAATGATGGGCACTTTTTGTGCATCATAAACAATGAACGCTTTTTGAACAATTTGTTCAGGAGGTTTAGATATGGCAATATTTATTTCTACGGGCTGATGTAATATTTTTTTAGCCAAGTCCCTCATTTTGGAAGGCATCGTGGCAGAAAACAAAAGATTTTGACGAACCTTTGGTAAAAACGTAATAATTTTTGCAATGTCATCACTAAAGCCCATGTCCAACATTCTATCCGCCTCGTCTAAAACTAAATATTTAAGCCCTTCTAGTTTAACATAACCCATATTTAAATGCGCAATCATTCTACCAGGTGTACACACCACAATATCTACTCCGCTGGTTAATGCTTTTTTTTCAGTCACAAAAGAATTTCCATCACCACCACCATACACTGCAATTGAACTTACATCCGTAAAATAAGAAAGGCCTTCGATGCTTTCAGCAATTTGAATGGCCAACTCACGGGTAGGTACAATAATTAAAGCGTTTATATCTCCTGGCTGATGCGATACAGTTAATAAACGATGTAATAAGGGTAATAAAAAAGCAGCCGTTTTCCCAGTACCGGTTTGCGCTGCGGCAATAATGTCTTTCCCTTCTAAAATAGGAACCATTACTTGTTGCTGAACTGGTGTTGCTGTTTCATAACCCATGGCATCAATGCCATCTAAAATTCGCTGGTCTAATCCCAAATCTATAAACTTCAAAATAATCTCTTTTAGTAATTGTAGCAATAAAGGTACAACTATTAAACCATTGACTATCCTGCTTATAACCCTTAAAGCAGATATAACAGTTTTTTAAAGAAATGAATTACTTTTAACGCCTCAAGAAGCATCCTTTATGTCCAATTTGAAAAACGACAAAGAAATACAGTCCTATTACAATTCTACTCATTTTGAGTACCAACTGATATGGAATTGGAATTTAAAAACTACCCCCGCATTACATTTTGGTTATTACGACGAAAAAGCCACCAAACATGCACAAGCCATTTTTAGAATTAATGAGGTATTGGCCGATTGGGCAGTTATTAAAGAAGGTACAACGGTTTTAGATGCAGGTTGTGGCTTGGGCAATTCCAGTTTGTGGTTGACCCAATATAGGAAAGCAAAAGTCATTGGCATCACCCTTGTAGAAAGTCAAGTGGAGATAGCCTATAAAATGGCAAAAAAACAAAATATTCAAGGAGCAGAATTTAGAACAGCAAATTATTTAAATGCTCCATTTGAAGATGCAAGTTTTGAAATAGTATGGGCCATCGAAAGTCAGTGTCATACAGTAGACAAATCTCTTTTTTACAAAGAAGCTTTTAGGTTGTTAAAACCAGGAGGCAGATTGGTGATTGCCGATTCTATCAGAACTTCAAGACAATTGAATACACATGATGAAACCTTGCTAAAAAATATTTTCAATGCATGGGCAGTGCCAGATATTGACACATTGGAAGAACATGAAATAAATGCAGCCAAAGCAGGCTTTGTAAATTTTGAAAGTAAAAATGTATCAAAGAATATGTTTGTGTCTTATAAAAATTTAAGAAAAACCATCAAAAAGCTTACCCCGCTTGCAGAAATCATGTTTCGTCTGCGCATCTTATCAAAAATTAGGTACGATAATTTTAAACAATCAGGGAAACAAGCAGATGCATTGGAACAGGATTTATTTAGATACTATACTTTGCTTGCACATAAACCAAAGTAAATAAAGATTCATTTTTAAACACAAGCTGGTATTGAATTACAATTCAAGCTTCATTAAAATATCTGTTTGTACATCGGTTCCTAAAGTAAAAATATGTTGGTCAAATGCTACAAAACCATTTTTTTTATAGAATTCCAAAGCGCGTTCATTTTTTTCCCAAACCCCCAACCAGATGTATTTTTTTTGAAGTTCTTTTGCTATCGAAAATGCTTTTTGATACAATACCTGTCCCACTTTTTTCCCTAAATAAGATTTGAGTACATAAATTCTTTCAATTTCAAGCGAATTAGGGTCTTGTATATCTGATTGCGCAGGGCCTAGATTTACTTTTAAATAACCTATTGGCGCTGCATCAAATACAGCAAAATAAAATTGTGCATTTGAATTGTCAAGTTCTTCTTTGAGTGTAATTAAATTAAAGCTTTTAGCCAGATATGCATTCATGTCGGCTTCGGTATTGTAGGAAGCAAAAGTCTCAATAAAAGTTTGTGTACTTAGTAATTGAAGCGCAGTGATGTCTTCCTTTTGAACTTTTACAATTTGAACAGGATCCATACCAATATTAAGTGTTTAAAAAACCATTTAGTTTCAAACTAAATTAAGTACAAAAAACCATGCAGGAGGAGTATTGGCTCAATATCTAAATTTTAACATATTAATCATTCATTATCAACAAGTTACAAAACTGCGATCATCCTAGTTTTTTGTATTAAATTGAGTAAAATTAAGAATATGAAAAAAATATTAATGCTGTTTATTTTTGCGCTGCTATTTATGAGTAGCTATGCACAAGTAAACACTACTTATCAAACGCCTCCTAAAGAAATAGCAGATTTGTTATTAGCCCCTCCAACACCTACGATTAGTGTAGACGGGAAAGCAAAATTTATGTTATTGATGGAGCGCAGTTTTTATCCCACAGTTGAGGAATTGGGTCAAGCCGAATTTAAAATTGCAGGCTTACGTATCAATCCTAATAATTTTTCTTTAACCAGACAAAATTACATCAAGCAACTAAGTGTTAAAAACTTAAGTACTGGAAAAATGATGCAGATAAAAGGTTTACCCAATAATGTATCAGCATTATCGCCAACTTGGAATCCTTCAGAAAATAAGATTGCTTTTTACAATGTATCTCCTACTGCAGTAGAAGTATGGATCATAGATTTAAATACAAGTACTGCTCAAAAAATAAATAAAGCCAATGCCAACTTGGTTTTAAGCAATGGTCTAACCTGGTTAGATGACGCTACATTATTATATAAAATAAATGTTCACAGTGCAGCCCAATTAAATAAAAAACCAATTACACCGCAAGGGCCAACCATTCAAGAAAATTTAGGTAAAATTGCCCCTAGTGTTACTTATCAAGATCTAATTAAATCTCCTTATGACGAATATGCATTTGAATTTTTAGCAAGTAGTCAATTGGTGAAAAATAAAAATGGTATTGAAACAAAAATCGGTAGTCCTGCCATTATGCTTTCAATGGATTTATCTCCTGACAAAAATTATCTATTAACAAGAACCCTCAATAAACCATTTTCTTATTTGGTGACAGTGTATGGTTTTGCATCTACCGTTAATATTATTGATTTGAATGGGAAATTGGTGAAGAACTTGGCTGATCTTCCTTCTGCTGAAACTACACCAAGTGGTTATGACAATGTTCAAAACATAGCAAGGGCTTTTGATTGGAAAGATGATGAAGCTGCCACCATTACCTATGCAATGCCATTAGATAGTGGTATCATGAAAAAAAATGTTCCCTACCATGATGTAGTGATGGCTTTGTCCGCACCATTTACCAGCTCTCCAAAAGAAATATTTAAAACTGCATCAAGATATAGCAGAACTGCTTGGGGCAATGAACATATTGCCATGGTTACAGAAATGTTGCGCTCTAAACAACAATATAAAGTAAGTAGGTATGATGCAAGCAACAATAGTTTTACCACTTTATACCAAGGAAATTCAACTGACGCCTATACCAATCCGGGAAACCCAGTAACAAGTAAAAATAAATATGGTCGTGATGTGGTTACGATGATCAACAATGGCCAAGCCATCTTAATGAATAATACCACAGGTGCTTCACCTAAAGGGGATTTACCTTATTTGTCCATATTTGATTTAAATACAAAAACCAATAATATAGTTTGGAGATGTAACGAAGAAAATTTTGAAATGGTGATGGAGGTATTAGATGTGAATCAATTAAAAGTAATTACCAGAAGAGAAACAGAGAAAGAAGTGCCTAACTATTACATTAGAAATATTAAAGAGAATAGCAAGAATGTAATAACCAATTTTAGTAACCCTTATACAAGCATGGAAGGTGTTACTAAAGAAAAAATTAAATACAAAAGAAAAGACGGTGTTGAATTAACTGGAGATTTATATTTGCCTAAAGGGTACAATAAAGAAAAAGAGGGCCCATTGCCCGCTTTAATTTGGGCCTATCCTAGAGAATTTACAAGTGCAGCAGATGCAAGTCAAGTAAGGGGCAACCAACACAAGTTTACTCTATTAAGTTGGGGATCGCCCGTGTTTTATGTTACCCAAGGTTATGCAATCCTTGATAATGCCGAAATGCCTATTGTGGCTACTTCTCCAGATAAAAAACCAAATGATGATTTTGTAAATCAATTGATATTGAATGCAAACGCAGCAATTGATAAGTTGGTAGATATGGGTGTGGGTGATCGAAATAAAATGGCGGTAGGTGGACACAGTTATGGTGCTTTTATGACTGTAAACTTATTGGCCCACAGCAATTTATTTAAAGCAGGTATCGCCCGAAGTGGCGCATACAATAGAACCTTGACTCCATTTGGTTTCCAAAATGAAGAGCGTACTTTTTGGCAAGCCAAAGACCTTTATTTAGAAATGAGCCCATTTGCTTTTGCAGATAAAATTAAAACGCCATTATTAATGACACATGGCGAGATGGATGACAATACAGGTACCTTCCCTATTAACAGTGAGCGTTTGTTTGCAGCCATCAAAGGACATGGTGGCACCGTTAGATTTGTGTATTTACCATATGAAGCGCATGGCTATAAAGGAAAAGAAAATGTATTGCATTTATTATGGGAACAAGGTAGATGGTTGGATAAATATTTAAAAAATAAATAAATATAAAAACTATGAAATATTTTTTAATGGTCATTGGCTTAGGATTTATGTTGCATGGCCATGCACAAAAAAAAGAGCTAGACCACACCGTTTATGACGCTTGGCAATCGGTAAGAGAAATTACTTATCAACCGCAGGGTTTATTTATAAGTTATTCCATACAGCCACAGGAGGGAGATGGTTTTTTAGTGATCAGAAACAATCAAATTAAATTGGAAATTATCATTGAAAGAGGCACACAGCCTCAGTTTACAGAGGATGGTCAATTTCTAATTGCAAAAATAAAAGCAAAATTTGCAGATACCAGGCAAGCAAAAATTGACAAAAAGAAAACCGATGAAATGCCAAAGGATAGCTTGGCGATTGTTCAATTAAATGCTTTCGAAGTACAAAAAATTGCTGCCGTAAAATCGGTGCAAGTGCCAGAAAAAGGCGGTGCATACATTGCTTATTTAATAGATAAAAAAGGAGATTTTACTAAAGAAGGATCGGACTTAATTGTTAGAAACTTGAGTACGAAAGAAGAAAAATCTTTTAGCAATATAAGCAGTTATGCCCTTCAGCCATATGGTAAATACGTTGCCATGGCTCAGGTAAAAACGAAACAAAAAGCAGCACAGGTAAATTTATTTGCCACTACGGATACTGTTGCAAGATCCATTAGCAAAAACTTTTTTAGTACTACTGGTTTTGTATGGGATGAAGCAGGCAATCAATTGGGATATTTAGTCGAAAAAGATAGTAGTAACAAAGCTTTGCAAAAAAATTATACCCTTTGTTATTTTAAACCAAGCTTGGATACGGCCATTCAATTATTTGATAAAACTGAATCAAGACTTCCTAGAAACTATACCATTGGCGGAGACTATAAATTAAATTTTAGTAAATCTGGTAATGTACTTGCCTTTGGCATCCAGCCCATTTTACCAATCAAAGATACCAGCTTACCCGAATTTGAGCGTGTGAGTGTGGACATTTGGCATTATGCAGACCCCACTTTAAAGCCAGCGCAATTAAAAAATGTAGAGGCCAATTTAAAAAGTACGGAAACGGTTTTGTATAGACCAATGGACCAGTCCCTAACTTATTTAGGCAAAATAAGAGACAGAGACCTGATACAAACCAATGAAGGCGATGGCGCTACAGTATATGCTACCATTGATTCTACTTATTTAATAGCCAGCCAATGGCAGGGTTACGCATTAAAAGATATTTATGCCATTGATGCGCTTACTGGTAAATCAAGTTTAATACAAAAAGCTTGGAAAGGAAATGTATTGTCTGCTTCACATGATGGCAGCAGATTGATTTATTATGATGAAATTCTAAAAAAATATTATGCCTACAATGCCACCACCGGAAAAACAAAAGTAATTGCTAAAGACATTCCGCATTCTTTATATGATGAAGAAAATGATGTACCCGATGATCCCAATGCATATGGTACCGCAAAATGGCTGGACAACAATCATCAATTTTTGCTTTATGATAGATATGATATCTGGTTAGTAGACGCAGATGGGGTTCAAGCTTCAGAAAAATTAACCGATGGAAGAAAATCAAAGTTGGAGTATAGATTTCATGAGACCAACCCTGATCGTAAAACTTTAAGCATGGGCAATTCCATTTTATTAAAAGGTTTTGATGAAATTGATAAAATGGAATCCTTAGCAGTTTTAGATTTAGCGTCAAAAAAAATAACTCCTATTACGCAAGTACCAATGCATTTTACAACCATTAGTGCTGCTAAAAATGCAAATAACTTTGCAGTATTGCAGGAAAGTGAAATACAATCACCCAATATTTATCAATATACATTAGCGCCCATGCAACAAAATGTGCAAGCCATTACTCATACCAACCCACAACAACAAAACTACAATTGGATGACTACCCAATTGGTGAAATGGAAAGCCTACACAGGTAAAACCACCGAAGGTGTATTGTATTTGCCAGAAAATTTTGATCCAAAACGTAAATACCCAATGATTGTATATTTTTATGAGCGCAACAATCAAACCTTACACAATTATTTACCGCCAGCACCAACCCCTTCTAGATTAAATATTCCATTTTATGCAAGTAGAGGCTATGTAGTTTTTGTACCTGATATTTGGTACAAGATTGGTTATCCTGGTCAAAGCGCTTATGATTATATCGTAAGTGGAACAAAGGCCATGGTTCAAAAAGGCTTCATAGATAGCACTAAAATTGCCTTACAAGGACAAAGCTGGGGTGGTTATCAAATTGCCTATGTCATTACCAAAACCAATATGTATGCAGCAGCTTGGGCAGGTGCTCCTGTGGTAAATATGACCAGTGCTTATGGTGGAATAAGATGGGGTCCTGGTATAAGTAGACAATTCCAATACGAGAAAACACAAACCAGAATTGGCGCAAGTTTATGGGAAAGACCCGATTTATATTTAAAAAACTCTCCTTTATTTAGTTTGCCCAATGTAAAAACACCATTGGTAATTATGAGTAATGACGCCGATGATGCAGTGCCTTGGTATCAAGGTATTGAGATGTTTACTGCAATGCGCAGATTGAATAAGAAGGTTTGGTTATTAGTGTACAACAACGAAGCACATAATTTAGTGGAGCGTCGCAATAGAAAAGACATTCAAATAAGAGAACAACAATTCTTTGATAGCTTCTTAAAAGGAGCCCCCTTACCTACTTGGTTAAAGACTGGTGTTCCAAGCATCATGAAAGGAAGAACTATGGGATTGGATCAAGCTCCTAACTAACACAAAAAGTGGACCATAAAAAAAGCCTCTCCAAATTGGAGAGGCTTTTTTAGTATAGTAACTAATTGAAATTAGTAATTAGTACCCTGGGTTTTGTACAATATTTGGATTTACTAAAATCTCATCGTTAGGAATAGGGAAAAGTCTGTTGGCGTTACCTGGAGCAACGCTAACCGATGTAGAAATAAGGTTCGCAGCATCTTGTGCTTGAGGCTTAACAAAAGTTTTATTCAATCTCATTAGATCCCAGAAACGATATCCTTCAAATGCGAACTCTTTAGCACGCTCATCTAAAATATCAGTTAACACTTGAGCTCCAGTACTAGCGTAAACTTTACTTGGATCTCTATTGATAACTAATTTATTTAAAGTAGTGTTTGCACCAGCAATATCACCTAAGTTATACTGTGCTTCTGCTAAAATTAAAAATGCTTCTGAGTAACGAACTATTTTAACGTCATCGTAGTTAATTGGATCAATAGGATATTTTACAATATAATTTGCAGTACCTGCTTGACCAGAACGAGTGCTTGGGGTAATTAAACCTTTTCTCACATCAGTTGCAGTGAAAGAATTGTAAAAATCATTGACAGCTAATATATCACCATAAGAACCTCCGTTTGTTTTTGGAACATATATATTAGCCAATGTACCATCCGCTACGCTATTATTTGCATCAGAAGTAACTTCAAACATGGTTTCTGTTTTGCTAGTTAAAGGCGTAGTTCCTTTCCAATAAGAAATAACATTAGAAGCGGTTACTAAAGAAAAACCACCATTGGTAATAACGTCTTGTGCAGCAGCTTTTGCATTTGCCCAATCTCCTTGGTTTTGATACACTCTAGCCAACATCAACTCTATAGCATATTTGCTAAAGAATGAAGAGTTAACAGTTCTTGTTTTATTAGTAGCAAGAAAAGTCATAGTAGCGCCTTGGTTGAATTTAGCTAAAGACAAAGCTTTCGTTAAATCTGCAATTGCTTGAGCATATACAGCAGCCACAGTTGCTCTAGCAGGTTTGATGGTTGCATCAAATGAAGTAACAATTGGCACCCCTAAATTTACTTTAGGATCACCCACTGTGTAGGGTAAACCATAGTTTCTAACAAGGTCAAAGTAAATCATACCTCTGATCGCATAAGATTCAGAAAGCATTTGACTTACGTTGTCACCAGCTGATGGCAATAAACCAGCATTGATGATTAAGTTAGCGTTTTTAATAGCTGAATAAGCATTGATCCAAACCGCAGAAGCGTATGCGTCAGTTTTTACAAAATTGTAGTTGTTAAAACTTAAGTACCTACCAGAATTTTGGTTGGACAGAAAAACTTTGTCTGCCATCAAATCTCCTTTAACTGCATAAGTACGACCGTAAAAATCGGTAGCTCTTAATGATGAGTATAAACCATTAAGCGCTGTGTTCATGTCATCTTCACCACTAATGGCTTGAGACAAAACTACTGAACCGTAGGGTTTTGCATCCAAAAATGACTTAGAGCAGCCGAACATTACTATTGCGGCTCCTACTGCGATGAACATTTTTGAGATGTTGTTGAAATTATTTTTCATATAAAAAATATTATAAATAGTGATGAATAATTAGAAAGTAACATTCAGTCCAAAAGTAAGCGACTTAGAAGCAAAAACTTGTTGGTTGTTTACACCAGTTATCCCTTGCTCTGGATCACTTAATAAATTTGGATCGTATGTTTTAGTCCATAAATTGGTTCCTCTAGCATAAATATTCACACCATTAATGTGTAACTTATCAAGTACTGCTTTATTGTTGTATTTGTAGCCCAACTGAATGTTTCTTAAACGGATATAATCTCCTTTAGATAACAAACGATCAGAACCTGATGAAGAAACAACAGCAGAAGTGGCTTTATATATAGGGACATTGGTAATGTCACCTGGTTTTTGCCAGCGTTGCAAGTTAATAGCGTATTTACCACGAGTAGAGTAAGTACCGTCTAAGAAGTACTGAGCGTAAGCTTCTTGAATGTAGTTACCAAAGTTGTAGTAAAAGTCAAAGTTTAATGAGAAACCTTTGTAGGTAATAGTGTTACCCAAAGTACCATAGTATTTTGGATCCGCTTGTTTACCCACTAAGAATAAGGGTGCTAAAGTTCTGTTTGAAGTGGAACCAATTCTAGTGCTATCTAAGAAATACATCGCAGCTCCTGTTCCTCTATCCACACCAGCCCATCCTCTTGTATAGAAACTATAAAAAGGTTGACCTACTCTTAATAAGTAAGCACCATTCAATTGGTCTCCAGTAGGTAAGCTAGTAACTTTATTTGTGTTGTGTGTGTAACTAGCATTTACTTCCCAAGTCAAATCTTTAGTTTTAATTGGAACCAAATTCAAAGTCAATTCAAGACCTTGGTTTTGCATGCTACCTACGTTATTGATGTAGCCTGTAAAACCAGTTGTACGAGACAAGTTTTGGTTTAACAAAGCACCATCAGTATTACGAACATAATAATCGATTGTTGCATTCACTCTATTGTCTAAGAAACCTAAGTTAGTTCCAATATCAAATTGTGCATTTTTCTCCCAAGTCAATGCAGTGTTTCCGATATTCGCAAAAGTACCACCTGCTACTCCATTGTAGTTTGCACCAAATGAGTAAGAAGGTCTCCATGTATAGTTACCAATTTCAGCATTACCATTCGTACCATAACTAGCATGTAATTTGAAAGCAGATAATGCTTTTACATCTCTCATCCAAGGTTCAGACAATACATTCCAAGAAGTACCCACTGACCAGAAATTACCCCAAGGGTTTTCGATACCAAAACGAGAAGAGGCATCACGACGGAAAGAAGAATACAATGTGTATTTATCTAACAATGAGATGGTACCATTTGCAAAGTAACCAGTGAAAGTATAATCATTACCATATACTTTACCGTTGGTAGAAGTTGCAGCATTTGAGTTTAAGTATAAATCAGATCTTGGAGGGAATCCTGTAACATCACCAATTTGTTGAAATTGTTGACTCTTAATGGCTTCTTGACCTAATTTGAAATCACCAGTAAAATGTTTAGACTTATTCAAATCAATATGGTAATCCAATTGATTAATAAGGTCATATAAGAAAGTACGTGTAATAATAGAGATACCCTCACCATTTGATCCAGAACCATCACCATGGAATGGGTTGTTGAATTGGTATTCTTCGTTATTGGTATACTGCATATTTACTGTAGTTGAATATTTCAAACCTGGTAAGATTTTATATTCAATATTTTGATTTGCAATTCCGTTCAAACTCTTCAACCATCTTTTGTCATTTGCTGCTACATACAATGGATTATAGTGTGCAGGGAAACCTAAGTTGTCTATACCAATATTATATCCACCATTTGGAAGGAAAGGATTTTGTGTTGGTCTCAACACTAAAGACACATAAGCAGGGTTTCCAAAATAACCACCACCACCAGAAGGACCAGAAGAAGCTAATGCAGAATTTTGCAATACACTACCTGCAGAAATTTTGGTTGTGAATGATAATTTATCAGTTGCATTGTGGGTCACTTTAATGTTACCACTTACTCTTGTTAAATCTGTACCAATGGTAGTACCTTGTTGTTGGAACAATCCACCAGATGCAAAAAACTTAGTTTTTGCATCACCACCACTTGCACTTAAGTTGTATTGTTTTTGTTCGCCTGGGCGTGTAATTAAACCATACCAGTCAACATCCACTCCATTACCTAAGCCATAACCAGCCAAAGTAGTAGCAACAGAAGCAGCAGTAGAACCATTGTTTGTTAAACCTTCTTTCAACAATTCCATCCAGTCGTTCGCTCTAATTGGGCGACCAGCTGGCGGAGGAAGGATAACTGTATTTTGACCTACTTCAGAATCAAATCTGAATTGAGTTTTACCAGTCTTACCACTTTTAGTAGTAATTACGATTACACCATTCGCACCTCTTGAACCGTAAATTGAAGTAGCAGCCGCATCTTTTAAGATGTTGACACTTTCAATATCGTCAGAGTTGATCGTAGATAATACGTTAGTTGAAGGGTTAATATTGAACCCTCCACCGTTACCGTTAGAAAGGTCACCATCGTTAATTTGAGCACCATCCACAATGTATAATGGACGCGCACCAGAATAAGAGAAGGAACCAATACCTCTAATACGGATTGGAGTTACCGCACCTGGTTGACCAGTTGAAGATGAAGCCTGTAAACCAGGAGCAGCACCTTGCAACATTTGATCTAAAGAAGCAAATGGTTTGTTTTCAATTTTTGAAGCATCTACTGTTGAGATAGAAGCTGTTACGTTAGATTTCTTTTGAGTACCATATCCAACTACTACCACTTCATCTAATTGAGAAGAATTATCTTCTAATTGAATAGCGAAAGTAGTTTTAGCACCAATACTAACTTGTGCTTCGGTGTAGTTTATCGCTTGAACTACTAAAGTTTTGGCGGTTGCTGGAACGGACAATTTAAAAGTTCCGTCTTCTTTTGTATTAACACCAAGTTTAGTGCCTTTTACAGTTACAGAAGCGTTCGCAACAGGGGCGCCTTTTTGATCAGTTACTCTACCAGCCAATTGACGATTTTGTGCGAACACAGTCGCAACCGTCAATAAACCTAGAGTCAACATCAACATAAGTTTTTTCATATAAAAAATTTAGAAATCAAAATTAACAATTCGCAAGCACAAATTTAACAATTCATGCAGTTATATTAATGAAATGTTAAAGTTTATTCTAAATATTTGAAATTGTTTTATTTATACATTTATTTATTTTATATATAACTTAAGAAATCCTGAAAAAAACGGTAAAATTAGATTCTGCTAATAGTTTGGAATTAAGCCCATTTTTAGCTGTTGATTTTAATCATTTTTTCTAAATTGGCTTGGCTTAAAAAAAAATACCACTTGCTCATTAGCAAGTGGTATTTTAAAAAACTATTCTAAAGGATAAACGCTATTTCTTAATTGTTTTTAACATTTCTACCACTGCAGCTTCTATTTGTGCATCTTTCCCGTTTAAGAAATCTTCATACTTTAAAGGCACTTTAATATCTGGCTCTAATTGTAAGTTTTCGGTAGGTCTGTTTTCCTTGCCAATGGTAGCTACCATAGGAATACCAAATACAATGGTTGGATCTATTTGCGTTTCCCACCAAACTGCAGTACCCGTGCCAGGAACAGGCATCCCAATGAGTTTTCCAATGCCATTGTCTTTATAGATGTAAGGAAAAATAAATGCATCGCTATAATTTCCTTCACTCATTAAAACACAACTTGGTTTTTGCCAACGATCCATTGGCTCAGTTGCTGGTACTAAATTGCCTTGTGGTGCAAATTGCAAATAAGACTTTCCACTAAACAATGTACTTAAATCATTGTGCAACCAACCTCCTCCATTAAAACGCGTATCTATAATCAATGCTTTTTTATTTCTATTTTTTCCCATTACTTCATCAATAACAGATCGATAGCTACCATCATTCATTCCCTGAATATGAACATAACCCACTTGGCCGCCACTTAATTTGTCTACCATATTGTACATTAATGTGGTCCATCTTTTGTACATCAAATTAGATTCTTCACCAAATGAAATGGGTTTAACCGATTCTTCAAATGTAGTTTTAGTGCTTGGATCTGATCCGGCAATCAATACATTCTTTCCAGTTTTTCTATTTAACAATTTAGACCAATCATCATTGCTGCTAATTAATTCGCCATCTATTTTTTCTATAATCACACCAGGCTTAATGGCAGTAGTGGCTTTGCTAAAAGGACCACCTTCTAAAACTTCAGAAACCTTTAACCCATTGCCAGCGTATGTTTCGTCATACAATAAACCCAACACAGCAGTTGCATCTGCATTCATTGTTTGAGGCGAATACCTGCCACCAGTATGAGAACCATTTAATTCACCCAATAACTCACTCAGCAATTCTTGAAAATCATAATTGTTGCTCACATGTGGTAAGAATTTTTGGTAAGTATCTTTGTACATTTTCCAATTGATACCATGAATGGTTGGATCGTAAAACTTTTCTTTTACTTGTCTCCAGCAATGCTCAAAAATATAAGCACGTTCTTCGGCAGCGTTTAAAACCATTTCTCCTGCAATACCAATAGGTGTTGATTTTCCAGCATCATCTATTTTAAGCAGCGCACCATTATTGGTTACAAAAACCGATTTGCCGTCTTTTGAAATTTCTAAACTGCTGCGGCCCGCTCCAAGCTTGGCCAATATTTTTGTTTCCTTTGTTCTGGTATCACTTACCCATAAATCAAAACCTTTTTCAAAAGAAGCTAAATAATATATTTTACTGCCATCATTGTTTAATGCATAATCACTAATTGATGCACTATTGATGGTAAGTTTCACTTTTCTATTTTCTACATCGCTAAAAACTGGACTCCACTTTTTAACAGTTGAATCTTTTTTGTTGTTAGCGGTTTGATCTTTTAATAAAGTGTATTCATCTTTAGATAATTTGAATTCATCATAAGCAGCTGGATCTAAAAATGCACCATAGATATCTACTTCTCTGTTGCCTTGATAAGCCAAAGATCTTCTACCATCTCTATTGTTCTCCCAAGTAATTAATTTACCGTCCATGGCCCACATTGGATTGCCTTCGCCAAATCCACTGTTGATAGGATGTATGATTTCACCGGTTCCGTCTGCTTTAATGACTGCTGCATGCGCAGCACCAAATCCAAAATAATTATCAGAAGTAATAATGTATTTGCTGTCTGGGCTCCAACTAAAATCAATATCACCATCGGCATAACTGTAATTGCGTCCAAGTGGCAATAATGTTCTTGTTTTTTTTGTTGCCAGATTTAAAACTTTTAAACTATTTCTGTTTTCTAAATAAGCCACTTCTTTACCATCAGGTGAATATTTTGGTAAAAATTCTTCTGCAGCTGAATTGATCAGGGCTTCTTCTTTAAGTGTTGTAGCCGCATAAAAATAAGGTTCTTCTTTTCTGATGATAGTGCTGGTATAAATATCCCAATTGTCATTGCGCTCAGCAGCATAAATCAAAGTCTTGCCATCGGGAGACCATTTTACCATTCTTTCTTGTTGTGGTGTATTGGTAATTCTTTTGGTTTGTGTTCCTTCTACACTGGTAACAAAAACTTCTCCTCTAGAAACAAATGCAATTTCTTTTCCATTAGGAGACAATGCAAATTCTCCTACGTTCCCATTAATAGCAATATTTTTTTCTACCGTTTGACGGCTCTCATTGGCTATTTGAATGTTTACTTTTTTAGGAGCCTCGTTTTCTTTTAAAGTATATATTTCGCCGTCATAGGTATAACATAAAGTATTGGCCTTGCTTATGCTTAAATGTCTAACAGGATTGTCTTTCAAACTAGTCAATTGTTTTTCGGCACCCCCATTCAATGTTAATTTAAAAATATTTTGATTGCCTTTTTTTTCGCTTAGATAAAAAACAGATTGATCATCATTGCCAAAAACTGGCTCCCTGTCTTCTCCTTCAAAATTGCTTATTTTTTTATACTCATTTTTAGAAATGTCCAAAATCCAGATGTCTCTAGTGACTGAAGAAGTATGGTGTTTGCGCCAAGGATCTTCATATCCTTTTCTATCTTCAAAAACCAATTGATTGCCTTTCTCATTAAAATGTGCATGCTCCATACCTGCAGCAGAAATCAACACTGGCTTTCCACCAGTCACTGCAACTTCATACGTATTTTGAAAAAGTCTTGGGCTATAAAAACGTATGTTGTTAGAAGCCACATTTCTAGCGCTTCCAAAAATTATTTTCTTATCGTCTTTTGAAAAATCAAATGGATAATCGTTGGCAGAATTAAATGTAATTCTAGTAGCTGTTCCGCCAATGGCAGGCACAGTGAAAACATCAAAATTTCCATAACGATCACTTGCAAAAGCAATGGTCTTGCTATCGTGACTCCAAACTGGCAACATATCTTGCGCTTCATGAATGGTCAATGGCTGTGCATTACCTCCGGTAGCATCTACAACATAAATATCGCCCTTGTAACCAAAAGCAATTTTTTTACCGTCTGGAGAGATCGCAGGATAACGCATCCACAGCGGTTGCGTTTGTGCAAATACATTACTTACTACAAAAAGTAATAAAAGCTTAAAAATAATTTTTTTCATACTGGATATTTTTAAAATGAATGGAAATTAAACTTACTAAAAAATGAATTATCGTTCTAATTTAAAATTCTTGTCTGTGGCAGGTCTAATGGCAGCATTGGCTACTTTATACCCTGTTCGGTACATCCAATCGGCCATTTTTTTTAATTTGGGATAATTGATGTTTTCGGCGTTGTCCAAAGGGGTGTGGTAATCCTCATGCAACAAAGAAGTATACATAATAGAAGGAATGCCTAATCGGGCATAGGGAACATGATCGCTTCTAAAATACCAACCTTCTACATGCGTCACCTTATCATAAGTAGTATCCAATTTAAATTTAGGACCCTCGTTATTTGCATCTGTAACCATTTTAATTAAATCGGTCGAATTGCGATGAGGTACTTGCATGCCTAAAACTGCAGCGCTATCCGTATTATTTCTGCCAATCATATCTCCATTTAAAACCGCAACGATACTTGTAATAGGAACTGTTGGGTGAGACGAATAATACCTTGAACCTAAAAGGCCTCTTTCTTCGGCACCTTGAATAACAAATAAGATAGATCGTTTTGCAGGATGTTTCATAAATGCGCGCGCATTGGCCAACATGGCAACATCCACACTGCCATTGTCATCCGCTCCATAATAAGTAGAATCGTTATTAATGGCATTGCGAATACCATGTGCATCTTGATGTCCACTGTATAATAAATATTCAGCTTTTAATTTTGCATCGGTACCGTCTATCTTACCAACAATATTTACAGAAGGATAAGGATATTTTTCAACAATTAAATTGGCTTCCATATTTAGATGGCCATTGGCAAAAATATTTTTTGCATTTTTATGTACCCATAATACAGGCACTTTGGTATTGACAGTGGCATTGGGGCCACCTTCTATATCATAAGTTCCTCTTTTAAAATTTTCATTGGCGTCCTCCCAGGCTTTGTCTGCAATCTCGTCCGCAATGATAATGATCGCAATAGCACCTCTTTTAATTAAAGGCATCGCATATTTCGACAACACACTTCTGCTGTATCTCCAAGTAGGTAAGGAGACATTTAAATTAATGCCCATGGATGCAGCTTCAAATGCAACTACTTTATTTTTAACATCCAAATTATTGGTATCTATATTTAAAGCATTGCCTAAGTAAACAATTGGTGCATTAATATTTACATTGGCCATTTGCGCCACCGTTACATCTTTCCATAATTTAAAATCTGTGTTTTGAATACGGATAGATGAATTGTCTGCGATGCGATTGCGCCACATGGTAAAAAATTGCAAGTAAGTACCGTCATCACCTGCAGGCAATAAGCCAATAGATCTGTATTTTTCAACCAACCACATAGAAGCTTTTAATTCATCTAGTGTACCCGCAGAGCGCCCTTTAAAATGCGCATCTGCAAATGCATACAAGTCTTTTTTCAATTCTGCTTCTTTAATTAAATCCAAACCAGGGGGATTCGATTTTTGTGCAAACGCTGATAGACTAAAAATAAGCACCAAAAATGCTAGGAAAAAATTTTTCATAATAAATAGTTTAACCCTTTTGGGTAGGACTAAAGTTAAGGCAAATAGCTTAAAAAATAAAGGCCATCAAGGCGTATCCGTTGATGTTTATTACATCCGCATGCAAAATGTAGTTATTGAACGCACATTACTTTTTATAACTCAAGCCTTCGTCAAATTTAAATAATGCATAAGCCGATCCTTTTAAATAGCCTGGCACATCTGACAATTGTTTTTCAACAGCTGCTTCAGATACGGGCGTAGTAAATGGCATTTTACCACTAGGATTAAATTTGCCAAGAACAATATCTAGTAAAGCTTCATTGGTAGTTCCAAAAGTGGCAATCACTCCTTTTATATTATTGATTGTTTTTTCATTGTAAATTTCATCAATGACCCATGGATTGGTATAATTCATCGCTAGGATGGTTGGCTTTTTTGAAGAGAGTGTATTAATATAATTTACATCTACCGCATTTTTTGACATAGATAAATACAAAGGCGATCCATCAGATTGAAATAAAGATTTTCCGCCTGGTGAAATCCAAAGCAAAATACAATCTGCTTCCTCTGGTGTTTTTACAAATTCAACATCATACTTATTATTGTTGTTATTTTGGTAAACCAGGCTGGGACTCGCAGCCCCTCTTCTTTGCATATAAGATTCAAAATAAATTTTAGTCTTTGCTTTTAAAGGAAGCGTATTTGTTTCATTTCTTAGCAATACTACAGATTTGCGCATGGCAAGATTTGCTTTTGACTGAAACTTTTCATTGCCTACCAATTTTTCTGCAGCAGCTTCATCAACATATGGATTTTCAAAAAGACCAAGCTTAAATTTTTCCATAAGCAAACGATATACCGATTTGTCAATAAGCTTCATATCAACAGTTCCTGATTGAACTGTTTCCAAAAGTTTGGTTGGATCTCCTGAACCTGAGAATAAATTGACTCCTGCTTCCAAAGCTTTTTTATAACGTTCCACTACCGATATATTTTCAACACCCCATGGCATCATTTCGATAGGGCCCGTATCAGAATTAATAATGCCATCAAAACCTAAACTATCCCTGAGTAAATCAGTAATCACTTCTTTGTTGTAGGCGTAAGCAATTTTTTGGTATTTGGTATCAAGTGGAATAGAATAATAAGGCATGATAGATGAAGTGCCCGCTTTTATTGCAGCTTTGAATGGAATCAAATTATTTTGAAACATTTTACCTGGGAAATGTTCGTATTTACCCCAATCAAAATGCGGATCCTGACCTCCTACACCAGCGCCACCTCCAGGAAAATGCTTGGTGGTCATGGCTACAGAATTTGATGATAATTGATTGCCCTGAAAACCAAGTATTACTTCAGAAATCATTTTAGCAACCCATTCTGCATTTTCACCAAATGTTCCTTCAATTCTTTGCCAACGAGGTTCAGTAGAAAGATCAGCCATGTACATATATCCTTTTCTTAAACCAACCGCTGCCCATTCTTGACGTGCAATGTCTGCAAAATCATGAACCAAATTAAGATCGCGCATCGCAGACAATCCCAATTCACTGGGCCAAGTAGAAAATACAGTCGTCCCAACACTGAGTCCAATGGAAGCATCTTTAGTAATGTGGTTTCTTGGATTAGATGCAATAATAGCTGGTATACCCAAGCCATCGCTTTCGGCAAGTGCTTGTATTTTATTTGTCCATTCGGCTGTTAATTTTGCACTAACATTTGCACGCATAATAAAATGACGTAGATGAAATTGCGTAATGGCTTTAGTAGCGCCCACTGCATTCATCATTGGTACAGGTAAGGGTTTGCGGGTAAAAATATTATTATTAGAAACCTGATCTTCTTCATTTAAATCACTCGAAGGAGTAACGGAATTATCAGATTGAACATTTAATTGAGCAGAGCGTTCGCTTTTTAAACGCGAAGTACTAATAAGCATCAATCCTACTTTTTCTTCCATACTCATTTTTGAAACTAAATCCTTAGCACGTTCTTCATAAGGCAAACGCCAGTCTTCATATTTATCAAGTTTGCCATTTCTATTGAGGTCTTTAAATTGAAAGCCACTTATAGTTATAAGTGCAGCAGATCGATGACCAAGAATTGGTTGGGTCATTTTTTTATTAGCAGATTGTGCAAAACTCATTAAAGAAGTCATGCAAAAAAATAGGATCGACATTATTTTAGCAAACATAGGTATGGTTGATAATTTTTAAAAAGAGGCATTCGTCTTTGTAATATAAATAAATAATTTAAAGATTAATAAAGAAAATGATAAAAGTCATTATAAAATAGGTAATGAATCATATACTAGAGTTAGCTAGAACCTTCAAAAAGCCTTGCGCCACTTATGCTAAATAAATTTAATAAACACTTTTCAAAACAAAAAAGAGGCCCCTATTGCTAGGGGCCTCTTTGATTTCAGTATATTAAAATTTATTTTTTTGTCATCATTTCCATAATAGGTGCGGTATCATAAGTATCCCACTCTTCCATTACTTTTCCATCCTTCATTGCAAAAACTTGATTCAAAATACAAAGTTTTTTTACACCACCTTTATTTACACCTAAAGTATAATAAGTATCTACATAATTGGTAATGCCTTTTTCATCAGCCTTTGCATTTACTATTTCAAATACCAATGGCTTTCCTTCGATTGAAAATTTCAAACCCGCATTCTTCATTGGTGTAAACATTGCCAAATTGGTATCAATTTGTTGTATGTTTAAATTGTCATGCACTTTAGTTGAATCTGTATAATGTGATCTAATTTTTACAAAATCAAAAGCCACCAAATCTTCATTGATTTCTTTTACAATATCAATGTTGGCAGATTTGCTTATTGTAATTCCATCTTGATCAGGATTAGCTGCATTGGTTGTTTCTTTGGTTTCAGATTTGCAAGCAAATAGCGACAAAGCAATAACAGTACTTAAAAGCATTTTTTTCATAAATAATTTTTTTGGTTTTTTAAATATAAACAATATTTACTACTTTTTAGAAAGTAATTATTGTCTTGGCATCAGCCCAAGTTGTTGCATAAATTCAAGATTATCCATAAAGTCTTGTTCTTCTGCAATTTTACCATCTTTCATTTTAGCAATGGTAGTACCAAATACATCCACCGTTTTACCAGTAGCTGGAATTCCAAAGAATGTTCCAGTGTGTTTTCCTTTAAATTCCCAAAATTTTACTAATTTATCTCCATCAGCAAATATTTCTTTTACAATAAATTTTCTTTCTGAAAATCCTACAATATAATTCTCATAATACGCTTTGGCATTGGCTTTGCCTTTAACTTCAGGAACAGTATGCAATACGGCATCATCTACATAGGCAGTATCTAAAATATTAGTACGACCCTCATTAATGGCGACTTCCCATACATGAGAATAATACTCAACATTTTTTTTACTTAATTCGGCATTCTTGTCATTTTAAGATTTGCATGATACCATTGCAGTCATCAAACAAATCGCAAGGATTGATTTTTTCATTGTTGGTGATTTTGATTTTAAACTTTTAAAATATAAAAAATAAATATATGATTTTTTTTCAAATAATATTAAATTAGAAATGAACTTTTTGAGCTTTCCTACTTGATGCATTCGAAATTTAAAATAGAAATGATCTTCTCTTCTTAAACAATCAAAAAGCTAAATCTTAGTCTTATTAACGATACTATATGAAGATGCCAACTATCCCATTCCACTTCCAGATCCTATTGATGCCATTAAAGTTAAAATGAATGAGTTAGGATTGAAGAATAAGGATCTTGTAGGTAAAATGGGTAGTAAAGGATATGTTTCTTCTTTACTCAACAAAAAGAAGCCGTTGACCCTGGAGTTAGCTAAGTTGTTTCATCAAGAATTAAATATCCCAGCTGAGGTGTTATTATCCTAGATG
>CAIPJS010000075.1 GCA_903865435.1 uncultured Bacteroidota bacterium | reverse complement strand
GGATCTTGTAGGTAAAATGGGTAGTAAAGGATATGTTTCTTCTTTACTCAACAAAAAGAAGCCGTTGACCCTGGAGTTAGCTAAGTTGTTTCATCAAGAATTAAATATCCCAGCTGAGGTGTTACTGTCCTAGCGACAGCTTGAAGTCGCAAATTGCGACCTCAAGTATAGGTGGTATTAGTTAACAGAAACCTCAACGGTTTTACCTAGTCCAAATTCAAGCAACCTATACAAAGTAGAAAGTTGAATGTCTGTTTTCCCATTTTCAATTCTAGAGATAAAGCTTTTTTTGGCTCCAATTTTATCTGCCAATTGTTCTTGTGTCATTTTTGCATTTTTTCTTTCTTCTTTAATCAACTCTCCAATCAAAAATGCTTTTGCTTTAATTTCAATTTCAGTTCTTCTCTCGGATCCTCTTGCACCATACCTTCCAGTTAAATGCTCATTAAAATTTGTAATACTACTTTCTTTCTTTGCCATTATATATTTATTTAGTCGTACTAAAATATTCCTTCATTAATTTATTAGCCATCTCTATTTCTTTAAGAGAGGTTTTTTGAGTTTTCTTTTGGTAGCCATTTAATAAAACAACAATTTTCCCTTTATCAAAAAAACAGAATATTCTAAAAATATTATTGCCATGTTCAACTCTTACTTCATACAACCCTTTTTGCCCTTCTAAATGTTTTAAAAACTTCTCAGGCACTTTTTCTATGTGCGTGATTAAGAATAAAACATAATCGATTTTTTCTTTTGCTTTTTCTGATTGCTTATTAAAAAAGTCATAAAAATGATTTCTATAAAAAACCAGCGCCCTTACTTGATTCATTAAATCCTTCGTTTACAAAATTAACTTAAAATGGAACTTCAACGAAATATTATACCTATTTCATTGAAAATGAATATCTGAAGTAAACTGAATTGAAAAGAGCGTATTTATACGCAAAAGGGAATACCCTAACTCACTGATAGACAAAGAAAAAGTCCCGTCTCGATTGCTCGTGACGGGACTTGTCTTATTGTGCTCCCCTTTCGCACCAAAGTTGCAGCTTTTTCAAAATAGATTGAATTTAGAAAGTTTTCTATTAGTAAACTTATTATCTTTACTTTGTGTTTAATATTATCACCCGAAGAACGCTACTTGAATATGCCAAGAAATATCCTATGGCAAGGATTGCGTTATTTGAATGGTATCATGAATTAGTTATATCGGAATTTAAAAGTTTTAATGAACTTAAAAAGGTATATGGAAATGTAAGTTTAGTGAGTGATGATAGAGTTGTATTTAATATAATGGGTAATAAATATAGACTAGTTGTAAGGATTGTGTTTGAGTTTAAAGCGATACAGATCAAATGGTTTGGAACACATAGCGACTATGATAAAATTGATGTAACAACTATACAATATAAAAAGTAAGAATATGGAATTAAAAATAATTAAAACTAAAAAGCAGTATGAGCAGAGCCTTGATTGGGTAGATGTTCAGTTTGAGCATAAAGTTAAATCAAATACCCCGCAAGGTGAAAAGCTACAAGTAGCACTTCTATTAATTAAACAATATGAAGATGCCAACTATCCCATTCCACTTCCAGATCCTATTGATGCCATTAAAGTTAAAATGAATGAGTTAGGATTGAAGAATAAGGATCTTGTAGG
>CAIPJS010000074.1 GCA_903865435.1 uncultured Bacteroidota bacterium | reverse complement strand
CAGATTCAGTTACAGTAGTATTTGTTGTCCATGAGCTTAAATTAAAAGGTCTGTTGGTTGTTCCTTTATCATTCACTACAACATAAATCGTGGTAGTATTGAAAACTAATGATGCGCTCATTGAAACATTCAATGTTCCTGATGCTGGTATTGAAACGGTGGTAGTATAAGTCCCAATTAAATTGGCAGTACTTGCAGTAGGATCTGAATCATATATAGATACATAAGTTCCAACAGGCAAAGCCAAAGTTCCAGAATTTGTTATGGTTGCAGAAATAGTTGCAGAAGGGCAATTACCAGTGATAGAATTAATGGCTATAGAAGCATTTGCTTGCGCTTGAAGCTTACTTGTAATAGAACTTATTCCAATAAAAAACACTAAAATACATACCCTGCTAAAAGAGCGAATAAAAATATTCTTCTTTTTAGTATAAAGATGATAAAGCCTTGTAAATCTATCGATTGACATTCAGATACGGAAATTGGGTATCTGCAAAAATTCTATAAATAAATGACTAATGTCATAGAACGAATTCTAGAATTTATAGAATATTTAAAATAGTTTTAAACATTCGTAGACTTAAATCTATTCTAATAAAATCAATAGATTTAATTCTATTGTCTAGTATTTAAATATTTAGTAGAGATAATTCTATGTATAAATATTAAAATATTTATAATTTTCACTAACAATGATTCCCCAAGCAATGTTAAAAATAACAGAAAAAGTAAAAGATGATATATTAGAAATTATATTTTCTGATAAACAACTTAATACTAAAAGCTATAGCATTTTATGTGAAAAAGGAAGTGAAATTATGAAGGGTAAAATTGCCGGTTTCACACAGCGTACTTGCTTATACATTGGTGAATTGAAAAAAGGAAAATACCAATTTCAAATGGACGAACAGAATGTTACAACATTTGAGGTACTTTAATATTCAGTTCTTTAACTAACAAACAATATACTTACAGTAGTACCCTCATTCTCTATACTATCTATTTCTAATTTAGCCTTCATCAGTTTTATAATGTTTCTTATAATTTGATAGCCTACCCCATTACCTTTCTTATATTTAGGCATATTCTCTACTTCATCTTTACTTTTTCCAGAAATTAAATACTTTGCCATAGAAGCACTCATGCCCACACCGGTATCTTGCACTTTAATTATATATCCAGATTTGCTTTCTTCTATTGAAATAGAAATAACTCCTTTCTCTGTAGATTTAATGGCATTCATTAAAATATTATACATTAATACCCTCAATGCTTCTGGCCAATTTAGAATCCTTGTATTGGCTGGAATTTTATTTTCAATGCTAATCTCTTTGTCTCCTATAAATGGAGTAATGAAATCAATTAAGTCATAAATTAATTTATAAATATCTACTTCTTGACTATTTAATAATTTATTGGTGTTATCGAATTTAACCCAGCTTAACATGTTCCTAGTTAAGTACTCCAATTCCTTACTGGTACTAGCTATTTGTTGAATTGACTTTTTTAAATCAGGATCTACAATTTTTTCATTGATACTATTGGCGGTCATATGCAAATACTTTAGCGGTGTTAATACATCATGATTCATAATGGCAAGCACTTGTTCCTTGGCTTGATTTCTTTCCGTTAAATATTTATTTAAGCTTAATAATGACTTAGTTTTTGAATTCACTTCAGTTTCTAATTCTTTCTGTCTTTTTTGATAGATGGCCGTTTTAATTCTAACATATAAATAAATGAGCAATATGATAATCAAAAAATACACTAATATCATTACAGGATGTACTGCATTAGGATAATTAACATAAAAAGGATAATCTATCGAACCAAAATCAGAACTTGCTGTATTTCTCCATCTCAAATAAAGCTCATTTTGCCCAAAGGATGTTTTGTCTAAATGTATTATAGGGTTCTTTATAGATATTCTTTTCCAAATTTCATTTAATCCAAACTTATATTCTACAATAACATTCTCTTCTGATAGCATTCCCGAAATACCTAATTGAAAATCGATACTTTTTGTTTTACGAGAAAGCTCTTTACTGAAATTATCAAACGTAATAATTTTATTATCTATAATTATTTTATCTAAATAAACACTAGGTTTTATATTCAGATAATTTAATTTATTTAAATTATTTGGGTTAAATTGAATTAATCCATCTATTCCTGGTATTGAAAAATCTCCATTAGGTAGTTTTATAGCACAGGGGCTGCAGCCACCATTCATCTCCAAAACATCTATACCATCTAATTTACCAAAATATCTAAATGCAATTCTGCCTGGTCCAAAACTCCAGAAATCTTTTAAAGATTGTTTAGGTGATCTAAAAAGACCCTTATTGGTACTAGCCCATATATTATGCTCATCATCTTCAATAAAACAATGTACATATTTCAAATAACCATTAGGGTCGAAGGGCATTTTTTTTATGGTATCCTGCTTATACATGTATACTCCTCCGCCATAAGTTCCTAATAAAAAATAATCATCCATTTTATAAATACTCCTAAAATTGGCTTTTGTCTTATCCCTATAGAACAATTTGAAAATATTTTTTTCTAAATTGTATTTATATATACCATCTGTAGTAGCTACTAGTAGCTCCTTAGCATTCACCCTATTTATATCATACACAATAAAATTTAAAGGAGACCATTTAAATTTTAAAATACTCACCCATTCATTATTACTAGTCTTCTTAATAATTCCTCTATCATTCATAGAATAGACAACACCTTCCACTTCTATGAAAGCATTCCTATTCGCGTATTCAGATTTAGTTTTTTTAATAATCTTGCTTTTGGTCAAGTCATACTCAACAATCCCATCTGAATTGGTAAAATAGAGAATATTTTTACTTGAAGTAAAAGTAACTGTGAAAGATTTTTTATCGAAAATTGAAGGACTGATTGTTTTGGATGAGCCAAATATTGGCCCATCATTTACTTGAATATTCCCATTTTTCAATAGTACCTGTGCATAAGCACTCGTACTAGTATTTAACAATGTATTATTGGGTAAGATTCTATTAAAGAATTTTGGCCTGCAAACAATCACCCCTCTATTATCTGTAGCTAAATATATGGTTTGTGTTGCTTTATCAAATTGTACAAATTTATAATATTCATTAAATGGTAAATTATTAATTAAAATTTCAAAATTAAAACCATTTTCATCATAATGAATTCTATATACTTTATTACCAATTATTATGAAAGCATCATCATATGACAAGTCTTGAAAAACTTTTACTAGTTCCCCCTTTGTAAAATATTTCTCACAATGGTCCACCTTTTTAACAATAACTGTAGTAACATTTTTAATGGAATCATTAATTATTTTAATTTCAGATAATATATTATTTTCATCTATTACAAACAGCCTATCACCCATTTGAAAACCTTGTGCATTTTTATCAAGTGAAACTAAGGTGTCCACTTTTTTACTTTTAAATCGAACTAAGTACCCATCATTAATAGAAAGTATTTCATTATTTATTTTATATGTTTTGAAAAGGGTGCTATATATGTCGGTATTGAGCTTGCCTAGCTTTACATTGTACTTATCCTCTATATATTCATTAAGGTTATTATTTTTTAATGAAGTTTTGCCTACAATAACATCATTTAGGCTAATTTTAAAACTTGTAGCATCTACAAATTTCCCAAATAAAGTTCCGTTTTCTGAATTGGTAAAATATACCACCCTATTATTTAAAATTGATTTTTCATCTTGGTCCCCAAAGCTTTGAACGTTATGCCCATTATATCTTACAATACCAGACTCGGTCGCAATCCATAAAAAGCGATGCTTTTCATCAAACTGTAAGCCCTTAATGGTATTAGTGGGTAATCCAGTTTCTGTATTCAGCCTCTCATAAGTATAAGGCAATTGTGAAAAGGAGGAAGCCCCTATGAATAGGAGCAAAAATGTTAAAAATAAATTTCTAATAACTAATTTGATGCACATGTGCCAATTGTAAAAGATGCGTAAATGATTCCGCCTTTACTTTTTCAAATATAACCGATTTTATAGTAGAAATAGTGTTCATTTTAAGGCCTAAAAGTGTACTTATCTCCTTGGTCCTATAGCCATTCAACAAATAATGTAAAACTTCTAATTCCCTCACTGCTAAGGTAGAAAAGGGGTTTATTTCATTATCGATGACTTTAGACATTGACATGGGTATCGATTTAATAAAAGATTCTACATGAAATTTAATTTCATTCTCTGAAACCCCCTTGTATAAATAAGAATGTATTTGATATTTCTTCAAAATTTTACCATACACTTCAATAGGTTGCATGGAATGTATTAAAATAGATAATTTAGGATATAAATTATTGATGTTTTCGATAATTTCTAAGGTATTCCCATCTGGTAAAATAATATCTAGCACCAAATGTGTATAGGTATCGTTTTTAAGTGCCTGCATTAATTCATTACAAGTAGCCACTTCGTCTACCACTTGTACATTAAAATGCTTCATTAAGGAGCTTAAACCCATTCTCACAATGCTGTGGTCGTCTGCTATAATTACTTTGGTATCCATGGGGCTAATTTATAAACTGAAAAATTGCTTTTTAATTGATTTCGATTAAAATTAAGAAACTTATAGCTTGGTTATACTTAATCCTAGTTCTAATAGAATTAATTCTATTATCTATGCTTATTTTATATAATTAGTTAAAATCATATTTCTGACGGTCTGTGGGCTCAGTTTTTTACCAATCAAAATACCATTCCTATCTATTAAATAAAATATAGGATTAGTAAAAGCGTCGTAACTTTTTCTAATTTCTACATTGGCGCCCAAGTTTACATGGACATAGTTATTGGTAAGACTATATTTATTAATAAAGTCCTTCCAGACAGTTAAAGGCATATTTGGTTCATTACAAACTGCATACCTACCTATTTTGATATTGTACTTTGCATTTAATAAATTTAAAATACTATCCATCTTTGGTAATTCTACTTTACAATGTTCACAAGTAGGATCATAGAACATAATTACAGTAAAACTAAATTGTTTTGCAAACTCCTGTAAATTCTGTGGCTTATTGCTCGTGTCTTTTAAAATCATATTCACACAGGTATCCTTCAAACTAAGTATACTTATATTAGCTATTTCTTCTTTATAGGTTGTTTTTTCTTTAGCATCCAAAACCTTGCATTTATCATTTAACAAATAGGACTGTACAAATTTCTTATACGCTTCTGTATTATTAACAATTTCTCTATTCTTTAATAATTTAGTTAAATAATCTACCACATACTTGGCCATAAACATTTTACAATCCACTCCTTTCATAACAGTGTCAACCCCTTTGCTTATTGAATCGGCTTGTAATGTAAAGTAAGAGAAGTATTCCGATAGCACCGCTCTTAAGTTGGGTGTGAATAAGAGTTTCGGCGATTTAAAATCGAATTGTTTTATAAATTCGTCTCTAGCCGCATAGTTTTTTTTACTGGGCACCGACTCATCTAATAAGTTTAATACATTGAAATGCAAATAAAGCGCATCCGTCTTTTTCATTTGCTCCATTGCATTGGTTCTAAAATAAACTAACTGATTTGTTTTTAATTTAAAAAAGGCTGCTTTTTGAGCCAAATTAAACTTCTTGCCTTGGGCTAACTCTTTAGCAAAAAGGGTATCATAATTAGATAATTTTTTCTCTAATTGTTGATACTCGATAAAGGTTTTATTCTTTGAATTGCTAAAGCTTATAAAATCTAAATAATTAGCGCCGGTAATCTCCACCTTTAGACTGTCTTTATTTTCTAAGGAAAAATAAATTTTTGATTTTGTTTTAGGAAAATAGAAAAAATAAATACCTCCTAGTATTGGTTTTTTTGAACTAAGTGTAAAACTACCTTTGGATAAATTAATAGTGTCTTTTGGAATAAAGTTTTTTTCATCAAATACGGTACCTCTAAAATAGACAACTGTATCTAATGTATTAATAGCCTTAATTTTAATTTGATATTGCGCATTCGTTAGTTTTGCGAATGACAATAGAATAATTAAAAAGAAACAGGATTTTCTCATTACAGGTGCTTAATAGTTCATCAATTTACTTACAATACAGCGCAATATACTTATCTATATCTGGATAATTTTTCTTTTTAGCTGCTTGCAAGGGGCCACATGCCTCAGTATTTTTTCCCAAGGCCACCAAGGACATCGCTTTAAAAAATTCCGACTTACCCGTATTGTTTTGAGGAAAAGCAATCGCTTTATCAAAAAAGCCGATGCCCTTTTCGTAATTTTTATTGGTATAATAGCAAATGGCAATGTTTTCGATATGCGTATAATTATTGGGATCGGCTACACTTGCTTTGGTATACAATTTAATTGCACCAAGATAATCGCCTTTGCCAAACAACACACCTGCACTAGATAAGTATTGATTGACTATGTTTGCTTGTTGATTGTTGGCCATTCCAACAAGTCCTCTGTACAATAAATTTTTTGTTCCATTTAAAACTGCAGAATCTGTTGGGAAATGCACAAAAGCAGTATCCAAAATATTGAACATGTATTTATCAGCACCGCCTTTTACTTCATACATGGCCATCAAATACTGATTCACGGCCTCACCACCATCACGGTATTTTTTATATAAATTATATGCTTTGGTAATTTCAAGTGTGTCTTTCTTTTTGGCAGCAGCAAACAATACATTCTTATAATAACTTGTTGCACGAGGCCAATTGTAAAAAGCACGTTTGGCATAAAAACTTACACTATCAAAATTTTGTTGCGCAGCAAAGATGGCCGTTTTAATAAAATCGTTATAATGTAAGGCTGGATTCACCGATTCACTTTCTCTTAATAAGCGCATCGATTCTTCATATTTTTTATCTCTAAAATAATATCTGGCGACTAATGCTTTAATAGGTAAGGTAGATGTAGATAAATTAGGGAACATAGGGAATGCACTTTTCACCTCATCCAAAGCCATTTTGGGATCGGCATCTATTTCCCCCATCACATACTTTTGCACTTTCAAAGACTCATATACTTGGTTGTTGATGAAGATACTTGGAACAATGGTTAAAATTGTAATGCATATAAAAAAGACGCCAGCAACTTTAGTTGTAAACAATTTGAATTTAGGAACTGCCAACCAACTGTCATTGATAAGGAAACCCGGTGCCATTACCAAAGCAAATACAAAAGCCAATATGGTTTGCATGATGGTTCGCTCTGTAGGGAAATTAAAAAACGCATCAATAAAATAACAGGCCAAGGCCATTGCAGATATTGTAGCAATAAAATGATACTGTTTTGCATTTTTATTTAGTAATAGGCGTATGGTAAATAGGCCCAATAAAATAAAAAGTAAAGCATAACAGACAAAACCAATTACTCCTAAATCGGCTCCATTTTCAAAAAAATCGTTGTGGGAATGATAAGGCACAAACAAATCATTGGTTCTTTCTTTCTCATAAGGAATGGAAGCCAATTTCCAGTTGCCATAGCCATCGCCCAATATTGGATGCTTTTTAAAATAATCTAAGGCTGCCCACCATAAATGTAAACGGCTATTCTCTTCACTAGCAATGGTAATGTCTCCAATTCTTTTGGTCACAGAGCCATAACCACCCTGAGAGTCCTGCATTTTAATCGCATTACTCAAAACCATATTGGCGGAGAAAAAAGCAAGGGCAACAGGAATAATAAAAAGAAGCAATTGTATCAACAGTTGCTTTCTGTTTTTATATAAATAGTAGCTGGTCGTAATTGAATAGAGCAATATAATTAACAACAAAGCCACATAAGTAGAACGGGTATTCATAATAAAAACTGCAAATACGCCTAAGAATAATGTAACAAAGCCTACAATGCGTTGGAATAGCTTACCTGAAACAATCAAGTATAAAGCAAATGGTACTTTAATAAGTAAGCTGGCAGCCATTACATTCTTATTTCCATTGTTGCCTGTCAAACTTACAATATTGGCATCCAATTTCATGGTATCCAAATTATTGGTGAAACCCGATATTACATATAGGGCATCATACAATAAAACAAAACTCATGATCCAACACAAATACGTATAGATTGCATTCAAATCCTTTTTGTACAATAAAATGGAAACATTCACAAACAATAAAAAAGTACTGGTTAACCTTGCCAAACAAACCAAGGCCTCAATGGCATTCATGGCATAAGAAATAGAAATGATTGCCCAAATAAAATATAATAAATACACCCATGTAAACCTGCTGTTAAAAATAGATTGAACCGCTTCTTTGTATTTGTCTTTTTCAAAAAATAAATATCCAAAAACCACCAAATCCACCACACTGGTATACAACCACTGAGCCCCCATTACATCGGCGCCGCCTAAATCCGGAATAAAATGCACAATTAAATAAATAGCAGCAAAAAATAGCAAAATATAATCAGGACCTTTTTTCATATAATAAAACTACTATATTTAATTGATTTATAGTACCCTTACTTTCATCACAATTTTTCTGATAAAGCCATCCCCAATCATAGGTGCGTGCACATCTGTAGGAAAATAAATACCAAACATACCAGCATGCAATTCAAAAAACATAGTAGGTGCATCTGCATAAAATAAAACATCTTTTTCATCATCATAGTCACTTTTGGGTTCACTAGAACTTGTTCTAGACCTCCAGCCCACTTTCTCCTTGCCTTGCAATACAATTTGAATATCGATATAGGTATTGTGACATTCAAAACCAGCTAAGGAAGCTTCTTCGGTAACATTGGGATCATTGATGACAATGGCTTTGATGTCTTCCCCATCTACCAAAATAGTGCCTGGCTCCAAACTCATTAAATTAGTGGTTACTATAAAATCAATTGCTTTAGCAAAACGAGGATGCAAACCAACGTATTTATTTATCTCACTTAATTTATCTATTACCATAACTTGAAATTTATTTCTTTGTAATCTCTTCAATTTTCTCCACCACCATTAAATCATCTACATCTATATTCATTGGAAGCTGACCTACTTTCACAATGGCTCTTTTTCCTTTAAAGCCAATGACTTCTCCCACCTGATAATTCTTTTTCAATTTAACAATAGCCCCCACAATAATAGGTTGCTTGGTTTCTTTATACTGTTTATCTACTTTTTTAGCCAATCTATTAATAATAATCTTATCATTGGTCTTAAATAATAAATTGTATAAATTTTTCATCACTTCTTCCTTCTTATCCGACTTTTTCCAATCAAGTGCTATTTGCTTTATTTTTCGCTCCATATCTTTTAAATAAGCAAACTTTTCCTCAGACACTCTATTCTGTTCTTTTAATAATTCAATTTGTTGAACATGCTTTTCTTTGTTTAGTACTTTATCTAGTTCCGTTTTCAGGCTATCATTTTCTTTTAGCTTCTTATGTAGTTCTTTTCTTTCCTGTTGCACCAATTGTAAATCCTGCTCTGTTCTATTTAATAAATTATCTAATTCAAAATGATGACTATCCACTAATTTTCTAGCTCTATTAATTAAATGCTTAGGTAGTCCAATTCTCTCTGCAATAGCAAATGTGTATGAACTACCAGGCTTGCCTATGACTAATTGATACAGTGGTTCTAACTTTACTTCATCAAACTGCATGGCTCCATTAATAATACCTTTATTATGGTTGGCCATTACTTTTAAATTCAAATAATGCGTGGTCACAATACCTTGCGCATGTCTATGCGATAATTCTTCTAATATCACTTCTGCAAATGCACCTCCTAAATGCGGGTCACTTCCACTTCCTAGTTCATCTATAAAAAACAAAGTTTTACCATTGGCATTTTCAATAAAATGCTTCATGTGTAATAAATGACTTGAATAAGTACTTAATTCAAAGGCAAGGTTTTGTGTATCTCCAAGTTGAATAAATAATTGTTTGTAAATACCCATTTGTGAGGTAGCACTCATTGGCACAAGTAATCCACTTTGCAACATCACTTGATTCAAGCCCAATGTTTTCATAGAAACAGTCTTACCACCAGCATTGGGCCCACTAATAATTAAAATACGCGCTTCATCATCTAATTCTAAATTAACCGGTATGGTTTTCTTACCCGATGCCTTATTATATATGTATAGTAAGGGATGATAGGCCTCAATTAAATGCGTAATGGCTTTATTATGTACCATGGGTCTGTTGGCATTCATATCAATGGCTAGTAAAGCCTTGGCTCTTATAAAATCAAAACTGCCAATAATTTGTGCATAGCTTAAAAGCAAAGTGGAATAAGGTGCCAACTGAGCTGTTAAGGCTCTTAATATTTTTTGTACTTCTTTTAATTCATCTTGCTCTAATCCATACAAATCATTATTCAGTTCAATAGTTTCCTCCGGTTCTATAAATGCTGTTTTACGACTATCACTCTCTCCATGTAAAAAACCTTTTACCTGTCTTTTATATTCAGAAAAAACGGCCACCACTCTTCGGCCATTGCTAAAGCTTTCATCAATGTCGGCGGTATAACCCGACTTGGCTAATCGTTGTACTACTTTTTCAAAAATGCGGCGCAGCTCCTGCCTTTTCTTAAATAACTGATGTCTAATTTTAGCTAAATCTTCCGAAGCATTGTCTTTCACCGAACCTCTATCGTCAATAATTATATCGATGCAATCAATTATTGCTTTTTCATAATAGGATGATTTTACTACTATATACAAATTGGAATAGGCCATTTGCCTTTCAGCATCGAACCATTTAAATACTTGTTGTATATGATCTACTAAACGTCTTACTAATAACCACTGCTCTCCGGTTAACTGTGCACCGGGAATTCCTAATAATTTTAAATCCTTTCTGATGTCTAAAACAAAGTCGGTAGGAAAATATTGATTGGCTAGTTTGATGAACTTAAACTCCTCGGTTTGTCTCAGCGCCTCTTCGATGTATTTTTGATGGGTATGAATACGCATTTCATTCACCTGCTCTACCCCCATATTGGTCTGACAATAGTTCAATAAAATAGTGGTTATTTTATCAAATTCTAATTGAGTAAGGGCATTTTCTGGGTATACGCGCATAGGGTCTAAAATAGAGCACGAATTTACTTAAATAAACATTAACTAAATGAGAACAAATCAAAGCTAATTTTGTTATAATTTACAGCGAATTTGATTGCGCCCAATTAACCTGATACAATTAAGAAAAGTTTACAATGATGAAACAATTTATGAAAACCAGTTTATTATTAGTTTCTATGGTGTATTTAAGCGCCTGTGCACAACCTACTAAACAAAAAAACACAAAAAAAATAGATATGACCCATACAGAAACCATTACCCTAGGTTCAGGTTGCTTTTGGTGTACCGAAGCCATTTATCAAAGATTAGAAGGCGTGGTTAAAGTAACCAGCGGTTATAGCGGTGGCTTTGTAGACAATCCTACTTACGAACAAGTTTGTGATAAAAATACGGGACATGCTGAAGTTTGTCAAATTGCTTTTGATACCACTAAAATAAGTTTAGATGATATCTTGGCCGTGTATTGGAAAACACACGACCCTACTACACCCAATCAACAAGGCAATGATGTGGGGCCTCAATACCGAAGTGTTATTTTTTACCACAATGAGCATCAAAAAGAAGTGGCCGAAAAGTACAAACACAAATTAATCGAGGCCAAAGCCTGGGACAAACCCATTATTACTGAGATTACTGCTTTTACTAAATTTTATTCTGCAGAAAGCTATCATCAAAATTATTACAACAACAATACCAACCAAGGCTACTGCAGATATGTGATTGGGCCTAAATTGGAAAAATTTGAAAAAGTTTTTGCGAATAAATTAAAGAAAGATTAAAACTAGGATTCTATAAAAAAATCTCGATTTATGAGAAATATTTTTCTGTTGCTACTACTTTTAACATTTGCTGCATCCACCAAAGCACAACCTATTTTTACAAAAGCAGATACGCTTAGAGGCAGCTTGAATGACCAAAGAGATTGGTTTGATATTTTAAAATACGATATCACGGTACATCCTTTTTTTGAAACTAAAAGTATTCAAGGCAATGTGGTTTGGACTGCCAAAGTAGTTAAAGCCAGTAATGATATTCAAATAGATTTACAAGTTCCTTTAATTATAGACAGCATTATTTATAGCGCGATTAATTCCAATCAAAAATCAACTGTACTTAGTTTTACCAGAGATGGAAATATTGCAATGGCTAAATTAAATGAACATCCTGCCATCAATACGAATTTTAAATTAAATATTTATTACCATGGGGTCCCCCGCGAAGCCATCAAGCCTCCCTGGGATGGTGGTTGGATTTGGAAAAAGGATGCCAATGGTAAACCATGGATGAGTGTGGCTTGTCAGGGTTTAGGTGCTTCAGTTTGGTATCCTTGCAAAGACATCCAATCGGACGAACCCAATAATGGTGCTAGCTTAACCATGATTGTGCCTGATTCCTTAATGGCAATAGGTAATGGTCGATTAAAAACAACTACAAAAAATAATGGCTTGACTACCTATACCTGGGAAGTCACCAGCCCTATTAATAACTATACCATCATCCCCTACATTGGTGATTATATTGGTTGGAAAGAACAATATCCTGGCTTAAAGGGAGATTTAGACATTCATTATTGGGTACTTAGAGAAAGTGAAGAAAAAGCTAGAGCGCAGTTTACACAAGTGCCTCAAATGTTAAAAGCTTTTGAATATTGGATGGGCCCTTATCCTTTTTATGAAGATGGCTATCAATTAATTCAAAGTCAGCATTTGGGTATGGAGCATCAATCGGCTGTTGCGTATGGAAATAAATTTGCAAATGGTTATTTAGGTCGTGATTTGTCTGGAACTGGCTGGGGTTTAAAATGGGATTATATTATTGTGCATGAAAGTGGGCACGAATGGTTTGCCAATAATATTACGACTAATGATATTGCAGATATGTGGGTGCACGAAGGCATCAATAGTTATGCCGAAACATTGTATACCGAATTTTATTATGGTAAAGAAGCAGGCAACGAATATACTTATGGGATGAGAAAAAGAATTAGAAATGACATTCCCATTATTGGTAAATACGGTGTCAATAATGAAGGAAGTGGGGATATGTATGCCAAGGGTGCTGTGATGTTACATAGCATTCGTCAAGCCATTAACAACGATAGCCTTTTTAGAAGTATTTTAATTGGATTGAATAAAGATTTTTATCATCAAACAGTTAGCACCCAACAAATCGAAAATTACATTTCAAACAAATCTAATTTTAATTTTAGTAAAACATTTGATCAATATTTAAGAAATACACAAATTCCAATTTTTAATTATTATTACGATAGTACCGAAAAAATATTGACCTATCAATACAAAAACTGTGTGGTTGGATTTAATTTGCCCATTAATGTAGTATACGATCATACAACGCTCTCTCTCTTACCCATGGATTATGAGCCCAAAAAACGATTGATAAAAATGGAAAAGTTTAACGTAAAAGAATTGGCAAAATTGATTCAGGATAAATATTATGTAAAATTAGAGGAAAGTAAATTTTAGTTCTGCGCAGCTACCCTTCCTAAGCTGTACAATCTTCTTTGCCAGTAAGGATCTGCCAAGTCGCTAATGGTAACCCCTTGACTGTTGGACGCATGTGCAAATTTATTATTGGCTAAATATATACCAACATGAGAAATATTTCTTCGGCCTTCAGTTTTAAAGAAAATCAAATCCCCTTCTTTTAAATTGTTCCATTCAATTTTTGAACTTTGATCGTATTGTTCAGCAGCCGTTCTTTTTAAATTTACTTTATAAACTTCTTTCATTACATCAAAAGTAAAATAAGAACAATCCACACCGTTTTTGGTACTGCCTCCTAAACTATAGGGCGTTCCCCACCACTCATCAATTTTTTGCAACAAAGGAATATTGGTAATAGATTCTGCAGGAATGTCCATCCTCAAGGAATATTTTAATTGCAACCAATTTAGTTTTTCGCCTTCGGACAAATTGGATGGCATCACATCATACTTAGTGGCCATATTATTTTTCTTTTCAGTCACCATTTTACCTGAACCATTTTTGATATAATTGCTGCCTGGTGTTACTGAAATATTATCCAAAAAATCTATCGAACTGGTATCCATCATGGAACTTTGATCATAACTGTCCTTTTGCTTTGATACCATACCATTTTTAAAGTTTGTTTTAAAAGTAGAAGATACATTTTTTAGCGTAGTACAACTATCCAATGCAATGACCAATACAAAAAGCAATAAAATATTTAAAACTTTGTTTTTTAACATCGATGGCAAGTTAAGCCAAGTACTTCAAAAATTTTAGAAAATAGCCTGTTAAAAGCCTTTTTTGTGGAAAATTAAGCCCCCCGAAGCTCCTGTTTTTAACGATATTTGTGGCCATAGTCCCAATACCCGATGCCAAGTTTTTCTCATTTACACGTTCATACCCAATATTCACTTTTAGACGGCGCCGCCTCTATCGAAGGCTTGTATGAAAAAGCCATGGCCGACAACATGCCCGCTTTAGCCATCACCGATCATGGCAATATGTTTGGGGCATTTAAATTTGTAAGTCAGGCTTGGAAAAAAACCAAAGTCATTGGAAAAGACAAAGAAGGGAAAGACATTTTAGCACCAGTGGTAAAACCTATTGTAGGTTGTGAATTTTATGTGGTGAAAGACAGACATGTAAAACAATTTACAAAGGAAGCCAAAGACCAAAGATTCCATCAAGTATTATTGGCAAAAAATGCAATTGGCTACCAGAACTTAATCAAACTTACCTCTCTTGGATATATCGAAGGGATGTACAGCAAGTATCCGCGAATTGATAAAGAATTGATCTTAAAATACCACGAAGGTATTATTGCTACTACTTGTTGCATTGGTGCTTATGTACCCCAAACCATTTTGCATCATGATGAATCGGCTGCAGAAAAAGAATTTAAATGGTGGTTGGATATTTTTGGTGAAGATTATTACATCGAAATTCAAAGACACAAAATTCCAGAGCAAGAAACTATTAATGCACAACTTTTAAAGTTTGCCAAAAAATACAAAGTGCCGGTTATTGCTACCAACGATAGTCATTACATTAATGAAGATGATGCCAATGCACATGATATTTTATTGTGTATCAATACGGGAGAAAAACAAGCTACTCCAGGATTTGACGATTTTGTAAACGATGAAATTCAAATCAAAAACAGAAGATTCAAATTTCCAAATAACCAATTTTATTTCAAGACGCAGGAACAGATGACTGCTTTATTTAGTGATCTTCCTGAATCGATTGACAATACCAATGCCATTGTAGATAAAGTAGATGTCTTGAATTTAAAAAAAGACATACTACTTCCTGCCTTCCCTATTCCTAAGGAATTCCAAATTCATAAGGAAGCCAACATGAATCAATGGGAATTATTAAAACATTTAACCTGGGAAGGTGCACATAAAAGATACCCCGAAATAACAACTGAATTACAAGAGCGCATCGATTTTGAATTGTTCACCATTCGTACCATGGGTTTTGCTGGATACTTTTTAATTGTAAGTGATTTTATTCAAGCAGGGCGCAATATGGGTGTGTTTGTTGGGCCAGGCAGAGGATCTGCAGCAGGTTCTGTGGTGGCTTTTTGTATTGGCATCACCAATATCGATCCCATCAAATATCAATTGCTGTTTGAAAGATTCTTAAATCCCGATCGTAAGAGCATGCCCGATATTGATACGGACTTCGACGACGAGGGCCGTCAAAAAGTAATTGACTATGTAGTAGACAAATATGGTAAGGAACAAGTAGCACAAATTGTTACCTATGGTACCATGGCTGCAAAAAGTAGTATCAAGGATGTAGCCCGTGTGATGGACTTGCCTTTATCTGAAAGTAATTTATTGGCTAAACTCGTTCCCGATAAACCAGGCACAGAATTAAACAGATGTTTACATGCTCCACTTACAGTAAAAGAAGGAGAAAAATCTTTGGCAGAGCGCGAAGGATATCAACCAGAAGATATTGATAATGTAAAAAAATTGCGTGAAATATACAAAGGCAATGATTTACGCGCCGCTGTATTACATGAAGCAGAGCGTTTAGAAGGTTCCATTCGTAATACAGGCATACACGCAGCAGGTATTATTATTGCCCCTAGCGATTTAACCGAAATCATGCCCGTGGCCACCGCCAAAGATTCTACTTTATGGGTAACACAAATTGAAGGAAGTGTAATTGAAGAAGCCGGCGTACTTAAAATGGACTTCTTGGGATTAAAAACATTGTCTATTTTAAAAACGGCTTTGGAATTAATTAAACAAAATCATGATGTAACGATTGATTTGGATTTAATTCCTCTTGATGATGCCAAAACTTTTACTTTATATCAACGCGGCGAAACCAATGCCACTTTCCAATTTGAAAGTGTGGGCATGCAAAAACATTTGCGTGATTTAAAACCCGATAAGTTTGCCGATTTAATTGCCATGAACGCCTTGTATCGCCCTGGCCCAATGGCCTATATACCAAATTTTATTGAGCGTAAACATGGACGTGAACTAATTAAATACGATTTACCTGTGATGGAAGAAATTCTTTCCGACACTTATGGTATTACGGTGTATCAAGAACAGGTCATGTTGCTCAGTCAAAAAATTGCAGGCTTTACCAAGGGCGATGCCGATGTATTAAGAAAGGCCATGGGTAAAAAGCAAAAATCGGTCTTGGATAAAATGAAAGCACAGTTTGTTTCAGGCGCTGTGAAAAATGGACATCCTGAAAATGTATTGGAAAAAGTATGGACCGATTGGGAAGCCTTTGCGCAATATGCCTTTAATAAATCACATTCTACTTGTTATGCTTACTTGGCGTATCAAACCGCTTATTTGAAAGCACACTACCCTGGGGAATACATGTCGGCGGTATTAAATCATGCAGGAAGTATCGACAAGATTACTTTTTTCATGGAAGAATGTAAAAGAATGGCCATTAAAGTGTTGGGGCCTGATGTGAATGAATCTTTGAATGGATTTTCGGTGAATAAAAAAGGAGAAATTAGATTTGGCTTAGGCGGATTAAAAGGTGTGGGCGAAGCGGCCATTGATATGATTATCGCTGAAAGAAACAAAGCAGGACATTTCAAAGACATGGTCGATTTTATGAAAAGAGTATTGTCTCGTTCTGTAAATAAAAAATCTTTAGAAAGTTTGGCCTACTCAGGTTCCTTTGATTGTTTCCCAGAATACCACCGTGCGCAATACTTTAATATAGCCGACGGAGATAGAACCAATGGATTGGAAAAATTAATTAGTTATGCCCAAGCATTGCAAACCATCAATGTGGGAAGTACCAATACCCTATTTGGCGACCTTCCATCGGCCATGCATGTGCCTGTGCCTAAAATGGCCCTTTGTGAAGAGTGGACTTTGACCGAAAAACTAGACCATGAAAAGGACATTACAGGCATGTTTATGAGTGGGCATCCCTTGGATCATTTTGGATTTGAAATGCGTCATTATCAGTTTACTCCTATTAATTCTTTTAATGAGGTAAGGGATAGTTTGAATATGTTTCCCAATCAATTAGGAAGACAATTTAAATTGGCTGGTTTAATCACCGATGTGCAACATAGGGTCACCAAAACCGGAAAGAACTTCGGCTCTTTTGTCATTGAAGATTTTACAGGCAAATCCGACTTTTTGCTTTGGAGCGAGGATTATGTTAAATTCCAAAACTATTTGGAAGTAGGACAAAAGATATTCATCAATGGCTCATTTAGAACCAGGTACAATCAATCCAATCAATTTGAATTTAAGATTGTTCAAATGTCTTTATTAGAAACGGTAAAACAAGTACAAACCAGATCTATTGAAATTAGCTTACACCCTGCCAACCTCAATAATGAGATGATTCATTTTTTTGAAAAGAACTTAAAACAGAACCCAGGTAAATCCGCATTTAAAATGACTTTCGTTGAACCCATCGAACAATTGGCCTTTAGTTTGCTCACTTTTGAAAAAGGGTTTTTGATGAATGACGAACTGGTGGCCTACTTAGACAGTAACCCAACGCTTAATGTACAAGTGAATCTTGTTACCTAGTCACACACTGAATACGTCGCTTCGTCCGAAAGCCTGCCATAGAATTTGTCCCCAAAGACAATTTTATAAAGTGGAAAAGTCAAATAGGCAGGTATCAGCCTTTGGAACTATTTTTGAAGTAGTAACAATACAATCATTAAACAAACAAAATTAAAAAATAATATATGAGTTTAGAATTTACAGATGCCAATTTCCAAACCACCGTAATGGAAAGTGATAAATTAACAGTGATTGATTTTTGGGCAGAATGGTGTGGACCATGCAGAGCAATCGGACCAGTCATTGAAGAATTGGCTACCGAATATGCAGGCAAAGTAAATATTGGTAAAGTGAATGTGGATGTAAATCCTACATTAAGCATGAACTTTGGTATTACTTCTATCCCAGCTATCCTTTTTGTAAAAGGCGGTCAAGTAGTAGACAAGCAAATTGGTGCTGTACCTAAGTCGGTACTAGACAAGAAAATACAGTCGCATTTATAGTTTAACTGCACATAAGACGAATTTAAAAAATAGGCCTAGTTTGCCTATTTTTTTTTATCTTCCTATTTCAAATTAAAACCTATGGAAAGATTTCAAGGCCTTATTGGTATTGTGATTATTTTAATGATTGCATTTCTATTCTCCAATAACAAGAAGAATATTAATTACCGTTTGGTGGGAAGTGGTTTATTGCTTCAATTAACCATTGGTTTTCTAATTTTGAAAATTCCAGCAGTGACCAGCTTTTTCCAGTTATTAGGCAGAGGTATGGGAAAAATTGAACAGTTTGCGCGTGCAGGTGCCGCATTTGTATACAGTGGTGTAGCAGCAACTACCCCAACCGGTGTGGCCGATTTTGCCAACGGCGGCTTTGTTTTTGCTTTTAATGTGACCGCAACGATTATATTGGTTTGTGTATTGGTTGCCTTATTTTATCATTTTGGTATCATGCAAAGAATTGTTGCGGTGGTAGCCAAAGCCATGAATTTTATTATGCGTGTAAGTGGAGCCGAAGCCTTAAGCAATGTGGCCAGTGCCTTTGTGGGACAGGTGGAAGCACAAATTATGATTCGTCCTTATTTAGCCACCATGACTAAAAGTGAAATATTGGCCAGTATGAGTGGAAGCTTGGCTTGTATTGCAGGTGGAATATTAATTGTATATGCGAATATGGGAGCGCAAGCAGGTATAGATTTAGCTCCAAAATTGATCACCGCAAGTTTAATGGCGGCTCCAGGGGCATTGGTCATTGCTAAAATTATTTTCCCTGAAACAGAAGTTTCTCAAACCATGGGTAAAGTTACACTGCAAGTAAAAAGTCAATACAGCAATACCATTGATGCTATAACACATGGTGCAGGTGATGGGTTTAAATTAGCCATGAATGTGATTGCCATGTTGATTGGATTTATTGCTTTAATTGCCATGATTGACTGGTGTATGCTTTCAATTGGACATTTGTTTAACCCCAACTTACATTTGAGTTTAAATTTTCTATTTGGAAAATTATTTTATCCAATGGCTTGGGCCATGGGTATTCCAACTGCCGATATTCAAAATGCAGCCACCTTATTGGGACAAAAATTAACCATAAATGAATTTGTAGCTTTTAAAAGTTTAACCAGTAAAGTAGTGCCTATTATTACAGAGAAAGGATTGCTTATTGTAAGTATAGCTATTTGTGGCTTTGCAAATTTTAGCAGCGTGGGTATGCTTATTGGAGGTATTAGTGAATTAGCACCCAATCGACGTAAGGACTTAGCCGAGCTAGGCCTAAAAGCACTTTTATGTGGAACCCTTGCTTCTTATTTATCTGCAAGTATTGCTGGTATTTTAATAGGCTAATACCATAATTATTCAGATATTCGGTAACTTTGCGCTCTAAACATTTGGACTATGGGTACAAGTAATATCGAGATCATTATTGCAGCTGAAAAAAACAATCTCTTACAAAAAATTGGAAATAAAATTATTCATAATGAACGCATTGGTTTTGATGAAGGCGTTTATTTATTTGAGAAAGCATCGCTACCCTATGTAGGTGCTTTAGCGAATTGGAAAAGAGAATCATTACACGGCGATACCACTTACTTTAATAAGAACTTTCATATTGAACCTACCAATGTTTGCGTTTTCTCTTGCAAGTTTTGTTCTTACTCAAAATTATATGCACACAAAGAAGAAGGATGGGAACTAACCATTGACCAAATGATGGACATTGTAAAATCTTATGATGGCAAACCTGTTACCGAAGTGCATATTGTGGGAGGCGTTCATCCTAAATTAACTTTAGAATTTTTCATTACTTTATTAAAAGCCATTAAAGCACATCGTCCTGAATTACATATTAAAGGATTCACGCCTGTTGAATTGGATTATATGTTCCGCAAAGCAAAATTAAGTACCGAAGAAGGCATGAAATTAGCACATGAAGCAGGATTGGATTCTTTACCTGGTGGCGGTGCTGAAATTTTTCATCCAGACATTAGAACCATTATTTGTGCCGACAAGGCCACTGCCGACGAGTGGTTGCATATTCATAGAACAGCACATCATTTAGGCATGCACAGCAATGCAACATTATTGTATGGTCATATTGAAAAAGCTGAACACCGCATTGATCATATGGAAAGACTAAGACAGCTTCAAGATGAAACCAAGGGTTTCAATACTTTTATTCCATTGAAATTTAGAAACAAGGACAATGACATGCATGATGTGCCAGAATCTACCATGGCCAATGATTTAAAAATGTATGCCATTTCTCGTTTGTATTTAGATAATTTCCCGCATGTGAAAGCCTACTGGCCTATGTTGGGTCGTGAAATAGCACAACTTACTTTAAGTTATGGTGTGAATGATATTGATGGCACCATCGACGATACTACTAAAATTTATTCCATGGCAGGTAGTGAAGAACAAACCCCAGCCATGACCACCGAAGAATTGGTAAGATTAATTAAACAAGCACATAGAAAGCCTGTAGAAAGGGGCACCTTGTACAATGTGATTCAAGATTATTCTTTGGTTGAAATGGACTAATGAAATTTTAACATTCTGCAAGACCAATTGGGATTTGAATGGCCAACCCGCCTTCGGCGGTTTCTTTATATTTTATACTCATATCCAATGCTGTATTCCACATTGTTTTAATGACTTTATCCAAACTCACTAATGCCAAATCGGGTTTGCTTTGTAAAGCCAATTGCGCAGCGGTAATCGCTTTAATGGCACCCATGGTATTTCTTTCAATACATGGTATTTGCACCAAACCTCCTACAGGATCACAGGTTAATCCCAAATGATGTTCCATTGCTATTTCGGCAGCCATTAAAGTTTGCTTTTGATTTCCTCCTAAATATTCAGTAAGTGCCGCTGCAGCCATAGCAGATGAAACGCCAATTTCTGCTTGACATCCGCCCATTGCTGCAGAAATGGTTGCCCCATTTTTAAATAAAATTCCTATTGCACTTGCGGTCAATAAAAAATTGGAAACCTTTTCAGCATTTTTATTTTCTGAAAACAAAAGCGCATACATCAATACAGCAGGTACTACACCAGCAGCACCATTCGTTGGTGCTGTAACGACTCTTCCAAAAGAGGCATTCTGTTCATTCACCGCTAAAGCAAAACAACTTACCCAATCCAAAATAGATGAAAAATTATTTCCAGTTTTTTTTATTGCTTCCATCCATTCATGCACATTGGTATAAACTGCTCCTTTTAATAATTTTTGATTGATAGCAAATGCTCTACGCTTAACAAATAAACCTCCAGGCAATTCCCCTTCTGTATGACATCCTTTATACATACAAGCCAACATCACTTCCCAGATATGTTCTAAAGAAGGCGCCACTTGCATTTCGTCTTTGATTGTTTTTTCATTTTCTTTTACTATCTCACAAATAGGAAGACCGGTTTTAATACACCAATGTAATAGTTCATTTGAATTGTTGAAATCAAAAGGCACTTCAGATTCTTTTGAATTGTTATTTTCGGTTAATGAAATATAAGCAACTTGATTGTTTGTTTCTATTTGTTCTTCAATAAATCCACCACCAATAGAATAATAGGTATAAGTATATATTTGCGCTCCAATGGTCACCATAAATTGCATTCCATTGGGATGATGCGGTAATAATTGATCTTTTAAAAATTGTACCTCTTTTTCTACATGAAATGGCAAACTCGTTTTATTATTTAAAAGAATTATTTTATCTGTTGTAATTTTTTCAATTTTAGAGGCAATGGCATCTGTATCAGACGTAATGGGATCCTCCCCCATCAAACCCATCAAAATGGCCATTCCTGTTCCATGACCTTTGCCGGTTTTAGCAAGTGAACCATATAATAAAACTTGAATAGACTTTACTTTTTCTAAACCAAAAAGCAGCTCAATTTTTTGAACACATTTTTTTGCGGCAAGCCAAGGGCCTAAGGTATGAGAACTTGATGGCCCAACCGATATTTTAAACATATCAAAAACCGAAATAAACTTTTCCATAGGCTGTTCCAAATATAGCTTAGTTTATATACATTTGAGTATGAAATTTTGCGCCTGCCTACTAAGCTTCTTATTCATAGAATTGTCTGGCCACACACAATCAGGAGCGCAATTATTGCAACAATTAATGCAAGAAAAACCTGCACAATTTGGAGCAGTTTTGGCAAATCCTGAAGCTTACCGAGTACAAATTATTTATACCCAAATCAATAGAGATAAAAACAATATTCCACATTTTAAAGAATATACCTATCATCTTAATCCAAAAAATTATTTTTATCCAGCGAGCACCGTAAAAATGCCCCTCGCATTTTTAGCACTAGAAAAAATAAACAATTTAAAAATTAAAGGTTTAACCAAATCTACTTTAATGACTTTTGATAGTGTTTCTTCAAGACAGGAAACTATATACAATAATCCGTATGCCATTGATGGTACCCAAAATGTTGAAGAAGCCATTAAAGAAATATTTTTAGTGAGTGACAACAATGCAGCCAATCGGTTATTTGAATTTATCACCCCCCATACCATCCATGAAAAACTAGCTGCTAAGGGTTATAAAGATGTGTTCATAAGAAATAGATTAGAGCTTGGTAGAACCGCTGTTGAAAACAGAAATACACAAGCCATTAATTTTTACGATGCAACCGATAAAATTATTTACCATCAACCCGCTCAGGTGAATAAAGACAGTTTACCCTATTACAATGCATTTATTGGAGATGCTTATTACAATAACCAGGATTCTTTAATCAAAGGGCCACTTAATTTTTCTGAAAAAAATAGAATTTATTTAAGTGATCTTACACATATATTAAGATCGGTTGTGTTTTTTGATCAAACCCCCAAACAACAACAATTTAATTTAACAACCGAAGATCGAAAATTTTTATTGCATTGGATGCATACTTTACCTCCCGAGTCGCAATACCCCAGCTATGATACGGCCAAATACTGGCCGGCCTATGGCAAGTTTTTGTATGCTGGTGCTGCTAAAGGACCCTTTCCAAATAATATAAAAATATTTAATAAAGAAGGAGATGCTTATGGATTCTTATTGGACATTGCCTATATCATAGATCCGGAAAAGAAAATTGAATTTATGTTGAGCGCAGTAATTTATTGCAATAGCGATGGCGTGCTTAATGATAGCAAATATGATTATGATACAGTGGGCTATCCTTTTTATAAAAACTTAGGCCAATTGATTTACGACTATGAATTGAAGCGTAAAAAACAGTTTTTGGCCAATTTAACTCCCTTATTGGATGCTGCCCAATAGATATTAACAAATAGGGAATAATTAATTACTTATCTCTTTGTAAAACTTACATCTGTTTGCCAATTATTTGCGAAATTTGTAACACAAATAAGCAATCATGATTTTATCTTCTTTATTAAACAGATTCAGTGAGCCAGAAACTTTAAAGATGGCCAAATTAGGCCGTGAGTTAAGAGCACAAGGCAAAGATGTAATTGATTTAAGTTTGGGCGAGCCCGATTTTGATACCCCACAGCATATTAAAGATGCTGCCATCAAAGCCATTAATGACAACTGGAGTCACTATACACCTGTTGCCGGTTTTGCCGATTTAAGAGAAGCGGTTTGCAGTAAATTAAAACGCGACAATAATTTAGATTACAAACCCGAAAATATTGTTACTTCTACAGGTGCCAAACAAAGTTTGGCCAATGCAATTTTAGCATTAGTGGATGATGGCGATGAGGTAATCATTCCTACCCCATATTGGGTTACTTATTCCGAATTGGTAAAAATTGCGCGCGGTAAAGTGGTAGAAATTAGAAGTACGGTAGCAGATGGTTTTAAAGTAAGCCCTGCACAAGTAGAAGCTGCTATTACATCAAGAACAAAAGTGTTCATGTTCTCTTCACCTTGTAACCCATCTGGAGCTGTGTACAGCAAAGAGGAATTAGAAGCCTTAGCCATTATGTTTAAGAAATATCCTGGCATTACTATTTTATCAGATGAGATTTATGAATACATCAACTTCATAGGCAAACATGAAAGCATTGCACAATTTGCAGAGGTGAAAGATCAAGTCATTGTGATCAATGGATTAAGTAAAGGTTTCGCTATGACTGGATGGCGCTTAGGGTACACTGCATCTAATGTAGAACTTGCTAAAGCCATGGAAAAATTACAAGGTCAATTTACATCTGGCACTTGTAGTATTACACAAAAAGCAGCGGTTACTGCTTTGATTGGAGATTTAAAACCATCCATTGAAATGACCGAAGAATTTACACGCCGCCGTGAAAAAACTTTGGCCTTAGTGAATGATATTCCTGGGTTTAAATGTTTTGCGCCACAAGGTGCATTTTATGTTTTCCCAGATGTTAGCGCGTATTATGGCAAGTCAGATGGCACCACTACTATCACCAATGCCCCCGATTTTAGCATGTATATTTTAAACGAAGCCAATGTTTCTTCTGTAATGGGTGATGCATTTGGAGAACCCAATTGTGTTCGTTTTTCTTTTGCCAATAATATGGCCAATATTGAAAAAGCTTGGGCGCGCATTAAAGTAGCTTTGGCTAAATTAAAATAAAGCCATCTAGTTTAAATCAATTAATTTTAGAAGCGTTATATCCCTAACGCTTCTTTTTTTTAGTAGCACTTGCACTATGACACCAGAGAAATTACAAATGTTTGAAAATCGATTGCTTAAAAATTATAAGCATCGAATGAAACAAGCCAAGCGACAAAATATAAGTTGCTGGCGTTTGTACGATCATGATTTGCCCGAATACCCTATCTGTATTGAAATATACGAGAACTATATTTATATTGCCGAATACAATCGTCGACATGCTTTAACAGACGAAGAGCATGCCATTTGGCTTTCAAATACCAAAACCATCATTGCCAACATTACAGGCATCTCTATTGAAAACATGTTTTTAAGGGTGCGCAAGCGCATGGATCACAAGGAAGAACAATATGAAAAAGACGAAGCGGTTCCTGAAGCTAAAATAATAACGGTACAAGAAAATGGTTTGAAATTTTTAGTGAACCTTACCGACTATCTAGACACTGGATTGTTTTTAGACCATCGATTGACGCGTCAAATGGTACAAGCCGAAGCCAAGGATACTGAATTTTTAAATTTATTTTCCTATACCAGTTCCTTCTCTGTTTATGCAGCAGCGGCAGGTGCCAAAAATGTTACCTCGGTAGATTTATCTAAAACTTATTTAAGTTGGAGCGAAGAAAATTTTGCAATCAATCACTTAAAAAATATTGTGGCTTATCAATTTGTACATGCCGATGTAAAACAATATTTAAAAACCTTACCCAGCAACAAATACAATTTGGTGGTAATGGATCCCCCTACTTTTAGTAATAGCAAAAGAATGAAATCGGTTTTAGACATTCAAATAGACCATGTAGAATTGATCAATGATGTATTAAAAGCCATGAAGCCTGGAGGCATATTGTATTTTAGCACCAACTATTCCAAATTTGTTTTAGAACAAGACAAAATACATACCCAAAAAATTAAAGACATCACCAAAGCCACTACACCATTTGATTTTGAAGGCAGGTTAAAACGCTGGTGCTATAAATTGATTAAGTAGTAGTTAATAGGAAAATAAAACTTCCCTTTTATTTCCTACCCATTTGAAGCAACCATCTTTGCTAGAATGGCTTCATTTACTTTTATTACTTGTGGTATTACTAAGTCGCGATCGTTATTTTCAATAACCCAATCGCATAATTTTAATTTGATTGCATCACTAATTTGATATTGCATTCTTTGTTCTACCTCTTGTTTTGTACAAGCATCGCGTTGCATGACTCTTTGTATGCGTAAATCTAATGGCGCCGAAACACCAATGACTGCGTCCAAACCTTCGGCGGCTGCTGATTCAAAAATTAAAGCTGCTTCTTTAATCACATAAGGTGCAGTTTGTGTAGCTGCCCAATCCATCGCCGCTTGAATGGTGATTGGATGCACAATGGCGTTCAATAGTTCTAATTGGTATTTATCTTTAAAAACGATACCTGCTAAATAGGTTTTATCCAAAATTCCATTTGAAGCATACACTTTGTATCCAAATGTTTTGATTAATTGATCTTTAATGACAGGACTCGTTTGCATTAATTCCTTTGCCACGTCATCTGCATTGAACACAGGAATGCCCAATGTATTAAACACCTGTGCAACGGTTGTTTTACCCGCCCCAATACCACCTGTTAATCCAATGAGTGATGCCATAATTCAATAAAAAATCCGAAATGAGTTACCTCAATTTCGGATTCTAATTTTATTTAAACAAATGTTTTATTTGTTAAGTGCCTGAGACCATTCTAAGCTGATAGAAGATCTTTCAATTTTTAAGTAGCTTCCTGGGCTTACTTCCAATTGAACGGTATTGTCTTCGTTAACTTTATTGATTACGCCATGAATGCCAGCAATGGTAACTACCTTATCCCCTTTTTGCATGGTATCAATGAACTTCTTTTGCTCTTTTGCTTTTTTAGCTTGTGGGCGAATCATGAAAAACCAAAATACCAAGATAATTCCACCTAACATTACCAACTGAAAAGTACCACCACCCTGAGGCGCTTGTAATAAAATTTGTGTCATTGTAATTTATTTAATTGTTTGTTTTTTTATAGTTGTGATTTTAAAAAAATTAAAATCTGTGTTGCAAATATAATACTAAACCTATTAAGGTTTTGATTCAATTTAGAAGCTTATTTTTTTGGCTCCTTTGCCTTGTGACTAATTTTTTGAATTTTTCCAGCGCCTACTAATTCTTTGTGAATATTATCCAATATCCCATTTACAAAATGTCCACTTTGTTCTGTACTATAGTCCTTGGCTAAATCAATGTATTCATTAATGGTAACTTTGGTTGGAATGGTATCAAAATAAAGCAATTCACAAACACCCAAACGAAGCAGGATCATATCTATCACAGCAATACGTTCCATATCCCAATTATTCAATTTCGGCTTAATTACTTCTTCGGTATAGCCCTTTTTTTCAATGGCTGTTTGTAATAAATCGTTGGCAAATTTCATTTTCTCCGTACCCACCAAATCCATAAAATCAATAGCCCCTGGTTTTTGTAAATAGTCCAGCACAAATCCAATCATCATCTCCCCCTCATCTTCCCAATTGCTAAAATGTTCATCAATGTATTCTAGGGTAGATTCAGATTCCAAAATAATGGTGCCAAAAATGTATTTCAAAATTTCTTTTTCTTTGGCCTTGTCCCTACTTTCCTCTAAAATATAGGTATTGTAAAGGTTAGATTCTGATAAGTTTCTGAAAAGTGTTTTGACCAAATCTCCCTCAAGCCATTGTTGAGGTTTAACCAATTCCACTGCCTTTTTAAAAGATTCAGCTTCAATGGTTTGCCAAACAATGCTATTGCCAGCTAACTTAATGTTTACGGACAAATCGGCTTGGTTGGGTAAATTTTTGGAGGATCTTTGTTGAGATTCTACTTCGGCATACAAGGCTACTTGGTGTAGCAAATGAACCAGGAAAACAAACAAATTGCGTGTTTTGTCAAATTCCTTGTGGAGTAAACTGTTAGGACTGCCTTGATTCTGGGTTTCTACCATGTACAAGACCTGCATTACTTTGATTCTAATATTTCTTCGGTTCATCATATGTATAAGAGCTAAACGGCTGCAAATCTATCTAAATAATTGGTAAAATCTGCCATTTTTTACCATAAACCTTTGCCAATCATGCAATTTTAGGCATAGATTTGCTTCCCTTACGCTTTAAAAACAATAAAACTGAAAATTTGACCTATTCAATAGGTAAAAATTGCAGTGGCACGGTTATAGTTGTATAGGAATTACAATATTTATTAATAAACAAAAAACGATAAAGTATGGCTAAGAAATTAAACATTACTCCTCTGCATGACAGAGTAATTGTTAAGCCTGCCGCTGCAGAAGAAAAAACAGCTGGAGGAATCATCATCCCTGATACTGCTAAAGAAAAACCACAACGTGGCGTTGTTGTCGCAGCTGGAGCAGGTAAAAAGGACGAACCTGTAATTGTTAAAGTAGGCGATACCGTTTTATACGGCAAGTATGCTGGAACAGAAATTCAAATTGAAGGTCAAGATTTATTGATCATGCGTGAAAGCGATATTTTGGCAATTGTATAATTGTTAAGATCAGATTTATTAATT
>CAIPJS010000073.1 GCA_903865435.1 uncultured Bacteroidota bacterium | reverse complement strand
GTAGCTGGCCATGGAGCTTCTTCTAAAAAGCTGGCTAATTCTAAAGTCCAAAACATAGCTTTATTTTTTGCAAAAGTAGCCGTATAAATGATATAACCAAATCTGTTTTTTCTACAGGATGTAAACAAATCTTTAAATTTTGTCATAATTGACAGGGAATTGCTAGGTTTGTATCATGGATCAACAGCCAAAACTACTCATAGCCAAGGACATATGGAAAGATTATGGCCCCATATCGGTGCTAAAGGGGGTTTCCTTGGTGGTTGAACGCGGAGAATTGGTAAGTATTGTTGGGCCGTCTGGTGCCGGTAAATCGACTCTTTTATACATTGTGAGCAGTTTAGAAAAAGCAGATAAAGGCCAGGTGATTTTAGAGGGGATGGATATAAGCAGTTTATCAAATTCAGCCATTGCCAAATATAGAAATCAGAAAATGGGCTTTGTTTTCCAGTTTCATCATTTACTACCCGAATTTACTGCTTTAGAAAATGTTTCCATTCCAGGATGGATTGCGAAAATGCCCAAAAAACAAATTGATCAAAAGGCCAAAGAATTATTAGACCTCATGGGACTTGCCGATAAAATAAACAAAAAACCAAATAGTCTTTCGGGTGGCGAACAACAAAGAGTTGCAGTGGCACGTGCCTTATTAAATAGTCCTGCACTCATTTTTGCAGATGAGCCAACTGGAAATTTAGACAGTGAAAATGCCAATGCTTTACACGAACTATTTATTAAATTAAGAAACGAATTGAATCAAAGTTTTTTAATTGTTACCCACAACGAAGCATTGGCTGCCATGAGCAACCGAAGTTTGACAATGAAAGACGGGAAGTTTATTTAATTGAGCTAATTATACCCTTGGTTTCCAAGGAACGTCTGCAATTCCATTTAAGTGTCCAATGTATCTTGCTAAAACAAAAAGATAATCACTCAATCTGTTTAAATATTTAATTACGAGTGGTTCTACAAACAAATCTTCTTCTTGTAAATTCACACACCAGCGTTCGGCTCGACGACAAACGCAACGCGCAATATGTGCAGTAGAAATGGCTTGATGTCCTCCAGGTAAAATAAATGATTTCATAGGCTCCAATACTTCATTCATTTTATCGATCAACTTTTCTAAATACAGAATGTCTTCTTCTTTTAAATCGGGAATTTTTAAGGCAGGTTCTTTTTCAGGATCACAAGCCAAGGAAGATCCAACAGTAAACAATCTATCCTGAACTTCTTTTAAAATTGTTTTGATTTCAGCATCTGTAAGCAAATCACTTAATAAACCAATAAAGGAGTTTAATTCATCTACCGTTCCGTATGATTCAATTCTAATATGACTCTTAGGAACCCTGGTTCCGCCAATTAATGTGGTTTTTCCTAAATCTCCCCCCTTGGTATATATTTTCATTGGATAATAATTAAAACAGCTTTATTTTATTTGTACAACAAAACTAATAAAATAAAGTTCAATGAAGGCGCTTAAAAATAAAGGATAAATTAGAAATGGGTGAAATCCTTGTTTACAGTATCGGTTTCTATATTTCCATCTCTTAAACGCACCACTCTGTGTGCATAACGAGCAATGTCTTCTTCGTGCGTAACCAAAATTACCGTGTTACCCGAAGAGTGTATTTTTCCAAATAGTTCCATTACTTCAACGGATGTTTTTGAATCCAAATTTCCTGTAGGCTCATCGGCTAATAAAATAGAAGGATTGTTCACCAAAGCGCGCGCAATGGCCACACGTTGAATTTGACCTCCACTTAACTCATTAGATTTATGATGACTTCTGTCTGCCAAACCTACTTTTTCCAATGCCACCATGGCACGATCAATTCTGTCTTTTTTAGAAATACCTGCATACACCAAGGGCAGGGCCACATTTTCTGCAGCGGACAATCTTGGCAATAAATTAAATTGTTGAAATACAAACCCAATTTCAATATTTCTAATGCCCGCTAAATCATCATCGGCCATTTTACTTACATCATGTCCATTCAAATTGTACATACCATTGGTAGGTGAATCTAAACAGCCCAAAATATTCATCAGGGTACTTTTTCCGCTACCAGATGGGCCCATCAATGCGACATACTCATTTCTATTGATGTCTAAGTTGATGCCTTTTAAAACTGGTATGGCTTGGCCTGCCATAAAATAGCTTTTCTGAAGATCTCTTAATTCAATGACTGATGGCATGTTTTATTATTTACGAATTACTTTAGGCACTTTGAAAAATGTTCCGTCCGCATCGGGCGCATTTTTTAAAGCAGCCTCTCTTGATATGGATCCATTTACTTCATCCTTACGCAATACATTATAAGCGTCTCCCATATGCATCAATGGTTCGGTTCCAGTGGTATCTAATTCATTTAGTTTTTCTACAAACCCAACCAAATCCTGCATATCAGCAACCAGTTTGTCCATTTTTTCAGGGGCTACATTTAGTCTGGATAAATGTGCCAAATGGCCAACTAACTTATTATCTACTTGCATGGTACAAATGTAGTTCAAAGCCCAATACCCTCAAGCTGCATTTGTTAAAAGGTCAAAAGGCACAATCAGTGGCAAAAAAAATAGTTTAAAAACTAAAGTTTTTTTGAAAATAGTTGCATAACTAACTAATTTTACAAAAATGCTTTATTTATGCAACGTTCAATCAAAAAAGTAGTGGTCTTAGGCAGTGGGGTGATGGGCTCTAGAATAGCTTGTCACTTTGCTGGAGTGGGTGTAGAAGTATTGCTTTTAGACATGCTTACTCCAGGAACAGAAGCAAGTGCTCAACCAAAAGAAAGAAACAAATTGGTGAATGATTCTTTGCAAGCTGCCATTAAATCCAATCCATCCCCATTGTACCTTACTAAATACGCCAATAATATAAGTACGGGAAATTTTAAAGATGATATTTCTAAAATTGCGCATGCAGATTGGATTATAGAAGTAGTAGTAGAAAGGTTGGACATTAAAAAATTAATTTACGACGAGGTAGAAAAATTTAGAAAGCCAGGCACATTGGTTAGTTCTAACACTTCGGGTATCCCAATTCATTTAATGGCAGAAGGACGTAGTGAAGATTTTCAAAAACATTTTTGTGGTACGCACTTTTTTAATCCGCCACGCTATTTGCGTTTATTAGAAGTCATCCCTACTGCAAAAACAGATGCTGCTGTGATTGATTTTCATATGCATTATGGAGATGTGTTTTTAGGTAAAACCACGGTGCTATGTAAAGACACGCCTGCCTTTATCGCCAATAGAGTTGGGGTTTTTAGCATGATGAGTGTATTGCATATCATGGAGAAATTGGAATTGAGTATTGATGAAATTGAAGCTTTGACAGGACCTTTAATGGGTAGACCAAAATCTGCTACATTTAGAACAGCCGATGTGGTGGGTATTGATACTTTAGTGAAAGTAGCTGCAGGGGTGGCTGCCAATTGTCCGAATGATGAAGCAAAAAATATTTTTATTTTACCTGCTTGGTTAGAAAAAATGGTGGCGCAAAATTGGTTGGGCGATAAAACTGGGCAAGGCTTTTTTAAGAAAATAAAAACCGCTAGCTCCAAAGAAATTTTAACCCTGAATTTAAAAACTTTTGACTACGAGCCGCGCATAAAAACTAAAATGGCATCCATTGGTGCCGCCAAGGCCATTGAATCTTTACCTGAGCGTATTAAAAATTTATATACAGTGGCTGATGGCGCCAAAGTTATGGACAAGGGCCAAACATTTGTTCGCGAATTTCACCATGCATTATTTGCTTATGTAAGTAACCGCATTCCAGAAATTAGTGATGAATTGTACCGATTGGATGATGCTTTGAAAGCAGGTTTTGGTTGGGAAATTGGTGCTTTTGAAACCTGGGATGCTTTAGGTGTGGGTGAAGTAACCAAAAATATTAAAGCCGCAGGTGGCAGTATTGCCACATGGGTAGAAACTATGGTAGCAAAGGGTTGTAGCTTTTACAAAGTGCAGGATGGAAAAAGATATTATTATGACGTAGCCACTGAAAATTATAAATTAATACCAGGTGCTGAATCTTTTATCATCTTATCCGATTATCAAGAAAAAACCATTTGGAAAAATGCAGGCAGCTGTTTGGTAGATATGGGCGATGGGGTGGCTGGTTTTAGCTGGAATACAAAAATGAATAGCATCGGGGGCGAAGTATTGGAAGGATTGAATAAATCCATTACACTTGCCGAAGAAAAATTCAATGGCTTGGTGATTGCCAATGAAGGAAATTTATTTAGCGCGGGTGCGAATGTAGGCATGATCTTTATGTTGGCTATTGAACAAGACTACGAAGAATTAGACATGGCCATTCGTACTTTTCAAAATTCCATGATGCGCGTAAGGTATTCGTCGGTGCCAGTGGTGATTGCACCGCATGGTTTAACCTTGGGTGGTGGATGTGAAATGAATTTGCATGCAGATAGTATTTGTGCGGCGGCGGAAACTTATATTGGACTAGTGGAATTAGGCATTGGAGTGATTCCAGGTGGCGGTGGTACCAAGGAACTAGTTTTGCGCGCTTCCGATGAAATGCATGCAGATGAACCAGAAACCATTACACTCAATAGAAGATTTATGCAAATTGCAACTGCGAAAGTGGCCACTTCGGCACAGGAAGCCATGGACATGGGTATTTTTAGAAAAGGACAAGATGAAATTGTGTTAAATCAATCTAGACGTATTGCCAATTCAAAAGAAAAAGTACTTCAACTATATAAATTGGGCTATACGCAACCACAACAAAGAAAAGACATTAAAGTACTCGGAAAAGCAGGCCTAGGTGCACTCTACGCAGGCATCAATGGGATGTGGAAAGGCGGCTATGCCTCTGATCATGATGTTTTAGTTGCTAAAAAATTAGCTTTTGTAATGTGTGGTGGAGATGTAAGCGAGCCAAGTTTAGTAAATGAGCAATACTTATTGGATTTAGAACGCGAAGCATTTTTAAGTTTATGTGGAGAGAAAAAAACTTTGGAAAGAATACAATCGGTCATTACTGCAGGCAGACCTATAAGAAATTAAAAATAGTGATCAACTAGTTTTAGATTTTATAAGTTTCTTATACCTCATACAACAATGCGTTGCAAAGATTTTCTTTGCGCTTATTTCATTAAGTCAATTAAGGCTTCTTCTACTGTAGGATAATCAAATAAAAAACCTGCTACTTGAATTTTTTGCGCACTTATATTGACGCTTTTTAAAACTTCCACACTCATTTCTCCCAAGATTATTTTAAGTAAAAATGCGGGAACAAAAGAAGGAAAGTATATGGGATATTTATTTTTTGCAATGGTCAATACTAATTTTTTATTGGTCACTGGCTGAGGTGCTACAGCATTGTAAGTACCTTGTATGGCTGGAGTTTCAATAGCAAATACAATCATTCTACATAAATCTTTATAATGAATCCAACTCACTATTTGTTTGCCATTGCCTAAAATGGTAGCCAAGCCAAACTTTGCTGGCTTTAAAAATTCTGCTAAGGCACCTCCTTTATTATTAAATACAATACCTATTCTTAATGTAACCAAACGAATGCCCATCTTGCCAATCGTTGCGGTACTTTGTTCCCATTGTTGGCAAGTATTTCCTAAATAAGAATTATCTGCAGGGTCGGTTTCTGCAAAACCATCTTTTAAACTATTGATCGTATCAGGACCATACCAACCAATGGCAGATGCCGAAATAAATGTTTTAACTTTATTTTTGTTTTCACTCAAAACTTTTACCAATAAATTGCCCGACTGCACCCTACTGTCCACAATGGCTTGCTTTCTTTTAACTGTCCATCTTTTATCTGCCACACCTTCGCCCGCTAAATGCACAATCATATCTGCTTTGTTTACTGCTTCTAAATCAATCTCCCCTTTATCAATATCCCATTTTGCAAAACTTAAATTTTTTCGGTGCGTTCTTTTTTGTTTTCGAGTTAAAACAATCACTTGATACCCCTTCTCTAAAAACATAGTAGTTAAGGATCTCCCAATCATTCCAGTACCACCAGTAATTAATACAGTTTGCATGGGATAAAAGTACGTGAAATATCGATAACTGATATTTTGAATTTGGAAATCCTACAATTCGTATTATTAAAATAAAAAACCCCTTCAAATAAATGAAGGGGTTACAACTAAAATCAACTGAGCCAAAAAACAAGTTTAATCTGGTTTTTTACCGTCTAAAAAAGTATTGATGGTAGATATTTGTGTTTGATTGTTCTCATCTTTTTCAACTGTATACTTACTATAATAGTTTTCTACTGATGCCAAAGTATTGCCAAATAAATCCAAATTTCTTCTAACATATGCTGGTACTGCATCAAATTCGGTATTGGGATCAGGACCATTGTTGATATTGAAAGATAAGTTTCTTAATTTTTGAATGCGTTCTGCCACTTTTCTTCTTTGCTCTTCGGCATTGTCTAAAGGCATTTCTAAAGAAGAAGGATGCACAGGTCTTGCAGGTTGATGATTGTTTTCATCTCTCATCACCAATTGCATCGCAGGCTCATCTTGCATGCCGAATGAACTTTGGTATTCCACTACAGGCGCTTTTGGTGCTTCCATCACTTCTTCTTGTATCATTTCAACTAAGGGTGCAGACTCCATCACCACTTCGGCTGGCGCTTCAACTTCTGTAGGAGTAATGGTAGCAAAACTTAATTCCATTTCTTCTTCTTCCACCATTTCTTCTTCTTCCACCATTTCTTCCTCTTCCACCATTTCTTCTTCTTCCATTTCTTCTAAAGGTGCTTCTTCGAATACGACTTCTTCCTCCAAGTCTTCTTCTATTTCATCTGTAGCATAAATATTGATAGGCTTATTTAAAATAAAATCCGAAGGATTGCTTATTGCTTCTGGCGCCAATTCAAACAATACAACTTCTGGAGATAGTTCTGCAACTTCAGCAATGGCTTCCACTTCCATCATTTCTTCCATTTCTTCTTCCACCATTTCTTCTTCCATTGTTTCTTCTACCAATGCTACTACTGGAACTTCATGAATGGTCATTTCTTCCATCATACTCATTGCTGCAATGCTAATTTCTGCATCTACTTCTGCTTCGTATTCTTTTCCGCTTATTTCATCTAGCTCAAAATTTTCTTCTGCTTCATTAATTTCATCTACCAAATGCATTTCTGGAACATCACCCAATGTAAAATAACTGTCACTCATTTCAGGGGCTTCTATTTTCTCCACTACCGGTTCGGTAGCTGCAGTTATTTTATTGCTTGCATCATTCAGCATTTCATCTGAAACCAATGTCATCACAATTTTTTCCTCAATAGGAGCCTCCGCTTTTTTTGGTGTTTCTTTCATAAAAGGGTCTTTGCCTTCAAATCCAGTAGCAATCAAAGTAATCCCTAATTTTTGACCCAATGTTGTATCATAACCCATACCCATGATTACATCAGAATGTTCTCCTGTGCGCTCACGTAAATAATTATTGATGGTTTCAAGTTCATCCATGGTACATTCATAATCCCCTTCTGCACTATTGATATTTAACAAGATCCATTTTGCACCTTTAATATCATTGTCATTTAATAATGGCGAATTCAAGGCTTCTTCAATGGCTCTTTGTGCTCTGTTTTCTCCCTCTACTTCGGCTTTACCTAAAATAGCTACCCCGCCATTTTTCATTACGGTACATACATCCGCAAAATCTACAATGATATGACCACGGCTATTGATGACATCTGTAATACATTTTGCTGCAGTGGCTAAAACGTTGTCTGCTTTGGTAAAAGCTTCTTTCATTTTTAAATTACCGTATTGAACTCGTAATTTATCATTAGAAATAACAAGCAATGTATCTACCAATGGTTTCAATTGCTTAATACCTTCTTCGGCTTGCGCTTGTCTACGAGGCCCTTCAAAACCAAAAGGAGTCGTGACAATACCTACAGTTAAAATACCTAAATCTTTACAAATTTTTGCAATGATGGGTGCACCACCTGTTCCTGTTCCACCACCCATACCCACGGTGATAAAAGCCATGCGCGTATTCACTTCTAAAATTTTTCTGATTTCATCCAAAGATTCTTCGGTAGCTAATTTGCCAACGGAAGGATCGGCACCCGCACCTAATCCTTGTGTCAAATGGGGTCCTAACTGAATTTTATTGGGCACCGTACTTTGTTCAATGGCTTTTGAATCTGTATTGCAAATAATAAAATCAACACCTTCAATGTCTTGATTGAACATAAAGTTTACAGCATTACTGCCGCCACCGCCTACTCCTAGGACTTTTATGATGGATGATTTTTGCTTTGGCAAGTCAAATTGAATCATTTTTTTGTGTTTAGATGGGTTAGTTAGATGGTTAGTTCTTAGTTAGTTATGTCGAAATTACCGAATATTGAATTTATTCTAATTGTTATTTATGACCACAATGTGGGTAAGTTTTAAGGCAATAATTTGTCTTCTTCCTCACTAAATATTTCTATCAAATTATTTTTAAAACGATCCCAAAATTTACTCTTTCTTTTTTCAATTTGCTCAGGTGTTAAAGTAGTAGGTACAGCTGTTTTCACTTCTACTTTTTGACTACTCAAACCATTGCCAGCGCCTGCTACCGTTAATGATTTTGGCACTTCAACCTTCTTGAACGTTTCTGCAAACACTTTATAATTTTGCTCGTAATCGTTATATCCTTTTAAGATTAAGCCAATACAAGTTGAATACATTGGTTTTTTCAATTCATCAATATGATTGGGTGCTAAATGTTCATTAGGCAAACCAATTCTTGCATTCAAACCAGTAATGTATTCTGTTAGTTGTATTAAATGTTTCAATTGAGATCCACCTCCTGTTAAAATAATTCCACCATTCAACATGCGGCTATCCATACCCACTTGTTTTAAATGATAGGTTACAAAATCCAATATCTCACTCATTCTAGCTTGGATGATTCCAGCTAAACTTTTTACACTTATTTCTTTGGCAGGCATCCCTTTTAAACCCGGGATAGTCACATAGGCATTGGCTTTTGCCTCATCCGCCAATGCACTTCCAAATTGTACTTTCATCGCTTCGGCTTGACTTTTCAAAACACCCAAGCCCATTCTGATGTCATTGGTGATGTTCTCTCCACCAAAAGGAATCACAGCCGTATGTTTTAAAATACCTTCATAAAAAACAGCTAAATCACTGGTGCCACCACCAATATCTAAAATGGCTACGCCTGCTTCCAAATCGATATCACTCATTACTGCGCTAGCAGAAGCCAATGGTTGTAAAACCAAATCCTTGGTCACCAATCCACTTCTTTCTACCGAGCGATTGATGTTTCTGATGGCGTTTCTATCTCCCGTTAGAATTAAAAAATTGGCGCCCACCTTAACACCATTCACCCCAATTGGGTCTTTGATGTTTTGGTTATTGTCCACATGAAATTCTTGTGGAATCACATCTATGATCTGATCCCCAGCAGGTATAAATGTTTTACGTTGGTTGTTGATGAGTTGCTCAATTTCCCAAGCCTGTATTTCATTCTCGGCATCTTGACGTACTTGATCCCCTCTTGTTTGTAAGCTTTTGATATGATGTCCAGCAATACCCACGTACACTTCGTTTACCTCTAAATCGGGGTTGCTCAATTGACAGTTTTGCAATGCTTGCTGAATGGCTTTAATGGTTTGATCAATGTTTAACACTTGACCATGTTGAACTCCATTGCTATTGGCTCGGCCAAATCCTAAGATTTCTAATTTGCCAAACTCGTTTTTTCTTCCTGCAATGGCAGCAATTTTAGTAGTTCCAATGTCCAGACCTACAATGATTGGAGAATCGTGCTGACTCATTTTGTTGTTTTTTAGTTGTTAGTTGTTTTAGCGTCGGTCTTTTTAGGCATTACAGCCTTTGCAGACTTCTTCTCTATATTTAACGATTTATTGTTCGTTTTATTGTTTGTTTTTAGCGTTGATTTAGGCTTTGTTTTGGCCTTCGATTTTGAATCTATTGTAGAACTTGTTTTTTCAGCAGATGGAAGGGGAGATTTTGGGGCTAGAACAAGAGGTTGGGGAGGGCCAGATTTTGGCACATTTGTATCCAATTTTTTGGGTAATGCGGTGTCTATTTTTTTAGGAGTTGGGCGCACTACATTGTCAAAGTTTTCCAATGAATCAAGATGCATCATTGACCCCGAAAACTGAATGGGTTGCATCCCCTTTTTTAAGGCCACAATTTGATGCTCAAATCTACAATCCAACACCTGATAAGCATTCACGCCACTTTGTACCCATACCTGTTTGTAAAAACTATATAAATTATTTAATTTTTCTTCGATGTTTTCTGCCGAGCCTATCAAAACCAAATGATCTCCTAAGCTTGGTACCATTTCAAAATCGCCATTAGATGCAATATTGATTTGTGCAATTTGCGCCATAAAAAAAGAATCTTCTTTAATGGCTTTTGTAAAATGTAAAATATCTTTTAGCAATAAACTATCGGGCGCTGACATTTTTTCTTGATCTGAAAGGAATCCTGTAAAAACTGGCAAACGCAATACTGTCAACTGTTTCAAAGGCAATCTTTGGCCTTCTTTATCAATATAAAAAGAAGATCCTGATGCCGTAAACACGCGCGCAATGGGAATTCTTTGTTCAATTTTTATTTGCAATGCTTGTTGATTGTCCAAAAACATTTCGGCATGTTTGATCCATTTGATACTTTGAAAATTCTTTTCCAACGCATTTAAATTCACGGCGCCAATGGGCAAACCTGGTTTTATTCCTTTCTCATGTATGATTTCTAAAATTTCTTGCTCATCCATAAAAAGTGCTACTGTGCTTTCCCCTACCAATTCTACATTGACACTGGTACATTTTTTTTCTTCCTTGGCCTTCCAGGAAATGATAAATAGCAGCACCAATAGTGCACCTGCAATGCTCCACAAAACCTTACCTACTATTTGCTTCCAGTTTTTCATGCTTTATGGGTAAAAATTTCTTGAATTTTTGTAATACAAACATCAATGTCTCCAGCCCCTGCCATCACCACTAATTTATCTTTGGTATGCGCTGCCCAATCAAACAATTGTTCTTTACTCATTACTTTTTTATTGGATAAAGTCATCTTATTTAATAGCATTTCACTACTTACCCCTTCCATGGGCAATTCTCTTGCAGGATAAATGGGCAATAAGATTACTTCATCAGCCATGTCTAGTGTGGTCACAAACCCATCGCATTGATCCTTGGTTCTGCTGTATAAATGTGGTTGAAAAACCAAGACCATTTTTTCACCAGGGAAAATGCTTCTAATGCCCTTAATCAAGGCAGTCAATTCCTCGGGATGATGCGCATAATCATCTATCAAAACCCTAGTTGGTGTTTTTACTTTATACTCAAATCTTCTTTTCACGCCTGCAAATGCAGCCACAGCTTTAATAATTTTTTCATCTTCGATACCCAAACTAAGTGCAATGGCAATGGCGGCAGTTGCATTTTCAACATTATGCAAGCCACCCATATTTAAAATAACATTTTTCAAAATGCCATTGGGATGTACCAAATCAAAATGATAAGAACCATCAACCACTTTTAAATTATCTGTGTGAAAAGATGCTTCTGTCTGATCATAAGCATAAGATAAAATAGTTTTATTGGATGCGTCTGTATTAAAATGCGTACCTTTTTTTTGAATCAAACTGCCCCCTATTTTTATTTTATCTGAAAATTCTCCAAATGCTTTGACTACTTCTTCGGCAGTACCATAAATATCTAAATGGTCTGGATCAACAGCAGTAATCACTGCGATATTAGGAGACAATTTTAAAAAGCTTCTATCATACTCATCTGCTTCCACTACCACTACATTATTTTTATGGCTCCAAAAATTAGTGCCATAATTGCTTGCAATACCACCTAAGAAAGCATTACAACCATACCCAGTATGTCTTAAAATATGCGCTGTCATAGAAGTGGTGGTTGTTTTTCCATGTGTACCCGCAATGGCAATGGTATATGCATTCTCAGTGATCCATTGCAATACATCACTTCTTTTGACTACCAAATAGTTATTGTCTTTGTAATAATTTAATTCTCCATGATTCGCCGGAATGGCAGGTGTATACACAATTACAGCAGCTTCTTTATCTATTTGATTCAAATCATCTTCAAAATGTATTTTGATGCCTTCTGCTTCCAAAGCATGGGTTAAATCGGTTGGGGTTTTATCATAACCTGCAACTTTTACCCCTTGCGTATTAAAATACCTGGCCAATGCACTCATGCCAATGCCTCCAATGCCAATGAAATAAATATTTTTACAAGTGGATAATGGATTCATACAATCAATTAATAATTACTGTTTTTTAAAATTTCTTTTGCAATGGTCTTATCTGCATCTAAAAAAGCAAAGGCTTTGATTTTATTTTGCATATTATTTATAATGCTTTCCGATTCTAATGCATTCAAAAGGGTTGGCATTAATTTTTCATTTACTTCGCCATCTTTTAGGATCAATGCTGCTTCTTGATTGACTAAGGCCATCGCATTAAAAGTTTGATGATCTTCTGCTGCAAATGGATATGGCACAAAAATGCAAGCTTTCCCTGTTGTACAAATTTCAGCAACAGCCATAGCACCAGACCTACTAATAACCATATCTGCAGCACAATAGGCCGCACTCATATTGTCAATAAAAGAATTTACGTACACATTGGAATATCCCTCTGCTGCCCTGTAATAGCTGCTCACATTGTTGTTACCTGTCTGCCAAATCAATTGAATTTTTTTATCAAAAAATTGTACTAAATTATTTTTAATGGCTTGATTGATAGAATTAGCACCTAAACTTCCGCCCACAATCAATACTGTTTGCAAGGATTCACTTAAGCCAAATTCTTTTAAAGCAGTTGCCTTTGTATAGTGATGATCAACAATATTTTTTCTAATTGGATTTCCAGTAACTACTATTTTAGCTGCTGGAAAAAATTGTTCCATGCCTTTTGTACCCGTAAAAACTTGAGTGGCATTTTTAGCCAACCATGAGTTGGCCTTGCCTGCAAAGGCATTGGATTCATGTAGGAAAGTAGGAATCCCTTTGGTTTGTGCAAATTTTAAAACTGGAAAACTGGAATAACCACCCACACCAAAAACCGCATTGGGTTGAAAAGATTTAAATATGGACCTTACTTGAAAATAACTTCTTATTAATTTCCAAGGCAAAGAAATATTTTTAAAATAATTGGATCTATTGAAACCCGCAATCGTAATGCCTTTGATGGCATATCCCGCTTTTGGAATTTTTTCCATTTCCATTTTTCCTAAGGCACCTACAAATAAAATTGCAGCATTAGGTGCCAACGCTTGTATGGCTTGGGCCACAGCAATCGCTGGAAAGATATGACCTCCAGTGCCTCCACCTGCTATGATGATGCGCAATTGTTTATTTGGCTGGTTCAAGCTCATTATTGGCTGTATCAGTTTCGTTAGGAATTTCTATTTCGGTTTCAAGTGGTGCTTTACCTTCCATTTGTTCTACATTTCGTGCAACACTTAGTATCAATCCAATAGAACAACAAGTAAAAATAAAAGAGCTGCCCCCCATACTCACCAAGGGCAAGGTTACACCAGTCACAGGTACGATGTTTACATTCACTGCCATATTTGCAACCGCTTGAATGATTAAGGTAAAACTTAATCCAAGGGCTAAAAATGCACCAAACGCATAAGGGCATTTTCTGAAAATTCGAATACATCTAAATAAAAAAACCAAGTAGATGAATATGATAAAAGCACCGCCTAACAATCCATACTCTTCTATAATCACTGCATAGATAAAATCATTGTAGGCTTGTGGTAAAAAATTTCTTTGTCTACTATTGCCTGGACCTAAGCCAACAAATATGCCTCCATTGGCTATCGCAATTTTTGCTTGTTGCACTTGATAAGGTATTTCGCGCTCCCCATCATACATAAAATCTTGCACTCTACTTACCCAAGTACCAAAACGTCCAAAGCCTTTCATCTTTTCTGCCACTTTGGGTTTGCCTGCAACTAAACTATTGGTATGCGTAGCCATCGCCACACTAATAATAATTACAATGGGCACCATAGCCACTAATATGGTTAATAAAATATGTTTGATGCTTACTCTTCCAATAAACATCAACAACAAAGAGGTGGCTCCTGTTAGTAATGCATTGGATAAATTGGCTGGCATAATTAATGCACATATAATAAGCACGGGGATGATCACTGGTATAAATCCTTTTTTAAAATCCTTTATCACTTCTTGCTTTTTACTTAACATCTTTGATAGGTACATAAACAAGGCCAACTTAGCCAAATCACTTGTTTGTATGGTTAAATTAATAATAGGCAATTTGATCCATCTGCTGCCTTCATTAATTTTAGCTCCAAAAAATAAAGTATAAATTAAAAGGGGAATAGACAGCATAAATAGAATGGTGGCTATTCTTGAAAAAACAGTATAATTAATTCGATGTAGACCAAAAATGACAACCAAGCCTACAATCGTAAAAGCAACCTGTTTAAATAAATACACACTGGTATTTCCACGGTACATTTTGTAAGCCAATGATCCAGTAGCACTATATACTACCAATATAGATATCAATGATAAAATAATAACCAACCCCCATATATATTTATCACCCCTGGTTCTTTGATCCAAATGTTCTTTCATGCCTCCAATACTAGGCATTTGTGAAAATAACTTATCAGTGGTTTCGTTAAACATAATTATAATTCTTTAACCGACTCTTTAAATTGACGACCTCTGTCTTCGTAGTTTTTAAACAAATCAAAACTTGCACAAGCAGGGCTCATTAACACCAACTCACCTTTTTCAGCTAATTTAAATGAAGCATTTACCGCTTTCTTAGCGCTATCTGTTTCTATAATAGTTGGCACTAAGTCTTTAAAGAAGTCAATGATTTTTTTATTGTCCGTACCCATACATACAATGGCTTTCACTTTTTCTTTAACTAGCTCTGCAATTAATTCATAGTCGTTGCCTTTATCAACACCGCCTAATATTAAAACAGTTTTCTTTTGCATACTTTCTAGTGCATACCAAGTACTGTTTACATTGGTGGCTTTGCTATCATTGATAAAATCAACCCCTCTCACCGTAGCAACAAATTCCATACGATGCTCAAGGCTATGGAAATTGCTCACCGCTTCACGAATTTTTTCTTTTCGGATGCCTAAGG
>CAIPJS010000072.1 GCA_903865435.1 uncultured Bacteroidota bacterium | reverse complement strand
GTCTGTATTCTTCTTTTACAGCACTGCCTTTTTTCTTATTTGAAAACTTATCAAAGTTGTCTGATCTTTTATTGTTCATGGCCGGCAGGTTTAAAAATTATCCTTGTTTGCCAATTGGCCACAAGCTGCATCAATATCCTTTCCTCTACTTCTTCTTATTCTAACATTGACTCTATTTTTTTGTAAAATTTCAACAAAGCGTTCAAAGCCTTCTTCATCAGGTTTATCAAACGGGAAGATGTCTACTGGATTGTATTCAATTACATTGATTAAATCTGCTGGCACTTGTCTGTATAGCTTGGTAAGCTCTTCTGCATCTTTTTCTGAATCATTAAAATCTTTAAATAAGATGTATTCAAAAGTTACTTCAGTTCCTGTTTTTTTATAAAAGTAATTAATGGCTTCGACAAGTGCTTTGATATTATTGCTTTCGTTAATAGGCATGATTTCATTTCGCTTTTTATCATTGGCCGCATGTAAGGAAATGGCTAATTTAAATTTCACATTGTCATCTCCTAATTGTCTAATTTGTTTTACGATACCAGCCGTTGAAACAGTAATACGTTTGGCACTCATGCCTAAGCCATCAGGAGAGGTGATTTTTTCAATCGCTTTTAACACATTGTGGTAATTCATTAGCGGTTCACCCATGCCCATAAATACAATATTGCTTAAATGTTTATCGTAATTGGCTTCACTTTGCTGAAGGATATACACCACTTGATCATAAATTTCGTCGAATGTTAAATTTCTTTTTCTTGTCATGGTGCCAGTTGCACAAAATTTGCAACTTAAACTGCAACCAATCTGTGAAGAAACACAAGCTGTCTTACGAAGGGTGGTAGGAATCAATACCCCTTCAATCATATGGTCATCAAAAGTTTTGAAACGTGTTTTTAAAGTGCCATCCTCGCTTAATTGTGTCGTGCTAATGGTTAAAGCTGGCAATTGATAATGGTCTTCCAATTGTTTGCGTAAGTCCTTACTTAAGTTGGTCATTTCGTCGAAGCTATGGGCATGTTTTTGCCATAACCATTCTACGATTTGTTTTACTCGAAATGGCTTTTCTCCTATTTTGCCTATAAAGCGTTCAATATCAGCCACTTCGACCTGTCTGATGTTCTCTCTAATCTTCTCCATAATGCAAAGATACTTGATCGGATTTGGATACTTTTAATTCTTTTTTTGGGGTGCTATTTTGAGCATTTTTTAAAACAGTGGAACAAATTTATAAATAGGGCCATTAATTTTATTATTTCGATGTCATTTTCCCTAATTTCGGATGACACTTTTTGTGTGTTAAAATTTAAAAATAAACGATTATGAAAAAATTTTTCTTATTGGCTTCATTCATGATGGGCCTTATGGTAACTGTAAATGCGCAGTCTAATGCTTTAAAAGATTATGTTGGAAAATATACGTTCCCTGAAGGAAGTCCAGTAGGTGAAGTTACGATCACTGTAGAAGACACTGTCTTAAATATTAATGGAGCTCAAGGTTCAACTCCTTTAGAACATAAAAAATTAGATACTTTTTATCTAGCTGCTTATGATGCTGCAATAATCTTTAAAAGAGATGCCAACAACGCAGTAATTTCTATTTCCATTATGGTACAAGGCATGGAATTGATTGGTAAAAAATCTGCAGAGGCTTTGGCTTACAAAAGAGAAGAATTTTACAACGAACTTTGGGCCAGCCAATCTAAATAATTTAGAATTTGTAATTAGCTAGATCTGTAAAAGGAATGGTGCTTTGAATGCCGGTGTTGATATTTTTTATAGTACATTCTTTTTTAGCCAATTCTTCAGTTCCTATAATGATGACATTGGGAATTCCTTTTTTCTCGGCATATTTAAATTGCTTGTCAAATTTGCTCTTCTCGGGGTAAATTTCACAAGCAATTTTTTTATTTCTAAGTAGGGTCATTTGTTGGTAAGCACTTTGTGATTCTTCTTCGCCTAAATTAAAAAATAAAACCTGTGTACTTTGTTCAATCGAAGGAGGAAATAATTTTTTCTCTTCCATTACATCGTAAATTCTATCTACACCAAAACTAATTCCTACGCCAGGTATATTGGGTACCCCAAACAAACTGGTCAAATCGTTGTAACGCCCACCACCGCCAATACTGCCCATATCCGTATCCAAGGCCTTCACTTCAAATATAAGCCCAGTATAGTAATTGAGTCCTCTCGCTAAAGTAAAATCGGCCACCAATAGCTTGCTCATTCCACTTGCTTCATGGTATTTTAAAACATAATTTAATTCTTCAATTCCTTTTTGTACACTTTCGTTATCACCTAATAATTTTTTAAGCGCTGCAATTTTTTCTGTGTTGCTTCCGGTAATATTCAAATATTGTTGAATTATTTTTTGTTGTGCAGCTGAAAAACCTTTGTTCTTTAATTCTTCTTGTACTTTCTCCCAACCTATCTTATCTAATTTGTCAATGGCAATGGTTAAGTCAATTAATTTCTCTTCTCCGCCACAAAATTGCGCCAAGCCCAATAAAATTTTTCGATTGTTCATTTTTACTTCAACGGGCAAATTCAAATGGGCAAAAGCCGTCAAGTATACCGACATTAAATCTACTTCGTTTAATAAGCTATCACTGCCCACCACATCGGCATCGCATTGATAAAATTCACGGTACCTTCCTTTTTGCGGACGATCGGCGCGCCAAACGGGTTGTATTTGATATCTTTTAAAAGGGAAAGTCAATGAACCATGATTCATGGCTACATACCTTGCAAACGGTATGGTTAAATCATATCTTAATGCACGTTCAGTAAGTGCCAAACTACTTTTTCCTGCAAATAATTTTTCTATGCCTTCCAAGGTTTGTTCTTTTTTTTGAGGTAGGTCTAAGCCATTGTTTAGAATCTTAAAAATCAATTTATCTCCTTCTTCTCCGTACTTGCCCATCAAGGTTTCTAGGTTTTCCATAGCAGGTGTCTCCAAAGCCTGAAACCCATATAATTCAAAAACCATTTTGATGGTTTGAAAAATATATTGACGTTTTTGAACCGTGGCTGCATTAAAATCTCTGGTGCCTTGTGGCAGAGAAGGTTTACTCATGCGAACTAATTTATATGTAAAGATAAATTTTTTAAATTCATCGGCTATTAATTGTTTAAATTGCCCCTTTAAAATAGCATTTTATGGAAAATGGACCAAGAGAAAAATCGGAACGCACCTATCGCGTTTTTAGAAGTATTTATGATATTACCATGGCTTTTTTGATTCTAGGTTGTGGGGTACTTATGTTAGGCGCTAAATGGTTTAAGCTAGAAGCCATCTTGAATGCTGGTGGCGATTTCAGAAATATTTTTGGTGCCTTATGTATATTGTATGGTAGCTTCAGATTGTATCGAGGTATTCAACAGACCTATTAGTTCTGCTTTTTAAAACATTAATTAAAAAATTATATGCGTTCTATTTTTGCTCTATTTTTTAGTGCTGTCATCTTCATTTCTTGTAAGGATAGCAAGCCTTTGCAACCCATTGAAAACACTTCAGATGGTACCATCTCCATTACCGTTGAGGAGAGTTTTAAATCTTTTATGGATCAAGAACTAAAAGTATTTTCTTTAAGTTATCCTAAAGCGCATATTAAAGTTCAATACAAGTCAGAAATAGACTGTTTTAAAGATTTTGCAGAAGACAGTACACGTATGATTTTTGTTACAAGAGGTTTAGATAAAGCTGAACAAGCCAATTATAAAAATCAATTGGGTTATGCCCCCACGTTTGGAATACTTGCCTTCAATGCAATAGCAGTAGTCATCAACAAAAAAGCCAAGGACAGCATTTTTACAATGCAAGACTTACAAGACAGACTCACTGGTAAAAATTCTCAAAAAATTGTGATGGATGGGAGTCATTTAACCGGCATTGTAAGATTTTTAAAAGACAGTTTGGTGAAATCGAATAAATTAGGAAATAATGTAATGGCTGCCAACGGAAGTAAAGAGGTGATTACCTATATAAAAAATAATCCTAATGCAATTGGTTTTGTAGGGATGAACTGGATTGGGGATGATTACAATCCGAGTCAGGTGCAGGACAGGCTTCAATTAAAAATGGCTAAAATTGAATGTACTTTATGTGTAGAAAAAGGAATATTTGCTTCTCCATCTCAAGCGACCATTAGTAAGGGGCAATATTCTTTGTCTTTGCCCATCTACTATATTTTAAAGGAAAATGCGCCTGGATTGGGTTCTGGCTTACTTAATTTTATGAGTTTAGAGCGGGGTCAGCTCATTTTTAGTAGGGAATTTTTAGTACCTGCTAAAATGGGATTTCAGAAGCGCAATGGAATGATGAACTAGGCTGATCAAAAAACAAACAATTTATCGTTGAATTAATAAAAATTTAATGGGTTTCTAGCAAAAAAATTAATAATTTTAGACCTTTCAGAGAAATCTATATTTTTTTGAAGAAAAGGTTTGTGTCAGAAAGACATAAACTAAGATTAAAATGGGTTTTATTATTATTTCAAAAATGAAAAAATGCAAGTGATGAAAAAATTGGGGTTAATGTTTATTGGAGTTCTCTTTGTTGTTGCAGAATTATTTGCACAAACGCCAGTATCTCCTTTGGCAGAGGGTGTGAAAATGCTGAATTATGAAAAAAATAAATCAGCGCTTGTTTTCTTCAAAGAGGCAATGGATAAAAACCCTACCGATGGGGAAACTATTTTTTGGTATGGACAGGCTTTATTGGCCCAAAACTATAATGGAATACCAACAGCAGAATTTATTAAAAAGGCAAAGGATGTTTACCAAGCTGGTCTTCAAGCAAAGGGCAATGATCCTTGGTTATTAATAGGTATGTCTCACGTTCAAACTTTAGAAGGGGCAGATAATAATGCAGTCAAACAAAATATTGAAGTGGCCATTACCAGTACTTTAAATACAAAAGGAAAATACAAAGGCAAGCCCAATCAAGAAATAATCAATGCTATTGGACGTGTGTATTCAGAACTTCCAATTAGTAAAGGAGACCACCGTTATGCAGTTGATAAGTTAAAAGAGACCATTAGTGCATACGATGTGGTTACACCTAGCTTGTATGTGAACATGGGAATTAACTATCTAAAGTTAGGAGGTGAGTTTGGTGGGGAAGCTGTAACTGCATTTCAAAATGCAATTAATGCAGATCCTAAAAATGCGTATGCGCTTTACAGAATTGGTAAAATTTATCAAACACAAAACAATAAAGAATCGGTTGAGGAGTACTTCAAAAAGGCTGTAGATGCAGATCCAGCAATAGCGCCAGTTTATTTTGCATTGTATATTTTTTATGCTGACAACAATACCAGCATGGCAAAGTCTAATTTGGATTTGTTTTTAAAGTATGCAGACAAGGATCCTATTTTTGAATATTTTAGTGCAGACTATCTGTATAGATCAGGACAGTTTGATCTTTCTTTAGAAAAGGCAAAAGCAATGGAAGCTGCCGGTAATCTTACCGTCTTCCCAACCCTTGCTGTTTTGTTGGCAAAAAACTATGACCACAAAGGAGATTCTATACTTGCAAAATCATATATAGAACCCTACATCAACAACACACCTGCTGAAAAGCTTGTGAATACCGATTATGAACTGGCAGTAAAAGTATTGTCTCGCTTTAGCGGCAATCAACTTGCATTGGCTGGAATTTTAGAAAAGGCCATTGCTGCTGACACTGCCAAAGTGAATAAATTAAAATATTATAAGTTAGGTGCCGATATGTATGAAAAGGCTAGTATGTATACAGATGCCCTAAAATGGTACAGCAATTTGGTAGACTTAAAGGGATCAAAAGCCGAATTTGATTATTATAAATTGGCGAGCCTTTCTTTAAATGCTAAAAACGGTGCTATGACCATGGAAGTGGCAAAGCAATATATTGCTGCTTTCCCTGAAAAAGCACAAGGGTATAATTTCAATACCAAGGGTGCTGCTTTAATTGACACTGCCAACAATCAAGGCATTCTTTTTGAAGCCGTTAATTTCCAGAATCAGTTTTTGCTTAAGGACAGTGTTAAAAACAAGCAAGCCTTAGTCAATAACTATTATACATTGATTGGTTATTACAATGAGACCAAAGGGTACGATAATGCGGTGATAATGTGTGATAAAGTACTTGAAATGGTACCTAATGATCCTACTACCTTACAGGCCAAGGCTCAATTTGTGAAAAACGCCGAAATTATCAAAAAAATGCAGGCAGCTAAGGGCTATAAGCCCGCTGTTTCAGATACTACGGCCCCCAAGAAAAACTAGATATTTATCAATATTCTCTAGGCAACACTTGTTTATAAATAATTTAAAAAAACTCCCTATTTGTAGGGAGTTTTTTACTTTAGGTGCCTTCCTTTGCGTATTTTTGCGGCACCTAAACCAAACGTATGAATTTGCAGCAGTTTTTGATTTCTGTAAATGAAACAAACAGCGCTAATAATTACTTACCCATAGCTCTTCAACTGCTATTTGCGGGTGGCTTTGTGTCCATCATGTTATTATTGTCTAATTTCTTAGGACCCAAGCGAAAAACATCAGATAAATTAGAAAATTTTGCCAGTGGAATTGAAACACATGGAGATGCAAGATCGCCTATGGCGATTAAGTATTTCCTAGTGGCTATTTTGTTTGTGTTGTTTGATGTGGAAGTTATTTTCTTTTATCCTTACGCAGTAAATTTTAAGAGCTTAGGTTGGTCAGGGTTTTTTGAAGTGGTTTTATTTGTAGCATTTTTCTTGGTGGGTTTTATATACATCATCAAGAAGGGAGCCTTACAATGGGAAGACTAATTAATAAAAAATAAAGCATTAACAATATGCGTCCTGTCCGTTTTAATTTAAATCCAAAAGAAGCTGAAATTTCAGAAGCTATTTCTATGGGCAAGGCACCAGACGGTGTTCCAGGCGATGGTTTTTTTGCAACGCAGTTAAGTTCAGTAGTGGGATTAGCCAGAAAAAATTCTTTATGGCCTTTACCCTTTGCCACTTCTTGTTGTGGAATTGAATTTATGGCAACTATGGCATCTCATTATGATTTGTCACGTTTTGGTTCGGAGCGTGTGGGTTTTTCTCCGCGTCAATGCGATCTGTTAATGGTCATGGGAACTATTGCTAAAAAAATGGCACCTGTTTTAAGACAAGTGTATTTACAAATGGCTGAGCCACGTTGGGTGATTGCAGTAGGTGCTTGCGCTTCAAGTGGTGGAATTTTTGATACCTATAGTGTACTACAAGGTATTGATCAAGTTATTCCTGTAGATGTATATGTACCAGGCTGTCCTCCCCGTCCCGAAGCCATCATTGATGGATTTATGAAAATTCAAGATTTAGTAGGACAAGAAAGCATACGCAGAAGAAATAGTGAAAAATACCGCGACTTATTAAACAGCTACGGTATCCAATAAATCTAATAAAAAATAGAATAAAAAATTTTTGAAGACAAATGGCATTAAGCAACGAGACAATACAAAATAAGTTAATAGAAAAATTTGGAGACCAAGTTTTGAATTTTTCGACGGCGTCTGGTATTTTATCTTTTGAATCTCCCAAGGAAATCAATTTAAAAGTACTTCAATATTTATACGAAGAACCAAGTTTAGGTTTTACTTTCTTAACCGATTTATGTGGGGTAAATTATCCAGACAATATTGGTGCAGAATTGGTAGTCGTATATCATTTACATAATTTTTCAGAAAACATTCGTTTGCGTTATTCCATTTCTACATCAATTAATGAAACTGCTGTATTTACAGTCAGTAAGTTATTTGAGAGCGCCAATTGGATGGAGCGTGAGACCTATGATTTTTTCGGAATTAATTTTGTAGGGCATCCTAATTTAAAACGCATTTTGAATGTAGAGGAGATGGATTATTTTCCTTTAAGAAAAGAATATCCTTTAGAAGATCAAACGCGAATTGACAAGGATGATGAAATGTTTGGAAGAGGATAAAAAATAACAAAGCGGCAACAAAAAATAGAATGGAACATCAAAGTCATATAACACTACCAAAAGGGTCAATAGAAAAAACAACGACCACGTTAAATATTGGGCCTACCCATCCAGCAACGCATGGTGTGTTTCAAAATATTATGGAAGTAGATGGTGAGCGTGTGGTCTCCACTGAACAAACCGTGGGTTATATTCACCGCGCTTTTGAAAAATTAGCAGAACGCAGGCCATTGTATCAGATTACACCTATTACCGATCGTTTAAATTATTGCAGTAGTCCTATTAATAATATGGGCTGGCATATTACCTGCGAAAGGTTCTTAAAATTAGAATTACCTAAGCGTGTCGATTACTTACGTGTGATTATTATGGAGCTGGCGCGTATCTCGGATCATTTAATTTGTAATTCAATTGTAGGGGTGGATACAGGTGCGTATACAGGATTTTTATACGTGATGCAATACCGTGAATTAATTTATGAAATATATGAAGAAGTATCTGGGTCCCGTCTTACTACTAATATTGGCCGCATTGGTGGCTTTGAAAGGAATTTTACAAATACAGCGTTTACGAAACTCGAGAAATTCTTAAACGAGTATCCAAAAGTTTTAAAAGAATTTGAAAACTTATTTGCACGCAATAGAATTTTCATGGAACGCACCCAAGGTACAGGCGGCATTAGTGCTGAGCGTGCTTTGAATTACGGATTTACGGGTCCTAATTTACGTGCAGCGGGTGTAGATTATGATGTGCGTGTGCAACAACCTTACAGCAGCTACCAGGATTTTGATTTTAAAGTACCCGTGGGTACTACTGGTGATAACTACGACCGCTTTTTAGTGCGCAATGCAGAAATGTATGAGAGTATTTCAATCATTAAGCAAGCGTATCAAAAAATTCAAAACTTTAAAGGAGCTGAAGCAGAAATATACCATGCCGATGTACCTGAATACTATTTGCCTAAAAAAGAAGATGTGTACACGAAGATGGAAGCATTGATTTGGCATTTTAAAATTATCATGGGAGAAATTGAATTACCAAAGGGTCAAATATATAGTGCAGTAGAAGGAGGTAATGGAGAATTAGGTTTTTATTTAATTAGCGATGGTGGACGTACGCCATTCAGATTGCATTTTAGAAGACCTTGTTTTATTTATTATCAAGCCTTTGAGGAATTGATTAAGGGTGGGATGTTGAGCGATGCAGTGGTAACGATGAGTAGTTTGAATTTGATTGCAGGCGAGTTGGATGCATAGCGATTGCGATGCGTAGCTTTTGGGTGGAGAAAATAATTATTGAGAAAATGAAATTTGTATATGAGTCTTCAATTTAACAATGAACAAATGACCGAGTTTAAACGCTTGATAGCTCATTATCCTGAGGGGAAACAAAAAAGTGCACTGCTACCGGTATTGCATTTGGCGCAGGATAGTTTTGGAGGTTGGTTGCCAACGGAAGCGATGGATTATGTGGCAGGCTTATTACAAATTGAACCTATTGAAGTATATGAAGTGGCTACTTTTTACAGCATGTACAATTTAAAGCCAGTAGGCAAATTTGTATTTGAAGTATGTCAAACAGGGCCTTGTATGATCAGCGGTTCTGAAAATATCATTGCCTATATTCAAAAGCAATTAGCTATTCAACCAGGAGAAACGACTAAGGATGGCATGTTTACTTTGAAGTTGGTAGAATGTCTAGGGGCATGTGGCTATGCACCTATGATGCAAGTAGGAAAAATTTATAGAGAACATTTGACCAAGGATAAAGTAGATGCGATTATTGCTGAATATAGAATGCAAATAGTAGCACAAAATTAAATAGAAGCAATGGGTGTAAAATTATTATTAGAAAAAGCAAATGTGCCAGGTATTCGTACTTATGATGTTTATCGTCGTGAGGGTGGTTATGTGGCAGCTGAAAAAGCTTTGAAAGAAATGTCCATTGAAGCCATTGTAGAAGAAGTAAAGAAAAGCGGACTACGTGGAAGAGGGGGCGCTGGTTTCCCTGCAGGCATGAAATGGAGTTTTATTGCCAAACCAGAAGGCGTTCCGCGTCACTTGGTGTGTAATGCAGATGAAAGTGAGCCTGGTACCTTCAAGGATAGGTATTTAATGGAATTCTTACCACACTTATTAATAGAAGGTTTGCTTATTTCTTCTTATGCATTAGGATCAAACGATACTTACATATATATAAGAGGTGAATATGCATGGGTAGCTCAAATATTAGAAGACGCTATTGTAGAAGCCACTAAAAATGGCTGGTTAGGAAAAAATATTTTAGGCACTGGTTTTGATTGCATGATACATGTACATCGTGGTGCAGGAGCTTATATCTGTGGAGAGGAAACTGCTTTAATAGAATCATTAGAAGGTAAAAGAGGTAACCCTCGTATTAAACCTCCATTCCCTGCTATTCAAGGATTATGGATGCGCCCAACCGTGGTAAACAATGTAGAAACTTTAGCAGCCGTAGTACCTATTATTAAAATGGGCGGTGAGGAATATGCAAAAATTGGCGTTGGCCGTTCTACAGGTACTAAATTAATTTCTGCTTGTGGTAATATTAATAAACCAGGAGTGTATGAAATTGATATGACTATTTCAGTTGAGGATTTTATTTACAGCGATGAATATTGTGGTGGTATTGCTGGTGGCAAAAAATTAAAAGCATGTATTCCGGGTGGTTCTTCTGTGCCTATTTTGCCTGCGAATCTTTTATTAAAAACAGCTAAAGGTGAGACGCGTTACATGAACTATGAAAGTTTAAGCGACGGTGGTTTTGCAACAGGTTCCATGATGGGCTCTGGTGGTTTTATTGTTTTAGATGAAGACCAGTGTATTGTAAAAAATACTTTAACCCTAGCGCGTTTTTACAGACATGAAAGCTGCGGACAATGTTCACCTTGCAGAGAAGGAACAGGATGGATGGAAAAAATATTACAAAAAATTGAATTAGGAAAAGGAGAGATGAGTGATATAGATTTATTGTGGGACATTCAAAGAAAAATAGAAGGCAATACCATTTGTCCTTTAGGAGATGCAGCCGCTTGGCCAGTAGCTGCAGCGATTAGACATTTCCGTGATGAATTTGAATGGCATATCAACAATAGAGCATTATCACAAACAAGTAATTTTGGTTTACAACACTATGCAGACCCCATCCATGTGCCTGCATAACATTGCGTAAAACTATGAGTGAACAAACATTATTTAAAGTAACAGTAGACAACATTACCATTGAAGTAACAGCGGGCACTACCATATTGCAAGCGGCACGTCAAATTGGAGGCGCTGTGGCGCCGCCTGCTATGTGTTATTATAGTAAGCTAGAAGGTAGCGGTGGCAAATGTCGTACTTGTTTAGTAGAAGTATCCAAGGGTTCTGAAAAAGATCCTCGCCCCATGCCAAAGTTGGTCGCTTCTTGTAGAACCACAGTAATGGATGGAATGGAAGTAAAAAATATTACCAGTGAAAAAGTAATTGATGCAAGAGCAGGGGTGGTTGAATTTTTATTATTGAATCATCCACTTGATTGTCCTATCTGTGATCAGGCAGGAGAATGTCATTTACAAGATTTAAGTTTTGAGCATGGAAAGTCAGGTACTAGATATGAATTTCAAAGACGCACCTTTAAGAAGCATGATTTAGGCAAGCACATACAACTACATATGACGCGTTGCATTTTATGCTACCGTTGTGTATTTACAGCAGATCAATTAACCAATAAAAGAGTGCATGGTATTTTAGACAGAGGCGACCATGCAGAAATTGCTACCCATATTGAAAAAAGCTTGGACAATGATTTTATAGGCAATGTAATTGATGTATGTCCAGTAGGCGCTTTAACTGATAAAACATTCCGTTTTAAAAATAGAGTATGGTTTTTGAAACCCATGGATGCACACCGCGATTGTCCTACTTGTTCAGGTAGAGTCACTTTATGGAACAGAGGTGATGAAGTGTTTAGAGTGACTGCGCGCAAGGATGAGTGGGGAGAAATTGAAGACACACCAGAAGGTAAGCCAGGATGGATTTGTAATACCTGTCGTTTTGATAAAAAGCATGCCAATGATTGGGTGATAGAAGGACCACGTGAAATCAGCAGACATTCTGTAATTGCCCAGGGGCATTATGCAGGCAATGTCGGTACCACACTACCTACAGAAACATTTAAAGCAGTGAATGATGGCAGAGCGCCTCATTTATTAATGGACATACATAATGAAAGCGAAGTGAACTTACCTTCTGTTCGTTTAAGTGAAATTGACGGGCCTTCTCATGGAAGCAATTTTAAAACTAATTCTAAAAACGCCTAATAAATAAAGTATGACACTACTCGCATTAGATTGGGCTTTTTTAATAGAAAAATTAGTATTAATTGTCATTATTGTTTTTGCCAGTTTGGGCATTGCATTGTATACCACTTTTGGGGAAAGAAAAGTAGCTGCTATATTACAAGACCGACCAGGTCCAAATAGAGCGGGTCCTTTTGGATTATTGCAACCCTTAGCAGATGGTTTGAAATTAATCATGAAGGAAGAAATTATTCCAAATGCATCCAGCAAATGGTTGTTTATAATTGGACCAGGTTTGGCCATGACTGCAAGCTTAATGACCTGTGCGGTGATACCTTGGGGAACAGCTGTTCATCTATTTGGTAGAATCATTGAATTACAAGTTGCTGATGTCAACATTGGCATTTTATATGTATTCGCCGTAGTGAGTATGGGCGTATATGGTATTATGATTGGAGGGTGGGCTTCTAATAATAAACTTTCTTTAATGTCTGCTTTGCGTGCCGCATCACAAGCCATTAGTTATGAAATTGCAATGGGCTTGGCATTGATTGCACTTCTTATGACTACAGGCAGTTTAAGTTTAAAAACCATTGTAGCCGATCAGGTAACAGGACATTATTGGAATATTGTTTATCAGCCTCTGGGTTTTTTAATTTTCTTTATTTGTGCCATGGCAGAATGCAATCGTACACCTTTTGATTTACCAGAAGCAGAGAATGAATTAAACTTTGGGTATCATCAAGAGTATTCTTCGATGAAATTAGGCTTCTATTTATTTGCAGAGTACGTCAACATGATTATGAGTAGTGCAATTATGGCATGTATGTACTTTGGTGGATACGACTTGCCTTTCTTTGATGAATCTACTGTGGCGCCCAATATCGCAGCCATGATTGGCGTGGGCACTTTACTAATCAAAATTGTACTATTTATATTTTTATTTATGTGGATTCGTTGGACCATCCCAAGATTTAGGTATGATCAATTAATGAATTTGGGTTGGAAAAAAATGATACCATTGGCATTGTTCAATATGTTATTGACAGGTGCTTTAATCTTATCAAAATTATAATTATAAAAACTGTACTTATATAACATGCAAGCATTAACCAATAAATCAATCGCAGTAAATCGCAAGCCCATGACCTTCTTGGAGCGTTTGTATTTGATTAATATTATTAAAGGCATGATGATTACTTTTAAACACATGTTTAAAAAACAGCCAACTATTAGGTACCCCGAACAAAAAAGGGAATTTAGTCCTGTTTTTAGAGGCTTGCATGTATTAAATAGAGATGAGCAAGGTCGTGAAAATTGTACTGCTTGTGGATTGTGTGCCGTAGCATGTCCTGCAGAAGCCATCACTATGGAAGCAGCAGAGAGACAAGAAGGAGAGGAGCATTTGTACAAAGAAGAAAAATATGCAGCCAAATATGAAATCAATATGTTGCGTTGTATTTTTTGTGGATTGTGTGAAGAAGCCTGTCCAAAAGATGCCATTTATTTGAGTGAAACATTTGCGCCTGCTAATTACACGCGTAAAGGTTTTATTTATGATAAGAACGATTTATTAATTCCCAATACTTTAACCAATGCACCTGCATTGGCAAAAGCAAAAGGAGTAGAAGCTTAAATATTATGAATGTATTAGAAATTTTATTTTACGCCTTATCTGTATTTGCATTAGCATCTGCCATTATGGTGCTTATTAGTAAAAATCCAATACATAGTGTGCTTTGGTTAATTTTAGTATTTTTCGCCATCTCGGGCCACTATATATTATTGAATGCGCAATTTTTAGCCATTGTCAATATTATTGTATACGCAGGCGCTATTATGGTCTTGTTTTTATTTGTGATTATGTTGATTAATGTTAAAAAAGACAAAGAGCCGCAAAAGCAGTTGTTTGTAAAATTTATTGGAGTGATTGCAGGTGGTAGCTTATTGACCTTATTGATTGCATTGGTAAAGCAAACCGATTCCATCTTGGGTGAAAAAGTATTATTAAAAGAAGGTACAATTGGTTTAATACATCCATTAGGAAAAGCATTGTTTAGTGATTATGTAATTCCTTTTGAAATAAGTAGTGTATTGTTTTTAAGTGCTATGGTGGGAGCCGTACTCATTGGAAAAAAATAAAATAATTATTATGTCTATACAATATTATATCTATTTCTGCTTGGCCCTTTTTAGCATTGGGGTAGTAGGGGTGTTGACGCGTCGCAATGCGATTATTGTATTCATGTGTATTGAATTAATGTTGAATGCGGTGAATTTGTTATTGGTGGCTTTTTCTAAAATGTATTATGCAATGGGAATTAAAGGTGGAGTAGTAAGCAATGCGGGCATTGATGCACAAATTTTTGTTTTCTTTATTATGGTAGTTGCTGCTGCAGAGGTAAGTATTGGCTTGGCCATTATAGTAATGATGTACCGAAATACACATTCTATTGATATCAATTTTTTAAATAGATTAAAGAACTAATTCCATGGCCCTTATGAAAATATTAATTGCTTTTATAATTGTTTGGCCTTTGGCTGGATTTTTATTCAATGGCTTGGGTAGAAACTATTGGAGTAAAAAAGTAATTGCCTATAAAGCTACTGGGTATATTATGGCGTCTTTCATCGCAAGTATTTTTGCATTTTTATATGTGCAAGATCATGGTGCTGTATCTGTTCATTATTTTGATTTTATCAATACAGACACAGTTAAAATACCTTTTGATTTTAAAGTAGATGCTTTGTCTAGTCTTTTTTTATTGGTCATTACAGGCGTGGGTTCTTTGATACATCTTTATTCAACAGCGTATATGAAAGAAGAATTGGCACCGCATTATGCACGCTATTTTTCTTATTTGAATTTGTTTATCTTCTCTATGTTGATATTGGTTTTGGGAGACAATTATGTGGTGATGTTTATTGGTTGGGAAGGTGTGGGTTTATGCTCTTATTTATTAATTGGATATTGGTTTACCAATGGCCAATACAATTATGCTGCTAAGAAAGCATTCATCATGAACCGTATTGGAGATTTAGGATTTTTATTGGCCATCTTCTGGCTCATAGTTAGATTAGGCACGGTTAATTATAGTGAAGTATTTACTGCAGCAAGTTTGGCAAAACTATCTGCTTCTGATATCACTGGCATTACTTTATTATTATTTGTAGGTGCCATGGGTAAGAGTGCGCAAATACCTTTGTTTACTTGGTTGCCTGATGCGATGGCTGGTCCTACACCTGTTTCTGCATTGATCCATGCAGCAACAATGGTAACAGCGGGTATTTATATGATTACGCGAAGCAATCTTTTATTTAGCCACAGTGCTTTTACGCAAAATATAATTGCCATCATAGGAATCAGTACCGCATTATTGGCGGCAACTATTGCCATTAAGCAAAATGATATTAAAAAAGTGTTGGCCTATTCTACAGTCAGTCAATTGGGGTATATGTTTTTAGGTTTGGGGGTAGGTGCCTACTCAGGTGCAGTATTTCATGTGATCACCCATGCATTTTTTAAAGCATTGTTGTTCTTGGGCGCAGGGTCGGTGATTCATGCCATGCACCACGAGCAAGACATTCGAAAAATGGGGGGATTAAAATCCAAGCTTCCAATTACACATATTACTTTTTTGATTGGCTGTATTGCTATTGCAGGCCTGCCTCCATTTAGTGGTTTCTTTTCTAAAGATGAAATATTGGCTGCTGCATTTGCGAAGAGTCCTATTTATTGGGTACTTGGTTTGCTGGGTGCGGCCATGACTGCTTTTTATATGTTCCGTTTGTATGCTACTACTTTCTTAGGAAAATTTAGAGGCACAACCGATCAAGAAAATCATTTGCATGAATCTCCTGCAGCCATGACCATGCCTTTAATATTATTGGCCATTGCAAGTGCCATTGCAGGGGCAATTGGTATTCCAGAAATCATGGGCGGACAACATTGGTTGTCGCATCAATTGGTTCCTATTGTTGGTATGCCTGTGGAATTAGGCTTGTCTCCTTTTGTTGAGTGGACATTAATGTCAGTTTCGGTAAGTATCGCGCTTATTGCGTTACTTATGGCCATTTCCATCTATACCAAAAAAACAGATCAGGAGCCTACTACAGCAATGGGCAAATTCTTTTACAACAAATGGCATATTGATGAGTTGTACAATGCAACCATTGTGCAACCTTTAAATAATTTCGCAGGATTTTTAAAGAATGTAATTGAAAAACAAGTGATTGATGGGGCGGTGAATGGAACTGGTAAATTGGTTCAGTACAGTGCAAGAAAAGTAAGACTCATTCAAAATGGACAAGTAGGCTATTATATTTTATTTATGGTTTTCGGAATTATTCTTTTGTTTATTTTATGGTTTAATGACTTGGCAATTGTTCGATTTTTTTATCAAATGACTAAATTTAATTAAGCAAGCATGTTATTAGTTTCATTCCTACTCATACCTTTTTTAGCGGCCTTGGTTTTGTTGTTTATTAAGGATAATAAAACAGCACAATGGATCGCCATTGCTTTTAGTGTCATTAACTTATTATGCGCATTGCAAATATTTGGCAATGCTATTCCAGATTTTGATGCAGCTTGGTTGTCTAATGTAAATAGTAGATTCGTTTTACATTCAGATGGCTTGTCAAAAATTTTAATACTACTTACTGCCATAAGTTTCCCTGCAATTTTTATTGCAACAATAAAAAATGATTATAAGAAAAGAAATGTTTTCTTATCCTTGATGTTTTTTACGCAAGCAGGATTAATTGGCGTTTTTTTAGCTGCAGATGCTTTATTGTTTTATTTCTTTTGGGAATTGGCTTTAATTCCTGTTTATTTTTTATGCTCCATATGGGGTGGAGAAAAAAGGATTGCCATTACTTTTAAATTTTTCATTTATACTTTCCTCGGATCTTTATTGATGTTAGCGGGCATTTTATTTTTAAATGCACATACCCTAGACCATAGTTTTTTAATTACTTCTTTTACAAAAGCAACATTAACACCGGCTCAACAAACCACTGCGTTTCTTTTATTCTTTATCGCATTTGCCATCAAAATGCCTTTGTTCCCATTGCATACTTGGCAGCCAGATACTTATGAACAATCGCCTACTGCAGTGACGATGGTTTTAAGTGCGGTGATGGTAAAGATGGGTTTGTATGGAGTGATTCGTTGGTTACTGCCTTTATTTCCAATGGCTGTTCAAGGGGCTTCGGGTTGGGTAGTGGCAGTTTCTGTAATTGGAATTTTGTATGCTTCTTTTATTGCAATACGTCAGGACGACCTAAAAAGATTAATTGCTTATTCATCTATTGCGCATATTGGATTAATGAATGCAGCTTTATTTAGTCAGCATCAAATAGGAGTGCAAGGGGTGTTGGTACAATTATTTTCACACGGCATCAATGTATTGGGCTTGTGGATTGTTGCAGATATTATTGAACAACAAACAGGCACTCGATCTATGCAGGCCATGGGAGGGCTCGCTAAAAAACAACCTACCTTGGCAATTTTATTAGTTGGTTTTGCACTTGCAAACATTGCCTTGCCTTTAACCAATTCATTTGTGGGAGAATTTTTAATGTTTAATAGTTTGTTTCAGTTTAATGTATGGGCTGCCGCAGCAGCAGGTGTAAGTATTGTATTGGCTGCTATCTATACTTTAAATATGGTTCAAAAAGTAGCTTATGGGGAAATAGGTGAAAGCATTCAAAAAATGACTGCCCCTAATAAACCAGCGCAAGCAGTTTTAATTTTATTATTGTTGATGGTATTGATAACCGGGGTGTATGCACAACCTTTATTCACTTTAACAGCCGATACTTTACACAAATTGTTTGTCAAATAATTAAATGAATTCATAATGAATGCAATCATAGTTTCTACATTATTGGGCGTAATCATGATGTTTTGCTCCTGGGGAGTAAAAAGTCAAAATGCGCAAAAAAATATTGCATTAATTGGCTTGTTGTGTTTAATTATCGCCAATCTTGCGCAATCCAATGGCTGGTATGAATTTAATTATGATACCAAAGGCATGTTGTTATTTAGTCATTTTGGTTTGTATTCCAATACATTGTTATTTGCACTAACATTTATATATGTATGGATCAATGGAGAGGAGATTTCAAAATTAAGTAATGCAGCAGCCGATTTTTATAGCTTGATTTTTTTTATTTTATGTGGTGTTAGCGTTTTAACTTCTTTTGATAATTTGTTGATGTTATTTATTGGCATTGAAATATTGTCTATTCCCTTGTATATTTTAACTGGTGCCGATAAAAAAAGCATGATTAGCAATGAGGCTGCTTTGAAGTATTTCTTAATGGGTTCCTTTTCTACTGGAATATTATTATTGGGCATTACTTTTATATATGGAGCCAATGGAACTTTCCACATGACATCCACCGTAATTAAATTGAGCACGGGTATTGCGCATGAGCAATATTTATTATCGGCTGGGTTGATCTTGCTTTTTGCAGCTATGAATTTTAAAGTATCTGCAGCGCCTTTTCATTTTTGGACACCCGATGTATATGATGGTGCACCCACAGTATTTACTTCCTTTATGGCCACCATTGCCAAGGCTGCAGGATTTCTTGCTTTTATAAATGTATTTAGCACGCAATACAAATCATTGACAACTTCATGGACCTTGCTTTTAACTTTTGTAATACTATCTACTTTATTAGTGGGTAATATTATTGCAGTATTCCAAAGAAGTGTCAAAAGAATGTTGTCCTATTCCAGTATCGCGCAAGCAGGATTCATGTTGTTCGCCTTGTATGGCAAATCGGATATTGCAATAGAAGGTATTTTAATCTTTGCAGTGGTTTATTCTATTGCTACTATGGGTATATTTGCTGTTTTGGTAAAAATGAAAGAAAATAGTTTTGAAGCATTTAATGGGTTAGCAAAAACAGAACCTTTATTGGCTTTTGCCACTACTGTATTTTTGTTTTCCTTAGCAGGCATCCCTTTAACTGGGGGCTTTTTTGCAAAATATTATATGTTAGCTGCTTTGTTAAAAGCAGGCGCTGGACTTTGGCTAGTAATTGTAGCGGTAGTTTTTGCTGCCATAAGTATTTATTATTACTTTAAAATAATCCAAGCCATGTATTTCACGGCTGGGGAACCTGCCATTCATCTAGTGTCAAAAAACTACCAATATCAACTTTTGGCCTTGGCCATCTTGCTGCTCGTCCTTGGTATTTTCCCTAATTTACTGCTCAATTATCTCTACTTTTAGCCGTTCTTCATTAACTAGCATCAAAGCAATGGGCTATCTTGAAACTGCCTTACCTTTGGTATTCATAAATAAAGTACAATGACCATTCAGGATTCCTTTGTGTTGGCATGGCGCACGGTAAAAGGCAATAAATTACGAACTGGAATTACAGTGGCAATTATTGCATTTGGTATCATGGCCTTGATTGGAATCATCACAGCAATTTCTGCAATGAATCAAAGCTTAAAAGAAAATTTTTCTTTTATGGGGGCCAATGCATTTAGTATTCGATACAAAGAAATGAATGCAAGAATGGGAGGTGGACCCAATGAGGGCAGAGATGATTTTGGCAAATCAAAAAAATCACAAAAAGAAAAAAAATCAAATTTAGATAAGCCCATTCGTTTAGAAGAGTCTACTTATTTTAAAAATCATTATGGTTTTAATAGAGCGCAAGTAAGTATATACAAGAGGTCAACTGGGAACAATGAGATTCATTACAAAGACAAAAAGACAAATCCGCAAATTACATTGTGGGGTGGTGATGAAAATTATATAGCTGTAAATGGGTATCAATTAGATTTGGGCCGTAGCTTAAACAATGTGGATATGCAGAGTGGGCGTAACGTTTGCGTGATTGGGTCCAATGTGGCCAGCAAATTATTTTTGAATAGACCAGAGAAGTGTATTGATAAAATTATATTATTACAAGGCAAGCCTTATCGCGTAATTGGTTTATTAAAATCGAAAGGTTCTAGTGCTATGATGCGTCAGGATGATATTGTTTTTACTTCTTTAAAAAATGTAAGACAATACGAAAATAGTAGCCCTTCTTATCAATTAGGCATTATGGTTAATAATGTAACTGAATTGGAACCAGCCATTGATGAGGCCTCAGAACAGATGCGAAAAGCTAGAAGATTGATTCCTTCTGAAACAGATAATTTTGTAATTGACAAAAGCGACAAATTTGCAGATTTGTTTATTGGCCTTTTAGCAGGCATTAGTGGGGCAGCAGGTGCCATTGGGATGATTACATTAATTGGAGCAGCTATTGGATTAATGAACATCATGCTTGTGGCAGTGAGCGAAAGAACCAGAGAAGTAGGTTTGATCAAAGCCATTGGAGGTAAGAAGAAGGACGTGCGCCGTCAGTTTTTATTTGAGAGCATATTAATAAGTATTCTAGGGGCCATTTTTGGCATCATTTTAGGCGTCTTGGTGGGCAATATATTTAGTTTGGTTTTAAACACTGGATTTGTGGTGCCTTGGCTATGGGTGGTAATAGGCATTGTGATTTGTTCTGTGGTGGGTTTGGTAGCAGGCATTTATCCAGCGATGAAAGCTGCTGCTTTAAACCCCATTGACGCCCTTAGGTATGAGTAAGCCTCTATCTTGGCTGTAAATCAAGCCTTTTAGTCCTTTTAAAGCTTTGTTTTGAAATTTGGGCCTTATCTTCTTGAAAATGAACTCAAAAATTGACTTTTTGACTGTATTCTTCATTTTAAGATTATTGAAATAACTAATACCAAGAACCTGCTATTTTTAGTCTCCACCAACAGCAGTTAGTTTTAAGATTATTTTTAAATAAAATTATTGTTTGAAATTTGTTTCAACCAATAAATTACTTATTTTGTAACCCCTTAGAAACAATTGTAGTAAAATTTTCAAAAATCTTACCAATTGTGAAGAGGAATATTTCTTAAAAATTTTTATTTTAAACCAAAAATCAATTGAATCATGGCTGAGATTAAATCAACTGCAACAGCTGCTGCTTCAAAGAATGCAGCACAGCCTCAAAAGAGCGGGAATCTTGTTGCAACTTTAGCACCTATCTTATGTATTTTAGCAGGTTACGTCATCTGGCGTTTTGTGCTAGGAAACGGAAGTAACTTCACTAACCCAGACCCAAATGGTGGATTCTGGCCTAGTCATAAAGGACCTAAAGGTACCTTTACAAAAATGTACGAAGGTGGAATCGTTGTGCCAGTTTTAATTGGTAGTTTATTAATCGTGTTAACTTTCGTTATTGAAAGATTAATGACAATTAAGAAAGCTGCAGGAAACGGAAACATTGCTGAATTCATTCGCAAAGTACAATTCCAATTAGCCAACAAAGAAGTTGACAAAGCAATTGCTGAGTGTGACAAACAAAAAGGATCTGTAGGTAATGTAATGAAATCAGGTTTGACTAAGTACAAAGAAATGATTTCAAATACAGAATTAGACACAGACCAAAAAGTATTGAATATTCAAAAAGAAATCGAAGAGGCTACTGCATTGGAATTACCAATGTTAGAGAAAAACTTAGTATTCTTATCTACCATCGCATCTGTTGCAACCTTATTAGGTTTGTTCGGTACGGTATTGGGTATGATTCGTTCTTTCTCTAAATTAGGTGAAGAAGGTGGTGGAGAAGCTGCTCGTGAATTATCTCAAGGTATCTCTGAGGCCTTGTATAATACTGCATTGGGTATTGGTACTTCAGCAATCGCAATCATAATGTACAACGTATTCACTACAAGAATCGATGGCATCACTTATGGTATTGATGAGTCTGGATTTACTTTAACTCAAAGTTTCGCAGCAAACTACAAATAGTAGTTGAAGCAAAAAATATTTTAATAAGGGCAACCTTATAAATAATAATTAAAAGAATATACAAATGGGTAGAGCCAAATTACCTCGAAAGAGTACCACCATCGACATGACTGCCATGTGCGATGTGGCTTTCCTTTTATTGTCATTCTTTATCTTGACTACTAAGTTTAAGCCTTCTGAAGCAATAGCAGTTACCACACCAAGTTCGGTATCTTCTAAAGTTGCTCCAAGCAAGGATTTTGTCTTAATTACGATTGATAAAGACGGCAAAGTATTTCTTACCATTGATGACAAACAAAAAAGAGAAACTATTGCGAACTCTTTAAATGCCACTAGAAATTTAGGAATTGATGTTCCTGCTTTTAAAAGTGCCAATTTTATAGGAGCTCCATTTAGTGGACTAAAATCTTTTTTAGCCATCACTGAAGAAAACAGAAAAGGGAACTTGCTTCCTGGTATTCCATGTAAGGACAGTACAGACAATGAATTAATCGTTTGGATGCAAGTCATCAACGAAGCTTATGCTGGCACCAAATTGGAACTTTTATTAAAAGGGGACAATTTAGCCAAGTATCCAGCTTTCAAAAATGTACTTACTGCATTTAAGAAAAACAGTATTCAAAAATTTCAAATGATTACCAATCCTGAAAATGCGCCAGTAGGTTCAGAATTGTATAAGAAATCGATGAGTGGTGAAAAACAGGACAACTAAATTATAAACTAATTAAAAGCTATTTACTATGGCAGAATTAGATACCTCGGGTGGTGGTCATAAGAAAGGACCAGGGGTCAAAAAAGGGAAAAAATTATCAACGCGTGTCGATTTGACACCGATGGTGGATTTAGGCTTTTTATTGATTACCTTCTTCATCTTCACTACAACCATGAGTCAACCTACAGCAATGAAGTTGATTTTGCCTGATGATAAGGTAAAACCTGAAGAGCAAAACAAAGCAAAGGAATCCGGAGCTTTAACCATCTTAATGGGTGCAGACAATCATATATATTATTACGAAGGTCAATTGAAAACAGATGCCTCTAATTTTTTATCAGCTTCATACAATGGAGAAAACTCTATTCGTGATGTGATTATGAAAAAGAAGGAGTATGTAAGAAGTATTGCGCAAGATCCTACTAATCCCGAAAAGGATTTAGTAATTGTGATTAAACCAAGTTCCAATTGTACTTACAAAAACGTAATTGATATATTAGATGAGATGTCTATTAATGTTGTAAAAAAATATGCACTAGTAGATATTTTTGACATTGAAGAATTATTGGTTAAGAAATCCGATGAGTCCGCAAAATCTCCTAGCAATTAAAAGCATTAAAAAATGGACATAAACAAAATATTAAATGCCGATATTCTGGACCTCATTTTTGAGGGAAGATTTAAAGAATACGGTGCTTATGAGTTAAGAAAAACCTACAATGATCGTCTTAAAAAGGCTTTGATTGGCATGGTAACTGTAACCGTTCTTTTGGCTGGTGCTGCAATTTGGTCTAATAGCGCTAAGAAATCTAAAACCGAAATAGTGGTTACAGATGTTTCTTTGACAGATGTAACTCAAGAAAAGAAACCACCTCCACCACCTCCACCACCACCAAAAGTGGAACCACCAAAAGTGGAAATGGCAAAATTTACACCTCCTAAAATTGTAAAAGATGAGGAAGTGAAAAAAGAGGATGAAGTGAAAGAGGTTGAAAAGCTAGAAGACGTAAAAATTGGATCAACCGACCAAAAAGGTATTAAAGATGATGGATTGGTAGCTCCAGTAGAAGCTGGTCCAACTGCTCCTGCCGAAGAAGAGACGGATAAAATCTTTACTGTGGTACAAATCCCTGCTGAGTTCCCAGGTGGACAACAAGGCTGGATTCGTTACCTAGAAAGAACTTTAAACAGAGACTTGCCAGTAGAAAATGGCGCTCCTGCAGGAAAATATTCAGTAGTCGTATCTTTCGTTGTTGCTAGAGATGGTTCTATCAGTGATGTTAAATCTGAGAACGATCCTGGATATGGCACTAAAGATGAAGCGGTTCGTGTAATTACAAGAGGTCCAAAATGGAAGCCCGCAGTTCAAAATGGACGTAATGTAATTTATCGTCACCGTCAAGCTATTGTATTCGTGGTTTCTGAAGATTAGTTTTTAAAAACAATCTCTATATAAAAAAAGCCCTCCCTTATACGGAGGGCTTTTTTTATAGGCATTTGCTATAGTTCGCCTTTTGTAAATACTACTTAAAGTTTACCTTTGAGCCATGCGCGAAAACCTAAGCTCTTGGAATGATACCATTGTTGCCCTAGCAACCCCTCCAGGATTGGGGGCCATTGCCGTTATAAGATTAAGTGGCCCAAAAGCAATTGACATTATAAGCTCGGTTTTTTCAAAAAATAATTTAGCAACCAAAGCTTCTCACACAGTGCATTTGGGTAAAATCATCAATAGAAAAGAAGTGATTGATGAAGTAGTAGTTGCTATCTATAAAGCACCAAAATCCTATACGGGCGAAGAAGTGGTTGAAATTTCATGCCACGGAGCGCCATTGATACAAGACGATATTTTACAATTACTCCAAGCCAAAGGGGCCCGCTTGGCCAAGCCAGGGGAGTTTACACAGCGCGCTTTTTTAAATGGGAAATTAGATTTAACGCAAGCCGAAGCAGTAGCAGATTTAATTGCCAGCAATACCGAAGCTGCACGCAAGACAGCTTTGTATAATTTAAAAGGAGGTTTTTCTTCAGACTTACAAGTGATGCGCGAGAAGTTGATAAAGTTTTCTGCATTAATAGAATTGGAATTAGATTTTTCACAAGAAGATGTTGCATTTGCTAATAAAAAATCATTAGAAATTTTGGTACATGATTTACAAGCAAAAACCAATGACTTGTTGGAATCATTTCAATTGGGCAATGTGATCAAGAATGGGGTACAAGTAGCCATTGTAGGAAAACCCAATGCTGGCAAATCCACTTTATTAAACGCTTTACTCAATGAAAATAGGGCTTTGGTAAGTGAAATTCCAGGCACTACCAGAGATACGGTAGAGGAATATTTGAACATTCAAGGAGTGATGTATAAATTAATTGATACTGCGGGCATTCGCCACAGCACTTTGGATAGTATAGAGCAAATGGGTATTGAAAAAAGCAAAGAAAAAATATTGGCTGCAGATATAGTCATTGCCTTATTTGATGCCAGTACAACCAGTGCTGCACAAATCAAAGAATGGCAAATCGAATTGGCTGAAGCAAGTAAATTAATTTTTGTAGGAAATAAGATAGACATAGCCATCGACCCATCCTTAGAGAAAGACCCTACGTTAAAAGACATTATTTTCATAGCTGCTAAAGACAAAAAAAACATACTATCACTTGAAAATGCATTGCATCAAAAAGTAGTAGGAGATGGCTTGAATAAAGAAGGCACCATTGTTACCAATGCGAGGCATGTGGCCTCTTTAAAAAGATTATTGTTTTCACTCAATGATGTAGAGACGGGCTTGTTAGACAATATTACTGGCGATTTATTGGCCATTGACATCAACCAGGCTTTACATTATTTAGGTACCATAACAGGTCAAATTACCAACGAAGATCAATTGGATTTTATTTTTTCCAAGTTCTGTATTGGAAAGTAGTTATCTATATGCTTAGATGTGTATAGTCTTCGATAAAAAATAAAATATTATCAAAGTCGGCAAATTCACTTTCTTGATGCATGCCTTTTATGACAATGGTTTTCATTCCAGCTTTTTGTGCACAGAGTACTCCTTTAGGCGTATCCTCAAATACAATACAATCCGAAGGTGCCATTCCAAGAAGCTCGGCGCATTTCAAAAAAGTTTCAGGATGTGGTTTACTAATGAGCACATCATCGGCACTTACAATAACATCAAAATAATTTCTTGACTGTGTATTGTCTAATACAAAATCAATATTTAAAGTGATGGCCGCTGAGCCAATTCCCATTTTAATATTTTTATCAAAAGCCTTTTTTAAAAAAAGAGCAAGCCCTTCAATTAATTTAAGATGAGGTTTGAATTCAAGACGGTACAAAGCTTCTTTATTGGCACCAATGGATAATTTTTCTTGCATGCTAAATCTTCCAGGGAAAACTCTTTCTAGCAATTCATCATTTTTACCATAACACTGATGCTTCACTTCTTCAACACTTAACGAACTCCCTAATGCGGCTAGTTGTTGATGCCATGCACCAATATGATAGGGCATGTCATTGATCATGGTTCCATTTAAATCAAAAATAAAGGCCTTAGCATTGTCTAACATCTTATAATGACACTATGAAGATTATTGTATTGGATAGTAAATAGAGGAAACCCACTTATTGGGGTCTTTCTCTAAAAGTCTATTATTATTGTAAACAACAAAGGGCATAAATGTTGCATTCATTGACTTGTCGTTTTGATAAAGCAACATTGCTTCTAAAGCCCAATTTGATTTCATCTGGTTTCCATTTACGGCTGCGGTTAAAACATTTCTAAATGCAATTTTCTTAATACGAATAAGCGCAGTTTCGGAAATGGTTTGTGCAATAGGAAAAGCAACTAAGGTATTTATTTTATTATCGGCGGTTTTGGTCATATTGACCATGGGGTCACCTTGAATATTACCTTTATTCGTTTTAATATGTATTTCCAATTGATGGATTAAATCATAGACCTGCGCAGTACTTGGTGTATCTGCAAAAACTTTTTCTGTGGTGATGAATAAACTGTCTTTGGCTTGCGTTTCTTTGATATCAAACCCATAAATACCTTTGTGGGTGGAAAAGCTTTTACCTGCTGCGTTTAAAATAATCTGCAATTGCGTATTTATTTTTTGAGCAGTTTGATAATTTTGAATTCTTTTAATGGGAGAAAAATAAGCATTGTATACTTCTGCATCATATCTTATTAAAGTACTGTCTTTTCCAGCGGAAACAGCTAAAAAATTTACATGTGCATACACCCCGTCCAATAAATAATTTGTTCTTGCCGATGACACAAAAGAAGCCAACACTTCTAAGCTTCCTTTATCAAAAATAAAAGTATGCCCTTCTATTTTTTTATACGGCATCCATTTGTCCCAGTATTGAATACTCAACATGGCCCTGGTGACTCCATTCGACTCCTTAGCAACATAATAATCTCCATTTAAAGAAATTCTATTAGGAATGAAAAGGTAAATAAAAAAGGCAGCAACAATGCAAGCTGCGGCTACAATAATTTTTAAATTTTTCATACAACCTCTTTTAGAGTACAAATATACAAAAAATTTATGCTGTTGATTATTTAAAATGACACAAAAATGCTTGCTGCCAAAGGGATTTAGCCAATTTTAATTGAGATGCAGATTTGAATTTATCTCAGGCTTTTTTATGGGCAATTGTAGGTCAAAACTGTTCATTGTCAATCATGGACAGCTAAGAAATATAAATATGAAAAAATTTTAGTAAATTGCATTTACACAAGACCAATAAAATTATGTTAAAGCAGACCAGCGATTTAATTTCGCAGATGGTTAAATATTTATTTTTCACTTTTATAACATTCATTGCCTATACACAAATAAGTGCACAAGGTTGTGTGGCCATTAGAACCGTGGGTGGTTTAAATACGATGCAACATGCGGGTATGCTGCATGACGGGTTGCTGCATGAAGGCATGACAGAATTAAAAGATACTTCCAAATGGGATTTAAATGTAACGGACCGATATTTTAAATCTTACAAACATTTTAGTGGTACCACCGAAAATACACAAAGAGTAGATGATGGAACCGATGTTAGAAATTTTAGTCGTTCCATGGACATCGCTTTGGTTAGGAAAATTAATGAGCAATGGAGTGTTGGTATAGACTTACCCTATGTGTACAATGAGCGTTCTTCTTTGTATGAACATATTAGTAATGTAAAAGGGAGTCCAAGATTTTCTACCTATGCACAAGGTATCGGAGACATAAGATTAACAGCTTATAAATGGATCATTGCACCCAAAGATGGGCGTAAAGGAAATTTATTAGGAGGCATTGGTATTAAATTGCCTACAGGAAATTACAAAGCCACCGATCAATTTCACTACAGCTTAACAGCAACAAGAGAGGGACCTGTGGATCAATCCATTCAGCCAGGAGATGGCGGATGGGGATTGACTTTGGAATTAAATGGATTCAGATCCATCAATACTACATGGAGTTTATATAGCAATGTTTATTACTTGATCAATCCAATGGGGAACAATGGCGTAAGTACTTTAAGAGGCGTTGCTATTGCAAATCCGCCAACCGCTTCGCAAGCTGCTGCAATCAAATACACTTCAGATGTAATGAGTGTGCCCGATCAATATTTATTAAGAGCAGGAACCAATTGGACACGCAATGCATTGACTATTTCCTTAGGGGCTAGATATGAATGTGTGCCTGCCAGTGATTTAATTGGAGACAATACAGGTTTTAGAAGACCAGGTTCTGTATTGGCCATAGAGCCCGGTGCTAATTACAGTTATAAAAAATTAAACTTCTATTTATATGCTCCAGTGGCTATTAGAAGAGAAAGACCTCAAAGTTATCCAGACATTTTAAAAACAAATGATACAAATGTTTTTACTAGAGGCGACGCTGCATTTGCAGATTATAGCATTAGTATTGGGGTTGGCTATAAGTTTTAATAAAACTTTTTCTAATTAAAAATTGAATTGTTAAGGTGCTTGAATGCTTCCATAGCGCCCAAGTATTCGCATGTTCTTGCCCCTGCTTTATTTGCGTTAGCAATTATTTTTTTCCATGCATCCAATTGGATCGTATCAAGTTGAGTTGGATTGCTATCGATTAATTGAAACAATACGGCACCTACAAATGCATCGCCTGCGCCTGTTGGATCAATAGATTTAACAGCAATACTTTCAATCATTTCTATTTTATCTCCAATACAAAGTATGGTACCTGCTTTGCCTAAGGTGATCGCAAATATAGCATCCGTTTTTTCCCTAAAAGTGAGGGCAGCTTCTTGAACTGTTTTGCATCCAGAAATTAGTAAAGCTTCTTCATCACTTAATTTAAAAAAATGGCATTGTTCAATAAAGGGCCATGATTGATCTATAAAAATTTGTGTATTGTCTTGAAACAAAAGATGACGATAATTGGGGTCAAAGCTTATAATAGCACCTGCTTCTTTTGCTTTTTTTAATAATGCGGTATACGTATTTTGTAAAGGGCCAGATAAAAAACTTGTTGCGGATCCAAAATGGACAATACTAAATTCTTTAAAATTGATGCCTGCTAAATCAGATTCGTTTAATTGACCATCGGCCCCTCTGTTAAAATAAAAATCTCTATCTCCATTTTCTAATAAAGAAACAAATGCAATAGTGGTAAAGTGTTGGGCGTCTTGCAAAACCCACTGCGTGCCCACGCCCATTTCTTGAAGTAAATGGATAAGATGTATTCCAAAAGGGTCTTTACCTACTTTGGCCGCCATAGTCACTTGTCCACCTAATGCAGCAATGGCGGCAGCTACGTTTGCTGGAGCGCCGCCAGCTTTTTTTAAAAAATTTTGTCCATTGGACAAGCTGGATCCACGATCAGTGCAAATCATATCAATTAAAGCCTCTCCAATACATAATACTTTCATATCATTCAATTAATGTGCTTAAAGCGTTACTCAATATAGTCAATTTGTATTTTTTAGTTGTATTTTTATTCGCCCATTTTATGTTTTACCAATCCATGCCTCTATGTCTTATTTAGTCCAATACAAAAAACCACAAGTATTAGAAGCATTGCGCTATCATTTCATGAAGCAATCAGAAATAAAAACATTAATGATTGTGGTAAATGTTTATGCGATTGCTACGGGTGTTTTATTGTTTTTAAAAAAAATTAGACCTGAATTATTTTTACTAGGCTCTATACTCTGGATTGTATTACTACTTTTATTTTGGTTTGCCATGCCTGCCTTGTTTTATCGCAAGGCCGAACTTTTTAAGCAAGATTGGCAATTTGAGTTTGATGCCCAATCGGCCAATTTGTATTCTAGTTTGGGATCGGCCAATTGGACTTGGCAGGAATTAACCCATTATTTTGAAAGCCCTCATTTTTTTCATTTTTACTTTGGCCCAAAAACCTTTTTTTTAATACCCAAGCAAAACATACCCCTTGAAGCGCAACATGAAATTAGAGGGATGCTGAAGCATAAGTAGTTGGTGGATAAGTCTTTTAGAACTACTGTCTGTTCGTTTTACAAATGCCTTAAAATGGCCTTTTATAGGCCGTTTGGCAATATATAGCGTCTAAATAGGCCAAATTAGGCTTACCTTGAAGTAAGGGTTAAAAATGTGTAAAGAAAAGACAAATAAAATACTTCGTTTTTAACAAAAAGTATATTTTTGCGCCGTAAACAAAAACTATTTACAATGTCAGACATCGCTACAAGAGTTAAAAAAATCATCGTTGACAAATTAGGTGTAGATGAAGCAGAAGTGACGAACGAAGCTTCTTTTACAAATGATTTGGGAGCTGATTCCTTAGACACCGTTGAATTAATTATGGAATTTGAAAAAGAATTCAACATTTCTATTCCAGATGAACAAGCAGAAACTATTACAACCGTTGGACAAGCTGTTGCTTATTTAGAGGAGCACGCTAAGTAATTTAAACTTTAATAAGAGTTTCTATTTGAGCCATCGGCATATTTTAATCCGCCTTTTTGAGCCTTTGCTTTAAAGGCGGATTTTTAATTAAAAAAAAGACCATCATGTATTCCAAGCGAATCGTAGTAACAGGAATCGGCGCTTTAACCCCCATCGGAAATAACCTAGACGCCTATTGGGAAAGTCTAATCAATGGGGTGTCTGGAGCAGATATGATTACTCAGTTTGATGCGTCAAAATTCAAAACCAGATTTGCATGTGAAATAAAGGGCTTCGATCCAGAAGCTTTTATGGAAAAAAAAGAAGCCAGAAAATTAGACAGGTTCTCTCAAATCGCTTTGGTGGCAAGTGATCAAGCAGTTTTAGATGCTGGAATTACCAAAGAGAATGTAGACCATGATAGAGTAGGTGTTATTTTTGCCAGCGGAATTGGAGGCTTAAATACATTTACAGATGAGGTAACCAATTTTGTGCATGGTGATGGTACGCCTAGGTTCAATCCTTTTTTTATTCCCAAAATGATCTTAGATATTGCTGCCGGTCAAATTTCCATGAAGCATGGTTTTAGAGGCCCCAATTTTGCCGTAGTAAGTGCCTGCGCTTCTAGCACCAATGCAATTATTGTAGCCATGGACAATTTAAAATTAGGCAAGGCAGATATTATCATCACAGGCGGTGCCGAAGCAGTTATTGGTATTGCTGGTATGGCTGGTTTCAATGCCATGAAAGCCATGAGTGAAAGAAATGATGATCCTAAAACAGCCAGTCGTCCTTATGACAAAGACCGTGATGGTTTTATTATGGGGGAAGCTTCGGGGGTTTTAATATTAGAAGAATTAGAACACGCCAAAAGACGTGGCGCAAAAATATATTGTGAAGTAGTGGGTGGGGGAGCGACTGCAGATGCGTATCATTTAACAGCACCACACCCAGAAGGATTGGGGGCTAAAAATGTGATGAATGCTGCTTTAAGAGATGCAGGCATGCAAGCCAATGAAATCGATTACATCAATACCCATGGTACTTCAACCCCATTGGGAGATATTGCCGAAGCCAAAGCAATTACTGCTGTATTTGGGGAGCATTCTTATAATTTAAATATCAGTTCTACCAAGTCTATGACAGGGCACTGTCTAGGAGCAGCTGGGGTGATTGAAGCCATTGCTTGTATTCAAGCTGTTATTCATGACATCATTCCTCCAACCATCAATCACTTTACAGATGATCCTGAATTAGATCCAAAACTTAATTTTACTTTTAACAAAGCACAAAAAAGGGTAGTGAATGCCGCCTTGAGCAATACCTTTGGATTTGGCGGACACAATGCTTGTGTGATAGTGAAAAAGTACAAGGCATAGTTTATTGGTTCTTCGTCCTATAAAATTTACATTGAAAACATTAAGACATTTATTTTCTTTTTTTAAGAAATCCGAGTTCGAAATAAACCTAGCGCAACTCATTGGGTATCGTACCAAGCGCATTTTACTTTTTCAAATGGCGCTCAATCACCGTTCAGTTAGAGAGCATCCATCCGAAAACAATGAAAGACTTGAATTTTTAGGTGATGCCATTATTAGTGCAGTGGTAGCAGATTATTTATTTAAAAAATATCCTTACAAGGGCGAGGGTTTTTTAACAGAAATGCGGAGTAAGATGGTCAACAGACAACAATTGAATCATATTGCCGTGCAAATGGGTCTTCGCAGAATGACGCGTTTTAATAAAATGGACGGAAGCTTAAAAACCAGTCAAATTTTTGGTAATACATTAGAAGCTTTGGTGGGGGCTATTTATTTAGATAAAAAATATGATTTTACTAAACGCTGGATTTTAGAAAAAATGATACAACCTTATTTGTTCATGGAAGATTTAGAGCAGATAGACATCAATATTAAAAATAAAATAATTGGCTGGGCTTTAAAGCAAGGCAAGCAAATAGATTTTGTTTTGGCAGGAGAGCAATTAGAAGGGCGTAGAAGATTGTTTACCATCAATGTAGTATTAGATGGAGAAGTCATTACCGCACAAAAAGGGTATACTAAAAAAGATGCAAGCCAGTTGGCTGCTCAAAAAGCCATTGAAATTTTAGGTATTTAATTTCTGAAAGGGTTTTAAATACTTTGACAAAGTTCTATTAACACGCCATTCGTTTCTTTTGGGTGTACAAAACAAACTAATTTATTATCCGCCCCTTTTTTAGGGCTTTCATTTAATAAAGTGAATCCTTCTTTTTTTAATCTTTCCATTTCCGCAATAATATCTGGTACTTCAAATGCAATATGGTGCATGCCTTCTCCTTTTTTTTCAATAAATTTCGCAATCACTCCAATAGGGTCCGTACTTTCTAGCAACTCAATTTTAGAATTTTGTTTAAGAAAAAAGGCAGTATTTACTTGCTCACTTTCTACATTTTCAGTTTTATAACAGGGGCTGCCTAACAACTTTTCAAACAAGGGGATGCTTGTTTGTAAGTTCTTAACTGCAATGCCAATATGTTCTACCTTATAGTCCATGCTTCCATTGTTTTACGAATTGGGAAAAAATTGCCCTTAAAGCCTAATGAATTCAATAAAATCAAGCCTTAAGCTTTAGCTTTGTGCTTTAGAAAAAATCAAATTCGGATATGTTAAAATTACCAATTTATCTTGATCATAATGCAACTACACCCATGGATCCTAGGGTTTTAGAAGCAATGATCCCTTATTTCGTCGAAAATTTCGGAAATGCGGCCAGCCGTAACCATTCTTTTGGATGGCAAGCCGAGGAAGCTGTGGATTATGCCCGTGAGCAAGTGGCCCAATTAATTGGTGCCGACCCTAAAGAAATCATCTTTACTTCAGGTGCAACCGAGGGAGACAATTTAGGCATCAAAGGCGTTTATGAAATGTATGCAAGTAAGGGTAACCACATCATAACTTGTACTACCGAGCACAAGGCAGTTTTGGATACTTGCAAGCACTTAGAAAAACTAGGTGCTGAAGTCACTTATTTAGAAGTCCAACCAGATGGTTTAGTCGATTTAAAACAATTGGAAGCAGCCATGAAGCCAACTACTATTTTGGTAGCCATCATGTATGCCAACAATGAAATTGGAGTGGTTCAACCAGTTAAAGAAATTAGTGCTATTGCCAAAAAGCATGGTGCCTTATTTTTTACTGATGCGGTGCAAGCCGTGGGTAAAATTCCTGTAGATGTGATTGCAGATGGCATTGATATCATGGCATTTACTGCACACAAAATGTACGGACCAAAAGGAGTAGGAGCTTTATATGTAAGACGTAAAAATCCGCGTGTTAAAGTAACTGCACAAGTAGACGGCGGTGGACATGAAAGAGGCATGCGTAGTGGAACTTTAAATGTACCAGGTATTGTAGGCTTTGGTAAAGCATGTGAATTGTCTCGTTTAGAAATGGCTGCGGATACAGAAAGAATTTCAAAATTAAGAGACAAATTAGAAAACGCGTTAAAGCAAATCGATGAGTCTTATGTCAATGGCAATCCAGCACACCGTCTACCACATGTAAGTAATATCTCATTTAAATATGTAGAAGGAGAAGGATTGATGATGGGCTTTAACAAAGACATCGCATTGTCTTCTGGTTCTGCATGTACTTCTGCTTCCTTAGAACCTAGCTATGTTTTAAAAGCATTGGGTTTAGGAGATGATTTAGCACATAGCTCTCTACGTTTTGGATTAGGCAGGTACACTACCGAAGAGCAAATTGATTTTACCATTAAAGCAGTAACCGATACTGTTTTAAAACTAAGAGAAATGAGTCCTTTATGGGAAATGTTTAAAGAAGGGATTGATATTGATGCGATTCAATGGGCACACCATTAAACAAAAGGCGTATCTCTAGTTTCGAATTTTTTTAATAATTTTGAAAATATAAAATAAAAATAAAATGGCATATTCAGATAAAGTAATCGATCATTATTCTAATCCTAAAAATGTAGGAACATTAGATAAAGCATCTAAAAGTGTAGGTACTGGTTTAGTAGGTGCGCCAGAATGTGGAGACGTGATGCGCTTGCAAATTCAAGTGGACGAGGCTACAGGTGTGATTACCGATGCAAAATTTAAAACATTTGGTTGTGGTTCTGCGATTGCTTCTTCTTCATTAGCGACAGAGTGGTTAAAAGGAAAAACAATTGACGAAGCTGTTAAAATTGACAATATGGATTTAGTAGAGGAATTAAATTTACCTCCCGTTAAAATTCACTGTTCTGTTTTAGCAGAAGATGCTATTAAAGCAGCCATCAATGATTTCCGTGTGAAGAACGGATTGGCTGAATTGGTATTTGAACAAAGCCACGTTTAATTTAGGTCTTCTATTTTTAACCTATGAGCGAAGTAGCCCAAGAAAATTCTATTTACGTTAGTGCTAAGGCAAAGGCTAAAGTATTGCAGTTAATGCAAGATGCTGGTGTATCGGGAGATGCCAACTATTTTTTAAGAGTAGGTGTTGTGGGCGGAGGTTGTTCTGGATTGAGTTACAAATTAGATTTTGACAACGAGATTAAACCTATGGATCAGGTATTCGAAGACAATGGCATTAAAATTGTGACCGATTTAAAAAGCTTTTTATACTTGGTAAATACAGAGCTTGAATTTTCTGATGGACTGAATGGCAAGGGTTTTTTCTTCAACAATCCCAATGCCAGCAGAAGCTGTGGCTGCGGAGATAGTTTTGCGGTATAGGCCAATAACAAATCATCATAAGATTTTTATAATATTGAATGCTCCGATAACTCGGGGCATTTTTTTTGTAGCTTTGGTACATGTGGGCAATTTGCAAAAAAGAATGGGCGCAATATTTTAATGGGATTACGGGCTATTTGATCATTGGATTTTATTTATTGATCAATGGCTTGCTCTTATTTGTTTTGCCCAATTACAATGTTTTGGATTTTGGTTATGCTTCTTTGCAAGTATATTTTGATTTTGCACCCTGGTTTTTATTGTTACTGATTCCCGCCATTACCATGCATAGCTTTTCGGACGAATACAGGCTTGGCACATATGAATTGATCAGAACTTTGCCTATTAAGCCTTTGCACTTAGTTCTTGGAAAATTCATAGGCGCTTATCTTATCGTATTGGTAGCCATTGTCCCATCTGTTCTTTATGCAATTGCTTTGAATGCATTAAGTACGGTGGGCGGATTGGATTGGGGTGCCACCTTAGGTGCTTATTTTGGTTTACTATTTTTAGCTGCAGCCTATACTGCCATTGGCGTGTACACAAGTAGCATTACTAAAAATAATTTAGTGGCTTTGTTGTTATCCATCGTAGTTTCTTTATTGCTCTTTAAAGGGTTTGATTGGTTAAGTGCCTTTTCATTTTTTAAAAATGGGTATGACTATTATGTTACACAGTTGGGATGTAGCAGCCATTATCGTTCCATGAGTAGAGGTGTATTGTCTTTGCAAGACGGGGCCTATTTTATTTCTATTCTTATTTTATTTTGCATGGGTTGCCTTGAAAACATCAAAGCAAAATTTAAATACATCAGTACCGTCGCCTTTATTTTAATTGTCAACTATTTTGCATTTGCAAAACCTCTACAATTGGATTTAACCAAAGAGCATAGATTTACTTTGAGTGAAAGTTCAACGCAAATTCTTCAAAAGATACAAAATCCGGTAAAAATACATTTGTATTTAGGCGGAGACCTTCCGGCTTATTATAAAAAAATTGCGCAATCTACTGCAAACTTATTAGAGCAGTTGCATCAAATCAATCCGGTTCTTATTCAATGGCAGATCGAAGTACCTAGTCAAATGCAAAAGGATACCGCTTTGTATCAATTGTATGATAGTTTATCCAAATTAGGCTTGCCCATACAGCGTTTGCAAGCCGAAGATCGAGCTTCGGATAAAAGGGTAGATCAATTGTTGATTCCTGGAGCATTGGTAGAGGTTGCAGGGCAAAAGCCAATAGTCGTTGATTTAAGAAGCAGTAAAAAGTTTTTCAAACCCTATAATATTGTCAAAGATATTCCCGAAGAAGATTTGGAAGCAAGTGCCAATGCTGCAGAAGCTTTATTGGAATACAAATTTATACAAGCCCTTTATTTATTAAATAGAACCGATGTACCTACCATTGCGTATGCCATTGGAAATGGCGAGCCTACCAATTTAACGGTGAATGATTTGGGGGAATCAATTAGACATCAATACAAATTGGTGGTATTTGATTTAAAAAAAGGGTATCCAGATGCTACAAAAATTAAAACCCTTTTAATCATAAAACCAACAACACCATTTTCAGAAAATGATAAATTAAAGTTGGATCAATATATAATGAACGGCGGAAACATTATTTGGGCCGTGGACAAATTGTATGCCGAGTATGATAGTTTGCAAAAAACGGAAGGGAGTTATGTTGCTTATGATCGTGGACTTGCACTAGATGATTTATTTTTTAAGTATGGAGTTAGAATGAATAGCAATTTGGTCCAAGATTTAAATTGTGCCAAACTTCCGATGGTGGTTGGTAGACAAGCCGATGGAAGTCCTATGATGCAACGCATTCCCTGGCCTTATTATCCATTCTTATTGGGAGAAGACAGCCATCCTTTGGTGCAAAATTTAGACAGGATCTTGTCCTTGTTTCCTTCCAGTTTGGATACTTTACAAAACCCGCATATTAAAAAAACAATTTTATTAACTACGGATACCAATAGCAGAATCATCGCAACGCCTAATTTAGTTTCTTTGAATAGTGTGAAGGATGAAATGGATATGGCTTCATTTAACAAACATCATTTGCCCATTGCGGTATTGTTGGAAGGGAAATTTAGTTCCTTATATGCGAATAGAATTTCCAATGCATTGCAAGACAGTGTTTATGCGTCTACCCATCATTCATATCAGGCAAATGGTAATGGGCGTGCTAAACAAATTGTGATTGCTGATGCAGATATTTTTACCAATCAAGTAGATAAAACCAGAGGTGCTTTACCCATGGGGATGATTCCTTTTGAAGATTACCAATTTGCCAATCATGATTTTTATTTGAACAGCATTGCTTATATGAACGAGCCCATTGGTTTATTGGAAAGCAGAAATAAATACGTCGTATTGCGTTTATTGGACAAACAAAAAGTAGAGAAAGACAGGTTCTTGTGGCAATTGATTATTATAGGCAGCCCAATCATTTTACTTGTACTTGGTTTTGTGTTTTGGAACTATTACCGAAAACGTCAATTTGCTGTGTAGCAAAGGATGTGTTAACTTTATATTATGACGACAGATCAATTGGTATATATAGTTTTTGGAGGTGTAATTACAATAGCATTAATTCTTGATTTAGGATTTTTAAGTAAAAAAAATGCAGTCATTTCAATAGCGCAGGCCTTGCGACAAACTTTCTTCTGGGTATTACTGGCTTTTGTTTTTTTTATTTTTATGTGGATAGAAGAAGGACAAAAACTAGGTCTGGAATATTTAAGTGGGTATTTAATGGAGTGGAGTTTGAGCATTGACAATATTTTTGTTTTTATATTGATCTTTAGTGCTTTTAAAGTGAAGGAAAAAAATATCCCCCGCGTTTTGTTGATTGGTATATTAACTGCAATTGTATTAAGAGTACTTTTCATTACTGCTGGGGTTGCCTTGGTCGCTCAATTTTCATGGATTTTATATATTTTTGGGGTTTTCTTATTGTATACAGGCTATCAAATGTTCGTAGCAGGAGAAGAAAGTCAATTTGATCCACATACCTCTAAAGTGTATTTATTTCTTAAAAAATATTTACCTATTGGCCATACGGATGGAGATGGGAAATTTGTAATTAGAGACCATAACAATAAGCCTTTGTATACGAGTTTATTTGTAGTGGTGGTATTGCTTGCTGTTATTGATTTGGTATTTGCATTGGACTCCATCCCTGCAGTAATGGGCATTTCTCGAAGTAGTTTGGTCATATATACATCTAATATTTTTGCGATACTTGGATTACGCTCCTTGTTCTTTTTATTAAGAGGTGCGGTAAATCAATTTGAGCATCTTCAACAAGGCATCGCCATTGTACTTATTTTTATTGGACTAAAAATGCTTGGAGAGCATTATATCAATTTATGGATGGATAAAAACACCCAAGTGCTTGTTTCCTTAATGTTTATCATTTTTTGCATTTCGGGCTCTATTCTTTATTCTATTTTTACCAATAAGAAAAAGTTAACAAAAGCCAATTCGAATGGGGCGCATTAAAACATTCTTATATTTGACCATTATTAAACATCATCCTCTATGAACGGAAAAAAAGTAGCAGCCTTTATCGCATTGATCATTTTTATAGATCAAGCCATTAAATTTTATATTAAGCTAAATTATTTTATAGGGGAAGAGCATGCCTTTATAGGCAATTGGGCTAGGTTGCATTTTGTAGAAAATGAAGGCATGGCCTGGGGATTGAAATTTGGGGGCGGTTATGGTAAAATAATTTTAACCTTATTTAGATTGGGTGCAGTTATATGGGGCACTTTTCTAATTAAGGGATTTATCCAACAGAAGTACCACAATGGTTTTATTCTTTGTGCAGCATTAATTTATGCAGGTGCTGTAGGTAATTTAGTGGACAGTATGTTTTATGGACTCCTCTTTGATGCAAGCTATCCTTATACCAGCATGGTTGCTCATTTATTTCCAAGTGGTGGTGGCTATGCCTCCTTTTTACATGGAAGGGTGGTAGATATGTTTTATTTTCCAATCATTAGAAATGGACATTTTCCTAGCTGGTTTCCAATATGGGGAGGGGAAGAGTTTGAGTTTTTCCGTCCTGTTTTTAATTTTGCAGATGCATCTATTAGTACAGGGGTGATTGTATTGTTCTTGTTTCAAAAGAAGTTTTTTAAGGAAGAGGACCCCATTATACCCTCCCATTCCGAAGAGGTTCCTAGTTAAATTTCATACAACCATTCGCCCCAAAATTGGGCTGGCTTTTTTTACAAGCTTATTCGTACCTTCGTGCCCTAAAAATGAGCTAGGACAAGCATTGTATGAATAACAAGTACCCCGAATTAAATGGACTAAATCTTCCCGCAATTGAGGCAGAGATTTTAGCTGCCTGGAAATCAGAGCAAGCCTTTGAGCAATCTGTTGCTTTTAGAGAAGGTAATAAGCCTTTTGTATTTTATGAAGGACCACCCAGTGCCAATGGAATGCCTGGAATACATCATGTAATTTCAAGAACTTTAAAAGACATGGTTTGTAGGTACAAAACCATGCAAGGGTTTCAAGTAAAAAGAAAAGGCGGATGGGATACCCATGGTTTGCCTGTGGAGTTAGGAGTGGAAAAAGAATTGGGCATTACGAAGGAAGATATTGGTAAAAAGATAAGTGTAGAAGATTACAATAAAAAATGTAGAGAAGCAGTCCTTCGTTATAAAAAAGAATGGGACGACATTACCAATAAAATGGGCTATTGGGTAGATTTAAACAATCCTTATATCACTTTTGAAAACAATTATATTGAAACCCTTTGGTGGATCTTAAGTGAGTTGTATAAAAAAGGGTATTTGTATCAGAGTGTGAGCATACAACCTTATTCGCCTGCAGCAGGTACTGGATTGAGTTCGCATGAACTGAATCAACCTGGTACGTACAAAGAGGTAAAAGATACATCAGCAGTTGCTATGTTTAAAGCTGTGCAAAGTAGTGCGAGTCAATTTTTATTTGACGCAGTAAAAGCAGCTAATACTAAATCAGAAGAAATATTTTATATGGCTTGGACGACCACGCCATGGACTTTGCCTTCTAATTTAGGTTTAACTGTTGGTCCGAATATTGAATATGTTTTAGTGGCAACGTACAATCCATATACGGCCATTCCTGTCAATGTTATTTTGGCAAAAGCCTTACTAGGAAAATATTTTAAAGAAGAAGGTGCAGCATTGGAAACTTTTGCAGAAGGCGATAAAATTGTTCCTTGGAAAATTATTGCAACATGCAAAGGAACCGAGTTGAATGGATTGCGATACGAGCAGTTAATGCCATTTGAAGCCAATGATCCAAAAACTTTTGAAGGAGATCCTTTCAAAATAGTATTGGGTGATTTTGTAACTACAGAAGACGGAACAGGTATGGTGCATACATCTCCTGCTTTTGGTGCAGACGATTACAAGGTGGGCCAAAAAAATAATTTAGGCATCATTACTTTGGTAGATAGAGCAGGAAAATTTGTAGAGGGTGTAGGCGCATACAGCGGCCGTTATGTAAAAAATTACAAAGACGAAAAAGCGTATCAGGATGTGAATGTTGATATTGCTGTACAATTGAAAAAAGAAAATCGTGCATTTAAAGTGGAGAAATACGAGCACAGTTATCCGCATTGTTGGAGAACCGATAAGCCTATTTTATATTATCCATTAGATGCTTGGTTTATAAAAACTACGGCTGTCAAAGACAGAATGGTGGAATTAAATAAGACCATTAATTGGAAGCCCAAAAGCACTGGCGAAGGGCGTTTTGGCAACTGGCTTGAGAATATGGTGGATTGGAATTTATCTAGAAGTAGGTATTGGGGAACCCCACTTCCAATTTGGAGATCTGAGGATGGAACGGAGGAAATGTGTATTGGATCTATAGTCGAATTGACAAAAGCTTATACTGCTGCAAAAGAAAATGGATTCAATAAAGAAGTTAATTTAAAAATCATTGACGGTAAACTAGAGGTTGATTTACACAAACCATTTGTAGATCAAATAGAAATCTTAAGTGCCTCGGGTAAGCCTATGAAGCGTGTTTCTGATTTAGTGGATGTATGGTTTGATTCGGGCGCCATGCCTTATGCACAATGGCATTATCCTTTTGAAAACAAAGATTTGATTGACAAGGGACAAGCTTTCCCTGCCGATTTTATTTGTGAAGGGGTAGATCAAACCCGAGGTTGGTTTTATACTTTACACACGTTGGGTGTATTGTTATTTGATAGTGTTGCGTATAAAGCAGTTATGAGCAATGGGTTGGTCTTGGATAAGAATGGAAATAAGATGAGTAAGCGATTGGGTAATGTGGTGAATCCGTTTGAAACCATTGAAAAATATGGTGCTGATGCGACGCGTTGGTACTTAGTGACCAATGCTTCACCTTGGGACAATCTAAAATTCGATTTAGCAGGCATTCAAGAAGTTCAAAGAAAATTCTTTGGTACTTTATACAATACGTATCAATTTTTTGTCTTGTATGCCAATGTAGATAATTTTCATTTTGAACAAGCGCCTATTGCTTTAAATGAAAGACCCGAAATTGATCGTTGGATCATTTCTTCTTTGCATACTTTAATTCAAACCGTGACGAATGCCATGGATGATTTTGAGCCCACCACTGCAGGCAGGGCCATAGAAACTTTTGTAGACGAACATTTAAGCAATTGGTATGTAAGATTGTGTCGCAGACGTTTTTGGAAAGGCACCTATACGCAAGATAAAATTGCTGCATATCAAACATTGTATGAATGTATCGAAACCATAGCTAGATTGATGGCACCTATTGCACCTTTTTTCTGTGATCAAGTTTTTAGAAATTTAAATGGCATCACCAAAAAATACAATGCTACCTCCATTCATCATATCGAATTTCCAAAAGCAGATAAATCAAAAATGGATCTTGCTTTGGAAACAAGAATGCAAATGGCGCAAGATATCTGTTCATTGGTTTTATCTATTCGAAAAAAAGTCAATATCAAAGTGCGTCAGCCATTACAAAAAATATTAATACCCGTTTTGGATCCTTCAATGAAATCGGCGATTGAATTAATGGAGGAATTAATCTTAGCAGAGGTTAACGTTAAAGAAATTAATTATATCACTGAGACAGAGGGGGTAATTAGTAAAAAGGTGAAAGCAAATTTCAAATTATTGGGCGCCAAGTTGGGAACTAAGATGAAACAGGCTTCGGCAGTGATTGCCAATTTAACACAGGCACAAATTAGTAGTTTGGAAAAAGACGGTAATTTGGACTTAAACATAGAAAATGATACTATTCAATTGTTAATCAGTGAAGTAGATATAATAGCCGAAGATATACCTGGCTGGAGCGTGGCTGTCAAAAATGCGCTTACGGTGGCCTTGGATATTACCATTAGCCCCGAGTTATTGAAGGAAGGACATGCCCGTGAGCTGGTAAATAGGGTCCAAAACATCAGAAAAGAGTCGAATTTTGACCTAACAGATAAGATTTTGCTTGAAATTGAGGAGAATACAGAGTTGAAGGACTCCATTATTCAATTTTCGGGTTATATTTGCCGCGAAATTCTTGCTCACCAAATTGACTGGGTCCCTGCATTAAAAGAGGCGGTAGAAGTTGAGATAGATGAGCATAAATTAAGGATTTCAGTTAGACAAAAAGGATAATTATGGCTACAAAAAAACCAGCTCCAAAAAAAGCAGCGCCTAAAAAGGCAGCACCTGCAAAAAAGGCAGCTCCTGCTAAGAAAGCAGCGCCTAAAAAAGCCGCTCCTAAAAAAGCTGCACCTGCAAAAAAAGTAGCTCCTAAAAAGGTAGTTCCTGCTAAGAAAGCAGCGCCTAAAAAAGCCGCACCAGCAAAAAAAGTAGTAACAGCAAAAAAAGCGGCCCCAGTAAAAAAGGTAGTCCCTAAAAAAGTTGCGCCAGTTAAAAAAGCCGTTCCAGTTATAACACCTATAAAAAAAGCAACCCCCATTAAAGCCCCTATTAAAAAAGCAGTTCCTGTTAAAGGAAGTGCAAAACCATCTGTTCCTGTTAAAGCACCCATTAAAGCACCAGTAGCTGCAAAGCCTGTTGAAAAATACGTTCCACCTGCAAAGCCGGTTCCTAAAATTCCAACACCTCCAGTGAAGCCTGTGCGTAAAGTAGCAGAACCCATCAAAGATATAAAGGTTCCAAAAATTGTAGCAAAAAGTAGTGTGCCTTATCAACCAGGGTATGTTCCAATGGAAAAAAGAAAAGAAGTAGAAAGATCAACCGATACTTTAGTAAAATACTCAGATGCAGAATTAAAAGAATTCAAAGATTTAATTACTAATAAATTAGAAGCAGCAAAAAAGGAATTGGTTTATTTACAAGGATTGATTACCCGCAAAGATGAGTTAGGCGGAGACAATGATGATGCTAGATATATGACCATGGAAGATGGCAGTGTCAGTATGGAAAGAGAACAATTAGGTCAAATGGCCAGTCGTCAAATAACTTTCATTGATCATTTAGAAAAAGCCTTAATGCGTATCCAAAATAAAACTTATGGTATTTGTAGAGTTACAGGTCGCTTAATTGACAAAGCACGTTTGCGTGCGGTACCTCATGCTACATTAAGTTTAGAAGCTAAGTTAGGCTATGTAAGAAATAGCAGTGAGCAATAATAAGATTATTTAAAAGATAGAGAAAAACCCTGGTATAACAACCGGGGTTTTTTGTAAGTATTATTTAAAAGTTTTCAATACATCAGTTACTACGGCCACTTTTTATTTTACTTCTTGCATATCAATCAACTTGCGGTAATATCCATTTTGTGCAAGTAAAGCATCATGATTACCTCTTTCCACAATATTGCCTTTTTGTAAAACGATAATTTCATCTGCATGCCTGATGGTAGACAGTCTATGTGCAATCACAATCGAAGTTCTATTTTGCATCATGTTGTTGATGGCTTCTTGTACTAGTTTTTCACTTTCGGTATCTAGAGCCGAAGTGGCTTCATCTAAAATTAAAATAGGAGGGTTCTTTAAAACCGCACGGGCAATGGTTAAACGTTGACGCTCTCCACCACTTAGTTTGCTACCTCTGTCACCAATCATGCTTTGAAAGCCACCTTCTTTTTTAATAATAAATTCATAAGCATTGGCAATTTTTGCAGCTTCAATAATTTCAGCCTCCGTTGCATCTGGTTTGCCCAAGGCTATATTCGCAGCAATGGTATCATTGAATAAAATTGGTTCTTGCGTTACAATGCTGATTAAATTTCTCAAGCTATGTAAACTATATTCCTTAATATTTTTTCCATCAATCAATAAATTACCTGCACTCACATCATGAAAACGCGGAACTAAATCGGCCAAGGTACTTTTGCCTGCACCTGATGATCCCACCAAGGCCACTGACTTCCCTTTTTCTATGGTCAGATTAATGTCTTTTAAAATGCTCGTGTCCTGATATAAAAATTGAACATGGTTAAATTCTATAGATGTTTTAAATGTATCTAAAATAATTAAATGTTTATTTTCTTCAACTGTCAATGGGGCTTCTAAAATTTCATTCAATCTGTCCAAAGTAGCATTTCCTCTTGTAACGTTGTAAGCAGCTTGGGACAAGGCTTTCGCAGGATTGATGATTTGAGAAAACAAGGCTACATAAGCAATAAAAGAACTACCTGAAAGTATTTCTCCACTCAAAACCAGTTTACCTCCAAACCACAACACACCACATAAAATTATCACGCCCAAGGTTTCAGAAACAGGGGAAGCCAAATCGCGTCTGTTGAGTATTTTATTTTTGATATGAAAAATTTCATCTACCAGGGCAAAAAATTGTTTTTTCACCCTGCCTTCTGCATTAAAGGCTTTGATGATTCTTAAGCCTGTTAAAGTTTCCTCCATCTGGCTTAAAATTTCACCCCATTTTACCTGTGCTTTATTGGTATGTTTTTTTAAGCTTCTTCCAATGCGACCCACAATCAATCCAGCAAGTGGCAAAAGTATAAAAACAAATAAAGTAAGCTTTACACTAATGATGAATAAGAAAATCAATATTCCTAAAATATTCAAAGGTTCTTTAATCAAACCTTCTAGTGCACCAATCACAGAATTTTCTAATTCAGTAATATCGTTAGAGGATCTACTTAAAATATCCCCCTTGCGTTGTTCGGTAAAATAACCAATTGGCAATTGTAATATTTTTTCATACAAGAGTCTGGAGTATTTTCTGGTGACCGCATTTCTGATGGGTGCCAAAAAATAATAGGACAAGTATAGAAATGTATTTTTTAAAAAAATGGTAATTATAATGGCTATACATATCCAACCCAAGGCATTTACTTTACCATGTTCGGCAATGCTATTTTGAAGAAATCCATATACGATGTCTTTTATATTACTTGTGCTTCCAGCAACGCTTGCTGTTTTGATGGCGCCAGTTAAATCGCTGCTCCCAAAAATAAGGTCCATAAAGGGCATCAACATCCCTAAGGAAAACAAGCCAAATACAATAGATAAGGTAATAAATAGGCTGTACCAAGCCATATAGGCCTTGTATTCTCTGATATAACTTATGATGCGAATAAATTTCTTCATATTCAAAATTATTCCCGCAGAATAATCAGCAAAGTAACTAATTTTACAACGAATCAACGATTTTGATTATGGAAGAAGGAAAAAGACAAAAACAGGTGGCCGGGGCCATTCAAACAGCCCTGAACGATATATTTTTAAAATTGGGCCTTACCAATTTGCAAGGAGGCATGATTTCGATCTCATCTGTAAAAGTAACCCCCGATTTATTGGAAGCCAGAATATACATCAGCCTATTTCAGGTAAAAGATACCAATGAGTGTTTTAAGAAAATACAAACGCAGGCATGGGAAATCAAAAAGCATCTTTCTGATACCATGAAGCATCAATTAAGACGTATTCCTGTATTGCATTTTTATTTAGACGATACTTTGGATTATGTTTTTAAAATGGATGAGATTCTAAAAAATTTGTAAGTGCATTTTTTATTTGCATGGCGTTATTTTAGAGGTAAATATTCCTTTCAAGCAATTCAAATTATTGCCTGGGTAAGTGTCTTTGCCATTGCATTAGGCACTGCTGCACTCATTTTAATATTAAGTGTATCCAATGGGTTCACAGAAATAGTTAAAGGTTTGTATGCTGACTTTTATGCAGATGTTCGTATCACTCCTGCTCAAGGAAAGTTTTTTACTATTTCGGACAGTACCTATCATCTTGTTGAAAAAATGGAAGGGGTAAATGCAGTAAGCAGGGTGGTGGAAAACCGAGCATTAATTGTAAAAAATAATTTGCAAGCGGTAGTGATGGTAAAAGGGGTTGACCCTACTTATGGCCATATTAATAATATTAGATCTCATTTAAGAAGAGGTAAATGCGAAATAGGTGATTTTCAAAATCCACAATTAATCATGGGAATTGGTGTTGAGCAACACTTAGGATTGTTTCAAAGTTTACTTGGCGATACCTTGCAATTGTTTGCGGTAAATAGATCCGGTCAATCCATTAATAGCATCAATCAGTTAAATACTTTAAATGCGCTAGAGGCAGGTGCTTTTTCGGTACAACAAGAATTTGACGACCAATATGTTTTTACCAATACTACTTTTGCGCAATACTTATTCGATTTAGCGCCCAATCAAATGTCGGCTATTGAGCTTTCAGTGCTACCCAATGCAGAAGCGCATGTAATGGAACAATTAAGAAATAAATTAGGTCCCCAATTCATTGTCAAGAATAAGTTTGAACAAAACATGGATTTATATAAAATAATGCAAATGGAAAAATGGATTATTTTTTCTATTCTCGCATTAATCATGATGGTGGCTTCGTTTAATCTAGTTGGCGCATTAACCATGCTGGTATTGGAGAAACAAAATGACATACATGTCTTACACGCAATGGGTGCAAGACCTTGGGACATTCAGAAAATATTTTTATTGCTATCAGGAATAATGGCTTTTATGGGCGCCTTTATTGGCGGGGGTTTAGCCAGTTTATTCTGCTGGTTGCAGCATACTTTTCACTTTATAAAATTAGGCGGGGAATCTTTTGTAATAGATTATTATCCAGTCAAACCCATGGCCGAAGATTATATTGCAATTATACTGTTGGTAATAGCAATTGCCTTATTGGCAGGATGGTTGCCAGCGCGCAGGGCCGCCGATAGATTGTTTGAAAAAATAAATTAGACTTAATTTCTCTTGATAGGAGAAAGTAAAAAAATCAAAAATAATTAGAGATTAAATAGAGGAATTTATATTCTATAAAATGCGCTTAAAAAATGACTTAATAAATTATTTATAATTTATTAAGATGGGGAAATATAAAAAATAAAAATTAATAATCACCCAGGGTTTCCTCTAGTTGTCCCAATGCTTTTGCTAATTGTTCGTCATTTGGTGCAATGCCATGCCATTCATGGCTGCCTTCCATAAAATCAACTCCTTTGCCCATTTCTGTTTTCATCAAAATACAAATAGGCTTGCCTTTGCCAGTTAATGATTTCGCTTGATCCAATGTTGCAATAATATTGTCCATATTGTGTCCATCCATATGTAAAACGGTCCAATGAAATGCATTGAATTTTTCTTCTAAACTATCTAAAGACAATACTTTACTTAAAGGGCCATCAATTTGTTGACCATTCACATCTACAGTAGCAATTAAATTGTCCACTTTATTGTGTGCTGCAAACATTACTGCTTCCCAAATTTGTCCTTCTTGTAATTCACCATCTCCATGCAAACAATAAACAGTGCGATCATCGTTATTGTATTTTTTAGCAAGCGCTGCACCAATGGCAACACTCATGCCTTGACCTAAAGAGCCGCTTGCAATTCTCACGCCAGGTAAATGATCGTGGGTAGTGGGATGTCCTTGCAAACGTGAATTTATTTTTCTAAAACTGGCCAATTCTTTTACATCAAAATAGCCAGACCTTGCCAATACAGAATAGAATACAGGAGAGATATGACCGTTGGATAAAAAGAAAAGATCTTCGTTCTTTCCATCCATAGAGAAATTGGTATCTATTTTCATCACTTTAAAATACAGTGCTGTTAGGAAATCGGTGCAACCCAAAGAACCACCTGGGTGACCACTTTGTTGAGCATGCACCATTCTTACAATGTCTCTTCTAATTTGAGAAGCAATTTTAGTTAAATCGGTAGTAAGCATATTTGTTTGATTCTAGTGGTGGCAAAGATAGAATTCATAGTCTAATTTGCATCGAAAAACTGCTAAAAAGCCAAAAAAGACTTGTGCGCAATTCTATGATTTGCGTAGCTTTGAAGACTCAAATAATTGAAAATGTCAGAAGAGTTAAAAAAAATCGCCCAGAATGCCGAAACAAGCATGAAAAAGGCCATCAATCATTTAGAAATTGAAATTTCTAAAATTAGAGCTGGTAAAGCTTCTCCGTCCATTTTAGAAGGGATCAATGTAGATTATTATGGTACGCCTACACCAGTGAGCCAGGTAGGCAATGTGCAAGTATTAGATAGCAGAACCATTAGTATACAACCATGGGAAAAGAACATGTTGGCACTTATAGAAAGAGCCATCATGGCTGCCAATATTGGCATCACTCCTCAAAACGATGGCATACAAATTAGATTGTTTACACCGCCTTTAACCGAAGAGCGTCGTAAAGAATTAGTTAAAAAAGCAAGTGCAGAAGGGGAGTTAAGTAAGGTGTCAATTCGTAATATCAGACGTGATCATATTGAGCAAGTGAAGAAATTGCAAAAAGATGGAGCAAGTTTGGATATTTGTAAAGGTGCAGAAGATGAGATTCAACAAATCACCGACAAGCACATCAACTTGGTTGAAAAGCATTTAGAGTCTAAAGAAAAAGAGATCATGACGATCTAATTGGATACATGTATCGCAACACATAAAAATAAGCCTTGGTACTTTTAGTGTCGGGGCTTATTTACGATATACACCCCTGCTAAAATTATAAGCAAACTTCCTAGTTGTAATATCGTAATACGCTCTCCGTAATACACGCCCCAGGCCACTGCAACAATAGGTATGCCATAAGTAACCATGGAGGCAAAAACAATTGTAGATCTTTTAATGAGCATGTAAAAAAGAATGGAAGCGATAGAAGTGCCTACTACTCCTAAACATATACCGCCTAAGGTAGCATTGACTATTGATGGGTTATTAAAATTTAAATTAAAGTAGCCGGTGGTGTAAAGGATACAAGCACTAGGGATAATTAAAAAAGCAAAAGCGACAGCTGCAATATCTAAGGCGCGAATATTTTGTAAAAATTTTCCTACCATATTTACATTTAAGCCATAAAAAAAAGTAGCCACTAAAACCAAAGCGGCATAAGATAAATTTTCAAAACTAATATTTTTACCTGCTGCAAAAAGTAAACAAAGACCAACAAAACCCACTAAGACACCTATAATTTTTTGTGCACTTGCTGCAATTTTGAAAAAAAATAAACCCACTAAAATGGTAAACAAAGGGGTCAATGAATTTAATATGCCGGCCAACGCGCTATCAATTTTAGTTTCGGCAATACAAAACAAAAAAGCCGGAATAAAATTTCCAAGAATTCCCGAAAGCAACACCAATCCCATTTTTTCTTTAGGTATTTTTTTTAGCGCCTTAAAAGCAAAAGGCAATAATATCAAGCCTGCAAATAGCATGCGCAGCGAAGCTACTTGATAGGGAGAAAGTTGGGTGAGCCCTTCTTTCATAAGTATAAAAGAGCTGCCCCAAATGAGGGCTAAAATGCAGAATATGACCCAATGGATGAACTTATTGTCCATGCGCTAAATTTTGGGTAAAGATGCTTGATTTTTTATAAAAGTGGATAAATACTTGGCCATTTGGCTATAAATTAGTCCTGATTCCTTTTCTTTGTGGGCATGAACCAGCAAGCAAATTATTCTATAAAAGTTGACCAATTTGAAGGTCCTTTTGACTTACTTCTTTTCTTTATTGAGCGTGATGAAATGGATATCTACAATATTCAGATTACAAAAATCATCAACGATTTTTTAAACTTTATTCATGATCAAGAAAAAGTAAATATTGAATTAAGTAGCGAGTTCATTTTGTTTGTTTCTACCTTAATGCGCATTAAAGCAAAACTTTTATTGCCAAGAAAAGAATTAGATGCTTTGGGCAATGAAATTGACCCAAGACAAGAATTGATCGATAAAATTTTAGAGTATAAAAAATATAAAGATGCGGCAGTGCAGATGGCCGATTTGGAAGCGCTTAGAATGCTGATGATGAAGCGTGGCAATATTCAACAAGAAATGTCTTTGGTAGGAGAAGAAGCAGCCGAAGGCACTGAGTTGCAAACAGTGACTTTGTTTAAATTGATGAAGTCGTTTGAAAAAGTAATGACGCGTTTGCAAGACCGTCAGAATAAGCCAGTACATACAGTAGTGAGGTATAACTATACCATGGAAGGTAGTAGGGCTTACTTATTGGATATTGTAAAGGAAGGGAAAACAGTGGCTTTTGAAAAAGTATTTGACATCTGTCAAGACCGAGTGCACGCCTTATTCCTATTCTTATCAATATTAGAATTGTCTCAACAAAAATACATGAAGTTAATGGTGGGCGAAGGCCGCAATAATTTTATTATCGAATGGAATGAAAATAGAGAAGATGATTTAGAGCCTGGCCATGTAGATAATTTCGATTCTTATGAAACGCCGAATTTAGAATCGTTCAAAGAGGATCCTATACAAACCGATGAAAGAGAAGAAAATTTGGGAGATTTCGATCCAAGTTTGAACTAATCACTCTTTTGAAAATTGGCAGTGAATCTTGTAATAAATTTACAGTAAACTTTATACCTCAGACATAATCTGCTTACCTAGTAAGGCTTTCACGGCATCCGCAATGGCAATCGCATCATAATGACACTCGTGATGTAATTCTTTTAAACTACCATGTTCTACAATGCTATCTGGAATACCTAAAATGGTAATTTTACTTGAATAGTTATGTTCGTTCATGAATTCTAAAATAGCTGAACCCATTCCTCCTACTACAGTAGCATCTTCCACTGTAACAATTTTATCATAATTTTTAAACACTTCATGCAATAAAGCTTCGTCCAAAGGTTTTACAAAACGTATGTCAAAATGGGCGGCATCAATACCTTCTTCTCTTAAATTTCTAATGGCTGTTTGTGCAAAATTACCCGGATGACCTAAGGATAAAATAGCAATGTCTTTACCATCTTTTAATTTTCTGCCTTTACCTATGGTAATTTTTTCGAATGGTTTTTGCCAATCTACTAAAACCCCTTCTCCTCTTGGATATCTAATTACAAAAGGGGCATTGGTTTCGGGTAATTGTGCAGTATACATTAGATTGCGTAATTCTACTTCGTTCATTGGAGCAGAAACAATCATATTGGGAATACATCTAAAAAAAGCAATATCATAACAACCGTGGTGCGTAGGTCCATCTTCGCCCACCAAGCCTGCACGATCTAAACAAAAAACCACAGGTAGATTTTGCAATGCCACATCATGAATCACTTGGTCATAAGCTCTTTGCATAAAGGAAGAATAGATATTGCAAAATGCTTTGATGCCTTGTGTAGCCAATCCGGCACTTAATGTAACGGCGTGTTGCTCGCAGATGCCTATGTCGAAAGCCCTGTCTGGCATGGCTTCCATCATAAATTTCAAAGAAGAACCACTAGGCATTGCAGGGGTAATACCCATGATAGATTTATTCAATTTAGCAAGCTCCACAATCGTATGCCCAAATACATCTTGGTATTTAGGCGGCTGCGGCGTCTCAATTTTTTTCTTAATAATCTCGCCAGTTAATTTATCAAACAAGCCTGGCGCATGCCACTTGGTTTGATCTTTTTCTGCTAACGCATAGCCTTTTCCTTTTACAGTAAGTACATGCAATATTTTTGGTCCGGGAATTTCTCTTAAATCTTTTAAGGTATCTACTAAGTTGGCAATATTGTGCCCATCGATAGGACCAAAATAACGCAAATTCAAAGCCTCAAATAAATTACTACTTTTTGAAACCACACCTTTAATACTTGCCTCCACTTTTGAAGCCATCTCGCGTGTAAACTTTTTTCCAACAGGTAATTTTCCCATCAACTGCCAAAGTTCGTCCCTTACTTTATTATAAGTAGGAGAAGTACTAATATCTGTTAAATATTCTTTCAGCGCACCCACATTGGGGTCAATACTCATGCAATTGTCGTTCAAAATAATAAGTACGTCGCTGTCTGCAACCCCAGCATGGTTCATGGCTTCAAAAGCCATACCAGCAGTTAATGAACCATCACCAATGATGGCTACCGATTTCCTATTTTCATTTTTATACTTCGCAGCCATGGACATACCTAAGGCAGCAGAAATAGAAGTAGAAGAATGGCCTACGCCAAATGTATCGTATTCACTTTCGGACCTTTTTGGAAAACCACTCAATCCATTGTATTTGCGATTGGTAATAAATGAATCACGACGGCCAGTTAAAATCTTATGACCATAGGCTTGATGACCCACATCCCATACCAATTGGTCGTAAGGGGTATTGTAAATGTAATGGAGTGCCACAGTTAATTCAACTACACCTAAACTTGCAGCAAAATGGCCTCCATGCACACTCACTATATCAATGATGTACTGACGCAATTCGTCACATACTTGATGCAGTTTTTCCTTGGAAACTTTTTTCAAGTCTTCTGGGGAGTTGATGAATTTTAATAATGGGCCCGCTTCAATCTGCATGCTTCAAATTTGTGTTGTAAAAGTAACTTATTAACGTAAATATTCAACAAAAGTTTAAAGTCAAATTCCCTTATTTACCACCTAGCCAATTATTTAACCTATTATCCAAAGTCTAGGCCAGTTAACAAGCTATTTAGAGTAAATTTGAATAAGATGAAAAAGCATTCTTCATTATATTGGATTTGTCAAATTTCTGGCTGGTTTAGTTACGGGCTTACGATCTTATTTTTTGCCTCTATTTTAGACAAAGAATTGAATCCAGTTTTTTACCCAAGATTGGTATTGAATTTGTTTATAGGTATTCTCATCACTCACTTGTTGAGAGAAACCATGCATCGTACTTCATTACGTCCGCCGATGCCCTCAAATCAATGGTGGAAATTAGTTTTATTATTACTTGCGTTTTCTATTGTAAACAGTTTTTCTACTAGTTATTTAGCTGGTATATTAAAATTATATGAACCAGGTAGAGAAATTCCGGTATCTCGAAGATTTCTTTTTAGTCTCGTTTTTGATACGCCCATTTTTCTAGTGTGGATGTCGGTTTATGTGCTATGGCATTATATTGAGTTCACGAATACAGAAGAAATTAAGAAAGTGAGATTGGAAACAATGATTAAGGAATTGGAATTAAAAACAATTAAATCACAGATTAATCCCCACTTTATTTTCAATGCTTTAAACAGTATTCGCGCATTGGTAGACGAGGATCCGCAAAGAGCTAGGCAAGCCATCACGGAGTTGAGCAATATTTTAAGGAGTAGTATTCAAGTGGACAAAGTAGAAATTACTACACTCGAAAAAGAATTAGGTATTGTTAAAGATTATTTGGCTTTAGAATACATTCGTTTTGCAGACAGATTAAAAGTGGAATATGAAATTGATCCAAAATCTATTGAAAATCAAATGCCTCCTATGATGCTGCAAACCTTGGTAGAGAATGCCATCAAACATGGACTGAGCAAGGCCCCTGGGGATTGTTTGATTAAAATAATTTCAAAAATTGATCAAGACAAGCTTATTTTAATGGTACAAAATACGGGTATTTTACAAGCTGCTGAGCGTGCTGGATTTGGTTTGCAAAGTACCAGAGATCGTTTGAATATTTTGTACCATGGGCAAGCATTGTTTGAAATTTTCCAATGTGCGCCCAATCAAGTAACGGCAAAATTAGCCATTCCCATTTCTAACTTTAAAAAGTAAAGTATGCCCATTAAAGCAATTATTATTGATGATGAAAGATTGGCTCGAAATGAGTTAAAAAAATTATTGGCAGAGCATTCTGAAATCTTAATAATAGACGAAGCAAGTAATGTTGACGAAGGCATAGAGAAAATTGAATTGTCTAGCCCCGAGCTTATTTTTTTAGACATTCAAATGCCTGGAAAAACAGGGTTTGATTTATTGGCCGAATTGGAGAAGTCACCCAAGGTTATATTTACAACTGCATATGATGAATTTGCCTTAAAAGCTTTTGAAGTAAATGCATTGGATTATTTATTAAAGCCCATCGATCCAAAAAGATTGGCAGACGCCATTCAAAAACTACAAGCAGAAATTGAATTAGAACGTGCAAGTTTATCTGGCAATCAGCGTGGTCCATTGTCCGAGGCCGATCAAGTATTTGTAAAAGATGGTGAAAAGTGTTGGTTTGTAAAACTACAAGACATTCGCTTGTTTGAAAGTGTAGGCAATTATGCCAAAGTATATTTTTCTAGTAATAAGCCACTTATCTTAAAGTCTTTGAATGCATTGGAAGAAAGACTTGACGACCGCGTATTTTTTAGAGCCAATAGAAAACACATAATCAATTTGCATTGGATTGAAAAAATAGAGCCTTACTTTAATGGAGGCTTATTGGTTGAGCTAAAAGGAGGGGAGAAAATTGAAATTAGCCGACGCCAAACAGTGAAATTTAAAGAAATGATGAGTTTCTAAAAAGTGCTACTACTTATTTAAACTGTGAATGGCCGCAGCAATAGCGGTAATCAATTCTGGGTCTTTTTCGGCTGCATTGCCCACTACAATAATATCAGCTCCAGCCAAACAGTTTTCTTTTGCTTTTTCAGGGGTGGTAATGCCACCTCCTACCACTAAAGGTATTTGTATGTGTTTGGCTACTTCCTGTATCATAGCCGTTGGGATGGCTTTTAATGCACCACTTCCCGCATCCATGTAAATAAGCTTAAGTCCTAGCATCTCTCCAGCCATGGCTGTACATATGGCAATATCATTTTTATTTGCAGGGATGGGATTGGTATTAGAAATATAAGAAACCGTAGTAGGAGAGCCGCCATCAATTAGCATATAACCTACAGGAATAATTTCCAATCCACTTTGTCTTACAAAAGGGGCACTTATCACATGTTGACCAATCAGCAATTCTGCATTGCGCCCTGAAATTAATGATAAGTACAAAAGGGCATCTGCTTTAGGTGTTATTTGATCGGGGGAGCCTGGAAATAAAAGTATAGGGATCTTAGCATGTTTTTTTATGGTGCTTACCATTGAATCTAATTTGTCGGTCACCACCAAGCTGCCACCTACAAAAAAGAAATCCACTTTTGCTTTTACAGCAATTTCAATGGTGTTCAGTAATCCTTGTTCAGATAGCTTATCAGGGTCTATTAAAACAGCAAAAGCTTTTTGAGCTTTTGCCTTGCTAGAAGCTATGTTATGGTATATGTGCTTTGTCATTGAATAAGACCCGAAAGGTGCATCTTTTTGTTGGAATCTTCAAAATTATCCATTTTAAATTATATCCTAAGCGACTATTATCTACTTATTACTAAAAAATTCAATAATCCTAGGTTTTTTTTTCTCAGAAACTAACATTGTGTGGGGATAAATCGTGGGAATCAAGCCGGATATGGACTTTAATTTAATCCACATTTCTTTTCCACAGCTGTTGATATTTCCATGGTTGCTTTGTGGTTATAGAAAGATATTTTCGTATACCCATCAAGGTTTTTGAAAAACCTAGTGGGATAACCCACTAACATCCTAAATAGAATAAAGACCATGGCTACTCCAAAAACAAAAAAAGGCTTAGAGTTTTCTCGCCTATTTACAAAAGAGAATGTTTCTCCATTCGATCAATTTGAATATGATTACAGAGATAGTATCATCAAAAATCCAAACGGAGAAAAAGTATTTGAAATGACCAATGTGGAGGTGCCGAAACAGTGGAGTCAAATTGCAACAGATATTCTTGCACAAAAATATTTTAGAAAAGCAGGTGTTCCACAACCAGATGGTTCATTAGGTCGTGAAACAACGGTGAAGCAAGTGGCACATCGAATGGCCAATTGTTGGAGAGTGTGGGGAGAGCGTTATGGTTATTTCGCAACAGAGAAAGATGCACAAGTATTCTATGAGGAATTAGTATATAGTATATTAAATCAAGCTTGTGTTCCTAACTCACCACAATGGTTCAATACAGGATTGCATGAGAGTTATGGCATCACTGGTGGTGCACAAGGTCATTACTACGTAGACCCTATCGATAAAAAATTAAAAAGATCAACAAGTGCCTACGAGCGTCCTCAACCACATGCTTGTTTTATCTTAAGTGTAAGTGATGATTTAGTGAACGAAGGCGGTATCATGGATTTATGGACAAGAGAAGCAAGAATTTTTAAATATGGTTCTGGAGTAGGAACCAACTTCTCTCAAATTAGAGGAGCCAACGAAAAATTAAGTGGTGGTGGTTCATCAAGTGGTTTAATGAGTTTCTTAAAAATTGGTGACCGCGCAGCAGGTGCGATTAAAAGTGGTGGCACAACACGTCGTGCTGCTAAAATGGTTTGTTTAGATTTAGATCATCCAGAAGTTATGGATTTTATAAACTGGAAAGTAAAAGAAGAAGATAAAGTAGCTGCTTTAATTGCAGCTGGTTATGATAATAGTTATGAAGGTGAAGCCTATGCAACAGTGTCTGGACAAAACTCAAACAACTCAGTACGTATTCCAAATAGCTTCTTTAAAGCCTTGTCTGAAAATGGCAACTGGGAATTAAAGGCAAGAACAGATGGTCGTGTGATGCAATCCATCCCTGCGCGTGAAGTATGGGATCAAATTGCAAATGCTGCTTGGCGTTGTGCCGATCCTGGAACACAATATGACACGACTATTAACGAGTGGCATACTTGTCCAAAGGGTGGTCGTATCAATGCCTCTAACCCTTGTTCAGAATATATGTTCTTGGACAACACTGCATGTAACCTAGCTTCTATCAACTTGCGTAAATTCTTCAATGAGTCTGACAATAGTTTTGATGTAACTGGTTTTGAATATACTACAAGATTATGGCAGACTGTATTAGAAGTATCTATATTAATGGCGCAGTTCCCTTCTAAAGAAGTGGCACAATTATCTTACGACTACAGAACCACTGGTTTGGGTTTTGCCAACCTTGGTTCTATGTTAATGGTAAGTGGTATTGCTTACGATAGCGAAGAAGCACGTGGTATTGCAGGTTCAATCACTGCAATTATGACGGGTGTGGCCTATAAGACTTCTGCAGAGATGGCTTCCTTCTTAGGTGCCTTCGATAGATACGAAGAAAACAAAGAAGACATGTTACGTGTAATGCGTAATCACCGCGCTGCTGCATATGATGCAGAAGGCGCTTATGTAGGCATTGAAATTAAGCCACAAGGAATTAAAGCACAATATACGCCTGATTATTTATTGAAAGCTGCAACAAAAGCTTGGGATGATGCAGTTCAATTAGGAGAAAAATATGGGTATAGAAACGCGCAAACAACTGTAATTGCTCCAACAGGAACCATTGGTTTAGTGATGGATTGCGATACCACAGGGGTTGAGCCAGATTTTGCTTTAGTGAAATTTAAAAAATTATCAGGCGGTGGATACTTTAAAATTATCAACCAATCGGTACCACAAGCATTAAAGAACTTGGGTTATTCTCAAGCAGAAAATGATGCCATTGTAAACTTCGCTGTAGGACATGCAAGTTTCGTAGGGGCGCCACATATTAATAATGAGTCTTTATTAGCGAAAGGATTTTTACCAGAAGAAATTGCAAAATTAAATGGTGCTGCTAAATCTGCATTTGAAATTGGATTTATTTTTAACCGTTTCACTTTAGGTGACGCATGTTTAACTAGATTAGGTTTCAAAGAAGAAGTATTCGCAGACTGGAGCTTTAACTTATTAGAAGCTTTAGGATTTACAGAAGATCAAATAGATGCAGCCAACGATTATGTTTGCGGTACCATGACTGTAGAAGGTGCACCAGCATTGAAAGACGAGCATTTGTCAATATTTGATTGTGCGAATAAAAATGGTAAGAAAGGGGTAAGATATATTCATGCACATGGACATATTAGAATGATGGCTGCTTGTCAACCATTCTTATCTGGTGCGATTTCAAAAACAATCAACCTTCCGAACGAAGCTACTGTTGAAGAAATTGCCGATTCTTACTTAATGAGTTGGACCCTAGGTTTAAAAGCGAATGCTATTTACCGTGATGGTTCTAAATTAAGCCAACCTTTAAGTACAAAATCTGATAAGAAGAAAAAAACCGATGCAACTGCAGAAGAGGAAGTAAGTGTAGAAGGCGGTTCACAATTAGTGGACTTAAGTAAATTGAATGTAGATGAGTTATTAGAAGAAGTTCAAAAAAGAATGGCTGCTTCTACCGACACTAAATTCAAACGTCAATTGTCTCGCATTGTAGAGCGTAAATCTTTACCAGCTAAGCGTCGTGGCTTTACACAAAAAGCTAGAATTGGCGGTCAGGTTTTATTCTTAAGAACAGGTGAGTACACAGACAATACATTAGGAGAAATATTTATTGACTTAGCAAAAGAAGGTTCTACACTGCGTAGTTTAATGAACTGCTTTGCTATCTCTATTTCTGTTGGCTTACAATATGGTGTGCCTTTAGAAGAGTTCGTTGAGAAGTTTGTATTTACTAAGTTTGAACCTTCTGGAATGGTAGATCATCCAAATATAAAAACCACCACTTCTATCGTTGACTTTATATTCCGCTCTTTAGCTTATGAATATTTAGGAAGAACCGATTTGGTACATGTATTAGATAAGCCTACAGTAGAAAACTTAGGCGAAGAAGGAGACATTACACTAGTAGGAAAGCCTGAACTAAGTAGCATTCGCGTTACAGCACCAGTGGCCGCTCCAGTAGCTAAAGCAGCTGTGGCAGTAGAAGCCAATGGTTCAATGGACAATGTAACAGCAGCAGCTAAAAGCATGCAAAGCGATGCGCCTGCTTGTAGCACTTGTGGACATATTACAATAAGAAGTGGTACATGTTATAAATGTTTAAACTGCGGTACCTCTATGGGCTGTTCGTAAAAACCAAATTTTCATAAAATGTAAAATTTGATTTTACTACTCTAATGATTTTTAAGCCCCACCCCATAAACGGGTGGGGCTTTTTTGATTTTTCGTGAATTTTTATAAAATATAAAATTCACAAAAACATCCTCTTATGATTTTTCAAAAGGCCCCCATAAACGGGGCCTTTTGCATTTTTATCCTTAATTATTCCTTTTTACCCGTTTACGACTTTGTTTAAGTTTATTGCCATTTTTAAATCTACTAATCCCGCTTATAAAATGAGTGGGTCTTTTTTGCATTTCATTCAATATTTTCTTTAAATTCATCCTTTATTTACAATAGCAAAAACGATTGTCCTATGTCTAATTTTGAAGTAAAAGTATCCCCTAAGAAATACGATGCAGTAATAGTAGGTTCTGGTGCTGGAGGTGGAATGGCTGCTTATATATTATCGAAAGCGGGATTGAAAATTTGTATACTAGAAGCAGGTCCTGAATTTGATCCTGCAAAAAATTCTGCTCAATTAAAAAATCCATGGGATTCACCACGTCGTGGAGCAAGTACTAAAATGAGACCATTTGGAGATTTCGATGCCTCTTACTGGGGTTGGGAAATTGATGGGGAACCATATACCCAAACACCAGGTAGCGATAAATTTGAGTGGTGGAGAGCCAGAATGGTGGGTGGACGTACGAATCATTGGGGTCGCATCTCTTTGCGTTTTGGTCCACGTGATTTCAAACGCAGAAGCTTAGACGGTTTGGGTGATGATTGGCCAATCGGTTATGAAGACATCAAACCTTATTATGACAAGATTGATAAATTGATTGGTGTATATGGAACCAACGAAGGCCGTGAAAATGATCCTGATGGAATTTTCTTACCTCCGCCAAAACCAAGATTGCATGAATTGATGTTTAAAAAAGCAGCTACTTCAATTAACATTCCAGTAATTCCTTCTCGTTTGTCTATTTTAACAAAAAAAATAAACGACGAACGTGGGGTATGTTTTTATTGCGGTCAATGTAATCGTTCTTGTAAAGTATATGGCGATTTTTCATCTTCTTCAGTGTTGATCAGGCCTGCTATATTAACAGGTAATGTAGATTTAATCACGGGCGCTATGGCACGCGAAGTAATGACTGACAAAGAAGGTAAAGCAACAGGGGTTTCTTATGTAAATAAATTTGACAATCAAGAATATCAAATCAATGCAAAAGTGGTTATCCTTGGAGCAAGTACTTGTGAGACAGCACGTTTGTTATTGAATTCAAAATCAACCAAACACCCTAATGGATTAGCGAATAGTTCTGGAGTAGTGGGGCATTATTTACATGATTCTACCGGAGCTGGTATTGGAGGTGTTGTACCTGCTTTATTTGGACGTAAGCGTTACAATGAGGATGGCGTTGGTGGTATGCACGTATATACGCCATGGTGGTTGGACAATAAAAAATTAGATTTCCCGCGTGGTTACCATATTGAATATTGGGGAGGCATGAGCCAGCCCAGTTATGGTCTTGGGATGGGAATGCAAGGTTTAAATGGAAAATTTGAAGTAAATGGTAGAACCAAAGAAGCAGGTGGATATGGAGAATCATTGAAAGAAGATGTTCGTTTCTTTTATGGCGCCAATGTGGGGATGGGTGGACGTGGAGAAGCCGTACCTCGCTTTGAAAATAAATGTAGCATTGATCCAGATGTAGTTGACAAATACGGTATCCCTGTTTTGAAATTTGATTGTAAGAATTCAGAATATGAAATCAATCAAGCTAAGCATATGAAAGAAACCTTTAAAGAAATTATGCATTCAATGGGGGCGGTAATTACATGGGGAGATCAAGATGATGCAAGTAATAAATATGGGTTGTCTAATCCAGGTAATATTATTCATGAAGCAGGAACCGTTCGTATGGGGAATGATAAAAAGACAGCTCCATTAAATGCATGGGGACAAGCACATGATTGTAAAAATTTATTCTGTGTAGATGGATCGGTATTTACCTCTCAAGCAGATAAAAACATTACATGGACTATTTTGGCATTGTCTATGCGTACTTCAGAATATGTATTGGATCAACTTCAAAAACAAAATTTATAATTTTGTTTTTAAATAAAATAAAATAAATTTTTCCTTTGCTTTATTTTAAATTTAAGCAAAGGAAAAAATAAACTAACAAAATTTATAAAATTTTAATTTAAAATATTATGGACAGAAGAAAATCCATCAAAGCGATGATATTAGGAACAGTTTCAACAGCAGTTCTAGTAGAAGCTTGTAAAAATTCAGCCACCACAGTAGCCGAAGTGAATATGGACGATCGCATGCAGGAAGAAAAAGATTATTTGGTCAAAGTAAAAGTGCAGCCTAATTTTTTCACTGCACATGAAATGGCTACTATTACTATACTTTCTGATATCATCATTCCAAAAGATACTGTTAGCGGTTCTGCGACCGATGCCAAAGTGCCTGAGTTTATTGAGTTTATCGTAAAAGACATGCCCGATCATCAAGTGCCTATGCGCGGTGGATTAAAATGGTTGGATTTACATAGCTACAAAAAACATACAAAGGCTTTTATTGAATGCACGAGTAAGGAACAAATAGGCATTGTAGATGAGATTGCTTATCCCAAAAAAGCAGCACCCGAAGTGGCACAAGGCGTTAGCTTCTTTAATAAAATTAGAGACTTGGTAGCGACAGGGTTTTTTACTGCAGAAATTGGTGTAAAAGATTTAGGTTATATGGGCAATGTTCCAAATATGTGGACGGGCGTTCCAGATGATGTATTAAAGCATCATGGCTTTGCTTATACAGAGAAGGAACTAAAGGAATGTATATAATTTTCTCACCCTTTATAAAATATAAGGGTTCGAAAATCTTTATCTAATGAAGTTACTTTCTCACCCTTTATAAAATATAAGGGTTCGAAAAGTTTAACCTCTAATGACTTATAAAAAAAGCCCTTCGAAATTCGAAGGGCTTTTTTTATGCTTATAGTTCTGTTTAAAATAAATTGGAAAATATACTATTCCGTAGCGAACTTTCGAGCTTTGCGAGCAGTGAGCGAGGGATAGGTATATTTTTCTAATTTATATTTAAGAAAACTGTATTTAGGAATTTATGATATTGTACTTCCTGGTGCAATGGCCTCAGAAGGTTGTACAAAGTATAATTTACCATTCGCATCTTCTGCCATCAAAATCATACCCTTGCTTTCAACACCGCGCATTTTACGAGGTGCTAAATTAGCTACCACTACTACTTGTTTACCAATAATGGTTGCTGGTTCAAAATGCATGGCAATACCAGATAATATGGTTCTTTTTTCTGATCCAAGGTCTACTTCTAGTTGTAAAAGTTTATCTGCCTTTTCCACTTTTTTTGCATCAATAATGGTTCCTACGCGCAAATCTATCTTTCCAAAATCGTCAAAAACAATTTCAGGTTTCAAGCTTTTTTCATCGGCAGGGCTTGCTGCAGGAGTAGTAGTATCCATAGTTGTTTTTTTAGCGTTGAGGTTACTTCTTAATTGAGTCAATTCTGCTTCTATTTCTTCGTCTTCAATTTTTCTAAACAATAATTCAGGTGGACGTAGACTATAACCCACTTTTAATAAGTTAAATCCACCTGCGTTTTGCCATTCAAGCATTCTGTCCACCACCTTCATCATCGTGCACATTTTCTTTGCAGTGAAAGGTAAGAAGGGGTTGATTAAAATAGCGAGGTTGGCACAAAGTTGCAAGCAAGCATGCATCGTGTTGTCAATCTTGGCTTGAGCCGTTGGGTCGGTATCAATATTTTTTGCTAGTATCCATGGCTCCTTCTTTTGCATGTATTGATTGCCTAAGCGCGCTAAATTAATTACTTCAAACTGCGCTTCTCTAAATTTATACTGCTCTAATAATTCAGTAATTTTTTCCTTACTTTCTTTTACGCTTATTAAAATGGCTTGGTCTTCATCATCCAAAAATTCTGTATGAATAGGAGGAACTTTTCCTTTGCATAATTTATGCATTAGTACCCAGGTTCTATTGACAAAATTGGCGAAGATGCTTACCAGCTCTCCATTTACCGATTCTTGAAATCCTTTCCAAGTAAACTCGCTATCCTTTGATTCGGGTGCAATGGCTGTTAAATAAAAACGCAGGCTATCAGCTAAACCGTTTCCGCCATTGTCTTTTTTAATCCACTTGTTTATAAAATCATCCATCTCAATACTCCATCCTTTAGAAGTACTCATTTTGTCGCCTTCTAAATTCATGAATTCATTGGCAGGTACATTTTCTGGTAAAATATTTCCATGCAATTTCAACATGATAGGAAAAATAATACAATGGAAAACAATATTGTCTTTACCAATAAAGTGTACCAACTTGGTTTCTTTATCATTCCAATATGGCGTCCAATCTTTTCCTGTATTGAGTGCCCATTGTTTGGTGGCACTTATATATCCAATAGGCGCATCAAACCAAACATATAAAACTTTTCCAGCACCAGCAGCAAGTGGTACTTTCACACCCCAATCTAAATCGCGGGTCACTGCTCTTGGTTGCAAGCCACCTTCAATCCAACTTTTGCATTGCCCAACCACGGCGGCTCTCCAATCTTTTGCATGGTCGTTTAAAATCCATTGACGTAAAAAATCTTCATGCTTATTCAAAGGCAAATACCAATGTGTCGTTTCTTTTTTAATAGGGGCTTGTCCACTTAAAGTACTAACTGGATTGATTAATTCTTCAGGACTTAAACTCTTGCCGCATTTTTCACATTGGTCACCATAGGCTTCTGGATGGTTACAGTTAGGACAAGTTCCTTTTATATATCGGTCCGCTAAAAATGTTTGGGTGGCTTCGTCAAAATATTGTTCAGTGGTCTTAGTTTCTAAATCGCCTTTGGCTTCCAGGTCTTTAAAAAATGCAATAGCCGTTTCATGATGCAAAGGGTCGCTAGTTCGGTGGTAAATATCAAACTCAATTCCAAGGTCCTTAAAATTTTGTTCAATAATAGGATGGTATTTATCAATGATGGCTTGAGCCGTGGTACCTTCCTTGGTGGCTTGAATAGGAATGGCCGTTCCGTGCTCATCGCTTCCACAAACAAATACAACGTCTCTTTTCTGCGCTTTCAGGTAGCGGACATAGATATCGGCAGGCAAATAAGCACCTGCTAGGTGGCCAATATGTTTCAGTCCATTCGCATAAGGAAGGGCAGCAGTAATCAAATATCTTTTAGGTGTGTTCATTGCTGCAAAAGTACTTAATATTGTGGTATGATTCAACCGTCTCATCTTAGGCAGGGCGATACCATTAGCATAGTATGTCCATCGGGATACATCCCTTTGGAAAAAGTGCAAGTTTGCATTCAAACCCTTGAAAAATGGGGCTATAAGGTAAAGTTGGGAACTACCGTTGGGGAAAAAAAGGATAGCTTTTCGGGTACGGACCAGCAAAGGGCAGAAGACCTACAAACAATGCTAGACGATAGTTCTATAAAGGCCATACTCTGCGCTAGGGGTGGTTATGGGGCAAGCAGAATAATTAATAGGATTAATTTTAATTGTTTTAATGAACAGCCTAAATGGGTGATTGGCTTTAGCGATATCACTGTTTTACATGCGGCCATTTTACAGCAAAATTGTATGAGTATACATGGCCCCATGGCGGCGGCTTTTGCTAAGGGGGAAGCGGGTGAGCCTTATATACAATCCTTAAAACAAGTGTTAGAAGGACAGCCAACTGCTTATACAATTTCAGCAAATTCCATGAATGGTTTAGGTGTTGCAAAAGCTGAAATGGTGGGCGGTAATTTATGCATGTTAGCACATTTAATAGGTTCCAAAAATGCTATTGATACCAATGGAAAAATTTTGTTTTTAGAAGATGTGGGTGAGTATCATTATAATATTGATAGGTTACTCATACAGTGTAAAAATGCAGGGCTGTTTGATCATTTAGCCGGCTTGGTGATAGGAGGTTTTACCGATTTAAAAGACCCGTCTTCTGATTTTGGAGCCAGCGCTTATGAAATTATAAAAGAGCATATTTTAGGATATACTTACCCTATTTGTTTCGATTTTCCGATTAGTCATAGCCTTTCTAATTTTGCTATTAAGCAGGGGCAGGTATACAAGCTAGCCATATCCGGGCAGGAAGTAAGTTTGAAGGAGGCTTAATCCAAATTCTTAAAGCACCGTTAATATTTTTAGAGCAACTAAATGATGTAATTAAAGCGTTAAATTTGTATATAAAATTTTTCTTATGAAAAAGCATCTTTTTAGTTTAGCTATTTGCCTATTTTTTGGATTGCAATTTTGTATAGCGCAATCCTATACCATAGCCAATATTGAAAAAACCGATAAAGAGGAAATGCAATATGAAGTGCTTGGAAAAGTAGGCAATCATTATTGGATTTATAAAAATATTGATGGCATTGCAACTATTGTACAATACAATGATCAAATGCAAATTGTTAAGCAAAATGATTTGGCATTTGTAAAAACCACTAATTTGAGCGGAATTGAGTTTGTAACTTACCCAGATAGAGTTTTTGTTTTTTATCAATTTCAAAACAACACCACAGTATATGCAGCTGTTGCAACTTTAAATAGCGATGGAAATTTGATAGGCAAGCCTACCGTCGTTGACACAGCCAATGGCATTCGACCAGGACAAGGCGCTAAAGTTTTTAATTTATTGCAAAGTGACGATCGTCAAAAAATGGTCTTGTTTAGTGTCAATACCACCCACGCCAATTCAATCAAAGTAAGAACGGTCGTACTCAATACCAATTTTGAAATAACGAACCAAGGAGAAATTAGCATCAACGCGCAAAATAAAAAAAGTAGTTTGTCCGATTTTGCATTAGACAATAATGGGAATTTATTTTGTTTAAGAAATGTAACACAGGCAAATCAAGCTCCAGCTGTAAGCTTATTGTATTTAGCAGCATCAGGTAAAGAAGTGATGGAATCGCCTGTTGTAAATTATAGTTTACTACTAGACGATATCCGATTAAAAATTGACAATAAGAACGGGCAAGTTATTTTAAATTCTTTTTATGCCACTTCTAAAAAAGGAAATATAGAAGGTTTGTTTTCTTATGTATGGGACATCAATCTAAGAAAAGAAGTATCTAGTAATTCAAGTCGTTTTACAGATGCAGCAAGATCCGTAGTATCGAGAAAAAGAAATTTGAAAGATGCTTTTGATTTATTTTATTTATCCAATATAAGCACTCAAGCAGATGGAAGTTTTGTTGCTGTGGCAGAGGCGGCTGAGTCTTATTCTAATAGAAGTGCTTTTTCAAGATGGGATTATTATTATGGTGGTGCCTTTTACAGTCCGTTTATGTTCAATTATTGGAATAGGCCATTTGGTTTTTATCCATGGGCTAGATTTGGGTGGAGCAGCCCATTTATGTACAATAGATGGATGAATCCTTATGCCTCTTTTGGTTATCCAAGTGTCACTTATGATGCCAATTCTATTGCCTTACTTTCTTTTGATAAAAAAGGAAACTTGCAATCTATTAAAACCATCGACAAAAAACAATCCGATCAAAATGTAGATCAGTTTATTGGATTTGGAACCATTGATAATGAAGATGGAACTACTTTTGTTTACCATCAAAAACAAAAAGGAATGCATCAGTTGGTAATTAATACATTAACTAAAAATGGACAATTGGTTAAAGGCAATGCTTTGGTGTTGAATGAAAAAAACTACGATTGGATGCCTAAAATGCTAAAGCAAGTGGGCAATCAAGAAGCCATTTTACCTTATCAATATAAAAGTAGAATTGGGTTTGCGAAAATTAAATTTAAATAATTCATTGTGGTTTTTTTATTCAAGGATAGGTCGGATATCAATTTAATTTTTTTAGTGCTCTTAAGTTTGGGATTGCATTTTCACGTATGGTTGCACCCACCTTTGGTAATAGCCAATGAGTCTGATGGTTTCTTGGCTTATCTGCTAATTCATTTTGTGAAACCATTGCCATCCATTGCGCTAATTGTACTTTTTCAATTAATTATTTTAAGTCAGGCCATTCGGCTAAATATTTTATTGAGTAAGTTTAAAATGTTTCAGCAAATAAGTTATTTGCCTGCATTAACTTATATTATTTTAACGGGATTGTTTCCCTATTGGGATGTGATAAGTTCTGGTTTGGTGGCCAATTCTTTGGTCATTTGGATTTTGGTGAAATTATTAAGATTGTACGATCAAAATCAGCCCAAAACTTTAGAGTTTAATATTGGATTGATTGTTGGTTTGTCTATTCTATTGTATGAGCCTATTGCTATTTTAATACCTGTGGTTTTGTTTGCTTTAATCATCATCAGACCCTTTAAATTTTCCGAATGGCTAGTATTAATTATGGGTATTCTAATGCCCTTCTATTTTATTTTTACTTATGTTTTTTTATGGGGTCAGCTTGCAGATTTTAGACATTTCTTACCAAAATTGGACTGGAAAAACCCATTGGTAAAGCCCGAATTAAATGTGATTTTATCTTTATTGGTAATGGGGGTGCAATTAATTGCTGGTTTTTTTTATTGGCAGCAGGAACAATCCAGATTTATCATACAAGTAAGAAAATACTGGGGGGTACTACTCTTGGTTTTGCTATTAACCTTATTTCAGCCCATTCTATTTTCGGTTCAAGCTTTATACACCTCAGCTATTGTCATTACCCCTTTGGCCTGCTTTATTAGTTTTGGTTACGGGACGCCTAAAAGGCTTTATTTGCCTAATTTGCTGTTTTGGTCGGCTATGGCAGTTATTGTGTATAACCACCTTAGTTAGGTGAAGAATTTAACAAATCTATAAAGCCAAGTTTTGGTAACTTTGGCATTCAATTTAATACCCTAATAGTTAAATATAGAACTATGAAATTTGGCGTTTTAGTTTTCCCTGGATCCAATTGCGATAGAGATATGCAAGATGCTTTAGAAAAAGATTTGGGCTATCCTGTCGAAATGTTATGGCATAAGGACAGCGATTTGTCTCATTTTACGACCGAGGATTGTATTGTACTTCCTGGTGGATTTTCATACGGAGATTACTTACGTTGCGGTGCCATTGCCAAGTTTAGTCCCATGATGCAATCGGTGATTGAATTTGCCAATAAAGGCGGCAAGGTTTTGGGTGTATGCAATGGCTTTCAAATTTTGTGTGAAAGTGGCTTATTGCCAGGCGCCTTATTGCAAAATGCCAATCAGCAATTTGTTTGTAAAAATGTATTTATAAAAACAGATAAGAGTGATGCATTAAAAATTCCCATTGCACATGGCGAAGGAAGGTATTATGCAGATGCCACAACTTTGACACATTTAGAAAAAAACAATCAAATATTATTTCGTTATTGCGATGAAAAAGGTCAAGTGGGTGGTGAGGCCAATCCCAATGGATCAACGATGGACATTGCAGGAATTTGCAATGATCAACGCAATGTATTTGGCATGATGCCTCACCCTGAAAGAGCTACTTCAGATGCTTTGAGCAATATTGATGGGAAAAAAGTTTTTGAAATTTTGGGTTTAAAAAAATAAGAATATGAAAAAAGGAATGATTTTGTTTTGCAGTGTTTTAATGGTCTTTGTAGCAGGTGCGCAAAAATTAAATCCTGTAAAGTGGACCTTTGAGGCGGTAAAAAAATCGGAAAAACAATACGAAATTAAAATAAGTGCAGCTATAGAAGCCCCGTGGCATATATACTCCCAGTTTGTTAAAGACGGTCCTATTCCAACTACCATCACTTACAAAGCAAATCCTTTGGTACAAATTAAAGGCCCAGCTAAGGAACTTGGTAAAATCGAAAAAAAATTTGATAAAAACTTTAATACAGACATTGCTTACTTTAGCAATAATGTACAGTTTACTCAATTGGTAAATTTAAAAGTAGCAAGCAAAACAAAAATTGTAGGTGAAGTGGAATATGGAGTATGTAATGATGATAGATGTTTGCCACCTGCTAAAATAGCTTTTGAAATTGCTTTGCAATAATCTCCTCTAATTTTAAATAAAAATATTTTGAATAAAGTACTTGCTTCTTTTGTGGCATTTATTGCTAGTTTATTGATCAGCAATCTGCATGCACAAAATCCTGTTACTGCAAATGTAAAAGCAGTGGTGGTAAATGACAGCACGTATACTTTAAAAGCAAGTATTCAAATCCAAGACAACTGGCATGTGTATGCAGCCAATCCAGATGGGTTAAATGCCCCTGAATTTAAAGCAGGGCTAGAAACTGTACAATTTATAGGTGCACCTGTTTATTCAATGAAAGCTTCTAAACAAAGAGATGTATTATTCAAAGAAGCCAATGTTTATTTGCATACACTTGATGTGGAGCAAAACATATTCATCAAAGGTTTTCAACCAGACAGTTTAAAAACAATTGTTGTTTTGAATGCTGCAAAAGGGGATCAATTTTTAGCCTTGGAAATTCCTGTATCAGTAGCATTGGCCAATGGAAAAAAGACTGCAGGATTTCAAATAGTATTGCCAACAGGGGCCACCAAAGTGCCTGCTGATGCCTGTGGTGGTGAGACACATGATACTAAAAAGTCAAGTGGTTGGGCAGTATTTTTTCTTGGATTTTTAGGAGGGTTGATTGCACTCATTACACCTTGTGTATTTCCAATGATTCCAGTAACCGTTTCTTTTTTTACCAAAAGATCCAAGACCAGAAAGCAAGGTATACAAAATGGTTTATTGTATGGAGTGAGCATTTTTCTAATTTATGTATTGGCCAGTGTGCCTTTTCATGTGATTGGCAATGTACAACCAGAAATTTTTAATAGCATCTCTACCAATCCTTGGTTAAATCTTATCTTTTTTATCATTTTTATATTTTTCTCTATTTCCTTTTTTGGTTTTTTTGAAATTACCCTACCTAGTGGTATCGCCAATAAAGCCGATTCAAAAAGCGGACTAGGAAGTTTTGGGGGTATCTTTTTTATGGCCACTACCTTAGCCATTGTTTCATTTTCTTGCACAGGACCCATATTAGGTACTTTATTGGTAGGTTCCCTACAAGGAGGTGCTTGGGCATTAACAGCGGGCATGGCTGGTTTTGGTTTTGCATTGGCCTTGCCTTTTACCTTATTTGCTATATTCCCACAATGGTTGCATACCTTACCAAAATCTGGTGGATGGTTGGATACCGTAAAAAAAGTTTTGGCCTTTTTAGAATTGGCCTTGGCGTTTAAATTTTTATCCAATGCCGATTTAGTGCAACATTGGGGCTTGTTAAAAAGAGAAGTATTTATAGGAATTTGGGCGGTAATAAGTATGGCCTTAGCGCTTTATTTAAGAGGACTTTTATTATTACCGCATGATATTAAAGGGGCAAAAATTTCAAGAGGACGAAAAATAATGGGTGACTTGGCTATGGTGTTTGGTCTTGTATTAATTGTGGGCATGACGCCAAAGAACACGTATTTATTAAAATTCTTAAGCGGATTTCCACCACCAACGCATTATAGTTTATTTGCCAATAAAAGCGATCAAGCTGGATTACATGCAAATGTGGTGAATGATTATGAAAAAGCAGTTGCGATGTCAAAACAACAGAATAAACCCATCTTAATAGATTTTACGGGTTGGGCTTGTGTCAACTGCCGTAAAATGGAAGAGAATGTTTGGACAGATCCAGAAGTAATGGCAGAAATTCAAAATCATTTTATTTTGGTTTCCTTATATGTAGATGACAAGGAATTACTTCCTGTAGAAAAAAGATTTAAATACACCAATGCACAAGGGCAGACAAAGGACATCAATAGTATTGGAGATTTATGGGCTACTTTTCAAGCCGAAAATTTCAATCAAGTAACGCAACCTTTGTATGTGGTGATGGGTCCAGCTCAAAAAATACTATCCAATCCAGTGGGTTATACACCCGATGCTAAAGCATATTTGAATTGGCTACAATGCAGCGCAAGCAAGGCTAAATAAGGTATTATTATATTTTATAAAAGACGAACATAAAATATTTAAAAAAGCTCCTATTGGAGCTTTTTTAATAAAATCATTAGAGAGATTTATGTAGTCTTTATATTTTATAAAAGACGAACATAAAATCTAAAAAAGCTCCAATAGGAGCTTTTTTAATAAAATCATTAGAGAAATAAAGAATTTGCTTTTATATTTCTTTAAAAGCAAATTGTTTATAGACTCATGCCGCGCTCGATCATCATCTTTCTTAAATTAATTAAACCATAGCGCATTCTACCTAAAGCGGTGTTGATGCTGCAATTGGTCATTTGAGAAATTTCTTTAAAGCTAAGGTTGGCATAATGTCTTAATACAATAATCTCTCTTTGTTCTTCAGGTAAAAGGTCTACCAGTTCCTGAATGTTCTTATGCGTTTGCGCACGGGTCATTTTGTAATCGGCAGGATGGTCAGAATGTTTGATGATTTCAAACAAATCTTGATCGTCGCTAGTTTTGATTGTAGGCGTGCGTTTTACTTTTCTAAAATGGTCCACAACAAAATTGTGAGCAATGCGTAAAGCCCAAGGTAAAAATTTACCTTCTTCGGCATATTTTTTTTGCTTTAAATTATCTATGACTTTGATCAAAATTTCTTGAAAAAGGTCTTCGGCCAAGTAGCTGTCTTTGACCATAAAAAAAATCGCATTGTAAATTCTATTTTGGTGGCGCTCTAATAAGGCGTCAAAAGCTCTAGAATTGCCGTCTTGAAAGGACTGAATGAGTTCGTTGTCGGAGAGTTGAATTTCTTTGTTCATTTGTTTTTTGGGTAGGTTTCGATGGGTTAGTAGCTCCAAATTACTAGCTATAATGACTGAAATTGCGTTTGTGGAAAACAAGAAAATCTTTTAAAAGCTATCCACATTATTAATTCTGAAGAAGGAACAAATTTCTACAACTAAATGAACTAGAATCTGTTATTTTGCTATATGGCCAGCAGCAAAAAAGTGAAATTGGGACAGCTTGAAAACAATGACATACAGGTAGTAGGGGCAAGGGTACATAATTTAAAAAATGTAACGGTTCAATTTCCGCGCAATCAATTTATTGTAGTTACTGGGGTATCTGGAAGTGGAAAGTCCTCTTTAACCATCGATACCCTATTTGCTGAGGGGCAAAGGCGTTATGCCGAAAGTTTATCGTCCTATGCTAGGCAGTTTATGTCTCGTATGGGTAAGCCCGATGTAGATTATATCAAGGGCCTATGTCCGGCTATTGCCATTGAGCAAAAAGTGGTAACCCGCACCCCGAGAAGTACGGTGGGAAGTATGACCGAAATTTATGATTACTTAAGAGTATTTTATGCAAGGGTGGGAAAAACCTATTCGCCTGTTAGTGGATTAGAAGTAAAAAAGCAGGATGTGCAGGATGTTTTGGAATTTATTCAAAAAGGGAAAACCGGAGACAAGATGGTTTTAATCGTTCCCTTTAAACAACAAGCTAAAAGAGATATAAAAGAAGAGCTGAATATTTTATTACAAAAAGGTTTTGCTAGAATTTATTTAAGAGCAGCGGTATCTGAAAATTTAAAATCTACCAAAGCAACAAATAATTCAATAGCTGCATCAAGTATTCTAAGAATTGAAGATGCACTTGCAATGACTAAGGCAGAAATAACGAAAACTATTAAGGCGCATGATGTTTATGTTTTAATAGACCGTGTGGTAGTGAAAGCCTTTGACGAAGACGATATACACCGCATTAGCGATTCTATTGGCACTGCATTCTATGAAGGAGAAGGTATTTTATGGGTGGAACAAAATGAAACCATTTTAAAAACATTCAATAATAAGTTCACTTTGGATGGGATGGATTTTGATGAACCCAGCCCTAATTTATTTTCATTCAATAATCCTTACGGCGCATGCCCCACCTGCGAAGGGTATAGTCAGGTATTGGGTATCGATGAAAACCTGGTCATTCCCAATCCAAATTTATCGGTGTATGATGGAGGGGTTGCTCCATGGAAAGGAGAGAAATTAGTATGGTGGAAAGATCAGTTTGTGAAAGAAGCGGGCAAAGTAGGTTTCCCTATTCATCAACCTATTAATAAATTAACAAAAACACAAACCACTCAGTTGTGGAAGGGCTTTGGTAAAGCTTTAGGTATTGATGCGTTTTTTGAAGATGTAAAAGCGCATTTATATAAAGTACAGTTTAGGGTAATGTTGAGTAGATATCGTGGCAGAACCAATTGTCCCGATTGTGAAGGTTACCGTGTACGCAAGGAAGCTTTGTATGTAAAAATTGGAGGGAAACATATTGGAGAATTGTGTGCGATGCCTGTAAAAGATTTACAAGTATGGTTTACACAGTTAAAATTATCAGAACATGAAAAACAAATTGCTAAAAGGTTATTAATAGAATTAGAACAACGCATTCAAACTTTAATGGATGTGGGCTTGGGTTATTTAACCTTGTCAAGATTGGCCAATAGTTTAAGTGGAGGTGAAAGTCAAAGAATACAATTAACCAGATGTTTGGGATCTAATTTAACGAACTCCTTATATATTTTAGATGAGCCAAGTATTGGACTACATTCAAGAGATACAGAAAGGCTAATTAAAGTTTTACAAAACCTAAGAGACTTAGGCAATACAGTGGTGGTGGTAGAGCATGACGAGCAAATTATGCGTCACGCCGATCACATTATTGATATGGGCCCCTTGGCAGCGCATCAGGGAGGAGAAGTAGTAGCAGTGGGCAATGCAGCAGCACTTATCAAAGATAAAAATAGTTTAACCGGTAAATATTTGAGCGGGGTTATGAGCATACCTATTCCTGCCAAAACAAGAATTTCCAAACACTTTATAAATTTAGAAGGGGCTTATTTACATAATTTAAAAACCATTGATGTGCAATTTCCTTTGCATAGTTTATGTGTGGTAAGTGGGGTAAGTGGAAGTGGAAAAACCACCTTGGTGAAACAGGTATTGTACAATGCCTTATTAAAAGCGAAAGCACTTCCAACAGAAATAGTAGGTGGTTATAATGCCATTAGTGGCGACTTGCATTTGATAGACCAAATAGAAATGGTGGATCAAAACCCTATTGGAAAATCATCAAGATCTAATCCGGTTACTTATATTAAAGCATACGATGCCATTAGAGATTTATATTCCAAGCAAGCCCTTTCAAAAATTAGAGGTTTCTTACCTAAGCATTTTTCTTTTAATGTAGATGGAGGCAGATGTGATACTTGTAAAGGAGAAGGAGAACAATTAGTAGAGATGCAATTTTTAGCCGACGTGCATTTAACCTGCGAGGATTGCGGCGGAAAGAGATTTAAGGAAGCAGTTTTAGAAGTCCAGTACAAAGGTAAAAATATATACGAGGTACTAGAGATGAGTGTTGATGAGGCTATTACATTTTTTAATGAAGAAAAAAATATCGTACTTGCTATTAGTCCTTTGCAAGAAGTGGGACTAGGTTATGTAAAATTGGGACAGAGCAGCAGTACCTTAAGTGGTGGAGAAGCACAAAGAGTAAAACTAGCTAGCTTTTTAGGTAAGGGCAAAGCCAGTAGTAAAATGTTATTCATATTTGATGAACCTACTACAGGTTTACATTTTCATGATATTCATAAATTATTTAAAGCCTTTAATGCTTTAATTGAGCAAGGGCATTCTTTAATTGTAGTGGAACATAATACCGATATTATTAAAGTAGCCGACTGGGTGATTGACATGGGACCAGAGGCAGGCGAGGGTGGTGGAACTGTCGTTTATGCGGGTGTACCCAAGGGTTTAACCAAATGCAAAGCATCTCAAACAGGGAAGTACTTAGACTAATTTCTATTTAACTTATTTAAAATCAATTGATTAGATAAATTAAATATGTCTATCTGAAAATTCTTTTATTATTTTTGTTGTAACTAAAAAATAGTTGCAAATTTGTATGACAAAGAAAGATAAACTACTAGAAAGGTTCTTAAGTATACCTAAGGATTTTACATTTGACGAATTAAAAACTTTATTAAGAAGTCTTGGTTATGAGGAAGATAATAAAGGAAAAACATCAGGATCAAGAGTGGCGTTTGTTCATTTAATTTATAATGAAAACATACTCATTCATAAACCGCATCCTGGTAAAATATTAAATAGAATTTACTTAAAAAAAATTATACACGACCTAACTTTAAAACAAATTATATGAACAACACCTTAACCTATAAGGGTTTTTTTGCAACTGTAGAATTTAGTGATGAAGATAACTTATTGTTTGGAAAGATTGAAGGGATTAATGATTTGATCATGTTTGAAGGGTCATCAGTCACGGAGTTTAAAAAAATTTTTAAAGAAGCAGTGAATGATTATATAGAAATTTGCAAGCAATCAAATAAGCCCTGCCACAAAAGTTTTAAGGGCTCTTTTAATGTACGCGTAAAGCCAGAAGTACATCAACGTGCTGCAAGGTTGGCTACTATGAAGGGAATTAGCTTAAACCAGTTAGTTCAAAATGCTATAGAGAAAGAATTAGAAGCAGCTTAGTTTTTAAATCTATTATAGATCCTAGCTAGTAAAATAAACTATCGTAACTAACTATCGCAACCTATCTGCGCTTTTCACTTTTCTGTCGTCTTTGTAAATATTGACAACGGCCATTATTTGTAGAATGGGCATGATAAATAAAGCGACTGAAGGTAGGGTGAAGCCACCACCTGGATTAGCAAAAACAACTTTATAAATGAAGTAGCCAATAAGTACCGATAATAAAAAGTTGACAAGTACTACTTTTAGTTGCAACATACGGTTGCCGTATAAAAAGATAGTAATAAAAGAAAGGCAAGCACTAAACGCCAATGAGATAAGTGTGCTGTACTGAGCACTGCCATTAATTTCTAAAGCAAAGGGCGTAGGCGTATAATAAAAAGGAAAGCGCAAAGCAGAAAAGGCTGCAGCGCAGGCCAATAAAAGCCAAATGGTTTGTATTCTTTGTATCATAGTATAAAGTTAATCTATTTCAAATAAAAAAACCTCCGGGTTAGGGAGGTTTTAGGTATCATTTAAATGGCTATTAGGCTAAAAAGCGCAATTTATTTTTTTTAATGATTAAACTCATTAAAGTCAAATGCTTTGCTTATCCTAATTCTGGATACAATATAAATTGCTCCATAAACTTGTTCACTTCTTTTTTAGTATCTGCCAAAACAGTTTCGTTGTCTGCATTCATTAAAGCTTTGTCAATAGCTTCTACTACAAAAGGAATATGTGTTTCAGTCATACCTCGTGTTGTAATAGCAGCCACACCAAAACGAATACCTGAAGTAACAAAGGCCGATTTATCGTCGTAAGGTACCATGTTCTTATTGGCAGTAATATCGGCATGTCCTAAAACTTGCTCAGCTTTTTTACCACTAATATTTTTATTACGTAAATCAATTAACATTAAATGATTATCGGTACCGCCACTAATAATTTCATATCCTTTCGCAACAAATGCTGCAGCCATGGCTTTTGCATTGGTTTGTACTTGTTTTTGATACACCATAAATTCATCAGATAATATTTCACCAAAGGCAATGGCTTTAGCAGCAATCACGTGTTCTAATGGACCACCTTGTGTACCAGGAAACACTGCCATGTCAATAATATTAGACCATAATCTTAAATTCCCTTTCATGTCTTTCAAGCCTAAAGTATTCTCGCCGTCTTTCGCCATCATAATCACGCCGCCACGAGGTCCTCTTAAAGTTTTGTGTGTGGTAGAGGTAACAAAATGACAATAATTAAAGGGAGAGCTTAATAAACCTTTTGCAATTAAACCAGCTGGATGTGCAATATCGGCTAAAACAAAAGCACCTACTTCGTCAGCTACTTTTCTAATACGTGCATAATCTATATCACGGCTATAAGCACTTGCTCCACAAATAATTAATCTAGGTTGATGCGTTCTTGCTTGGCTTTCTAACATTTCATAATCAATCAACCCCGTTTCTTTTACCACGCCATAAAAATGAGGCTTATAGGTTTTACCAGAAAAGTTCACAGCACTTCCATGTGTTAAGTGACCACCCATACTTAAATCCAAACCTAAAATAGCATCACCCGGTTGTAAAATAGCAAGCATTACAGCAGCATTGGCTTGTGCACCACTATGTGGTTGCACATTCGCATATTCTAGTCCAAAAACTTCTTTTAATCTATCAATGGCTAAGGTTTCAGTTTTATCTACAATTTCACAACCACCATAATAACGACGACCTGGATAACCTTCTGCGTATTTATTGGTCATTACACCACCCATGGCTTGCATTACTTGTAAGCTGGTAAAGTTTTCAGAAGCGATTAATTCAATGCCTCTTCTTTGGCGTTCTAATTCTTGGCGGATGATGTCAAAAACAAGGGTATCTCTTTGCATATTTCTTTATTTTAACTGTTCTATTTTGCAAAATTAATTCATTAATTAGCCTAGTCAAAGCTCAAGTTTCAACACTTGGGTACCTAATATCCACATTTTCAAGCGCTTTGCTTAAAATTGACCAATTGGGGTGCAAATTTGTACCATTACTAACAGTTATTTGCTACTTTTAACTCCCCCAAAAAGGTAAATTATGAAGGCTATTATTCCCGTTGCTGGAGCAGGCGCAAAACTCCGCCCTCATACCTATACACAGCCCAAGGCGCTAATACCTATTGCAGGTAAAACCATACTTAGTTTTATTGTAGATCAGTTAAAAGAAGTGGGCATCACAGAATTTATTTTTATAGTTGGTTATTTAGGTGATAAAATTCAGGACTATGTAAATGCTACTTATCCGAATTTAACTACTCATTTCGTGTATCAAAATGACAGACTCGGAACCGCTCATGCTATAGAATTGGCCAAGGCCATTGTGGGTAATGATGAAGTGTTTATTTCTTTAGGTGATACCATTTGTGAATTTGACATTAAGGAAGTAATGGACAGTCCTTATAGTATGTTGGGTGTTAAAAAAGTAGATGACCCTAGACAGTTTGGCGTAGTGGAAATGAATGAAGACTATTTTGTAGAACATGCGGTAGAAAAACCTGCTATTCCAAAATCGAATAATGCATTAGTAGGTTTATATAAAATAAAAGAGTCGGCTATTTTGTTTGAATGCTTTCAGCAATTGTTTACCGATGACATAAAATCGAATGGAGAATACAATTTAACCGATGCCATAGATTGCATGATAAAAAAAGGAGTTCAATTCAAAGGCTTTAAAGTGAAACATTGGTATGATTGCGGTAAGAAAGAAAATTTATTAGAAGCCAATGCGGTGCTACTTAAAAAAACAGGGGGCTTAATAGTGGCACCTGAAACTTATCCTAATAGTATTATCATAGCACCTGTAAGTATTGCAGAGGGTTGTTTAATAGAAAATTCTATCATTGGTCCGCATGTAACTATTGGCAATAATACCACTATTAAAAGTTCGGTAGTGAAAGAAAGTATCATTGGTTCTTATACTACTTTGGATGAAGTAGTTTTAGACAATTCATTAATAGGAAGTGATGCAGCTGTGAAAGGCTTAAGTCGTACTTTAAATATCGGAGACAATACCGAAATCGATTTCGGATAATTTTTTTGGATATTTTTTCAGTTAGAATACACTAAGCATCCTTGTGTAGATACATCGAATTTGCTTGTGCCACACAGGTCATTACCAAATCATTGATACAAACATGTTTAGGTGTATTGGCAACAAACCAAGCAGTATCCGCAATGTCTTCTGCTTTTAAAGGTTCATATCCCGCATATACTGCAGCAGCCTTGGTTGCATCGCCTTTAAATCGCACCAAAGAAAAATCGGTTTCCACTGCGCCAGGATGAATGGCTGTTACTTTTATTTTATATTGCAATAAATCAATTCTTTGCGCTTTGGTAATGGCATCTACTGCGTGTTTTGAAGCGCAGTATACATTACCGTCTTTGTACACTTCCTTACCAGCAGTGCTACCGATATTAATAATGTGCCCTTGTTGTTTAATTAAATAAGGAAGGACTGCTTTAGAGCAATACAATAAGCCTTTCACATTGGTATCAATCATGGTATCCCAGTCTTCAATATTGGCATTTTCAAAAGAGTCTCTACCCAAAGCCAATCCTGCATTGTTTACCAGTAAGTCAATGGCCTGCCATTGGTTAGGTAAATTACTTATTTGTTGAAATACGGCTTCTTTGTTTTGCACATCAAAAATTAAGGACAAAGTTTTTACGCCATATTTTTTTTCAATATCATGGGCAACAATTTCTAATTTTTCTTTTCTGCGTGCAGTTAAAATAAGATCCCAGCCACCTGCTGCAAATTTTTCTGCAATGGCTTTTCCAAATCCTGAACTGGCACCGGTAATTAAAATAATTTTTGACATGATGTATAATTTTGTAAGTTATTTTTTTTTTTTAGTATAAAGAAAGGATAAAAATATTAGGAGTGCTTAAATAATAAATTTGAACGGCCTTTTTCAATAAGGCGGTAATTTAAAAATAGGGCCATGCCAATTAAAACCCATACTTCTTTTGAAAAATGTTGAGGAAGCCAATAGTTGGTAAGGATTAAAGCAACTATGGATGCAAAAAATACCAAACCTATCTTTCCAATGATTTCATTTCTTATAAAGTAAAACACAATTGCAATGAAATACAAGGGGTGCATCCACATTAAATTATAATTTTCATAACATGCAGTATGTTTTGAAAAAAGACTCATGTAGACCATTAAAGTACCACCCATACTCAATAGCAAAAGTAAAATGATATCTAATAGTTTTGCTATTTTTTGTGTTGGCACACTATTCCATTTAGAAACAAACATATAAATAAGTAAAAATGCAAACAATATATAAAAAGTATTGTGGCTATTTGAGTTGTTTTGATTGTATGCAACTAGTACATTATTTTTCACCAATAAGTGTCTTGTATTGGCAATTTGTTGATGCAATAAACTTGGTAAAAATGCAGCTTGAAAATCGCTGGGTTTTTGATCAGAGTAAGCGCCCAATAATAAATCAATACCTAAGCCAATCCAGGGCAATCCATGCTGATAGGGTGCTTTGACTACTTCGGCTCTAAAGGAAGGAACGTCAATACCTACTGGCTGAAAGGCCGAACTTTTAAATAAACCATCTTTGATACGTGTAGTGCAATTGTCTGTAATAAAATTATACAAGTATTGACGGTTCTCAGGCAACATATTTATTTTTAGCGCCTCGTACCACTTATTTTTTTCAGCAGTTGAAAGTTTTAATACTTGCTCCAGCACTTGCCTTTGTTCGTATTTATATTCTGCGATAAAATCGTTGTAATTGTTAGCAGAAACAAAATACAGTAAACTGCCTTTGACAAATTTGGCTAAAAAATTAGGTTCATTAAAATCAAATGTGCCAAAATTAAAAACAATGTCGGTGTGATGGATGCTGTCAATGACTCTTACAGCAGTATGCCCCCAAACCGTATAAATATCTTCTCCCGCAGCACAGGTTAAAACGCTTAGTTGTAATTTATTTTGTGTACTGTCTTGTGCATTCACTTGATTAGAAAGTACAAAGCCAAAATAAAACAAAAAGAAAAAAATAATTTTTTTCAAGGCCCAGGGTATAAAGAGTGAATTATTTTTTGCTATAGTTTGGTGCTTCTCTAGTAACTTCTACATCATGGGTATGACTCTCTCTCATACCCGCGTTGGTTATTTGAACAAAGGTTGCTTTTTGTAAATCCTTTATTGTTTTTGCACCGCAATAGCCCATACCTGCTTTTAATCCGCCAGCAAATTGATAAACAATTTCATGTAAATTTCCTTTGTAAGCTACACGGCCTTCAATTCCTTCTGGTACATATTTTTTAGCGTCAGATTCATTTTCTTGAAAATATCTGTCCCCACTTCCTTGGCTCATGGCACCAATACTTCCCATACCACGGTATCCTTTAAACTTACGTCCTTCATATATTATTGTTTCTCCAGGACTTTCTTCGGTACCTGCAAAAATGCTGCCCATCATTACACAATTAGCACCAGCGGCTAATGCTTTTACCATGTCTCCAGTATATCGAATACCTCCATCTGCAATAATTGGAATATTTTTTCCTTTCAATGCATTGGCTGCTTCCATAATGGCGGTTAATTGCGGCACACCTGCACCGGCAACAATTCTTGTGGTACAAATAGAACCTGGCCCAATACCTACTTTCACCGCATCGGCACCTGCATTCGCCATGGCCAGCGCGCCTTGGGCTGTAGCTACATTACCTGCAATGACTGGTAAGTTCTTATACGTTTTCTTTAATAGTTTTAATGCTTCAATAACGCCTTTGCTGTGACCATGTGCACTATCTAATGAAACAATATCAACGCCTACGCTTTGCAATGCAGCAGCACGTTCTAATAAGTCTTTGGTAATACCTAAAGCGGCCCCCACTAATAAACGACCAATATTGTCTTTTACTGCATTGGGAAAAGCACTTAATTGTAAAATATCGCGATAAGTTATTAAGCCAATTAATTTCCCTTGTTTATTAACTACAGGTAATTTTTCAATTTTATATTGACGAAGAATTTTTTCTGCTTTTCTTAAATCGGTTCCTTCTGGTGCAATGACTAAATTTTCTTTAGTCATTACTTCACTCACCTTTCTTTTACGATCGGTTTCAAAACGCAAATCACGGTTGGTTAAAATACCTACCAATTTATTGGTTTTGTCAACAATAGGAATGCCACCAATTTTATTTTCCTTCATTAATTTTAAAGCATCTCCAATAGTGGCGGTTACTTCTAAAGTGATTGGATCTACAATCATTCCACTTTCACTACGCTTTACTTTACGCACTTGTTCGGCTTGTCTTTCGATACTCATGTTTTTGTGTAAAATTCCAATACCACCTTCTCGAGCCAAAGCAATGGCCAATTGGGCTTCAGTAACGGTATCCATAGCCGAAGACAAAATAGGCGTATGTAATCTTATGTTTTTGGTAAGTTGCGTGTGAATGTTTACTTCGGAAGGAAGTACATCAGAATAAGCGGGCATTAACAATACATCATCAAATGTCAAGCCTTTGCCAAAAATGCGGGAGTTGTTTGTAGTATTTCTTGTTGCCATAGGCAAAGATAGGGCCTTCGATTATTTAGGCAAAATCCTTTTTTATAGCTTGCAATAGAGGTTACCGGCCAATAAATGGATACAACCCTGCATTTCAAGGGAAAGTAGGTGGCTAGCAAGCATACTTGCGTTGATTTTTAAGTGGTTAGCAAGCTCATCTCTATGGATGGGACCTTGCATTTCAATAAGTAATAAGATGCTTTGTAGTGTCGGATCAAGTACTAAAGACAATTGTTTTTGCATTGAAATTTGGGAAGGGGCAGGCCAGTTCATATTTTCAAGCAGATGGATGGGGTCGTGGTAAATACTTGCTTTATTGTGTTTGATTAAATGCAAACAACCCTTACTTTTTGGATCATGAATTTTTCCAGGTACAGCAAATACTTCTCTATCATAACCAAAAGCTAAGTTGGCGGTAATCATACTGCCACCTTTTATTTCTGTTTCAATGACAATGGTCAAATCAGACATGCCTGCCACAATGCGATTTCTTTTTGGAAAAAAATAAGGTAGGGGGATGGTGCCTTTTCTGCATTCGGTAATTAAACCACCTTGCTGAATCATTTCAATGGCTAATCTACGATGTTGATTCGGATAGATATTGTCTAAACCATGCGCAAGAACGCCCCAGGTGGTCAACTTATTTTTTAATGCTGTTTGATGCGCAATGCCATCCACACCCAAAGCCATACCACTTATTACGCCTATATTTAAATGCGACAGCCCCTCGATTAATTCATGAATGACTTTATTTACTTGGACAGTTGCTTGACGTGTTCCCACAATACTAATTAGTTGTGGCAAATTAAATTGGTCCGACCCTTTCACATACAATAATAAGGGAGCGTCTTTACAATGTACCAAACGATTGGGGTAAGTGGGGTCTACTACCGAAATACATTTGATTTGATGCTTAATTAAAAAATTAAATTCTTTTTCTGCTTCTTGCAAAGGCCATTGTGCCCATAAAATATTTTTTTGAAAAAAGTTGAGTTCGGTAAAACCATCTTTTTGTTTTAGATGCTCTTCAAATACTTTAGTAGCCGACCCGTAAAATTCAAGAATAGATTTTTTTTGAATGTCATTCAAGCCCTGCAATATGCTTAAGGCAATGGTATAAATGATTTCACTAGACATGCAGCAAAATTCAAGAATTCTGCAAAATGAAATAAAAGTATTTATACTTTTATTTGAATGTTATTTGATGTTGGAAAGGGTGATTACAAAACTACTTCGTCTATTTTTTGCCCTTCCTTCTTCGGTCGCATTATCGGCAATAGGAAATTTAGCCCCAAGACCAATATGGCTTACACGGTTGGGTGCTATTTTTTTTGTAATTAAATAATTGGCTATGGATTCTGCTCTTTTTTCAGACATGTTTTTATTTTGAATACTATCTCCTTTTGAATCGGTATGCCCTTCTATGAGCACAAAGGTGCTAGGGGCAGTTTCTAAATAAGTAACCAATGCATCCAATTCTACTCTTGATTTCTTTTTAAGTTTAGCAGAGTTTAAATCAAAAAATACATTTTTGAAATTTTGAGAAAAGGATTTTGCATAGATAGGTATAGGCGCTAAATAAAATTGAAAAGTGGTACCTGAAATATATTGTAAACTATCGGCTGAAATAAAGGTACTTGCAAAAATATGATTGGGACTATTGACTCTAATACCCAAACTATCAAAATAAGGAAGGCCTAAAACAAAATAGCCATTACTGTCTACTTTTATTTGCATGGTACTGCTATCGTCCATTGGATTGACCAAAACCACATCACCTGCTAATGGTTTTTTAGAAACAACATCGGCAATGAATCCTTTTAAATAAAAAGTTTTATTGGCTCTAGTTGCAGGGGCAAGTACTACTTTGTAAATATCTAAACCACCTTTGCTATCTGCTCTATCACTGGCGATATAAGCGTCCATGCCATTACTTGCAACCGCAATACTGCCTTCGTTTTCATAGGTATTGATGGGATAACCTAAATTCATGGGGGTAGACCAAGTCCCATCCAATTTTTTTCTTGAAACAAATAAATCGGCTCCACCAAAACCAGGCCAACCATTGGATGAAAAATACAAGCTTCTATTATCCGCATGAATAAAAGGCGTTTGTTCATCTGCAGCGGTATTAATAGTGGGTCCCATATTCACCGCTTCGTTCCAATATCCTTTTTCATTTCGGTAAGCCACGTAAATATCTATACCACCATAACCTCCAGGGCGATTGCTACAAAAATAAAGTGCTTGACCATCCGGCGCAATGCTAGGCGCACTGTCCCAATAATCTGAATTGATGTTGTGCCCTAAGTTTTTTGGTTCCGACCAACCCTTTGCAGTTTTTGACACTTTGTAAATATCGTAACGGCCATAACCTTTTGGCCCATAATCTGCAGCAAAATATAAAGTGTTTAAATCCTGCGTAAGACTCATGCTCCCTTTTTTATCGGCATCGTTTAAATTGCCTGTTAAAAGTTTTGCTTTAGAAAAACCATTTTTGGTGATGGTGCTCGCATAAAAATCTTCTCTAGTTAAATTATTGCGACGCATAAATAAAAACAAACTGTCTTGCACTGTAATACTTGGGAAGTATTCAGCAGCATCCGAATTAATGCTGTCTCCCAAATTTGTTATGCTAATTTCTTTTTGAATGGGGTTGGCCATAGCAAAAGCACAAACTTTTAGTAGGTCGCTAGCTTTAGTTTTTAAATAATCTGGTAATTGATTGTTTTTCAGTAATTGGTTGATTAAAAAAAAGGGATTTGTATAGTTGCCTAGGCTAACAAAAGCAGTGGCATACTTTAGGACAAAAGGCAATGCATCATTGGGATGGAAGCTTTGAACCTTTTCAAAAACTAAAATGGCTTTTTGGTATTGCTTGATATCTAGATAAGTTTGAAATAAACTAAGGTAAGCGTCAGTCAAACTGCTATCTTTTTGAATGGCATTTTCAAGCAAACCAATGCCACGAGAAAAAGATTTATTGTCTAATTCTATAATGGCTTTATCGTAAATTTTTTGAGCAGCAATTTTATTTTTTGAATTATCCTGTGCGCATAACTGATTGTAAAAAGAAAAACTTAATACAAAATAAAAAAATAAATATAGGTTGAGTTTCATAGTGCCACTACAATGTATTGTAAATATACAAATTAGGGAACTTTAATGTACTTATGCAACTGAGCACTTAGTTCCCATTTGGGATTGGCTTTGATGTAATCAATCACCAGTGGGGTAATTTGATTGGATTTATCCCATTCTGGTTGCAAGTATAATTTGCAATGAGCAGGCACTTGTTTGGCATAGGTTTCGGCCCATTCAAAATCATGGGTATTAAAAATAACTACTTTTAACTCAGAGGCAGCTTGTATGCTTTCAGTAAGAGGTGCTTTAAACTTTTTCGGTGAAAAACAAACCCAGTCCCAATTCCCAGACATGGGGCTAGAGCCGGATGTTTCTATGTTCACATTAAATCCTGCTTTTTTTAAAGCGGTAGTAAGTGCCTCTAGGTTATATAATAAAGGTTCTCCTCCAGTAATAATGGCTAATCTGCCTGGATGCGCTAAAGCGCTTGAAACAATTTCATCAATAGATAAAACCGGATGCTTGCTTGCATCCCAACTTTCTTTTACATCACACCAAACACAACCCACATCACATCCGGCCAAGCGAATAAAATAAGCCGCCTTGCCTTGATGGTATCCTTCGCCCTGCAAAGAATAAAACATTTCCATAACTGGATATTGGGTAGTTGTACTCAAGTTAAAATGTATAAATTATTTTGCTATTAAAGACCTTGGTAAGCCTTCATGGTATTTTTTAATAATCCTGCAATGGTCATAAGCCCTACACCTCCAGGAACGGGTGTAATAGCAGATGCTTTAGCACAAGCTTCATCATAGTTTACATCGCCTTTAATTCTAAAACCTTTTTTGGCGGTGGCATCTTCAACGCGGGTAATACCTACATCTATAATAACAGCACCAGGTTTAATCATGTCGCCTGTTAAAAAATTAGGCACGCCTAAAGCAGCCACAATAATATCAGCGCCTAAACAAATTTCTTTTAAATTTTTTGTGTGGCTATGACAAATGGTAACCGTGCAATTGCCTTGAGCAATATTGCTACTTAATAAAATACTCATGGGTCTTCCTACTATATTACTTCTTCCAATTACCACTGCATTTTTTCCTTTGGTTTCAATATTAAAATGTTCCAACATTAAAATAATTCCATAAGGCGTGGCAGGAATAAAAGTATTTAACCCTTGCACTAGTCTTCCCACATTTACGGGATGAAAACCATCCACATCTTTAGCAGGATCAATGGCTTCAATTACTTTAGATTCTTTAATATGTTTTGGTAAGGGCAATTGAACTAATATACCATCACAATTTGGATCTTGATTGAGCTCGGCAATTTTAGCTAATAAAACAGCTTCTTCCACATCGGCCTCTAATCGATACAATGAGGAACCAAAACCAGTTTCTTCACAGTTTTTAACTTTACTTGCTACATAGGTTTCACTCGCTCCATTATTGCCTACCAAAATGGCAGCTAAATGAGGCATTCTTTTGCCAGCGGCTTTAAGCGCTTGAGTTTGCTCTAAAAGGGTTGCTTTTACGGCGGCGGCGGCTATTTTACCATCTAATACTAACATGAAGCAAATTTAGTTCTTGTGCATTGCAGTACTGTAATTTTTTTTTAACATTCCATCCCCTGTATATTTGTAGTCTTAATATATAGTATGGAACAAAACCCAAACCAGCCCTTAAACATTGAAATTAGTGAAGAAATCGCCGAAGGCGCTTATGCTAATTTGGCTATTATTACCCATAGCAATGCCGAATTTGTTGTTGATTTTGTAAATGTGATGCCAGGCACACCCAAGAGCAAAGTAAAAAGCAGAGTGATATTAACCCCTATGCATGCTAAAAGGTTTATGAAGGCCTTGGTAGAAAATGTAGAAAGATATGAAGCGGCCAATGGAACCATTGCCGATATGTTGCCTGTAGAAATTCCTATGAATTTTGGAGGTCCTACGGCACAGGCTTAATCTATTCATCTGCACCGTTTAATTTTACCAATCGCTGTTTTGTTCGGCATAACTATAGTAACCTTCGAAGCTTACTATAATATGATCGATTAATTTGATATCAAAATAGTCTGCAGCTTTTTTAATTTTTTCCGTTAAAACATTGTCCATGTGGCTGGGATGTAATTGTCCACTTGGATGATTGTGACATATAATAAAGCCAGTGGCTTCGTGACTAATGGCCAATTTGAAAATGAGTCTTGGATCGGCAATAGTGCCTGTAATACCACCCTCGCTTAAAATGGCTTCATGAATAATTTTATTGGCTTGGTTTAATAACAAAACCATGAAAATTTCTCTGTTTTCAAATTGCAATAAGTTTTTAAGATGTTGCACTACATCGCCACTTTGTTGTATATTTTTATTTGTAATGGGTGTTAAAATTCTTCTCGAACCTAGTTCAATGGCAGCCATAATACGAATCGCCTTTGCTTTGCCCACGCCATTTATTTTCAAGGCTAAAATATCAGCCACATTTAATTTTGCAAATTTTTGCAAATTGTTTTGAGAAGCACCAAGTAGGGTTCTAGCCAATTCAAGGGCATTTTGATGCACGGTTCCATGCTGTAGTAAAATGGCGATAAGTTCAACATCGGTAAGGTGTTTAGGCCCTTTTGAATAAAATTTATGCATGGGTTGGTCTTGCAAGGCCCATGTTTTGATACTGTTACCCATAAGTGCAAATCTACTTGAATCAAAAAATGCAGGAGGCCGTATAAATACCCAAAAAAAGCATCTAATATGTGTATAAGTAGGCGAGATGTTGAAAAGTAGCGCCGTTATTTTTTATGTTTTGGAGACGAGAATTATAACTTTGACGCATAACAACCCACATGAATCCTTTAGTAAAAATATTCGCTGGCACAGGCTCGCAAGCCTTAGCAGAAAAAATTGCACAACGTTTCGGCGCTCCCATTGGAAAAATTAATATTCAAAAGTTTAGTGACGGAGAATTCCAACCTATTTTTTTAGAAAGTATTAGAGGTGATTATGTTTTTTTAGTGCAAAGCACATATGCCCCAACAGATAATTTGATGGAATTATTAATGATGATTGATGCTGCAAAAAGAGCCAGTGCTTATAAAATTATTGCAGTTATTCCTTATTATGGTTTTGCAAGACAGGATAGAAAAGATAAGCCAAGAGTGGCAATAGGGGCAAAATTAATTGCTACTTTATTAGAAGCAGCTGGTGCACACCGTGTGATTACAATGGATTTACATGCTGCACAAATTCAAGGATTTTTTGATGTACCAGTAGATCACCTAGACAGCTCGGCTATATTCATTCCTTATATTCAACAATTGAAATTACAAGACTTAGCCTTTGCAGCACCCGATGTAGGAAGTACCAATAGAGTGCGTGAAGTAGCAAATTATTTCAATGCTGAAATGGTGATTTGTGATAAACATCGTAAGCGTGCGAATGAAATAGCGAGTATGGTGGTTATTGGAGATGTAACTGGAAAAGACATTGTTATTGTAGATGATATTTGTGATACAGGTGGAACCTTGGTAAAAGCGGCAGCATTGTTAAAGGAAAAAGGCGCCAAAACTGTTCGAGCCATGATTACGCATCCAGTACTTAGCGGAAAGGCCTATGAAAATATTGAAAACAGCGTTTTAGAGGAATTAGTAGTATGTGATACCATCCCATTAAAGCATCCCTCTAAAAAGATACAGGTTTTAACGGTGGCCGATTTGTTCGCTATAGCCATTAGAAATGCCTATGAAAACAAGAGCATTACCAGCCTATTTGTACATTCTCAATTAAAGGCAAGAAGCTAATAATCAAGTAGTTATCAAATAAAACGAAATAGTAAGGAGAGACTTTGGTTTCTCCTTTATTATTTCATACCTTCGCCGTCCAAATTATTTATATAAAATAAAAAGAATCAGCAATGAAATCAATTACAATCGAAGGCCACTTGAGGACCGAAAATGGCAAAAAAGCCGCCCGCCAGCTTCGCTCTCAAGAAAACGTGCTGGGTGTAATTTACGGGGGTGCTCAGGAGGTTAATTTTTATGCTCCTGCAAAGGCTTTTAAGTCTTTAGTGTACACAAGTGAATTTATGTTAGCACATGTAACAGTAGAAGGAAAAACTTACAAATGCATTTTGAAGGATTTGCAATTTGATAAAGTAACCGATTTATTATTACACGTTGACTTATTAGAATTAGTAGACGACAAAAAAGTAGTAGCTACTTTACCTTTAAAAATGATCGGTACTTCTGTAGGTGTAAAAGCAGGAGGAAAGTTAATTGTAAAGATGAAGACATTAAAAGTGAAAGCTTTACCAAAAGATTTAAGAGAGTTTATCGAATGCGATATTACGAATCTTGAATTAAATGGTAATATTCGTGTGCAAGATGTTATAGCTCCCAACATGGAGATTATGAATCCTCCACGTATACCAGTTGCTTCTGTAGTTTTAACTCGTTTGTTAAAGCAAGAAGAATCTGCTGCACCTGTTGCTGGCGCTGCTGCACCTGCCGCTGCTGCTGCACCTGCTGCAAAAACTGCTCCAAAAAAATAAGCAATTATTTAAGAAGCATATTTAATCCCTTCTCGAGTCATCGGGAGGGGATTTTTGTTATACATGCTAGCTTGTTTTTGCTTAAATTTGAAATTGAATAGTAAATAACAAATGTCAAAGTTTTTAATCATAGGGCTTGGGAATATTGGTCCTGAATACGCGCACACAAGGCATAATATTGGCTTTGATGTGCTAGATGCATTTGTGATGAAGCAAGGATGTTTTTTTAAATCGGACCGATTAGCCGATGTTGCCGAAGTAAAATGGAAAGGCAAAATATTTATTTGTATAAAGCCTACTACTTTTATGAATTTAAGTGGCAAGGCTTTTAAATATTGGATGGACAAAGAAAAAGTAGAAGTAGAAAACACTTTAACTATTGTAGACGATTTGGCCTTACCTATTTCAAAAATAAGACTACGCGCCAGCGGTTCGGATGCTGGGCACAATGGTTTAAAAGACATTCAACTTACATTAGGCACTGATGCTTATCCTAAATTAAGATTTGGTATAGGAAGTGATTTCAAAAAAGGACAACAAATAGATTTTGTCTTAGGCAAATGGAATGCCACTGAGAAAAAGATAGTAGAAAGCAAAATAGAAAAATGTGTGGAAGTAATAGAAGCCTTTGCAAGTATTGGGATGTCTAGAACCATGACTATGGCTAATGCATTAGAAATAACCGAATAAAAATAATAGTATGAGTATATTTTGTATTGGAAGAAATTATGTAGCGCATGCGCATGAACTTGGCAATGAAGTACCTACTTCACCAGTCATTTTTATGAAACCCTCTACTGCTGTTTTAGCAGAAGGTAAAAATTTTACGATTCCTTCTTTCACCAATGACTTACATTATGAAGGTGAATTAGTACTTCGTGTAAGTAAAGAAGGTAAAAATTTAAAAGGCCCCAATGTTTTAGATTACTGCGATGCCATTACAGTAGGTATAGATTTTACTGCAAGAGACCTACAAAATAAATTAAAAGAAAAAGGATTGCCTTGGGAAAAAGCAAAAGCATTTGATGACTCTGCCATTTTAGGAAAGTGGACGCCCTTAACATCAAAGATTGTAGAAAATCCTATTCGCTTTTCATTGCATAAAAATGGCACCATCGTACAAGACGGAGACTCTTCTTTAATGATATTTCCACTAGCTACTATTTTAGAAAGTCTCACAGAATATTTTACCATATACCCTGGAGACCTTATATATACAGGCACGCCAGTAGGGGTGGGACCTACCCATAAAGGAGATGTATTTGAGGGCTATTTTGAAGCAAATCAAGTATTTAGCGTTAAAGTGAACCCTTAATTCTCAAAAATTTTAACTAAATTTGCCACCCCTTAAAAGGGGTAATAACCATTCGGCGAGGTAGCTCAGTTGGTTAGAGCACAGGATTCATAACCCTGAGGTCCCGGGTTCAAATCCCGGTCTCGCTACATGAAAATCAAGGACTTACGTTAAATCGTAGGTCCTTTGTTGTTTCTGCGTGAGGTTTGCGTGAGGTTTGCGTGAGGTTTTGCGTGAGGTTTTTGTCATTTCTCACCAAATACTCGAACCTTTAATGCTGATATTTCTACTGCAATACAAAAAACCTATAATGATAAAATCATTATATAAATTTTAAGCATAATTAAGTTCAAACTCATCTATTCCTTGAAATTTATTATTTTCTATTTCTAATAAAACATCTTTCATTGTAATAATACCACAAAAATTTATATCATTAAAAACAGGAATAAAATTTACATTATATGTAATCATTAATTTTAAACAATTTTCAATACTATCGTAATGATTAATATAAGGTAGATCTTTTAACATTAATTCTTTTACTTTTATATTTTTAGATTTTTTAAAATTTGCAATATAGTTTTTAAGACAGGCAACTTCTGTCAATAATCCATAATATTCATTTTTAAAAGATACAACAACAAAATCTATTTTATTTTTTACCATTAGATTTAAGGCAGTTATTATATCATCATCGGGCTTAATTTCATTTTTTTTATAACAAGAAAAACTTATCACGTCTATTGCTCTTTTCATTTCGTATTTTTTTTATTAGCATATAAAACTAACGTAATAATAAATTCTAGAATATGACTCTTGTCATTAAAAATTGATGATAAGAGTCATGAGGAAGTAAATGACTTACGAATGCCCTTTAATTACAATCTTCATTATTTTATAGTTCAGTATAAAAAAACGAATTAATTGAAAGAAGATAGATCTCCTTAAGAATAGTGTAAAATTATTAGGAGTAGGAGGATAATACTGCTCGGAGTATTTTGTTATAATGAGTCTGTTTTCCATTATGTTTATTTTTTTTATTTTTATTCAGGAATCATCCACCAAAATGGTAAACCTTTTGCTTTGTATAAGAACATATAATGCATTAACCACTTTAACCAATGTCCTGCCAATCCTGGTTCGCCCATGGTGGTTTTAATATCTCTTCCCCATTGAGGGAATTTTTCCCAATCGGGTACTACAGGGCTCACAGTCATGGTAGCCGCAGTTCCTTTTCGCATGCCATATCCAGCTGATACAATACAAGCTGCACCCATACGTCCCATTGATGCCTTGTGAATCATTGTGGCATTGCCAGTTTTTATCCAGTTTATGATATTATCTGCTGTTACCTTTCCCATAATTCCTGAAGGCATACCAGTTCTTGGGGCAGATGCAAAAATGGGTGTACCATTTTTACTTGTCATAGGTTTAGAGATAGAGTGGGGAGGTGCAAATGCAATTCCAGGTGCAAAGATGTTATGGTAACTTGGATTTTGATAAGTTTCAGGCCAATCTTTTATTGTCCACTCTTCAAATGGTTTTGGAGTATAGTCGGCATCTACTTTCATAAGTCCATTAGGTGCAAATAATTTATCTGAAATGTCTTTACCTGTTTTATCATAGGCTTTAAATCCATGTCCTGCAAAACCAGGTATGAGCATCGCGAAATCATAGGGCTGTTCTAAATATTCCCCATCTAAATTTTCGTAATAAATTGTATGATCGTCTAATTTTTTCACACCTGCTCTTTTAATCCAGGTAATGTTTCTTTCAACAAAATAGGATTCTGCAAACAACTTAGTATTTGAAATAAATCCACCTTTTGGAATAAATGCGCCACCCATTCCAAAGTCACCTAATTCATATTCATTCGTAATCCAAATTACTTGGGCTTGTTTTTCTAATCCTCTTCTTTTAATTTCAAAATCAACATTTAAAATATATTCAAAGGCGGCACCTTGGCAGGTTGCAGTGGGATGGCCTGTTCCAATGACAAAAATTTGGTTTTCGCCATTTTTCATTTTGTCCAACTTTTCTTGAAATAGTTCCCATGCATGACTGGCATGACCAAAAGTACAAACCGATGCAATATTCCCGTTCCCTGGAATTAATCCTTCTGTTGCTTCAAAGTTTAATTTTGGTCCCGTAGCATTAATTAAATAATCGTAAGCTATTTTTATTTTTTCACCTTTATTTTCTTCGTTGGTATATTCTACCTCAACAAATCCTGTATTTATATGCTCATCACCTTCAGGGTAAAAACTTTGAGCCTTCGCTTGAATAAATTCAATACCCCATTTATTATACAATGGTCTTAAATCAAATTTAATTTCTTCAGGGGTCATTCTACCCACACCTACCCAAATATTGGATGGAATCCATTGATAGGTTGGAGTAGGAGAGATCACTGTTATCTTATGCTCTTTTTTATTGAGTCCTTTTTGAAGGTATGCTGCAGCCGTATGACCAGCAACGCCTGCACCTAATACAACAATATTTGCCATGTTTTCATGTTTCAGTAAATGTACTTACAGCCTTTGCCATTAGCAGTGATATATATCACAATTGGTTATTTAAAATCCTATTTATATCATAACTAGAGAAGCGTGATATATGTCACAATTAAGATTTTATTATTGATTGAACTTTGTGCTCTAAAATATTAAAATGAAATACATAATAGTTGGCGCAGTGGCAGGCGGAGCAAGCACTGCAGCAAGGTTAAGACGCTTAGATGAGCATGCTGAAATCGTACTATTTGAAAAAGGTGAGTATATTTCTTATGCTAATTGTGGCTTACCTTATTACATAGGAAATGTAATCACAGATAGAAATAAATTATTTGTACAAACTGCTGCCTCTTTTAATCAAAGATTTAAGATTGATGTTCGAGTTCAAACTGAGGTATTAGAAGTGAATGCAGCAACTAAAACAATTAATGCAAGAAATCAGAAAACAGGAGAGCTTTATAGTGAAACTTATGATAAATTGGTTTTGTCCCCAGGTGCTGAACCTATGAGGCCTCCTTTACCTGGAATTATGAGTGAAGGGATATTCACATTAAGAAATGTGAATGATACGGATTACATTAAGTCATATGTTAGTAATAGAGCTATTAAAAAAGCAGTGGTGATTGGTGCTGGTTTTATTGGATTAGAAATGGCCGAAAATTTGCAAGAATTAGGATTGGAAGTGAGTATCATCGAAATGGGTAATCAAATATTAGCGCCATTAGATTTTCCTATTGCAGCCATTGTACAACAACATATCCGCAGTAAAGGAGTAGATCTAAGATTAAATACAGCTGTTACAGGATTTGAGAAAGTAGATAAACAATTAAAAGTCAATTTGAAATCTGGAGAATCGATAGATGCGGATGTTGTGATATTATCTATTGGAGTGAAGCCAGATACAAAATTAGCAGTAGGGGCAGGTCTTAAAATAGGAGAAACTAGAGGCATATGGGTAAATGAATTCTTGCAAACCTCTAACCCTGATATATATGCAGTTGGTGATGCGATTGAATTCACTAACCCAATTACGAATCAAGCCTTAATTACTTATTTAGCAGGTCCTGCCAATAAACAAGGTCGCATTTGTGCTAATAATATAGTGCTAGGAAATGTACAAAGCTATCATGGTTCAATTAATACAGCTATTGTAAAAGTGTTTGATATGACCATTGCTACTGCTGGAACAGCCGCTAAATTTTTAACCACTGCCCATATCGAGCATAAGGTTTCTACAACACATAATGGATCTCATGCTAGTTATTATCCTGGCTCAAAACAAATGAGTATCCAAATTGCGTTTTCGATAAAAACAGGTCAGTTATTGAGTGCTCAAATTGCAGGTTATGATGGAGTAGATAAAAGGATAGACATTTTATCGTCTATTATTAAAAGAAAAGGCACCATTGATGAAATGGTTGAATTTGAACATGCTTATGCGCCTCCTTATTCTTCAGCAAAAGACCCTGTAAATATGGCTGGTTTTGTAGCTGAAAATATTATATTAGATAGGCTCCGTATTTTTTATTGGAATGAGCTACCTGCTATCACCCCCGACGATTTATTAATTGATGTAAGAACTGCAGCTGAATTTGAAAATGGAAAAATACCCAATGCAATCAATATTCCTATTGATGAGATTAGAGATAGATTAGAAGAGATTTCGAAAAATAAAAGAATTT
>CAIPJS010000071.1 GCA_903865435.1 uncultured Bacteroidota bacterium | reverse complement strand
TTCCCAAAGCAAAGATTACTCTTTTCATAGTTTAAGTTTTAATCTATCCTTTGGGGGTATTGTAAAATTAGGCATATAATCAATATAAAAACATGTAGCAGAATCTGTAGCTACAACCCCCTATTTAACCCTACTTGGGGTTGTTATATCAAGAAAAATATAATTATAACTCCTTTATATCTTATGAATTAGTTGTTTTGAGATAAGTTTGAGTTAAGTGAGAACTCACCGTCCGGTCCGCAAAAGCCCTTAACTTTCAAATAGTTAGGGGCTTTATTATGCCCGTTACACTGTGGTTACACACTTTTCCCTTCTTTTCTTTCTTTTTTTTATTATTAATTTGTAGAAAGCTTTTGGCCTTGCATCATAAATGACCTAATTTATGTTACCAATAAATTGATTGCTATGAATAAGACATTTCTATGCTTACTATTACTTTTTTCGGTTAATCTATCTGCTCAAAAAACAGATCATGGTTTGAAGCTACAAATTGAAAACTTGGTGAAAGATTTTCATGGTGAAATTGGCATCTATGTACATGATCTTTCAAAAAACAAAATAGTGGAGCTAAATGCCGATACCATTTTTCCTACTGCTAGTATTGTTAAAATCCCCATTCTAATGGGCATTATGCATAAAATTGAAACTGGAGCATTGCAATACCATCAACGCTTAAAATATACTGACTCTTTATTTTACAGTGAGGGAGATGATATTTTGTCTTCTTTTAAAAATGGCTCAGAAATAGAGTTAAGTAAGGTAATGATGCTGATGCTTACTATTAGTGACAATTGCGCAAGTTTGTGGTTGCAGGGATTGGCAGGCGGTGGAAAATCCATTAATCAATTACTTGATAGTACAGGATTCAAAGATACGCGTGTAAATAGCCGAACGGCTGGTAGAGAATTAAATAGGAATGTATACGGATGGGGTCAAACAACACCAAGAGAAATTGCCAACATCATGGAAAGAATTGTAAAAAATAAATTATTGAGTAAAGCGTCTGATGAAAAAATGTTGCGCTTATTGGGCAGACAATACTGGGATGAAGAAGCCCTCTCACAAATTCCTCCAGGTGTCTTTACAGCAGATAAAAATGGGGCAGTAAACGAAAGTAGAGATGAAATTATATTTGTGAATGGAAAACGTCCCTATATCTTAAGCATTTTTACAAAAAACATCAAAGATCAAAGCTGGGAAACCAATAATGAAACCTGGGTACTAACTCGTAAATTATCTGCCTTAGTTTGGAAATATTATCACCCTAGTTCAGAATGGGAAGCACCTTTTAGGAATTAATAGTAAAGTTTATTGGGATTTAAGCAGAAAAAGTATTTAACAAAAACAGACCCTTATTGCTAAGGGCCTGTTTCAATTATTCAAACTTTAAAGTAAAACTTATTTAATCAAATCCATAATTGGAGCAGAATCGTAAGTATCCCATTCAGTAACAATTTTGCCATTTTTGAAAGCAAATACTGCATTGATGCCTACTACAACTTTTTTGTCTCCTTTTGTAACAGAAGCATCCATATAAACAAAAACGAAATTTTTCACTCCATTAGCATCTTCCTTATTATTCACTGACTCCCAAATAAAATTAATTTTATCTACTTTAATGGTAGCGCCTTTAGTTTTGAAAAAATTAGACATTTGCATGTTTTCAGCTAATGTTTGCTTGGTCTTATTATCATAAACTGTTGCAGTATCTGCATAAACTAATTTAGCTTCAGCTGTGTCTGAGTGCATACCAGCATCTATCGCTTTTTTTACTGCTACAATATTGTCACTGCTATCCAAATTATAACCAGTAGCATTTACTGGAAAATTATTAGCTGCAGTGTTGGTTTTTGTCTCACATGCAATTAAGGATGTGATGACCATTAAGGAACATAAGATTTTTTTCATATTTTATTTTTTGAACCATAAAATTAAATGAAAAAATAGGATTACAATAGATTCGACCCATTAATTTCATTTAGTAACTAATGATAATTATAAGTATTTGCTAATCAATAGATTGTGTTTTTTTTATTAAAGTAATGAAAATAAAAAAGACCCTTATTGTTAAGGGCCTCTTTTCGTATTTTGAACTAAACTTTAGAAACTAATTTTGTAAACCTTTAGTATCATAAATGATTCCTTCCCATTGAAGCTTACCATCTTTAATGGCGAATGAAGCAAATGTTAAAGTAGAAGTTGTTTTACCAGCCTTGTTTTTGCTAGTAAACTTTGTCCATGAATGCCCCCACTTAATACCATTTGAACCCTCAACAGTAACTACTTCTACATTAGGCTTACCATAATCCACTTCACCATCAATTCCTGCTCTTTGTTTCTTATATAATTCAATTCTATCAGCAATTTTCATAGCCACTGAATCGTTATTATGATTCGAGGTAGCCGTATCGCTAAAGCAAGAAGCCAAAGTAGCCCAATCGCCTTTACCATAAGAAGCAATAGCTTTGTTAATAAGGTCTACTTCAGGACCTGTTCTTACACAACTAGAAGTAGCTGCTGCTGTTTCAGCAGGTGCAGCTTTTTCAGCTGGTGTAGAACAAGCAAATAATGTGGTAGCAAATAATGCTACTAGGATTGTTTTTTTCATATTATGTTTTTTTAAATTTTTAATTAATTATTTTTTTGGTGCAGTAGCTGCGGCAATTAATCCACTTGCGTCAAAAAATTCATTTGCCTCAACAATTTTATGATCTTTATTCAATTTATAGAAAGCATAAAACTTTTGATTAAATTTTGTTCCGTTAATAGCTGATTCAGATTCCCAATATACATAGGATCTAACTGCTCCATCTGGCTTTAATGTAACAGAATCTATTCCAGGCAAAAGCGCTACAATATTTGCATTTACATTTTTTAGTATTTTATGAAACCCAGCAAGTCTCTCTAATAATGCTGCCTTGCCTATAGCTGCAGTATCATTAATACCTGGTCCATAAAACTTTACAGTGTCAGATACATAAGTTGCAAATTCTGCTAAGTCATTTTTCGCAAAAGCCTTAAAACCAGACTCTATTACTTTTGCATTTTCTTTGAAGGTTGCCATAGTAGCCTCATCAGAACTTGTTGTAGCTTGAGGTGTTGTACAAGCAAAAATTGAAATGGCGGTAGCCATTACTAGGATGGTTTTTTTCATTGTTTTATTTTTGAATTGGATAATTAATTTTCTAAGTTCATCACATTTACATGTAGGACTATTTTAGTGATATCTCTATAAGTAACTAAATTATTATAACTTGCAGTTTCTTCTGGTGTCATTTTGAATTTAGTCATATCTACCTTTTTATTCATCTGCTCCATATTTGAAAATAAGTGTGTAATTATATGACTGAAACGAGACTCTGTACCTTGACCACCCATACTGTGCATGAAATTAAATGCCATTTTATTACCATTATTTATTAAACCATTATGCCATTTTTTACTAAATGCAATTTCAGCATCTTCATATTTACCATTTTTAGATTTAATAAAATTCATACTCATCAAACTTACTCCTGGAGTTAAATCATAATTTTTAGGCCCCAAGGGTAAATCAAGACTCATGATGACATCTCTAACCATGGTTCTCGTTTTTAATGTTGTGCTAACCATCACTTCATAATCTTCAGGATACTTTTTCTTAAAATCATCTACAGAGATTGATTTACCTATGCCAAGCGCATCTTCATAATTATTATACACTGTAGTCACCACATAGTCATAATCTACATCATTGCCTGGAAGCACTTTCCATATTCTGTGCATTGAAATAATATTGGCTTTGATTAACTCTTTGTGATAATTAACCCAAGACTTTTCTAATTTTTCATAATCTTGTCCAGGAAGCTGTTTCATAAACTCATACTTTACATAAACATTTTGTGCACTCGCCACAAATAGACAAAGCATTAGAGATAAAGAAAGAATCACCTTTTTCATTGTTTGATTTTTGATTTGAAGTTTAAATATAAATATCTTTTTGATACTATAAACAATCCATTAAATATTTATTTTTATAAAAAAGGTTACTGGGTAGCTACTATTTTATTTAATTGATTTTCAATAAATTAGATCTAAATTTTATTGGATTTTTAATGCGAATCTCTGGTGACCGTACTCCCCGAACCCCCTTTTAAAAAGTCCATATCAGCGCCCAAATGCGCTTGTTCAACATGGGTTTGATACAAATGAACATATCCACGAGTTGCAATTTTTTGTGTTTGCTTCCACAATTTTTTTCTTTCTGCTAATATAGCATCAGTTACTTCGAGGGTTAATTTTCGTTTGGGGACATCTAAACAAATCATATCTCCATTTTGTACCAAGCCCAAAGTGCCGCCCACAGCGGCTTCTGGCGATACATGTAATACCACAGTACCAAATCCGGTGCCACTCATTCTGCCATCAGAGATTCTTACCAAATCGGTTACGCCTTTTTCTAATAATTTTTTAGGCAAGGCCATATTGCCAACTTCGGCCATACCCGGATAGCCCTTTGGCCCCACATTTTGAAGTACCATAATACTATTGGCATCTATTTCTAAATTTGGATCTTCGATACGCGCATGATAATCTTCAATACTTTCAAATACCACTGCTTTTCCTTTATGTGTTAATAAATTGGCGCTCGCTGCAGATGGTTTGATAACGGCCCCATTGGGTGCTAAGTTTCCTGTGACTACAATGATTCCAGAATCGGGTTTGAAGGGTCGTTCCATAGTGCCAATAATGTTTCGATCATACACTTCAGCCTTGGCACAATTCTCTGCTATAGATTTCCCATTCACCGTGATTGCATCTTGATGCATCACCGATCCCATTTCTTTCATAATGGCGGGCATGCCTCCCGAATAATATAAATCTTCTAAATAATGTTCACCAGAGGGTTGAATGTTCGCAAGTAATGGTATGCCTTTTGAAAAGGTATCAAAATCATTCAAATTTAATTCAACGCCTATGCGTCCTGCAATGGCCAACAAATGAATGACGAAATTAGTGGAGCCCCCAATAGCTGCATTTACTTTTATCGCATTTTCAAATGCATCTCTGGTTAATATTTTGGATAAGGTTAATTCTTCTTTTACCATCTCTACAATTCTTCGTCCCGATAATTGCGACAATACTTTTCTTCGCGCATCGGCAGCGGGGATGCTCGCATTATTGGGTAAGGATAAGCCCAAGGCTTCTACCATCACGGCCATAGTAGATGCTGTTCCCATTACTGCGCAATGCCCCTGGGTTCTGGCCATACATGCTTCGGCCTCTATAAATTCTTCCTGCGTGATTTGTCCTAATTTTTGTGCAACATCAAATCGCCATACATCGGAAGTGCCAATGTCTTTCCCTTTCCAATGGCCTTTTAACATAGGGCCTCCCGATATCACAAGTGTTGGTAGGTCTACACTGCATGCGCCCATTACTAATGAAGGCGTTGTTTTATCACATCCACACAACAATACGACACCATCTATTGGATTGGCTCTTATAGATTCTTCCACATCCATGCTGGCTAAATTGCGAAACAACATTGCAGTTGGCTTTACTAAATTTTCACCTATAGACATCACAGGAAATTCTACTGGAAAACCTCCTGCTTCCAAAACACCTTTCTTAACCATTTCGGCTAAGTCTCTTAAATGCGCATTGCATGGATTTAATTCACTCCAAGTATTGCAAATGCCTATTACTGGCTTGCCCTCAAACATATCATGAGGAATGCCTTGGTTTTTCATCCAAGCACGGTAGATAAATCCATCCTTCCCCTTGCGCCCAAACCAATTTTGGCTTCTTAAGTTTTTAGATTCCATACCAACAGCTTATTTCACACAATTTAATAAAAAAACCCTTGCAAATTCAAGATTTACAAGGGTCCTTATCTATTAGGGGAAGCTTTATATTTACTTCCTAGCTATTTGAAATGTCTTGCTAACAAGATTGGTTGAAGTTGTTTTGGAACTGACCACCACTGTTGCTGTACACAATACACCAGATGTTAGATTGGCTATTGAAACCGCATTGGTTGCTGCTGTACTACTTGCTACTCCTCCATTTCCATACACTAAAGTATTGTCTAAATTTTTATTCACATTAACGGTAATGGTTACGCCATCTTTAGGTAAAGTCGATGTAACATTCACATTTATGGCTTGTGTTGCAGCCAAAGCTGCCACAATGCTTGAATAATCTATTTCCTTGGCGTCAATCTCTACTTTAAAAGTAAGTGCAGCCTCTGTTGGTGTAGGCGTTGGCGTTGGGGTTGGGGTTGTAGTTGATGAACTATCACCACCCTTACTGCATGCGAAAAACATGACTGGAACAATCAACAATAATAATTTAAAATATTTCATACGATTCATTTTTATTGCTCTTATCTTATGAATAAAATTACATTAAATTTTAACATCATAAGACCTTTTAACTACATTTTCACTGTATTTTCTTAGCTTTAACTAAGCAAATTTAAAATAAAACTTACCAAATGACCCCAATTGTAATTAACCTGTCTTTTATACACAACCCCTTCATAGAAATCATACTTCGAACCCTTGCTGTATATACTTTTATGATTATTGCTCTGCGTGTTTTTGGGAAAAAGGAACTGGCACAGTTGTCTGTAATTGACCTGGTGTTTATTCTTTTAATTAGCAACTCTGTCCAAAATGCCATGGTGGGACCCGACACTTCTTTGGATGGGGGTTTAATTGCTGCTGGCGCTTTGTTTCTTGCCAATTATACCCTAAAACAAATTTTGTACCGAAGTAAAAAAATAAGTCAACTTGTTCAAGGCGAAGCCATTTTGCTCATTTATGATGGCGCAGCAAATATGGATAATTGCAAAAAAGCAGAAATTACAATGGAGGAATTAGAAGCAGCTGTGAGAGAACACGGCGCAAGAGACATACAAAAAGTAGACCTTGCCATTTTAGAAGTTGATGGAAACATAAGTGTAATTAGCAGCGATTACCAAACCAAATCAAAGGTATCGCACCCACGCAAACATAAATTTAAAGGCAGAGTAATTCAGAACTAAAAATCTTTCACATTTCCTGTTCTTTTTAAAACGCCCCAAACTTGAAGCTCCCCTTTGATGGCTCGCTTGATGGCTTTAAAAAATACATACATCATCAGCCATCTATAAATTAAACGTTGTGGCACCAACCAAATTAATTTAGCTGGATTTTCTTTTTCAAAAGCAAAAGTAATGGAGGCAATCAGTGCATCCACAATTACATATATTAAAAAGTAGAAAGCAATTTTTCCTCCATTGCCAGTGAGCAAAGCAATGACCATTAAAAAATCGGCCATCGGTGAAAAGAAAGGTATGATGTATTTAAACAACAACATATCAGGTAAGACCACCCAGCCTAATGATTTATTTTTATTGCTAAACATTAAATCTTTATGTTTCCAAAAGGTTTGCATCACTCCAAAACTCCATCTTACCCTTTGTTTCATAAATTGTTTTAAATGCTCGGGCACTTCGGTATATGCATAAGCCTTAGATTCATTTACAATTAAATATCCTGCTTTTAAAATACGCAAAGTAATGTCACAATCCTCAGCCAAAGTATCTGCAGTAAAACCACCTGCTTCCATGATAGCAGCTTTCTTAAATGCCCCAATTGCCCCTGGTATCACTGTAATGGCATTTAAATAAGCAAAACCTTTACGATCAAAATTTTGACTGGTAATGTATTCGATACTCTGCCACTTCGTTAATAGATTAACTTCATTCCCAACAATGACAGATCCTGCTACGGCACCCACTTCTTGACCCTCTTTATTAAATGGATTTACAAAATTACGCATTAATTTAGATACAGCATCTGCAGCCAATTTAGTATCGGCATCTATACAAACTACATAGTCAGCTTGTGATTGACCAATGCCATAGGAAAGTGCGGTTGCTTTTCCGCCATTTAATTTTGTGTATACTTTCACTAATGCATTGTTTAAAAATGCATTTTTTACTTTTTCAAAAGTTTGATCACTACTTCCATCATCTACAAATATGATTTCAAAATTTGGATAATCGCACTTAAGTAAATTATATATTGAACTTACCGCGTTTACTTCTTCATTATAGGCTGGAACAATAATAGAAACAAAAGGATGTGGCAAAGCGCTTTCTAATTCGGTAAGATGCTTTGTTCTTTTCTTTTCTAAGGCAGCCATAATTCCAATTATCAATATTCTTATCGTACTCAAAGACAGAAATATCATGAACAAGGCAAAGAAGAAATTTCCTCCTAAGTATGCACCTTCGGCCAATAGATAATTTATTTGCAACCAATAATAATCTTTCCCCTTGGGCGTGGGTGGCATCAAATCATCGGGCTTTTTGTGTAGTAAATCTGCCAACGAGGTAAATGTATATCCTTGCGCTCTAAAATACCTGATGATTTTTCCAGTGGCATTCACCGTATTTTCTCTATCTCCTCCAGCATCATGCAATAAAATAATACTACCCGCAATGGACGTGTCTTCGGGATTGCCCGTATTTGTTTTTTTCAAATAATCTTTCACTACCCGATCAAATATCGTGTCATTCCTATATTCATTGATAGGGATTTGCCAATCTTCTGGATCAATGCTCTCTCCTACAGTGATGTAGTTTTTCTTTCTGCTTAATGCAATGGGTGCTAACTCCTCATACTTTCCTGGTTCACTATCTGCATTGAATGGTGCTCTAAATAAAATGGTACTATGCCCTGTGATACACTCTATTAATAATTGTGTGGCATCCATTTCTAAAGAAGCTCTTTGATTGCTTACCAAACTCATGTCGGGGTGCGTAAAAGTATGGTTGCCTATTTCATGCCCTTCTTTAAAAATTCTTTTTATTAATGGGATATTATTTTCTGCTTGATAACCTACTACAAAAAATGCTGCAGGTACATGGTAATAAGCCAGGGTATCTAAAATTTGACGCGTATATTTAGGATCAGGTCCATCATCAAAAGTCAACACTAATTTTTTCTTGGTGGTAGCGCCAAATCTTCTAATCACATAAGTGGAAGGCAGTTTGTCATAATACTCCTCACTGATCAACATAGATACCGAATCTATTTCACTTCTGATATAACCATCTTTAGGGGAGGCTATAATATCCAAAACCTCTCCTTCCCCCACAAAATCTGGCGCGCTCCCTGCCTTAATTTTGTTAAACTCAACAAAATTAAATTTTCTCAAAGCCGTTTTGGTCATAGGCTGATTGTAAAAAGACCATAACCTTACATCCTCTCCGCCCAATCGCCATAATGCGGTTCCCGCTAAATTGTATTCTGTAGCAAATCTTATTGAATTAAAATTGGTGGCCGCATCTACAAAATAAACTTGATGTAAAAAGTTTTCACTATCATAATACTCATAGTCTAAATTGTAAGTGTCATTGTCATAATCAATACTAGCTTCACTACTTTTTTGCATTAGCAATGGCTTGTTGGTAAGTGACATCTGCAACACTGATGATTTTTTTATTTTTTGTTTTCCAGTCATGCCCAAAAGCAGGTAAAGCAAGAATTACCTTATTGGCGGGTACTTTTTTGGCCACATCTACTACGGCTGCTTCAATCCATTTTTGTGAACTATTGGGCCCTGGCTTGGTTTCGGCATGGTGCTGGTCATAGGCCATTAAAATAAGGTAATCGTTGTACTTACTTAATGCATTGTAATTGTAATCATCATTGAATGGAATCACATCCTGAGAAACCAATAAATCCTTAGCATGTAATTGTTGGTATAATGTTTTTTGAAATTCAATTAAAGGCCTATCCGAATCCAAGGTCAATTCTTCAAAATCGATGTTCACACCAATAAAATGATATTTTTCTAAAACTGCAATGATATCATCAATTAGTTTCTGTCTTTTAACTGGATTTGTTATAATTCTTCTAACTGTTTCTCCTCTAAATAAAGTTTTATAATTGTTCGTAAGCAATGGCATTACTTTCACTCCTGCCGATTGCATAATTTTTAATGCCTTCGGGTCGATGGTATTATACAATTGATCGGTATTGGGATCAATAAACAACCACTCTGGAATAATTAAATTTACATTTTTAATATTTTTTTGCAATGAATTAAACGATTGTGATGCATCCCAGTTTACATAAAAGGCAGCACGTATGCCTAAACTATCACTAAAATATTTGGAGGTAGATAAATCTAAGGGCTTATCCAATACTTGACCACAACCCAAACCTTTTGACCATTTATTGCCTATAGCTTTTTTAAAACCTTTGTATTCTTTTTCTAAACTACTTTCACGATAAGAAGGAATCGAATCTGTCAAAACTTTTTTGATGGCTGCCCCTTCTAATGGAATGTCAGGCTTATTTTTATTGGTAAAATAAATACCCATAAAAAATATAGCTGCAATTATTGGTAAAACAAACAAAGCTGCCCTAAGGACCCATTTTGTGGTCTTCCATCTGGACTTGTCTGTGGACTGAAAAATTTGAGATTGGTCGCTCATTGGTAACTACAAAATTAACCCTATTTTAGACTAGATTGAAAGATAAATCCGTCTTTAAATGCTTTTACTAAAGTTAAATTTTTATTTTGCTTTACTTTCTCTAAGGTGGGTATGGCCGGATTGTCCTCATTGTTGAACCAAATGAGTATTAATTGAGGTGAATGTTCAAACCTTTCCATGTCTTTCACATGAGCAGTTTCTGGCAGCAGATTCAAATGCTCCCCTGTAAAAAAATATACCGCATGGCTTGCATTGGAATAAACCGGAATGCCTGTTTTAAAAATACTTCGATCTGTTTTTAAATAATTCATTGCATCACTAAACACCCAGTCATCATCGGAATAACCCCCAATACCCCCTTGTATATTCTCATAATAAGTATCCAAATTGGTATTATAATATTGTTTTAGAATTAAACCGCCTTGCATTAATAAAATAATAATAAAACTTCTCCTCAACCATTTTGTATTAATTAGCTTCATCCAGCTTACCATATAAAAACTAAGGGTAAACAAACAGGGTATAAAAAAAGGAGCCAATAATCGATTGTTGATGGTCTCGTATTTTGAAAAAGTAGCCGACAATAGCATGAACAATGAATATACCAACGTGAAACTTGCCGCTATTTTTTCTAAAGAATTGTGTTCAATTTTCTTATAATACCGATAAATAAATATCCCCGAAATACTAATTAGGAAAATAGCCCCCAATAAAAAGGGGAAATTTTTAGTTGCATTTGAAAAAGGAAGCCAATCGCTTAAAACGGCTCCATAATATTTTACATTTTCTGCAAAAGGCGTTTCTCCTTTTTGTCTAACCCCTGTTAAACTAGAAGCTACTAAATAATTTCTGATCAAATTGATGCTTATAAATGAGCAGGCTATAAAACCAAAAATTAAAAAATGTTTAATTTTTTTTGCAATGACTAATTCTCTAGATGCGAGTATCAAAAATCCTCCAGTAAGCACAATGGTAACACCTGCCAATCTGGTTTCAAAAGCAATGGCCGCAATAATGGCCACCCAAATTAAATCCTTATTTGAATAAGATTTAAAATAAGTAAAGCAAAACCATATAAAAAGTAAAATTTCTACTATAAATAATGCTTCGGACCACAACATGGTATAGATCTCCAATAAACTTGGACTTGATGCTATGGCTATTAATAAAATCCATTTTAACCATTTGGTGGTATTTAACTTTTCTAAAATAATGCCGCTCATAAAAATTGCAATCCCAAAAAGAAAGCCATTCATAAAAGTGGCTACAACTGTAATATGCTGTCTAGTTATAAATTGCACAAAGGCTAAAAAGCTTGGATAAAATAAAGGGAACAATACAAAGGGCGTATTGTCAAATTGATAAAAACCATGCCCTTGCAACAAACTATTTGAAACACTGGTATAATAGATAGAATCTGGAGAAATACCCAAACCACTGTGCTTGGTTAAAACAAGCACTAGCAAGAAACCTGCAATAGCAGCTAACAAAGAATCTAGGTTATTTTTTAAACTACGCAATTTGATGGTTTTAGCAAAAATACATACTTTCTGACTAGTAAATAAGCCTTGAAAACTAGGCTTTTAATCTGAATTGCCTTTGGTCCATCTTTATTTTGTAAAAAGCAAAAAAAGTGGGAAATTAACTGCCTCTAACAATTCATTATTAACGATTATACCACATGAAAAAAAATTTCCAATTGACATTTAAATCTATCGCTATTTTATGCATTTTGGCATTGTCCTTAGCCTCTTGTAGCAAAAGAAGTAGCAAACCTACTATTTTAGTTTTTTCTAAAACGGGAGGCTACCACCATGAATCTATTCCGCTTGGCATTAAAGCCATTCAGGCCTTAGGGGATAAAAACGGTTTCAATGTAGATACCACTACCGACGCCAATAAATTTGCAGAAGATAGCTTAAAAAAATACGCTGCCTTGGTTTTCTTAAGCAGTACTGGCGAATTGCTATCTGGCAACCAAGAAATTGCTTTAGAAAGATACATGCAAGCAGGTGGTGGATTTGTGGGCATTCATGCCGCCGCAGATGCTGAATACGATTGGAATTGGTATGTGCATATGATTGGAGCTTCGTTTAAAAGTCATCCTGCACAACAAGAAGCCAAATTAATTATCAATGATACAAAACATCCTTCTACCGATAGCCTACCTGCTACTTGGACTAGAAAAGATGAGTGGTATAATTTTAAAAATATAAGTAAGGACATAAAAGTACTAATCAGCATTGATGAAAAATCATACCAAGGTGGTGAAAATGGCGAAAATCATCCAATGGCTTGGTACCATGCATTTGATGGGGGTCGTGTTTTTTATACTGAATTAGGTCATGTGGATGAATCTTATACCGATCCTATGTATTTAAAACATATTTTAGGAGGCATTCAATATGCCATGGGAGACAACACAGCCGATTACAGCAAAGCACATAGTGTTTATGCTCCTGATGAAAGCCATTTTAGTAAAACACAATTGGTAACAGGTACTTTTTTTGAACCCACCGAATTAACCATTTTGCCTAATTTAGACGTGTTGGTCGTGCAACGTCGTGGTGAAATTTATTTGTACAACAACCAATCTAAAAATATCAAACAAGCTGGTTTCCTAAATGTGTATTGGAAAACCAATGTGCCGGGTGTAAATGCAGAAGAAGGTTTATTGGGTGTGAAAGCCGATCCTGATTTTGCAAAAAATCATTACATATATATTTTCTACAGCCCTGCAGACACATCAGTAAATAGATTGTCTCGTTTTACATTAGAAAATGATACAATTAAAAATAGTTCTGAAAAAATAGTTTTACAATTTTACGAGCAACGTGATATTTGTTGCCATACAGGTGGTTCTATTGCATTTGGTCCAGACAAATCTTTATTTGTTTCTACCGGTGACAACACTACTCCATTTGATGAACCCAAACAGAAATATGCAAGTCATGGTTATGCCCCTGTGGATGATCGCCCAGGTCATCTTCAATATGACGAACGTCGTGGCGCAGGCAATACCAACGATTTAAGAGGTAAAATTTTACGCATCAAAGTAAAGGCAGATGGTTCTTATGATATCCCTGAAGGAAATTTATTTCCAAAAGGAACCGCTAAAACGAGACCAGAAATTTATGTAATGGGAGACCGTAATCCATATAGAATTTCTGTAGATCCTAAAAATGGTTATTTGTATTGGGGTGAAGTGGGCCCTGATGCGAATGAAGACAGCCTAGATACGCGTGGCCCTCGTGGTTATGACGAAGTAAACCAAGCGCGCAAAGCGGGGTTCTTTGGATGGCCTTTCTTTATAGGCAATAACTATCCTTATCATTTATATGATTATGCCACTGGAAAAACTGGACCTACTACAGATCCTGCAAAACCTATTAACAATTCAAGAAACAATACTGGTTTAACCGAATTGCCTCCTGCACAACCTGCATTTATTTGGTATCCTTATGGTGTTTCTACCATGGACTTCCCTTCTTTAGGTGCGGGTGGACGTACCGCAATGGCCGGTCCAGTATACTACAGCGATTTATATCCTAAAGAAACAAGATACCCTTCTTATTATGATGGTAAATTTTTCTTTTACGAATGGATGCGCGGATTTATTAAAGCAGTGAGCATGAAAGCCAATGGTGATTATGATAGAATGGAACCATTCATGGGTAATACTAAATTCCATTCAGCGATTGATATTGAAGTGGGTCCTGATGGCCGTTTTTATGCATTGGAATATGGAACTGGATGGTTCTCTAAAAATGCAGATGCCGGCTTGGTACGTATCGATTACAAATGATAAAAAATTAAGTCTTTCGTTATAAAAATATTTATATGAACAAACGACAATTTATAAAAGATGTTTTGTTGACCACCATGGCAGCCCCTTTGGGGCTTGCCGGGATGGCACAAAGTTTTAAACAAAAAGAAAATGTTCCTGCAAATGTTTTAGCCAAGGACGAAGATTTTTGGACTGGTATACGAAATCAATATTTATTAAAACCCGACTATATCAATTTAGAGAATGGCTATTATAATTTTTTACCACAACCCCTTCTTAATAAATTTATTGAACACATAAAAGAAGTGAACTTGCAAGGCTCTTATTATATGAGAACGGTTCAATTTGAAAATAAAAAGAACATTGCTGCAAGACTAGCAGGCATTGCAGGTTGCTTGCCCGAAGAATTAATCATTACACGCAACACGACAGAATCTCTAGACTTAGTCATTGGTGGTTTTGATTGGAAAGCAGGAGACGAAGCCATTATGGCCTTGCAAGACTATGGTGCTATGTTGGATATGTTTGAACAAATTAAAAACAGATACGGTGTGGTGAATGTAAAAGTATCTGTACCGAATCATCCAAAAAATGACGAGGAAATTGTAAATCTATATGCGAGTGCGATTACCTCTAAAACAAAAGTAATCTTGGTGAGTCATATGATTAATATCTCTGGTCAGGTTTTACCTATTCGTAAAATATGTGACATGGCCCATGTAAAAGGCGTTCAAGTAATTGTTGATGGCGCCCATGCTTTTGCACATGTGAAATTTCGCATAGATGAATTGAATTGCGATTACTATGCCGCAGCTTTACACAAATGGTTAAGCACGCCTCTTGGAGCAGGTATGTTATACGTTAAGAAAGAAAATGTCAAAAACTTATGGCCTATACTGGCCGATGGAGAGAAAGACATCAATAAAATCAATCGATTGAATCATATTGGCACACACCCTGTACATACCGATTTAACCATTAATGATTGTATAGATTATTACGAAATGATGGGCGCTGAGCGTAAGGAAGCCAGAATGTATTTTCTACAAAACTATTGGACAAGCAAAGTAAGAAACCTACCAAGAATTATGATCAATACCCCAGCAGAAGCCAGCAGAAGTTGTGGTATTGCCAATGTGGGTATTGAAGGTATTTTACCTGCCGATTTAGCCAAGCGCCTTTTATCCGAACACAAAATATTTACTGTTGCTATTGACTACGCCGATGTGCGCGGTTGCAGAATTACACCCAATTTATATACCACTACTAAAGAACTAGATATGTTTATAGTGGCACTTAAAACTTTATCAAATAATGCATAAGGATTTTTATAGAACTACAGAAGCTACTTCACTTTATAACCATATAGAACAATCCAGCACACTGGAAATTCTAAAAAATATAAATACAGAAGATCAAAAAGTAGCAATTGAAGTTGAAAAACAAATTCCACAAATACAATTATTGATTGATGCAGCTGCTGAAAAATTAATGAATGGAGGTCGCTTATTTTATATAGGCGCTGGCACCAGTGGTCGATTAGGCTTGGTTGACGCAAGCGAATGCCCTCCTACTTTTGGCGTTTCTCCCGACTTAGTAGTGGGTATTATCGCGGGTGGTCAAAAAGCGATGTTTCATGCTGTAGAGCATGCCGAAGATGATACAGCACAAGCTTGGTTAGATTTACAAGCACATAAAATTAGTGCTTTAGATATGGTTGTTGGCATAGCGGCCAGTGGCACGACGCCCTATGTTATTGGAGGATTGCAAAAATGCAAAGAAGCTGGTATTAAAACTGGCAGTATTAGTTGTAATAAAAATAGTCCAGTTAGTGCTGCAGCCGATTTTCCAATTGAAGTGGTCGTAGGCCCAGAATTTTTAACAGGTAGCACTAGGATGAAAAGCGGGACAGCTCAAAAATTAGTATTAAATATGATCTCCACTACAGTGATGATTAAATTGGGCAGAATTAAAGATAATAAGATGGTGAATATGCAATTGACCAATCAAAAATTATTTGATAGAGCTGTCAAAATGATTATGGATGAATTGCAAATTTCAGATGAAACATTAGCTGCTCAACTTCTGAAAAAATATGGCTCTGTAAAAATTTCTACCGAAGCCTATTTGAAAGGCAATTATTAATTTGCTACAAAGGGAAACTTATTTTACCAAATGTAGTAGCCATTTTAGTGGCATTGCCCCCAGCTAATAAGGGTGTTCCAGCTACTGCCTCATTTGCCAACAAAGCAAATAAGATGGCTTCTTTTGCGTCTGGCATTATTCCAATCTCATTAGAAGATTGAATAGGTACATTAGGTAAAACTGCATGTAAATTTTCCATCAATACTGGATTGTGCATGCCACCCCCACTGATATAAATGGTATAATGGGTTGAGCTTGGAACAAATTTTTGAATGGCCTCAGCAATTGTTTCGGCAGTAAATCTATTAAGCGTTGCAATTAAATCGTTCGGTAAAATTGTTTTACCCAAAGCAATTTGAGCGGCAACTATAAATTCTAGATTGAATAATTCTGGCCCTATGGTCTTTGGAAACTTGCTATTAAAAAAAGCATGATTTTTAAATACCATAAGCAATTCCTCATCCATTCGACCGGTTTTAGCAATATCACCATTTTGATCATAAGCTAAATCATTAAAGCACTTTCTAATGTAGGCATCCATCAAAGTATTGCCTGGCCCTGTATCGGTAGAAAAAACTTGATCAATAGAACAAGCAGCAGGTAAATAAGTAAAATTAGCAATGCCTCCGATATTTAATAAGACTCTGTTTTCGGTTGGATGATGGCATAATAAATAATCTCCATACACAGCCAATGGCGCACCTTCACCGCCTGCAGCAATATGCTTTTGTCTAAAATCACTAATGGTTATAATGCCCGTTGCAACAGAAAGATGATCTGCTTCTCCAATTTGTAAGGTAGCTGATCCAAATGCGTCATCTGGATGCAATGATTTTGGTGCATGATAAACAGTTTGACCATGACTTGCAATGAGATCAACGTCTTTGGAAACTATCTTCCATTGCGTTAATGCTTGATTGATGCAAGTAGCATGTTCCAATCCAATCCATGGATGCAGCATACACAATTGTGCTAAGGAAATGGTATCCTTAGAAAAAACAGTCAATAATTTATCTTTAAAATTGGCAGTATAGGGAACCGTCATAAACTGCTCTAAAACCACTTTAGTTTGCATGCCCGAACCAGAGATGGCACATAACGCAATGTCTAAACCATCCATCGAAGTGCCACTCATTAAACCAATGATGCGTCTAGTAGGCTTTTGAGCAATTTGATAAAGTTGACTGATATTGGTATGCACAGTTTTGCTTGGTTGATTGAGCGCTTAAAGTTACTAAACCAAAGGCATACCTGGGGCATGGATTAACAGCAATCTGCCAATTTTCCACACCGCCCTAAACCCATTCAAATTCAAAGGCTTATAGTGTAACTTTACAACTTATAAATTTAGCTATGTTAAAAGTAGGCGTGTTTGGTGTGGGGCATTTGGGAAAATACCATCTTAACAATTGGAAAGAAATTCCAGGGGTGAGCTTAGTTGGATTCTTTGATCCAAACAACGACCATGCCAAAGAGGTAGAGAAAACCTATGGTCTTAAAAGATACATGGACGAAGAAAAATTAATTGCCGCCTGCGATATCATTGATGTTGTTACCCCTACCCATTTGCATTTTCCTGTTTGCGAAATGGCCATTAAAATGGGTAAGCATGTTTTTGTTGAAAAACCAATGGCCAATACCATTGAAGAAGGGCGTGCCATTGTAAATATGGTGAAAGAAGCCAATGTCAAATTACAAGTAGGTCATGTTGAAAGATTTAACCCAGCGTATACTGCTTTAAAAAATGCTTCATTGAATCCTTTATTTATTGAAGTACATCGTTTGGCTCAGTTTAACCCAAGAGGTACAGAAGTAAGTGTAATTTTTGATTTAATGATTCACGATATTGATATTATTTTAAGCATTGTCAAAAGCGATGTGAAAAATATTTACGCCAGTGGTGTTGCGGTATTGACCGATACCCCTGACATTGCCAACGTACGCATCGAATTCAACAATGGTTGTGTAGCTAATTTAACCAGCAGTAGAATTAGCATGAAAAAAATGCGCAAAATTAGATTGTTTCAAAAAGATGCTTATATCGGAATAGATTTTTTAGAAAAGAATACCGAAATTATAAAATTGAAGCTACCCGACGAAACAGATGCTTTCTCTTTTGATATAGAAACGCATCAGGGAACCAAAACCATTTCAATATCCAATCCGGTCATTGAGGAAGGCAATGCCATTAAAGCTGAATTAAGCAGCTTTGTGCATGCAATAGAAAACAATGAGACGCCTATTGTAAGTGAGATGGATGGTTTCTTAGCAATGGAAGTAGCGCATCAAATTTTAGAAAAAATAAGCAAGAGCAGTTCTATATTAAAAGATACATCAGATGCTTATCCAATGGCCGATCCCACGCCTTTAGAAGATTAAATTTTTCGATGACCAACTTTAAGCAAAACGCTTTGTCAAAATATAATTGGCAATGGCTAAATCTAAGGGTCTTGTAATTTTTATATTTTCATATTCTCCATCTACTAAATAAACTGGGACACCACTGGCTTCCACCACATTGGCTTCGTCTGTAAAGGAAGCTTGGTATTTTTGTTCAAAAGCTTTTAATAAGATATCAGATCTAAAAGTTTGGGGCGTTTGAATCAACATTACATTTTCCCTGTCTAACAATTGATGTTTTTCGCCTTGCATTAATCTAACTGTATCGGTAGCTGTAACGGCAGGTATGGCCGATCCTTTTTCAAATGCTTGTTGATAACATCTTTGAACCAAAGCTGGTGTTAATAAACATCTCACCGCATCATGCACAAAAACAATACTAGCTTTGGGCACTTTTCCTAGCCCATTTTTTACCGATTGAAAACGCGTATCTCCACCAGCTACATAACTAATTTTATTTTTGTATTTTCTTTTGCCAAGCACCTCCTCTCCTTGTTTTAAATAACCTTCGGGCAATACCACCACCAATTCAATATCTGCAAAGGCTGCTACAAATTGATCAATGGTATGCGTTAAAATAGATTTATTTTCGATTTCTAAAAACTGCTTAGGCACAACTGAACCCATTCTTTGACCTGTTCCGCCAGCTACAATGATGGCTACTTTTTTTAACTCCATGATACTTTATTAATACAAATTTGAAATCTTATTTACCCAATAATTTTACAACCTCAGCTTGAAGTGTTTGCTTGTCAATAGGTGCGGTACCCACCAATTCACAAACTAAGCCGCCAGCAATATTGGCTATTTCTGCTGCTAAATTCATATCCTTGGTTGCAGCATAAGTTAAAGAAGCAACCGCAATTACTGTATCACCCGCGCCACTCACGTCTGAAATATTTCTGATGTGTGTAGGAATTAATTTTTGTGCTTTATTGTTTGCATAATACACCCCATGTTCCGACAAAGTAATAAAGGAAATATCATGTCCTAAATTTTCTTGCAAAGCAGCATGCACTTGATTCAAATTGGCTAGGTCTACTTTAGGTACATGTAATTTCAAACCTTCTTTTACTTCTTTTAAATTAGGTTTAAAGATGGTACATCCCTTATAGGCTAAAAAGTTTTTTTGCTTTGGATCTACCGCAGTGGGTATGCCATGCGTTTTACAAAAATCAATTATGGTATGAATTACGCGTTCGGTTAAAACGCCTTTATTGTAATCTTCCAGGACAATTAATGCTGGCTTTTCTTTTTGTACAAATTCAATAAAATTGGCAATCAATTCATCTTCTTCTTTGGTTATGAGATCGTTGGTATGTTCATGGTCTAAACGCATCATTTGCTGATTGCGCCCCATAACACGAACTTTATTTGTTGTAACTCTAGTCTCACTGGTTTGAATAAAATGAGTATGGATGCCTTGGCTTTCTAAAAGGTCCTTTAATTCAATGCCTTCTGCATCTTTACCAATGATGGCAAATAAGGTGGTGGGTGCGCCCAAAGCCCTCAAATTTAAAGCGACATTGGCAGCACCTCCTACACGCACTTCTTTTTTTTGCAACGCTACCACAGGCACTGGTGCTTCTGGCGAAATACGATCCACATTGCCCCACCAATAGGTATCCAACATAATGTCTCCTACGACCCCTATTTTGGTCGTATTAAAATGCTCAAATAAAATATTGATTGCTACAGTATCCATGCTCCTATGCTGTTTTTTTATTGCGTAATGCGATATAGTACAAAGGTATACCCAATAAAGTAATTACCAAACCCCATAAAGAATACTTTGGTTCGGTATATACCAAGCCTACACAAAATACGGTGGCCATAATAATATAAATTGCTGGTAAAAATGGATAGCCAAATGCTTTATAGGGTCGGGCCATATTGGGCTCTTTCTTTCTCAAGATAAAAATTCCAATGATGGTTAAAACATAAAATATCACCACGATAAAAGAAACCATGGTCAACAAATCGCCATACTTACCACTTAAGCATAATAAAGAAGCCACCAATGCTTGTATCCATAAACCATAAGCTGGTACTTCATTTTTATTTAGGGTACCTGTTTTCTTAAAAAACAAGCCATCTTTAGCCATGGTATAATAAACCCTTGCGCCTGCTAATATTAATCCATTGTTACAACCAAAAGTAGATATCATTATCATCACTGCGATTACAATGGTTCCTATATTTCCCAAAACTGCATTGGCAGCTGTAATGGCTACACGGTCATTTTCGGCAAAAGCAATGGCTTGCAATGGAAGTGCATGCAGGTACATTAAATTGGCACTGATATAAATTAAAGTAACAATACTGGTACCTAAGAATAAACTTAAACCAATATTTCTTTGTGGGTTTTTAATTTCTCCAGCAATAAAAGTAACATTGTTCCAGGAATCACTACTAAATATAGAACCTACCATGGCAGCGGCCATAGCCCCTATCAATGTAGTTCCTCCTATGGGCAACCAACTATGGGTCACTGTACCATCTGTTCCAGTAGTGCTCACCGCATGTTTGGCATCAAATGCATTGATCCAGTTTTCATGCCAAAAACTATGTTTGGTAAATAAGAACCCAACTATAATTAATCCAAACAAAGAAATAAGCTTTGTAAAAGTAAATGTGTTTTGTATAATTTTACTTTCCTTTACCCCTCGCGTATTGGTATACGTGAGAAATACGATTAATGCAATGGCCAGCACTTGGGCTGCGGATATTTTTATAAATCCTAAGTCGGCTAAAATATTATTTTCACTTACTGCAGGAATTAAGTAGGCAGTAAATCTACTAAACGCCACCGCTACGGCTGCAATCGTAGCAGTTTGAATCACCGAAAAGAAACTCCATCCAAATAAAAATCCAACTAATGGATTGTAGGCTTTTTGTAAATACACATATTGCCCACCTGCTTTAGGATACATGGCACTCAATTCACCATAACTAACTGCTGCAGTGATGGTCATAAATCCTGTAATGATCCATGCGGCAATTAACCAACCCGAACTTCCCACATATCTTGTGATAGAAGAACTTACAATAAATATCCCTGAACCAATCATACCTCCAGCAACAATCATGGTAGCGTCTAAAGCAGACAGCCTTGGTTTAAATTCGGTGGTTTCGGTGTTTGACATAAGTGTACTATTTATTAAAAAATATGTTTTAAAATAAAAATCCTTTCCAATAATTTGAAAAGGATTTTTTACCTCATTAATTTTTGGGTTTATATTCTGAATTTAACCCCTTTACTATGTCTGAGGTTATGTCATAAGCAGTATCCTTATAATACATCAAATCAGCATTGCTTGAGAAAATATAATTAAAGGTTTTGGCTTTATTGTATTTCTCTAAATACTGCTCTATTTTCTTTTTAACTTCTTGCAAGCGTTTAAAACTTTCTTCTTGCAACTCTTGTGAAAGTTGTTGCTCTTTGCTGGTATAATTTTTTTCTAAGGCAGCTAACTCTTGTTGACGACCTGTGATTTCTGCTTGTGTAAAGCTTTGACCATTTTTTTGTAAATCTTGATACTTGGCAGCAAAAGTATTCTTTAAAGCAGTTAGTTGTTTTGCATTTTCCATATCTTTTACTTGCAATGCCGATTTTACTTCTTTAAAAAATTCGTAATTATTTTGAATGGAATCAATTTCAAAGTAAGCCACTTTTGTACCAGTGCCATTCGCAGCTGATGCTTTAATGGCGGGACTGCTATTGTTAAAATGCAATACATATAAAATGATGATGGCAACTGCCATGACTCCATTAAGGATCCAAGAAGGTGATTTCATTTGAAATTTTAATTTAAAATAATTGCAAAGGAAATACCTTCCCTTACCCTATAAAAATAGGGAAAATAATAAACCTAGCTGCCAAAATAGGCATAAAAAAAGCAGGAAAAGTGCCCCTTTCCTGCTTTTTAACGATTCATAGGTTTTATTATTCGTCGTCGTCGAAGCTCATTGCTTCGCGTGTAGTGGCCAATACTTCATATTCTTCTTTACTACCAACGATTAATTTTTCAAATTCTTTTTGACCCGTACCTGCAGGGATTAAATGACCTGTAATAACGTTCTCTTTCAATCCTAACATCAAGTCCACCTTGCCTTGAATAGCAGCTTGGCTTAACACTTTAGTTGTTTCTTGGAACGATGCTGCAGAAATCCAGCTTTGTACGCCTAATGATGCTTTAGTAATACCTAATAATACTGGACGAGCTGTAGCAGGTTTTGCATCACGCACTTCTACTACTTTTTTATCTGAACGTCTTAAAATAGAATTTTCTTCTCTTAATTCACGAACAGTTACAATTTGTCCAGCTTTTAATTTAGCACTTTCGCCAGCATCGGTTACTACTTTCTTATCGTAGATACGATCGTTCTCTTCGATAAAGTCGAAGCGATCTTCTAAATCCTCCTCTAAGAATTTGGTATCTCCTGCATCAACGATTTCCACTTTCTTCATCATTTGACGAACAATTACTTCAATGTGTTTATCGTTAATTTTCACCCCTTGTAAACGATATACTTCTTGAATTTCATTCACCACATATTCTTGCACTGCATAAGGACCTCTGATAGATAAAATATCTGCTGGTGCAATTTGACCGTCAGACAATGGAGCACCCGCTTTTACGAAGTCGCTGTCTTGTACTAGAATTTGACGAGTCAAAGGAACTAAGTATTTCTTCACCATACCATCCTTAGATTCTACAATAATTTCTCTGTTACCACGCTTGATATTACCAAATGCAACAATACCATCAATCTCACAAACAATCGCAGGATTACCTGGATTACGTGCTTCAAACAATTCAGTTACACGAGGTAAACCTCCAGTGATGTCTCTTAATTTTCCTAATACTCTTGGAATTTTAACCAACACATGACCAGATTTCACTTCCACACCTTCTTCAATAACGATGTGTGAGCCTACTGGTAAGTTGTAGTTTTTATTATCCTTAGATCCTTCCAAGATTATGGTAGGAATTTTTGTTTTATCCTTAGATTCAATAACCACTTTTTCACGGTGACCAGTTTGCTCATCCGCTTCATCACGGTAAGTAAATCCTTCTAAGATATTTTCAAATTTAATTTTACCATTTTGTTCTGCAACCACCACATTGTTAAATGGATCCCAAGTACAAATCACATCCCCTTTCTTCACTTGAGCACCATCTTTTACGGCTAATAAAGCGCCATATGGAACGTTGTTGGTAATCATTAAGCGATCGTTTTTAACGTCCATAATTCTTACTTCACCGGTACGTCCAATAACAACTTTTACTTTATTGCCTTCGTTGTTAATTGTATCTACAGTTCTTAATCCATCAAATTGAATCGTGCCATCAAACTTCGCGTTTAAGCTAGATTCAACAGAAGATGATCCTGCCACACCACCTACGTGGAAAGTACGCAATGTTAACTGAGTACCTGGTTCACCAATTGATTGTGCTGCAATGATACCCACTGCATCTCCTTTTTGTGTAACATATCCAGTGGCTAAGTTTCTTCCATAACAGCTTACACAAACACCACGCTTACATTCGCAAGTTAATACAGATCGAATTTCAACTGTTTCTATACCCGCATCTTCGATTGCACGTGCTACATCAATCATAATTTCTTCACCCGCTGCTACCATTAATTCATTGGTTAACGGATTGAATACATCATGTAATGAAGTACGACCTTCAATTCTATCAGCCAATGGCTCTATAATATCTTCGTTGTCTTTTAAAGCACTTGTTGCAATTCCACGTAAAGTGCCACAATCTTCTTCAGAGATGACCACGTCTTGGGAAACGTCTACCAAACGACGCGTTAAATAACCCGCATCCGCAGTTTTCAACGCTGTATCTGCCAAACCTTTACGTGCTCCGTGTGTTGAGATAAAGTAATCCAATACGTTCAATCCACCTTTAAAGTTAGACAAGATTGGATTTTCAATTACCTCAGATCCTGTGCTACCACTCTTACGAGGTTTAGCCATCAATCCACGAATACCGACTAATTGTTTAACCTGTGTTTTGCTACCTCTTGCTCCAGAATCCAACATCATGTATACAGAGTTAAATCCTTGTTTGTCAATGGCCATTTCACGAATCAATGTTTCAGTGATACGCGTATCGACACGGCTCCAGATATCAATAACTTGGTTGTAACGCTCGTTATTGGTAATTAAACCCATATTGTAGTTTTCCCAAACTTCTTCTACTTCCACTTTTGCACCCTCTAATAAAGCGTGTCTTGTTTCAGGAACTACTAAATCATTTACGTTAAATGACAATCCACCACGGAAGGCCATTCTAAATCCTAATGTTTTAATTTCATCCAAGAATTTCGCAGTTGTAGGAACATCAGTGATTTTAATAATGTCACCAATAATTTCTCTTAAGCTTTTCTTAGTTAACAATTGATTTACAAATCCTACTGGCTTTGGTGTGTGTTGATTAAACAGTACACGACCTACAGTAGTTTCAATTAATTTATTCACAAGTACACCGTTTTCACGGATATTGGTCTTCACTCTAATATTTGCATGTAAATCAATTTTGTCTTCGTTGTAAGCAATGATCACCTCGTCTAAGTTATAGAACGCTTTGCCCTCACCTCTTACTACTAAATCTCCCATTGACTTCTTACCCTTTGTAATGTAATACAAGCCCAGTACCATGTCCTGAGAAGGAAGGGTAATTGGTGTTCCATTTTGTGGGTTCAAAATATTATGAGAGGACAACATTAATAATTGTGCTTCCAAAATAGCCGCATGGCTTAATGGAACGTGCACCGCCATTTGGTCACCATCAAAATCCGCGTTAAACGAAGAGGTAACCAATGGGTGTAATTGAATGGCTTTACCTTCCACCAATTTAGGTTGGAAAGCTTGTATAGATAAACGGTGCAATGTTGGGGCACGGTTTAACATTACTGGATGTCCTTTCAATATATTTTCTAAGATATCCCAAATAATCGCTTCTTTTTTGTCTACTAATTTCTTAGCCGATTTCACGGTTTTTACGATACCTCTTTCAATTAATTTACGAATGATAAATGGCTTGAACAATTCAGCCGACATATCTTTTGGTAATCCACACTCATGCATTTTTAATTCTGGTCCTACCACAATTACAGAACGTCCAGAATAATCCACACGCTTTCCTAATAAGTTTTGACGGAAACGACCTTGCTTACCTTTTAATACATCTGATAAAGATTTCAATGCACGTCCACCTTCAGCTTTAACAGCATTAGATTTACGAGAGTTATCAAATAAGGAGTCGATGGCCTCTTGCAACATACGTTTTTCATTACGTAAGATTACTTCTGGCGCTTTAATTTCCAACAAACGCTTTAAACGATTGTTACGAATAATTACACGACGGTATAAATCGTTCAAATCAGAACTTGCAAATCGGCCACCATCCAATGGAACCAATGGACGTAACTCTGGCGGAATAACAGGAATATATTTCATGACCATCCACTCTGGGCGGTTGGTAATATGTGTTTGTGCTTCACGGAAAGATTCTACCACGCTCAAACGCTTTAAGGCATCTGCTTTACGTTGTTGAGAAGTTTCGTTGGCTGCTGCATTACGTAAAGAGAAACTTAATTCATCTAAATCTAATAAACCTAATAAATCGTGTACCGCATCGGCACCCATTTTAGCAACGAATTTTTGAGGATCGTCGTCAGGTAAATATTGATTTTCTTTTGGTAATGTATCTAATAAGTCTAAGTACTCCTCTTCAGTTAATAAATCGGCTACTTTGAATTCACTTTTAATACCTGGTTGAATCACTACATAACGCTCATAGTAAATGATAGTTTCTAATTTCTTAGAACTCATTCCTAATAAGTATCCTATTTTGTTAGGCAATGATTTAAAATACCAAATGTGTACGACAGGTACCACTAATTTAATGTGGCCCATACGCTCACGACGTACTTTTTTCTCCGTTACTTCTACACCACATCTGTCACAAACAATACCCTTGTAACGGATACGCTTGTATTTTCCACAAGCACACTCGTAATCCTTTACTGGACCAAAGATACGCTCACAGAAAAGTCCATCACGCTCGGGTTTATACGTACGATAGTTGATGGTTTCAGGTTTCAACACTTCTCCAAAACTTCTTTCCAAAATATTGTCTGGGGATGCCAAACTAATAGTGATTTGCGAAAAAGCCGGACGTTGTCTATTCTCTTTTTTGAATGCCATATTATATTATTAAGAAAGGGTGTTAATGAATGAATTCGTTTTTTTATACTTTGATTATTCGAATTTTAAATCTAATCCTAAGCCTCTCAACTCATGCACCAATACATTAAAGGATTCAGGAATACCCGCTTTAGGAATATTCTCCCCTTTAACAATGGCTTCATAAGTTTTAGCTCTACCAATAATGTCATCAGATTTAAGTGTCAATAATTCTTGTAGGATATTTGATGCACCATATGCTTCTAAAGCCCATACTTCCATCTCACCAAAACGTTGACCACCAAACTGCGCTTTACCGCCTAATGGTTGTTGAGTGATTAAACTGTATGGTCCGATAGAACGAGCGTGCATTTTATCATCCACCATATGATGTAATTTGATCATGTAGATCACACCCACCGATGTTTTTTGGTGGAAGCGTTCTCCAGTTTCTCCATCATATAAATATGTATGTCCGTTATTTGGAATATTTGCTTTATCGCATAATTCTTCAATTTCTGTAGTGCTGGCACCATCAAAAATTGGCGTTGCAAATTTCACACCTAACTTCTTACCTGTCCATCCTAAAATGGTTTCATAGATTTGACCCAAGTTCATACGAGAAGGAACCCCTAACGGATTCAATACGATATCCACTGGTGTTCCATCTTCCATGAATGGCATGTCTTCGGCACGAACAATCTTCGCAACAATACCTTTGTTACCGTGACGGCCTGCCATCTTATCACCTACTTTCAATTTACGTTTAACCGCTAAATAAACTTTAGCTAATTTTAATACACCTGCTGGTAATTCATCCCCAATAGAAATATTAAATTTCTCACGCTTGTAACGACCTAATTCTTCGTTGTATTTAATACTGAAGTTGTGTAATAATGTGTTGATTAAATCATCGGTCTTCTTATCACCTGTCCAACCTAATGGGTTAACGTTTTGGAAATCGATGGTCGCTAAATTCTTCGCATTAAATTTGCTTCCTTTAGAAATCAAAGTTTCTCCAAAATTGTTTACCACACCTGGTGTAGTATGATCTTTTAAAAGTGTTTGTAATTTTTCAATTAACAATTCTTTTAAAGTAGTAGAGTTGTGCTCGTGTTGTTTCTCTACTTTATCTAACAATGCTTTTTCACGCACTTTACCACTCTTATCTTTCTTTGCACGTTGGAATAATTTTTTATCAATTACAACACCTTCTGTTCCGTTGGGTGCTTTTAAAGAAGCATCTTTTGCATCACCTGCTTTGTCTCCAAAGATGGCACGCAATAATTTTTCTTCAGGAGTTGGATCTGATTCTCCTTTAGGTGTAATCTTTCCTATTAATATGTCTCCTTCTTTTACAGTAGCACCAATACGAATAATTCCATGCTCATCTAAATCTTTAGTAGCTTCTTCAGATACGTTAGGAATATCAGATGTTAATTCTTCCTCTCCTAATTTAGTATCACGCACTTCTAATTCATATTCATCAATGTGTATGGATGTAAATAAATCTTCACGCACTACTCTTTCACTAATTACGATCGCATCCTCAAAGTTGTAACCCTTCCATGGCATGAACGCCACTTGTAAGTTACGGCCCAATGCTACTTCACCGTCTTTAGTTGCATAACCTTCCGTTAAGAAATCACCTTTTTTCACTTTTTGTCCTTTCTTCACAGCAGGACGCAAATTGATACAAGTAGATTGGTTGGTCTTAATGAACTTCGTTAATTTATATACAATTAAGTCTTCGTTGAAACTTACTAAACGATCCATTTCATTACGATTGTAACGAACATGAATTTCATTGGCATCAACGAATTCAATAACTCCTTCTCCTTCAGAATGCAATTGAATACGTGCATCACGCGCTGCCTTTCCTTCTAATCCAGTTCCTACGATAGGTACTTCTGGACGAATTAACGGTACCGCTTGACGTTGCATGTTAGATCCCATCAACGCACGGTTCGCATCATCATGCTCTAAGAATGGAATTAAAGAAGCACTCAAACCAACAATTTGATTTGGCGCCACATCCATAAATTCTACATCTGCTTTATCTAAGATTGGGAAGTCTCCAGTTTCACGTGAAGGCACTTTATCTTCAGAAAATTCATTCTTATCATTTAATGGCACATTACTTTGTGCAATTTTTGCAGTATCCTCTTCTTCCGCACTTAAGTAAGTTAAGTTTTTCAAACTTACTTTACCATTGTCTACTTTACGGTAAGGTGTTTCAATAAAGCCCATGTCATTGATCTTTGCGTGTACACACAAAGTAGAAATCAAACCAATATTGGGTCCTTCTGGTGTTTCAATGGTACACAAACGGCCGTAGTGAGAATAGTGTACGTCACGCACCTCGAAACCTGCACGCTCACGACTTAAACCGCCGGGTCCTAGTGCGGAGATACGACGCTTGTGCGTGATCTCACTCAAAGGATTGGTTTGGTCTAAGAACTGTGACAATTGTGAAGTTCCAAAGAACGAGTTAATAACAGAAGATAAAGTTCTCGCATTGATCAAATCAACTGGAGTAAATACCTCGTTATCACGTACGTTCATACGCTCACGAATGGTACGCGCCATACGCGCTAAACCAACCCCAAATTGAGCATACAATTGCTCTCCTACTGTACGAACACGACGATTGCTCAAATGATCAATATCATCAATCTCTGCTTTCGCATTGGTTAAACGCACCAAGTATTTAACAATTTCAATGATGTCATTCTTTGTTAAAACTTTCTTTTGTTGCGTTAAATCATGCCCTAATTTTTTGTTGATCTTGTAACGGCCTACTTCTCCTAAATCATAACGTTTGTCAGAGAAGAATAATTTGTCAATGATGCCACGCGCCGTTTCATTGTCTGGAGCATCTGCACCACGCAATTGACGGTAAATGTGTTGCACCGCTTCTAATTCTGAGTTAGAAGTATCCTTGTTTAAAGTATTGTAAATGATGGCATAGTCTCCACCCACGTCTTCTTTTTGAATGAATACGCTTTTCGCACCCATTTCTAAAATTAGGTCTAAAGCATCTTGGTCTAAAACCGTATCACGCTCTAAAACAATTTCATTACGCTCTATACTTACCACTTCACCAGTGTCCTCATCCACAAAATCTTCTACCCATGTTCTTAAAACACGCGCAGCTAATTTGCGTCCGATTTGATTGGCTAAAGTTTTTTTATCTGCTTTTACTTCATCTGCCATTCCGAATAATTCCAAGATATCTTTATCTGTTTCAAAACCAATTGAACGCAACAAAGTAGTTACTGGGAATTTTTTCTTACGATCGATATAGGCAAACATGACGTTGTTGATATCAGTAGCAAATTCCATCCATGCACCTTTAAAAGGAATCACACGAGCAGAATATATTTTAGTTCCGTTTGGATGTGTTGATTGACCAAAGAATACACCTGGTGAACGATGCAATTGAGAAACGACAACGCGTTCTGCACCATTAATCACGAAGGTTCCTCTTGGTGTCATATAAGGAATGTTTCCTAAGAAAACATCTTGCACGATGGTTTGAAAGTCAACGTGCTCCTCGTCGTTACAACTTAAACGCAATTTTGCTTTTAAAGGCACAGCGTAAGTTAAACCACGTTCCATACACTCATCAATAGTGTAGCGTGGCGGATCGATAAAATAATCCAAGAATTCCAAAACGAAAATGTTACGTGTATCTGTGATAGGAAAATTTTCCTTAAACACACGGAACAACCCTTCCACATTTCTGCGATCAGGTGTAGTTTCTAATTGAAAGAATTCTTTGAAAGATTCTAACTGAATGTCAAGTAAGTCTGGTGCTTCGGCAACGTGTTTAATTTTACCAAAGTTGACTCTGTTGTTCAAGTTTGTTGTAGACATACGGTATAACCCAGGTTTTATTGAAATATAATTTTTGGTAGAATATTCTCAAGTATAAAAAAGAATAAAAACCATTTGTTGCCAAACAGTTATCACACTAGACTATACGCCCAAAATAAAGGATTGCAAAGTTAAGCAATGGAGAGCACTTTTAAAAACAAATTTTGTACCAAAAGCATTGATTTTGAGGATTTTTTGAGAAAAATTGCCAAAATAAGCAATTATGACATATTTATTTTTTTACTATTTGTATTTAATTGTTATTTAATATATT
>CAIPJS010000070.1 GCA_903865435.1 uncultured Bacteroidota bacterium | reverse complement strand
TTTTATTCGCCCTTTTAGCAACTAGTTTTTTAACTACGCATGCTCAAAATAGAACAGGAGAGTTAAAACATATTGTATTGTTTACTTTTAAAGCAAGTTCTTCAGCAAAAGAAGTAGAAAATGTAGCGCATAGTTTTGCAAAGCTATATGGCAAAGTGCCTCAGGTTAAAAATATGCAATGGGGTATTAATATGAGTCCAGAACATTTAGACCAAGGCTTTACGCATTGCTTTACACTTACCTTTAATTCTGAGAAAGATTTAGCAGACTATCAATTAAACCCTGCACATATAGCCTTCCAAGCTGTATTAAAGCCACATATGGATAAAGTTTTTGTAGTGGATTATTTTGTAGAGCCTAATAATTAATGCAGTCTCTAATAATTAAAAAAAATTACTAATAAGCTAGGCGCTTATTTAAAAGAAAAGCCCCCTCCTTAATTGGAGGGGGCTTTTTTATTCGAAACGATTGTAAATGACAAAAGTTTTTTCCTATTTAGTTTTCATTGCAATAGGAATAGAGGGGCTTTGAATCCACTTAATGAAATTAGAAACCATAGTATATAAGAAATGATAAATAGCAAGATTAACATACAAAACAGTTAATCCAAGTGCCACATTCACAAAGGCACCTGCTACTAAGAACAAATCATTAATATTCCAAAGCATATCACCTGTAAAGCTTTGACCACTTGGCATAGTGAAAGAGCCAAAAGAACTTAATACAGATGTTAAATAATCTAATCTTAATGCAGCGAATAAATTAGTTAAGCCCTGCATAGGTAAACTACTTAAACCACTAATGGTACTGAAAGCAGTGCCCGTAGTTGCATTGAATAAATTGGTATCAAATACAAAAGATAAGGTTAAGCAACAAGCGCCTATAAAAGCACCTACTGCAGCTACTTCTCCAAGTATTTTGATATTGGTTGTAACAAAGTCTTTAAAAAGAAAAGTTACCATACCGTTATGTGAACCACCCAGGCTTTCCCCTCTAGCTTTAATGATGTGCGCAATAGGGAAGGCTGAATAAATAAGCAATAAAGTAGTTAAAACACTACCTGCTTTTCCTAGACCCGTGCTAGCGGTATCGGTGAAGTACCCCATAGCACCATGAATGATAGCCACTTCCATGGAGATAAATACTACAATAGACAGAATCTGATAGATTGACTTAGTGTAGGATCTTACTCCATTTTGAGAATCGAAATTATCTACTGCAGCGTTTAACTGCGCATTCAAAACTTTTTGATTCACCATCTGGGGAAAATCAAGAATTTGTTGATAGATTTTTTTCATTTTTGATTTTGGTTTGGTTATTAATAAGCAATTCGGTTAATAAAAATTACAAAAAATACTTATATAACACAGCAATCTAAAAAAGAAGCAAAATGGTAGTTTTTTTAACTCGCGTCTAAAGCACTGACGGTCAAGTTATAAGTCATAAATATTTTTTTTGCTCAAAATGCAATTTTATGTTTTCTTTAACATTTATATTTAGTAAACTATATAGTAATATTCATTTTAAGTCATTGAACAAGCATTCATTGATATAAAAAAAGGGTATAAATTGACAATTAGAAAAATCGCAATAAGAAAATAATATATGAATAAGATAAAACGCAACCTTGGCTATAGTTTGATAAGCATATTGGTATTCTTAGTGCTTGTATTTACAGTGTATGGACAAAGAGACATTCCAGTTGAAAAAATTAAAGCTAAATATGGTAATGCAGCTTCTAAGTATATGCCACTCATGGGGATGCAGGTGCATTATAGAGATGAAGGCAACCCAGGCGACTCTAGTCCCCTAGTGCTAATTCATGGCACTTCTTCTTCTTTACATACCTGGGATAGTTTAGTCTCCATTATGCTTACAAGTTCTCCTAATAGAAGAATTATAAGGTTTGACCTGCCTGCCTTTGGTATCACAGGGCCTAATCCAGAGAATTATTATGCAGGTGATTATTATGTTCGTTTCCTAGATTCCTTTTTAAATGCAATGCATATTAATAAGTGTGCTTTAGCGGGCAATTCCTTAGGAGGTGCTATTGCATGGCAATACACCGTGGCGCATCCCAAAAAAATAGCGAAGCTAATTTTAATTGATGCAGCTGGTTATCCCATGAAAAATGAAAAGGGAAGTTTGGGTTTTAAATTAGCCAGTACCCCTGTTATTAATAATTTACTCTTATTTATTACGCCCAAATTTTTAATAAGAAAAAGTTTAGAAACAGTATTTTACGATAATAGCCTTATTAGCGATGCCATTGTAACCAGGTATCATGAAATGTTATTAAGAGAAGGAAATCGCGCAGCAACATTGTCTTTGTTTAAAAATAGAATAGCCACTTCTTCCGAACCCATTAAAACCATTACCCAGCCTACTTTAATAGTATGGGGAGAATACGATCATCTTATTGATGTAGAGAATGCCTACCTATTTCAAAAAGATATAAAAAATAATTCCCTAGTCATTTTAAAAAATGTAGGGCATATTCCTATGGAAGAATCGCCCTATGCTGTGGCAGAAGCAATTAATTATTTTATAAACAACTAAATGAGAAATATTAAATACACTTTTATATAGTCAACAAAAAACCCTTTGCCAATAAATGACAAAGGGTTTTTTATTACAATGAATTCTTAAAATTAAGCAGTTGCTGCTTTTTTATTTTTCATGTATACATTTAATCCTATAAATGCGACAATTAAAATAAGTGGTATCGTTAAAGTTGCATTGATTACTTCTGGGCCTGCTAATTTTTTAGCCTCATTGGTTACATGCGCCAAATCTGCTTCAGCAGTACCTGCAGGAATTCTTGCATTTACCAACTTATCATAAAATCCACTCATAAAAATCATATAAACAGATACAGCAAACATCCCTGCGCCTCCCATCAAGTTGATGCCTACAGCACCTGTCTTAGGCAGGTTCTCTGATACAAAGCCCAACATGGTTGGCCAGAAATAACAAACGCCAATTCCAAAAAGGATAGCGCCTAAAAACAACATATTGCCAGAAGTATGTCCTAATAAATACAAACCTGCGGCAGCTAAAATTGCCGATATTAACAATACGCCAGAAGGCGAGAACTTATGTACAACGGGTCCTGCAAAAGCACGACCAATCACCATAATGCCTGTTTCGATGGTTAATAACAAGATCGCATTGTCACTCACATTTTTCAAAAGTACATCTATCCATTGTCCTGTAAACAATTCTGTAATAGCAGTACCAAACATACAGATGATCATAAATAAAAACAATGGGTTAAATAAACTCTTGTACATTTCTGATGAAGAAACACCACTTGAAACACGTTCTGTTTCTGGAAAATCTAATTTAGAAAAATAGAAACCATACAATGCGGTTGGAATCAACATCATCCCTACTTGCATACCGGTACCCAATCCAATCTTATTAAATAAGAAGACAATTAAAGTACCAATTACAATACCTCCAGGAAACCATAAATGGAAATGGTTCAATTTGGTAGTTTTGTTTTGAGGAAATAAAGAAGTAACCAAAGGATTACATGAAGCTTCTACCGTTCCATTGGCAATACCAATTAATAAGGTAGATAAAAATAAACTCCAATAACCTGTAGCATAAATGGTAAGTACTATACCTGCTAAATGAAATATAAAGGCAAGCACCAATAAGCGCTTCATGCCAATAATATCCACAATGGTACCACCTACTAAGATGGCGAGTGGGAAGCCCCAGAATGCAGTAGCTGCAATGGTGCCTAATTGAGCGTTAGTTAAATGGAAATCAATGCCTTGTTGGCTAAGGACGCCCGCCCTAATACCAAAAGAAAGTGAAGTAACTAATAAAGCCAGACAGCTAGCTACAAATAGTTTGTTGGTTTGAATGTTTTTTGACATAATCGTTAGTTTTATGGTTTGGTCTTGAAAAGCAAAATTGAATATAAAAAATTTTATTCAAAAATCCTTAAATTACATATGTCTAAATATAATTTTACTCCCCATTTAAAAAAGAACACCATGCGTAAACTATTAATCTGCTCACTTACAAGTATGCTATTTGCTTGTAATGTAAATAAATATGATACCATTATTAAAAATGGAATGGTGTATGATGGCAATGGAGGCGCACCCTATAAAGCAGATCTAGCCATCAAAAATGATACCATTGCTTTTATTGGCGATTTATCTAAAGAGTCTGCCAACAATGTAGTTGATGCAAAAGGTATGGCCATTGCACCTGGCTTTATTAATATGTTAAGCTGGGCACCAACCTCTCTTATTATAGATGGTAATTCTCAAGGAGATATTAGACAAGGGGTTACTTTAGAAGTATTTGGTGAAGGTGGAAGTATGGGTCCTTTAAATGCAAAGATGAAAAAGGCCATGGAGGATGATCAAACAGGACCAAATAAATTACCCATTCCTTGGAATACTTTAGGAGAGTACATGCATTATATGGAAAAAAAGGGCATCAGTTGTAATATCGCTTCTTTTGTTGGGGCAACCACCATTCGTGAAAATATTATAGGTGAGGACAATCGCGCCCCAACACCAGCAGAATTAGAAAGCATGAAAGGATTAGTTAAACAAGCTATGGAAGAAGGTGCTTTAGGAGTAGGTAGTTCATTAATTTATCCTCCTGCTTTTTTTGCCAAAACAGAAGAATTGATTGAATTGTGTAAAGCGGCTGCACCCTATGGTGGTGGATACATTTCACATATGCGTAGTGAAGGAAATAATTTTATAGAGGCAGTGAATGAATTAATTAGAATTGCTAAAGAAGCAAAAGTACATGGAGAAATATATCATTTAAAAGCAGGGGGATTTGCCAACTGGCCTAAAATGGATAGCGTTATTAAATTGGTAGAGCAAGCCAGGGGGAACGGCATTAGTGTAGCAGCCAATATGTATACGTATACAGCAGGTGCAACAGGCATGACTGCTGCATTCCCGCCTTCATTACAAGATGGTGGATTTGGAAAATTGTGGTTGCGCTTACAAGATCCAAAAATTAGAGCTGAGATGAAACTAGCTATGAAAACCAATGCAAAGGATTGGGAAAATTTATACTACGGAACTGGAAGTGCTAGTAAGGTTTTATTATTAGGATTTAGAAGAGATTCTTTATTTAAATATTCTGGTAAAACACTCGAGGAGGTAGCAAAAATTAGAAATACATCGCCCGAAGATTGTGCAATAGATTTAATTATACAAGACAGCAGTCGTGTAGAAGTGGCGTATTTTTTAATGAGTGAGGAAAATGTAAAAAAACAAATTGTAATTCCTTGGGTAAGTTTTGGATCTGATGCAGAATCTGCTTCTACCGATTCTATCTTTATGAAACAAAGTGCACATCCTCGTGCTTATGGAAATTTTGCTCGTGTAATTGGTCATTATGTAAATGAAGAAAAACTAATGTCTGTAGAAACAGCTGTTCACAAACTTGCTAAGGTAGCAGCTACTAGTTTAAACATTCCAAAACGTGGTGAATTGAAAGTAGGAAATTATGCAGATGTATTGGTTTTTGATCCAAGCAAAATAAAAGACCATGCCACATTTGAAAAACCTAGACAATATGCAACCGGTATGTCACATGTTTGGGTAAATGGGGTACAAGTTTTAAAAGATGGTGAACATACCAATGCTAAACCAGGTCGCTTTGTAAAAGGCGCTGGCGCAAAAATTTAAGTGTATTTAATTACGCATTTAAATTGGAGTTGTTTATTTTTCTTTGGTCAATTCAATGCCATCAAAATTAATATTGTCTACCTTGCCTTCATTATTAAGATGAAAATTTGCAATGCCTTTGCCTTGCCATTTTTTGTTCCAGCTTAATAAAAAACTATCGTAATTCCAATGTGATAGGATGGCTGTACCTGCTTTAATATTATAAGCTTGCAATTGATCATTTTGAATACGAATTACAATAGTTCCAAATAAAGGACTACTATAGGTGCCTGTATAAGCATTTAGATCCAAGCTAGGCTTAGTATTCAGAACTCTTTTAGCCTCCTCCTTTTTATTTTCTGCTTCGGCTTTGTTTCTAATGCCAGTATATAAATTTAAAAATTCAGTATTCCAATCGGTATCGCCGCCCAATGCATATTGATCAAAAGCTTTAAACAACAATGCATGTCTTGCTTCGGCATGATCTAAATTGGCAAAAACATATACCCCCGTTTTTTCCGAAGGCATTTGTCCATGAATGGCAATTTCTCCAGACAAACTTCCAGTATGAAAATTTAATTTCTTCCCTTTATAATCTTGTTGAAACCAACCCAAAGCATAGGTCGTAAAATTTGGTTTGGTAATTTGTTGTGTTGGATAAAATTCAGAAGCTGTTACAAAGGTTTGCGGTTTTAATAAAGTCATCCAAGTACTTGGTGAAACCAGTCTGCCTCCTTCATACTTGCTACTGTCTAACATACATTGCAACCAAAGTGAAATATCATCTATGGAAGAATAAACAGAACCTGCAGCGCCAATTCTATCAGCAGAGTCTCTTTCTATCACTTGGATTTTTCCTTCTACTCTAAAATGAGGTTTAGCAATATTTGGGTCGGTCACTAAAGCTAATTTAGCACGTGTATGCAGCATGCCTAATGGTTGAAAAATATTTTTTGTGATAAAATTTTCCCATGACATTCCACTTACTTTTTCAATTACTTTTCCAGCAATGCCATAAAATATATTTTGATAAATAAAGCCTGCTCTAAAAGAATAAGAAGGGGGTACCATTTGCATTTTTTCCATTATTTCATCTCCTGTTAACATATTGAAAGTCCACAAAAAATCGGTATTCCCCACGCCAGAATTGTGTAAGAATAAATCCCGCACACGCATTTGCGTTGTCACATAAGGGTCATACAATCTAAAACTGGGTAAATATTTTATTACAGGATCATCCCATTTTACTTTTCCTTGATCCACTAAGATACCCATAGCCGTTGCAGTCATCGCCTTGGTCGTAGAAGCACAAGCAAATAAAGTTTGATTGTTTACTTTATTACCTGTACCTAATTCGGTGGTGCCATAGGAATTTTTAAAAACTACTTTATTATTTTTTACCACTACAATGGCTAATCCAGGAATCTCCCAATCCTTCATTGATTTTTGCACATAGGCATCAAAAGCAGCCGCCGTATCACTAGCTGTTTTTAATGTTTTAGTTTTTTGTGCTTGCAGATTGACAAGTAAAAGCATGCTTCCAAACAAGATTGTAATTAGTTTTTTCATAGAAGTACAATTAGTGTAAATAGGATATATGGTTTTTTATTTTGAACAATGCCCCCTCGTATCAAAAAGATTGGGGACTACTTAAAAGTACAAATTTTTAAGTTTGCACCCATTTTAATATATAGAATGTGCAGTGTATTTAGTAAATTTATAGAAGAACTTACCACTATGAAAAAGACAATTTTACTTTGCGTTTGTACCTTCAGCTTATTTAGCCTAAAAGCACAGGAAGCTGATTACATTATTAGAAATGGAAAATTAATAGACGGATCGGGCAATAACTGGCAATACAAAGACGTCGCTATCAAACAAAATAAGATCATAGCTGTAGGCAATTTAAAAAGCTGGAAAGCCGCTATAGAAATTGATGCAAAGGGCTTAGTGGTAGCGCCTGGTTTTATTGATGTGCATGCGCATATAGAAGGGGGTGAAACAAAAAATCCACTGGCTACTAATTTTATTTACGATGGTGTAACTACCGTTGTTACTGGCAATTGTGGAGGCTCGGCCGAAAATTTAAATACTTATTTTAATATTATAGATTCTATAGGCACATCTATTAATGTGGCTTCCCTGATTGGACACAATACCATACGTAAGCAAGCCATGGGGACAGCCAATCGAATTGCTACTGCAGCCGAAATGCACACCATGGAAAGATTAGCACAACAAGCCATGCAAGATGGGGCAGTGGGCATGTCTACCGGATTAATTTATATTCCTGGAACCTACGCCCCTACCGAAGAAATTGTAGCACTTGCAAAAGTAATTGCATCTAATGGTGGTGTATATTCTTCTCATATTAGATATGAAGAAGATAGAGTGGTGGATGCAATCAATGAAGCCATACAAGTGGGACGTGCTGCCCATATTCCTGTTGAAATTTCACATTTCAAAGTAAGCGGACAAAACAATTGGGGGAGAAGTAAAGAAACCATTCCTTTAGTAGTCAATGCCAGAAAAGAAGGCATCGATGTAACCATTGATCAATATCCTTATACAGCAAGCAGTACACAATTAAGTGTCTTACTTCCTGATTGGGTTTTATCGGATGGACAAGATTCTATTATGGCAAGATTAAAAAATCCAGTCATAAGAAAAAAAGTAGCAGAACACAGCATTGGCATCATCAAAAAAAGAGGATTGAAACATTTTAGTTACGCGGTAGTAGCAAGTTATAAAGCAGATACCAGTTTCAATGGAAAGAGTATCGAAGAAATCAATTTACTATTAGGCAATAAACACAATCAAAATGCAGAAGCCGAAACCATTATTCAAATGATGGAGAAAGGAGGAGCACAAATGGTGTATCATGGTATGGGCGAAAACGATGTGGTGGCCATTATGAAGTATCCATTCAACATGATTGCAAGTGATGCTGGTATCGCTGTAATGGGCGCTGGCAAGCCACATCCTAGGGCTTATGGCACCAATGCTAGAGTACTTGGAAAATATGTAAGAGAGATGGGCGTCATTAGCTTAGAAGAAGCCATTAGAAGAATGACTTTCTTACCAGCAGAAAAATTTAATCTTAAAAATAGAGGCTTGATTAAAGAAGGCTACCTAGCTGATATTGTAATTTTTGATGAAAACGAAGTAGCGGATATGGCCAATTACACAGAACCCCATCAATATGCAAAAGGATTTAAATATATTTGGGTGAATGGCAGTTTAACCATTAGCGAAGGAGTGCACAACGGAACTAGAAAGGGCATAGCCATTCGAAATAAAAATTAAACTTTTTAAAAAATATTTTGTCTATAATTTAATAAACATGAATTTATGAAACTACTTAATAAATTTTTTATCGGAATAGTTGTTCTATTATGTATTTCAGCAACCACGCAAGCACAAAATCTTACTATTGATTTAAGTTCCCCAGGAAAAGGAACCGGTTCGGGAACGGTGAGAATTTCTGATCCTTCCACTGCTGGAAATAAAAAAGGAACAGGACTTACTTATGCAGATATTGATGGAAGTCCATATTGGACGGACAACTGGAATGCAGCCTATCTTTATTACAAAAACGGAAATATCTATAAACTTGCCAAAGCAAAATTAAATTTATATGCTACGGAAGTACTTTATGTAAATAGTCAAGAAGTGGAATTGGTTGCAGAAACCAATATGGTAGACAAAGTTGTTTTTATTGATAAAGCAGATACTACAAAAACATTGGGCGTATTTGTAGTGCTCCCCGATTTTATTGAAAATAAAGGAAGCGCATTTTGTAAAGTCTTTAACAGCGGGGCTTTACAATTAATTTTAATGGAAAAGATTTTAGTTAAAGTGAGTCCATTTGATCCGCTTACAGGGAAGAATAGCACAAATTTTTTAAATAAAAATAATTACGCCATCTACAATAGCGGAAAAATCACTGCAATAAAAGGAATTGATAGAACCAGTGTTTTGTCGGCAATACCCTATGATGCGACCGTTGAAAATTGGTTGAAAGAAAATAAAAACAAATTAAAATCTGAAGCAGATGTAGTTAATTTACTTAATTACTACAACGGTATGCATAAATAAAATGTAAGATTACTTAAAGCTTTTTTATTTTATCCTTGAATCAATTTGGCAATGCCAAATGCTGCTGTTGCCGCCAAAGCGCCCGTCATCATTACTTTTACGCCACCCCACCAAGGATTTACACCAGTCATCTTGCTTTTAAAGAATCCAAATATAAATAAGCAAACTAACGTTATGATGGCAGAAAATTTTAGCCCTTGTATAGAATCCGTTACAAAGAAATAAGGACTCAATGGGATCAAACCGCCAACGATATAACTAAAGCCAATATTAAATGCACTTTTTCTAGCCCTTTTTGGATCTGGCTCGGTTAAGCCAAGCTCATGTTTCATCATAAAATCTACCCATCGCTTGTCGTCTTTGATAATTTCTTGCGTGGCTTCTTCGGCAGTACTTGCACTTAAGCCCCATTCTAAAAATACCTTACGCACTTCTTCAATTTCTACATCACGTTTATGCGTTAATTCCCAGTATTCCTTTTTTTGTTCACTGGCATAATGATCTTGTTCCGTTTTACCCGCCAAAAAACCACCCAAGCCCATGGCAATAGAACCTGCTGCAATTTCAGCAATGCCCGCAATCCATATTAAATTAACATTGCCCTGTACTGCTCCACTTAAACCCGCAGCCAACGCAAATGGAACTGTTAATCCATCACTCATTCCAATTACAATATCGGTAAGTAAATCACTGCTTTGCAAATGTTCTTCTAAATGTAAATGGGTATCTGACATGATCGTGACTTTAAATAAACGGATTCCACCAAATTTAAGCAAAAAAGAATAAATTTAGCTAAGGAAAACGAACTAAGAATGGGTCGATGAGCAAAATCATTTTTAGCACTCTATCCATTTAAAAATTAAAAATATTTTTTACATTAATTTCAAATTATGAAAACAGAAGAAAAAAATAGCAGACGTCGGTTTTTAAAAAATACAGCCGCCGTGGTTGCTGGATTCTCCATTGTACCTAGACAGGTGTTGGGGCGTGGGTTTCTTGCACCTAGTGATCAACTCACCAAAGGCATTATAGGCTTAGGTGGTATGGGCCGAGGCCATATTCCTTATGCAGGAACAAGGGTCGTTGCTATTTGTGATGTTGATAAAAATCATTTACAAAGTGCAGCGGAATTGGTGGGTGGAAAAATAAAAACATTTCACGATCATCGAGAATTGATTGCACTTCCCGAAGTAGACATTGTACATATTGCTACACCACCTCATTGGCATGGTATCATGGCCATTGAAGCGGCTAAAGCAGGCAAAGACATCTGGTGTGAAAAGCCAATGACCAGAACCATTGGTGAAGGAAAGCGTGTAGTAGAAGCCGTTAAGCAGTATAAACGTATGTTTCGTTTAAACACATGGTTCCGTTTTGAAGATAACTTTTATGGAATGAACACCACCGTGAAGCCCATTAAAAAATTAGTGGAATCTGGTTTATTAGGTTGGCCATTAACTGTAACGGTGAGCAAAACCACTGGCTTTGATTGGAAATTTTACTGGGTAGGTAAAACAAAATTAGAAGAACAACCTGTTCCAGCAGAATTGGATTATGAAAGATGGTTGGGACCAGCGCCTTATAAACCTTACAATGCGCACCGCGTGCACCAAACATTTAGAGGTTATTGGGATTATGATGGCGGTGGCTTAGGCGATATGGGACAACACTATATCGACCCAATACAATATTTTTTAGGCAAGGATGAAACCAGTCCAGTTATGGTAGAGGTAGATGCAGAGCAACAACATCCTGATGCATGTGGTACGTTTAGAAAACTAACTTTCACTTATGAAGATGGTTGTAAAATTATTTTAGATGGAGAAGCCAATGATCCTAATGCTGCCTATATCGAAGGGCCTAAAGGAAAATTATTCAAAGGATTCAAATCGGACATCCCCAATCTAGTTGAAAAATTAGCGATGATGCCTGATCCAAAACCGCAGGTAACTAATTTTTTAGACGCTGTAAAATACAGAACCCCATTTGCATTGAATGAATCCAATGGATTTAGATCTTGCACCATCATCAATATGGGAAAAATGGCATTGCAATTAGGCAGGACTTTAAAATTCAACCCAGAAACGCAAACGTTTATCAATGATGATGAAGCCAATAGATTGATCAACCCGGCCATGCGTGCTCCTTGGAATATTTAATCAATGAAATTAAAATTGTAAAAATGAAACAAATTTTCTCTTCTATATTTTTCGTATTGCTATGCCTAATACAGGTGAATGCTCAAAGACAATCCATCTCTAAAACAATCGAGGCTTTCCCTTACCAGCATACAGCAGAAGCTGCCACTTCTATCACTGCCATGAAATCTTGGCAAAAAAATGAATGGAAGCAATTGGTAGATTTATTAAATGATGATTCATTAAAATTAAAGTCTAGTTATGCATTGAATGCGTTTGTGCACGAAGCAAGTTTAAACAATGTATTAAAAAAACAAACCGCTGGTTTCATTGCAAATGTTTATGCAGAAGCCAAAACATTTTATGCCAAAGAAATTTTAATCAAACAGCTTGCTTTATTGGGGGATGATGCCTCCATTAAATTATTGACAAAATTATTGAAGGATGAAACATTCGGAGGCAATGCAGCTAGAGCCCTTGCCAGCAATCATTCTACAACAGCTAAGGCTGCTTTGATCAATGCATTGGCCAGTGCCAGTAACAATAATAAAAAACACATTCAAGCTGCAATAGACAATGTAAATTTTGTTTTGCCTGGAATAGAAATTGAGCTGCCAGGAAATCATTTTACAAAAACATATACGCAAACCTATGCACAACATTTGTTATTGCTTCAAGATAAAATGGAAAAAGCAAGCAACCCATTTCAAAAAAGAAATTTATTATATGAAGCTGGTCAGATTCCCGGATTCAGCAGTTTTATATTTGTAAGCAAATATTTAAATGACGAGGAAATAAATAAAGACGCTGCGCGTATTGTTTGCAAATTGGCATTGTCAGATAAAAATATAACAGGCACAGAAGTTAGAACTGCACTTGAAAAAGCCATTACATTAATACATGGTGAAGACAGTGCAGCACTTGTAACTAAAACCAAAGCACATTTAAAAATCTTACCTTATGATTATGGATTTGTAAATCTATTTAATGGTAAAGATTTATCCAATTGGAAAGCATTGGTGGCCAATCCCATTGCTAGAGCTAAGATGAGCGATTCCGCTTTAGTTGCTGCAGAAAAAATAGCCAACGAAAAAACAAAAGGAGATTGGATTGCAAAAGACGGCTTATTAATTTTTACGGGGCATGGAGACAATTTAGCTACAGAAAAAAAATATGGCGATATTGAAATGTATGTAGATTGGAAAATTACGGAGAAAGGAGATGCAGGCATTTATTTAAGGGGCACACCACAAGTACAAATTTGGGATACCAGCCGTAGAGAAGTAGGTGCACAAGTTGGATCTGGTGGTTTGTACAACAACCAAAAACATGTAAGCAAGCCCTTAGTAGTAGCAGATAATAAAATTGGTGAATGGAATACGTTTCATATAATTATGAAAGGTGAAAAAGTAACTGTGTATTTAAATGGGATTTTAGTAACGGATAATATTGTTTTAGAAAATTATTGGGATCATAACTTACCCATTTTTGCGAAAGAACAAATTGAATTACAAGCTCATGGTACTTATGTAGCGTATCGAAATATTTATGTAAAAGAAATACCTACAGAAACAGAAACTACAACTATACTTTCTGCCGAAGAACAAAAAGAAGGTTTTGTTTCATTATTTGATGGAGCCAATATTGACAGGTGGACAGGCAACACTGCTGGCTATTTGGTACAAAATGGAAGTTTAATGGTGAGCCCAGAAGATGGCAGCGTGGGTAATTTATATACCAAAGAGGAATATGATAATTTTGTGTACCGCTTCGAATTTCAATTGACACCGGGTGCAAACAACGGCATTGGTGTGCACGCACCCTTAGAAGGAGATGCAGCTTATGTAGGCATTGAGATTCAAGTATTAGATAGCGAGAATCCCATTTATTATCCAAACCTACAACCTTACCAAGCCCATGGCTCTGTTTACGGAGTCATCCCTGCAAAAAGAGGCTATTTAAAACCAACAGGTGAGTGGAATCAAGAAGAAATTATGGTGGAGGGGACCAAAGTAAAAGTAACATTAAACGGAACCGTAATTATAGATGGAGATTATGCAGCCGCTTCTGCAAACGGAACCATCGATCACAGAGATCATCCAGGACTAAAAAGAACCACCGGACATTTAGGATTCTTAGGACATGGAGATGTAGTAAGATTTAAAAACATGCGTGTAAAGAGAATTGTAATGGCTGCTCCCACTAAGAAAAAAAGAAAATAATAATTTAGTTTTAAAAAGAAAAGCCCCCCCGAGTATCGGGGGGGCTTTTTCAAATATTGAAACTTAGAGATTAGTTAAATAAATATCTAACTCCAATTTGAATTTGATAACGAGAGCCTAAACTTGGACTTGGTTTGTAAGCTCTTGTATAAGGCACTTTATTAACACCATCTAAATAAGGGAAAGTGTAGATAGGTGTCTTGCCATCTGTATCTATCTTGCTCAATACCAAAGGAGTTGTTGTTGATGGTATGTAGTAAACACCCCAATCTTTATTCAACAAGTTGGTAAAGTTATAAATATCAGCAGTGAAACGTAATGTATGGCTATTAGAACCCACTTTAATTTTAAGGTCTTGTGTAAAGTTTAAATCTAATTTATGGGTCCATGGCAATACATAAGCATTTCTTTCTGCAAATTGACCTCTGCGTGTGCTTAAATAAGGATTGGCTCTAATGAATGCATCCAATTGATTCCATAATTCTGTTTGAGATCTTGTATCTGCAACACCACTTGTAGCAGCAGCGTTGGTCAATTTAATTTGAGAAGGATCAGCAGGAACAAACATCAAATCATTGTATGAAATACCATCATTGTTCACGTCACCATTAATATAGTAAGAAGTTGCATAGTTAGGAGAACCTTCATATACCATACCTATAGAAGTCAACATGTTTTTGATGAACTCTTTCTTGTAAACAACACTTGCAATAATTCTATGTGGCATGTAGTTGTTTGAATTTCCAACTGTAAATTCATTTGGATTTTCAGAAGTCAATTTAGAACCCCACATGGTTGCAGCAGTTGAACCAGTTACAGCAGCATCTTTCGCTTCTTGTCTTGTATAAGCTGCCGTCATGATAAAGTTTCTTGTAACTTTTTGAATTTGTAAAGTTCCAGTCCAAGCATAACCACCGCTAGAGTTGGTCATGTAAATGGCATTTCCAATGGTTGGATTACCTGGTGTTGCTGCAGCAGTTCCACCCATTTGTTTACCACCCCAAGGATAAGTAGAGGTATAAGGGAATCTCCAACGACCATCAGACAAACGTGTTAAACCTGTAGAAGGCAATGCTATGTTTTCAAAAACAGACGCATCAAATTGTTTGGTAAAAGTTCCTTCTGCAGTAAGTGTCCAGCCATTGCCTAATTTTTTGTCAGCAGCAAAAGTAGATTTAAATACTTGAGGGAATTTATAATTAGGATCTGTTACGTTAATAGAATAAGAACTAGACAAACCAGCAGTTGCTTGTGGTCTGTAGGCATTCACATCTGGATTAAATGTATTTATATTTGCATTTGAGAAAGATCCAAACAAGGCCATACCTGAGTTTGAAGCTTGATTAGAGACCCATACGAAAGGAGGCGCACCTTGGAATAAACCGGCACCACCACGTAATTGTAATGTTTGATCTCCATAAACATCGTAGTTAAATCCAATTCTTGGAGATATTTGAATAGCCTCATTAGGTGCAGCACCTGTATTCGCATGCGTACCTTGGTAGAAATGCGTTAATGTATCTACAACTGGGTTGTACAAGAAAGTGTTGTAAAACTTAGAATAATCAAAACGGATACCATAAGTAATGGTTAATTTATCTGTAGCTCTATATTTATCTTGCGCATAAATTCCAGACTCAAAATCTTTTGGACCTACCAATGGGAAAGCACCAGCACCTAAAGTATAAGATAAGTTATACACTGTAGATTTGGTACCTAAACCATTTGCAGAATTGATGAAATCATTCAAAGATGCAAAGCGGTAAGTTCCTTCGTAGTTAGGAGAGAAACCGTTTAAATATTTTTTATAAGAGGTTTGCGTTCCTAATGTAAGTTCATGCTTGCCTGCATAAACGGTAAAATTATCATTGAATTGGAAAACGTCTGTATTCAATTTGTTGCCATAAGTATACAACTCATAACCGAATGAAGTAAAAGGTTTACCATTACCATCTAAGATATCCACCATTGGAAATTCTTTACTACTTAATGCATTTCTATAATCTCTTAATGCAGTATATCCAATTTGTAGTTTATTGTTAATACGATTGCTAATTTTAGTATTTAACTCTGCAATAAATATATTCGCGTTGTTATTGATTTCATATCCAGCACCAAAGAAAGGCAATGCAGTTGTACTTGCTTGTCTTGTACCAACTGATCCACTATTTGATGGAGGAATTTGGCTAGCTGATTGTAAAAAGTTGTACTTAAAAGTTAAAGTATTGTTCTCATCAATGTTCCAATCCACTTTCATGGTTAAACGCTTCGAAGAAGCAACGTAAGAATATCCTTGATAAGCACCTGGATCGTAATTGTATTTAGATTTTAAGAAACTAGCTAATTTATCCAAAGAATCTTTATTAGCACCAGAAATAGTTGTTCCATTTGCAGGATGAGCAGCATCTGAAGCTGACCATATAGTACCTGGTGTAGTGTTAGACTCTTGTTCACCGTTTACGAAGATGAACAATTTATTTTTAATGATGGCACCGCCAGCAGTAAATCCTTTTAAGTCATAGCTATAATCTTGCTTAGGAGCTGTAATGGTATAAGGAGCAGCATTTACATCATAACCTTGCCAATCTTTGTTTTTAGCATATTGGTAAACAGAACCAGAATAAGTATTGGTACCGCCTCTTGTAACTGAGTTAATTCCGCCACCAACAAATCCACCATTTTTAACATCAAATGGAGAAGTATTTACTTGAATTTGCTCAATCGCATCTAATGAAACGGCATTGGCGCCTGTTTGACCACCAATATCACCCGCTAAACCAAATGAGTTATTAAAGTTAGCACCATCAATAGTGATGTTGTTTAATTGAGAACTTTGACCACCAAAAGATCCACCTACATAAGTTGGCGTCAATTTGATGATGTCTTTATAAGAACGAGAAATAGTTGGCAAACTTGTGATTTGATTTCTATTAAAAGTTTCTTGAGAACCTGTACGTGCATTATTGAAAACCTTGTCTTGTTTATTTGAAGAAACAACCACCTCTTTCAAATTGCTGCTTGCTTCTACTAACTTAAAGTTAGCTTTGTAAGCTTGTCCCAATAACAAGGTGATGTCTTCTTGGTTTTCAGATTTGAATCCGATAAAAGACACTTGTAATAAATAAGGACCACCAATTTTTAAGTTGGTTAAGTTATATCTACCATCCGCACGGCTAGTAGTTACATATTTGGTTCCTGTTGGTTGGTGGATTGCTGTGATGTTTGCACCAGCAATGCCTGCATTTCCTACAGAAATCAAACCTTGAATTTCAGCTGTGGTTTCCTGAGCGTTCGCCTTAATAAAAGAAACTAAGACTACTAACGCAACACATAAAGCTTGTTTAAAAAAACTTTTCATTTTAATAGGTATTAATGTTTACGATGTAATGCGCAAAATTAATCTAAATCTTGTGAATTAATTCACTTTGCATTAACAAATCTTTAACTAGAGCATTTTAGTGGGGTAGAAAGTAGAAAAATATAT
>CAIPJS010000069.1 GCA_903865435.1 uncultured Bacteroidota bacterium | reverse complement strand
ATCAACGCTTTAATTGAAAGAGAACTAGGAAAGTCTGAGATTGCAATAGGGCCTGTCTTTAATGTATTGTACGATTCTAGAACTAATCAAATTAATGCTTCTGATGGAATGTATTTTAATATAAACTTTAGAGATAATTTACCCATCTTAGGCAGTGGTAATTATTGGCAATCACTTTTAATTGATACGCGTAAATATTTTAGTTTTCCTAAGGGCTCAAAAAATACATTGGCCTTTTGGAGTTATGAATGGTTAACCTTAAGTGGTGCACCTCCCTATTTATTAAAACCTGCAACCGGTTGGGACGATCAGTACAATACTGGAAGAGGCTATATTCAAAGTAGATTTAGAGGCAACAATATGTCTTATCTAGAAACCGAATACCGATTTGGCATTAGTAAAAATGGAATGGTGGGTGGTGTATTGTTTGTAAATGCAGAAAAGTTTTCAGATGAACTTTCTACAACCTATAAATCGGTATTGCCTGGTTATGGCCTAGGCTTAAGATTAAAATTAAATAAGTATTCTAAAACCAATATTTGTATTGATTACGGTTTGGGCAACAATAGCTCACAAGGATTTTTCGTTAACTTGGGAGAAGTATTTTAATGATTTTGGAAAGCCAATTTAAATTGGTACCAGTTGGCCACAGATTTTGCAACTGAATAACCCCCACCACCACGTGCCCCGCCCATGCTTCCGCCGCCGCGTCTGCCGCCGCCGCCCATTCCACCCATTCCTCCACCACCACGCATTCCACCTCCACCCATGCCGCCGCCGCCGCCGCCGCGCATACCGCCGCCACCCATGCCACTTTCACTTCTACCTTCGCCCCCACCAGCTGGTCTATTTTCTGCTCTATTATTCGTATTCAAAACGATCCCCACACTTAAACTTGGTGCAGTTTTAGCAGTAAAGGATTTGTTGTAAATATGTTTAATGGGAATGATGGTTTCAAAAACAAGATTTCCAAAAGCATCATAATTGATCCCCATTTTAATGGCAACTGTATCAGAAACATCATATATTCTATTGTCCATATTTATAAAGCCAAAAGTTTTAAAAATATCTTTCTCCATCAAAAGTTGTTTTTTAAAATTTGATTGGTCAGCAGTTTTATTTCCTCCATTTCCCCTTGGTCTATTATTACGATCTCCTTCTGTATTTTCATTGGCAGGAAAACTTAGTCCCATGGATTTATCTTTTTTACCCTTGGTATCAATATAAACCGAAATACCCGATCTTAATATCGTCATTTGTGTTGCTTGATCACCAGTAGCGACACTAATATAAATATTATTATTGTCATTGGTAATATTGTATTGCATTGCACCATCTTCAGTGCCAAAGCGCAGGGGCAAACTCCAATCCACAGAATTCCCATCGGCCACAATTGGACTTTCTTGAAAATTGCCCAATGGATATTCCTTCGGACTGCAATTGGTTAAAGTAAGCATTAGGCTAAATGCCGCAAAAATGAATTGTATTTTTTTCATGTTCAACTAAATTATAATTAAGCGAAAACTGTTTACTTTTTAAAAATCAAAGCCCTGTAAAAAACAGGGCTTTGATGAAGATATAATTTTTAAATTTTTTATACTTGTGATTTATTATTTTCCAACCACTTTATATTTTAAGGTATTGTTTTCGATAAATTCTTCAAAGAATAAATTATTACTAGAAACAAAATATTTACGGTTGTTGATGATGACTGCTTTGCAATCCGCAGGCAGTGCATCAATGATATCTCCAATATTGTATTGCTTAGCAGGTGTCATTGTACTTGGCGCCATTGCAGGGGCATTAGACAGGACAGTTGTATTGTTTTCAACAGCACTATTTTGAGTAGCCCCTTCATCAGTACCGGTATTTAATACCCCATTCAAGCCGGCAATTAAATACCAAATCGTACCATCTTGCTTCACATATTCTTTGTAATAAGTACCATTGTATTCAAAATATTTTTCGTTGTTTACCACCACAACTTTAGCATCTTTTGGAATTTTAGGAACACTAGCGCCAACAGGTGCTTGCACCACTTGATATTGGTTCTCATTTTGACGATAATAAATACCACTATGGTAGTAATAAGGGAAGCCTCCAAAATTAAAGCCCCAATATCCATAAGGCAAGGCACCAATTGAAATACCAAATGGGGGAAAAATGCTTCCATAATAACCACCATAATAGCCATAAAATAAGCCATCATAAAAATAGTATGGATACCCTCCAAAGCTTAGTCTCATAAAAGATCTAGGGATACTTCTATACATTCTACCACCAGCGACACCAACATGCATATTTGCACCAACACTAGCAGTAGCTCTTACATTCCCAGCTCCACTAAAACTTCCACGGCTAAAACCACCACCACTAAAACCTCCGCGGCTAAAACCACCACCTCTTCCACCTCTTTGCGCTTCTAGGGTTGAAGTAGCAACCAATAACAGTATAGTGGCTGTCATTACAATTAAATTTTTAATCTTTCTCATAAGTAAGGTTTTTAAAATTATTATCAATTTATTTCTAATTATTAGATGGTACTTTGAATCAATAGTTTAAAGCTAAGTTGATTTTACAAAGTTAAATCATTAAGTAAAAATGTTAACAAGAATTTTAACCCTTTTAAGCAAATCTTAAGTAAAAATTTGATCGCTTTATTAAGAACTTTAAACTGGAACCAAATAAAGAGGTCTATAATGGAGCTGCCATAAAATAAGGACTACCTTTATTAAACAGATTCCCCCAATGATTCAAACCTATCATGCGCGACCCCTTCCAGAAAGCGCAAAATTTTCCATTCTAATTCCAAGCTGGAATAACTTAGCCTATTTAAAAATCTGTATAGAAAGTATTAGAAAAAATTCAGCATTTGTGCATCAAATTATTGTGCATGTCAATGAAGGAAAAGATGGAACACTGGAATGGATTGAATCGCAAACAGATATCAATTATACACATAGCATTCAAAACATTGGAGTTTGTTATTCCTTAAATTGCGCAAGGAGTTTGGTGAAAACAGATTACATAGCGTATGTAAATGATGACATGTATTTGTGTCCTAACTGGGATCAATTTTTGATGGATGAAATTATTAAAATTGGACATCAAAAATTTTTTTTATCCGCAACTGTGATTGAACCTATTGCTTCAAGCAATTGCGTGATTACAAAAAACTATGGCACAAATTTTTCAAATTTTGATGAGCCTACATTATTGAAAGAATATAAAAGTTTAGCATTTAAAGATTGGGCAGGCGCCACCTGGCCACCGAATCTATTACCAACTAAACTATGGGATGCAGTGGGTGGATACAGTATTGAATTTTCACCAGGTATGTATTCCGATCCTGATTTTTCCAATAAATTATGGAAATCAGGCGTGAGATATTTTAAAGGAATTAGTGCAAGCAGAGCATATCATTTTGGATCAAAATCGGTATCAAGAGCAAAATTAAATAAGGGCTATTATCAATTCATCAATAAATGGGGCTATACCTCCAGTTTTTTAACTAAAAAAGTATTGCATCGAGGCGAAATTTTTAATGGGCCCTTTGCCGAAATGGAAGTTCATCGTCTTTCAAGAATTAAGCAATTGTTTAAACGCGTAGGATCTGCTTTTCTAAAATTAGAATTTTAAAAGAATTCAACTTTTATACTAACTAGCACTTCTGCTATTAAGTGAACCAGGTTTACTATTTGTTTCATTATACCTTTTAGTTCCCCTCTATTTATTAGGCAAAGCAGATTATATTTGCAGTATGGGGCAGAAAAAATTAATCAAATTTGCAGCAATCAAGACTTATGTAAATGTATTGGAATATCCACAGGGGATGCCAGGAAAATGGAATGCATTTTTTGATAAATTAAACAAGGGAGCATACCCCATTTCATTGGATGGGCTTGCCGTTGGATCAAATAATATCCCTCTCAAACCCCTCCTATTGGAATTGGCTTGTGGTCGTGGAGAGTATGCATTGGGTTTAGCGCGCCTATTTCCTGAACAAAATTTTCTTGGACTTGATATCAAAGGCAATAGAATTTGGAAAGGTGCCAGCATTGCAAATAAAGACAGCATCAAAAATGTAGCATTTGTAAGAACGCAAATAGAGCAAAGCATACATTATTTTGCGAAACAGGAAGTAAGTGAAATATGGATCACTTTTCCTGATCCTCAATTGAGATTGTCCAAAGCTAAAAAAAGATTAACCCATCCACAGTTTTTAAGATTGTATCAGCAATTTTTACAACCCGGAGGTATCGTTCATTTAAAAACAGATAGCCCAAATTTATATTTATTCACTAAAACAGTAATTGAACTGTATGGTCTTACCAAGATTATAGCTACTGATGATTTGTATGGATCAGCCTTTATGCAATCAGATCAATGGGATGAAAGATGCGCTATTAAAACATATTATGAAGGATTGAATATTGCAAGTAGCAATCGCATCCATTACATTCAATTTAAAATTGATCAAGTATTACCGCAGGATAAAGATGAAATACTTAAAGAAATGATTGCTGCATTTGAAGTAACAGAAACCCATGATGCGAAAAGAGAAAGAGGTTCTGATGCAAAAGAAAATTAAAAAAATGATTGAAGGAAGACAATATTATATAGATGTGGATGGCAAATATGTATTTACAGAATTGTACCATAAGGAAAGAGGCTACTGTTGTGGTAATGCTTGCAGGCATTGCCCTTATCAATACGAAGCAGTACCAGAGCCTGTAAGAACAAGGTTGCAACTTATAAAAGAATTAAGTAAAATTAAAAGTCCCAATGCAATACACAGCAAAGACCAATGATTTTTTTCAAAATGTATTTGATGTTGTAAGGCTTATTCCCAAAGGCCGTGTGACCAGCTATGGCGCTATTGCAAAATATTTAGGAGCTGGCGGAAGTTCAAGAATGGTAGGCTGGGCCATGAATGCATCGCATGGCGTAAAACCCAAAGTGCCTGCGCATAGAGTAGTGAACAGAAATGGAATGCTAAGTGGTAAGGCACATTTTGAAACCCCCACTACAATGCAAGAGTTGCTTGCTAAAGAAAAAATAAAAGTAAAAAAAGAAACCGTTGTAGATTTCGAAAAACATTTCTGGGATCCAGTTAAAGAATTAGGACTTTAATAACTTAAAGTATAATAGCAACTGCCTAACTATAATAAGGCTTGATCATCATGTACACCATGGGGCCTGTCACTGCTACATAAAACCAAATAGGCCACATTCTTTTTGCTTTTCTTTTATGGTCTTCATATTCACCAGTTAAACCGCGGTAAGCTGTAAATAAAATAAAAGGCAAACTGGTAGCGGCTAAAATGATATGGGTAGCTAATAAAATAAAATAAAGCCCTCTTGTATTGCCCAGTACCGCTAGTTCTGCAGCACTTAAGATACCATCGTGATTGGTATCTCCAAACTTAGTTTCGCCTGCAAATAAATGATGCGCAATATAACTAACCAAAAACAAGACCGAAAGTAAAAGTGCAGTTAGCATGATATTTTTATGTGCCGTATAGTTTTTTTGTTTCACTGCAATTAAAGCAGCCAACAATAAAACAGCCACCGTAGCATTTAATAAAGCATTTACTAAAGCAAAAATATGTTTGTCAAAAGGCAATTCAACTGCAAGCGTAAATTTGCTTAAGAAAATAACAGCAGCTAAAACGACTACAGAGAATATTCCAATTAGCCATTTTGCTTGTTGATCATTTTTTTTCATTACAGGTGCTAACATATTTCAATTTTATTTTGCAAAGTAAAAACTAAATAGATCATCTAGTTTATTTTGTTTTAGGTTTATTAAATTTTGTATTAAAATAATATACAAAACCGCTTACCATCAACACAATCAATAACCACAACCAGCTTAGGTCTATAATTTGTTGGAACACTTCGTTTTTCTTAGTCTTGTCTTTTTCCAACATTAAATAACCTACATCCTTGGCTAATTTCATAAGCGATGTGGAATCCAATCCATTGTAATATCCACGCACTTGCATCTTTCTATCAATTAAAACAAAACGGCTGGTATGTACAAAATCGGGGCTGATGGGTTCTTGGCTAAATTTGTCCACTTTTAGTTCTTCAAATGCAAATTTGTAAATAGAATCACGATTGCCCGTAAGCAGCCACCAATTGTCTGAAACCACTCCCATCTTATTGGCATAGGCCCTTAATACGGGAACACTGTCTCTTACTGGATCAACACTAATAGACATAAACTGAACAAAAGAAGTATCAATTCGATTGCGCACATCACCTCCTTTAGCAAAGGAGCCTTGCACCTTGCTCATATTGTTAGTAAGCTTTGGGCAAATACTACCACAGCTGGTAAAAAATAAATCGAGGATAATGATTTTTCCTTGTTGATCATAAATAGAAACTGTATCACCCAATTGATTCACCAATTGGATGTTCTTAGTTTTATGCCAAATGCTGTCTGACTTTTGTTTGCCATCCACTACTTGCTCTATTACTGTATCTAGTAAATAATGGCGGGGCATAATGACCGCATGGTCACTTGCCGATTTTAACCACAAATAACAAACCAATGGCATAAAAAAAGCAATAAGTAAACCGTAGAAAGATTTTTTTGACATTTTTTAAATTTAAAAACCACCTCTGATGTCGGGGTGGTTTTGCTTCTTGGAAAAGGGCCCTCGAGCTCCTTCTCTTGATAATTTCTTTTTCTTGTTGGGTACTATTTTTACTTTATACCTTCCATCGTAAGCACCTGCTTTAATTTGATCGTCTCTTTTAATTTGGTGCTCGAATTTTTTTTTCATAGCCTTTGTTAAGCTTTGTTTCAACTCAACACCACGCTACCAATTCTTCACTCCTAGTTTCTAATAATAGGGAGTTGGTTCTGGTTTAGAAGTTTCTTTTGTTGGCGCTAGGCTTTCATGCTTTGTTTCAGCGGCTTCCTGCTTGGAAGCGCCATGCGCTTCTTCTTTCTGTTCAACTTTAATGGTAGCTTGTTCTTTAAAATGGGGGTCATAATCATTTCTCAAATTTCTGAATGAACTTCCATCCCATAAAAAAGCACTAATAAACCAAACGAATAATAACAATGGAACAATAATGGTCATGATTAAGTTTTTTACTTCATGCTTTAAGTGCATAAAATAAGCGACAATATAAAAAGCCTTCGCCATCATTAAAATAACAATGGTGCCTTTAATAGCCAACTTTAAAGCTACCGAAGTCATGCTCATCATCCAAAAGCCAAGCATTAATTCGATAATCGTAAATACCGATAAGATAATCGTTACTTTCTTAATTTCTGCCATGGCTTCTGCGTTATGCGCTTCCTGATCTGTGTGTGAATGTGACATATAAATTTTTGAATGCTAATTATAATAAATAAAAGATAGTAAATACAAATACCCAAACTAAGTCTACAAAGTGCCAGTACAAGCCTGCTTTTTCAATCATTAAATAATGACCTCTTTGTTCAAACTTGTTTAACAAAGTCATGATGAGCATGATGATATTGATCACTACCCCGCTAAATACGTGGAAGCCATGAAAACCAGTGATGGTAAAAAAGAAATTGGTAAAGTTGGTTGTGCTTGCGGTACCATCTGCATTTAAAAATGGATTCATACCCCACCAAGCGCCTTCGCTGTGCAAGTGGTTCCACTCCCATGCTTGACAACTTAAAAAAGCAAGACCGCCAATAATGGTTAAAATCATATTTCTTACCACCCCGCTCTTGTCCATATTTTTACCAGCATGTACTGCTAAAACCATGGTCACCGAACTGATGATCAAAATAAATGTCATGATACTTACAAACACCAAGGGTGCATGCACGCCATCTGGAGCAAATGGAAAACTTCTAAAAACTTCATTGGAATTGGGCCATCCGTTGGTTGAAAAACGGACGGTACCATAAGAGATTAAAAAAGCACCAAAAGTAAAGGCATCACTCATTAAAAAGTACCACATCATTACTTTTCCGTACTCAGAATTAAAAGGGCTTTTTCCTCCTCCCCACAATTTTGCTTCATTAGGCGAAGCGGTTGTTGTTGTTGACATGTTCAATTTCTATTTCAGTGCAAAAATATTGGCTATCAAGGATATTCGTATCAAAATGCCGGGTTTTTTTGTATTTATCTTTAACAAATTTGGGGCCTTTATCCAATCCAATGAAGGAAGACAAAAAGGTAAATCCAAAGTATGTCTACAAAATGCCAGTAGGTAGACAGCAATTCTACCGGCAAGGTATTTTCTGTGTTGTTTTTGGCCGAAAAAGACTTAAAAGACACCCCAATCAGTGCAATGACCCCACCTAAAACGTGCAATAAGTGTAAAAGGGTAATAACGAATAAAAAGGAGGCTGCCGAATTGCTTCTTGGACCTGTTAAAGCAATATTATTGGCTTGAAGGGCCATAAAACCTTGTACCTGCATAACCATAAAAACTACCCCTAAAATAGCCGTCACACTCAAAAATCCGCGGTATGGGTTTTGAAGGCCTTCTTTGGCCTTTTTTACGGCCATTTGCATGGTAAAGCTACTTAGTAATATAACAACGGTAGAGATAAAAAACACTTTAGGTAGGTCAAAATCCAACCAATTGGCTTGGCTCTTTTTTACAATATAGGCACTGGTTAATCCAGCAAACATCATTACAATGCTGCCTAGTCCTGCGTATAAATACAACTTTTGAGGATGTATTTTATTTTTTGTTTTTAATTCTGTTGCCATAATATAATTTTTATAATTTATCTGCGAGTAAGGCTAAATAAACAATAGGTAAATAAATATAACTGCTAAACATGACTCTTCGGGCAGCAGGAACCCCCATATTTTGATACAGTCTTACACATTGCACCACCATAAAAATATTGGCTACAAGTAAAACCCACATACTAATATTGCCCGTTAGGTGTAAATAATGTGGTAAGAAACCAATTGGAATCATCAACACGGCATACATAATAGATTGTAAGGCTGTGAAACGTGTAGGTCCTTCTTTAGCAGGTAATAATTTAAAACCCACTCTAGAATAATCGGTATGTGATACCCAAGCAATTGCCCAGAAATGTGGGAACTGCCATAAAAATTGAATTAAGAATAATGCCCAGCCTGCATAAGAAAAATCGTCGTTGCCAGCTACATATCCAATTAAACAAGGAAGGGCTCCAGGAAAAGCGCCTACTAAAACAGCGATGGAATTTATTTTTTTTAGCGGCGTATAAATAAAAGCATACAAGAATAAACTAAATGCAGAAAGTAGTGCAGCAGAAAAATTAAAATACTTCCACATCATCGCGACACCTACAACACCGGTAACAATAGCAAAAGCATAAGCCGTTTGTTGCGACATTCTACCGGAAGCCACCGGACGATTCGCCGTGCGTTTCATTTGCGCATCGGTATCTTTTTCAACTGCTTGGTTGATGGCATTGGCACTTCCTGTAATACATAAACCAGCAAAAGTTAAAAGTAAAATCATCGTCCAATCATAAGCCATGACTTTGGGAGCCAACATATAACAAATCACACAAGTAAACACCACTGTAAAACTCAGGGTGAATTTCATTAGCTGTGCGTAATTGGTCAGGGTTTGTTTCAAGGAATATTTTTTCAAAAAGTTATCATTCAATAAAAAGAAAATACTACTACAAGTTCAACAAATTAGAATGCCCTGAAATCAGGGCATTCTAGAGCTGAATATTTTAACTAGTGGGTACCTGTTTCATCTGCACCCACAGGAGTTGTTTGTGGAATAAAGTCATGTCCATCTTTACCGTAATCATATGGCCAACGGTATACCTCAGGTATTTCTCCAGGCCAGTTGCCATGACCAGGACGAATAGGTGTAGTCCACTCTAAAGTATTTGATTCCCATGGATTTAACACGGTTACTTTACGTCCTTTGAATATAGAATAGAAGAAATTGATTAAGAATAAAATTTGTGTTGCAAAAACAATCATTGCAACGGTGCTAATGAAACGATTTAATTCGGCAAATTGTTTAAAGCTTTCCCAAATGCTAAAATCAAAATAACGACGAGGCATACCCGCTAAACCTTGGTAATGCATTGGCCAGAAAATCATGTAGGCACCAGCAATGGTAATCCAAAAGTGAACATAACCTAAAGTATTGTTTAAGTAGCGGCCATACATTTTAGGAAACCAATGATAGACACCTGCGAACATCCCAAACATAGAGGCCACACCCATTACAATATGAAAATGCGCCACAACAAAATAACTATCGTGTAAATAAATATCTAATGCTGCGTTACCCAACCAAATACCAGTTAAACCACCAGAGATAAATAAACTTACAAATCCGATAGCGAATAACATACCTGGCGTGAAACGAATATTACCTCTCCACAAAGTAGTTAACCAGTTAAATACTTTAATCGCAGAAGGTACCGCAATTAATAAAGTTAACAATACAAACACCGAACCTAAGAAAGGATTCAATCCTGTAACGAACATATGGTGCGCCCAAACCAAGAAGGCTAAGATGGCAATAGCAAATAAAGAACCCAACATCGCCATATAACCAAAGATAGGTTTGCGAGAATTCACTGACATGATTTCAGACACCATACCCATGGCAGGTAATAAGATAATGTATACCTCAGGATGACCTAAGAACCAGAATAAGTGTTGGAATAAAATAGCAGAACCACCTTCGTTAGATAAAGCACCTACTCCATTTACATAAATATCAGAAAGATAAAAACTAGTTCCAAAGTTTCTATCAAAAATTAATAAGATCATACCAGACAATAAAACTGGAAAAGACAATACCCCTAAAACTGCTGTAAAGAATAAAGCCCAAATGGTTAAAGGCAAACGCGTCATGCTCATTCCTTTGGTACGCATGTTTAAAATAGTTGCGATATAATTTAATCCACCTAATAAAGAAGAAACAACGAATAAGGCCATTGAAATAATCCATAAGTCCATCCCAGTTTTAGAACCTGGAGAGGCATCGTGTAAGGCAGACAATGGAGGATAGGCTGTCCAACCACCACTGAAAGGTCCTGTTTCTACAAATAAAGAAGACATCATGATCACACTCGCGGTAAAGAAAAACCAATAGCTTAACATATTCATAAATGGAGACGCCATATCGCGTGCACCCACTTGAAGTGGAATTAAAAAATTAGCAAAAGTACCAGACAAACCAGCTGTTAATACAAAGAATACCAATACCGTTCCATGTGTAGTCACTAAAGCATAATAAGCTTCGGGTGTAATTTGACCCCCTTTAGCCCATTTTCCTAAGAGCGATTCCAACCAAGGAAAACTTGCATCAGGATAACCCAATTGCAAACGGAATAATACGCTCATTAAACCACCTAATACTGCCCAAACCATTCCTGTGATCAAGAATTGCTTCGCGATCATTTTGTGGTCTTGACTAAATACATATTTAGTTAAGAACGTATCATGGTGCTCATGATGACCGTGCTCTTCATGTCCGTGACCTTCATGTAATGCTGCTTCGTGACTCATACCTTTTATTTAAAAATTTTAATCTTAATATTTTAAAATTCTAAGTTCTTTGTTTGCTTCGTTATAACGCTTACTAAAACTTAAAATTGTTTTTACATTTTTGCAGCAGTGGCTTTAGCCGTACTGTCTGCTTTCACTGGCACTGCTTCTGGATCTTTCTCAGGGAAGGCAGTATAGTATTGTGGCTTTTGTTTGGCCATCCACATATCGTAATCTTCTTGTTCTACTACTTCAATAATTCCTTTCATAGAGTAGTGACCATTTCCACACATTTGATCGCAAGAAATTTCATAAGCAAAATTAGGATTGCCTGTTTTCTCACGCATTTCTTTAGTTGTATAAATAGGTGTAAACCACATGGTAGTAGGAATACCAGGCACCGCATCCATTTTCAAACGGAAATGTGTTAAACCCACATCATGAATCACATCTCTTGATCCAATGATTAATTTAACTGGTTGTCCTTTTACCACATACATGGTTTGTTCAGTTTGAATATCGTCTTGTGCATATTTATCATCCCAAATAATTCCTACAGAGTTGGTAGCAGGATCTATATTCTTATAATATTTTTTTCCAAAGATGCCATCCTTACCTGGGTAACGGAAAATCCATCCAAATTGTTTACCTGTCACTTCAATCACATTGGCATTCTTAGGAGGTTCCCCAGTAAAGAAAAACCAGTTACGTAAACCAAATACCACTAATACAGTTAATGCAATAGCAGGAATGGCCGTCCAAATTAATTCTAATTTAGTGCTATGCGCAAAGAAGAATACTTTACGGTTTTTATCTTCTTGGTATTTATAAGCAAACCAAAATAATAAAACCTGTGTAATCACAAATACAATACCTGTAATAATTAAAGTCACAAAAAGCATTTGATCTACTTTCTCACCTTGAATGCTTGCAGCACCTTGTGCCAATTGGGTTTTACCATAATAGGCTTTATTACAAACGTAAATACCTATGAAACCAAGAACCAAAAAAGCAACCATCAAAAATCCATTGATTTTGTTGTTTTGTTGACGACTGGCTTCTTCGCCTTTTAAAATAGATACGTATTCACTTGCTTTGGCAATTTGAAAAATTACCACATAAATAAATACGATGATTGCAACAGATAAAATTAAACTCATAATTCGTTTTTTCTAAATCAATAATTATACTTGATGAATGATACTTTCTTTTAAGAATGGATGGTACTTCGCAATCAAAGGCTTGCTTGCCAAAGAACGCGCCACCATTAAAATCATTACGCCAACAAAGAAAGATAAGATACCAAAATCCAACCAACCCAAGCTTACGCTTTCTTTCATTAAACTTCCCATTACCATTTGGTAAAAATCAATCCAATGTCCAAATAAAATAAGCACTGACATAAACGCCATTAATGTAAAATTACGTTTAGCAGAACGCTTCATTAATATAATCAAAGGACAAAAGAAGTTGACAAATAAATTCAAGAAGAAAATAGGTTTGTAGGCACCTTGAACACGGTGTTTGAAATAAACAGTTTCTTCGGGAATATTTGCATACCAAATAAGCATGTATTGAGAGAACCATAAATAAGTCCAGAAAATAGAAAAGGCAAACATGAATTTACCAACATCATGTAAGTGTTCACTGTTCGACAATTCCATATAACCTTTGTTTTTCATGTACACCAACCAAATTGCAATCAAGGCCATACCTGCAACAAAAGAGCTTGCAAAAGTATACCAACTGTACATGGTCGAATACCAATGAGCATCAATGCTCATTAACCACAACCAAGGAATGGTACTAGCAACAGTTAAACCAAACCACACTAAGAAAAATCCAGCGCGTTTCATGTTTCCAATATTGAATTTGTATGCTGTATCATGATCCATTGGAGCGATGTCTGCTTCGCGAGAAATTTGACGCATTCTATAACCAAAATAAGACCATAAGCCAATGGCTAAAGTGGTCCATACAATAAAGAAAGTAGGATTTAAGAAACCAGATTTTCCTTTTAAGATAGGATCTTTTGCAACTGCTTCAGTATCCAACCAATGATAGATGTTGTGTTTACCACCTGCTACGATATAAATTAAAACAACAAAAGTAATGGAACCAAAAAAAGGTACCAAAGTAGAAATGGCTTCTGCAATTCTTCTAAAAGATTGCATCCATGCAGCTTGTGCCATGGCACTAAAACATAAAAAGAACATAGCAGCATTGGTCACTAAAGTCCAGAAAATAGTGTTGTACATTAAGGTTCCCCAAAAATGTACTTGCTCATGTTCGTCACTGCTAAAGCCTTTGGTAAACATGCCGTACAATAAAGCAGCGGCACCTATGCCTATTAATGCATAAGACCATGTTTTAAGACTACCAGGAATTTCAAATTGCTCTTTAATAGATGCCATCTTACTTCTTTTGTTTATTCTTAATATATTTAATAATCATCCAACGTTGACGCTTGCTTAATTGAGAAGCGTAGGAACCCATCAAGTTTTTTCCGTAAGCAACAGAATAAAACATTTGACCTGCCGGCATGCTCTCATATTTTACATCTCCCACTAATGTAGCAGGCTTTGCAGGATAAGGACCATTGCCATCTTTGTATAAAGGACCGTTGCCATTTAATTTTGGGCCATGACAAATACCACAGTTAATTAAATACAAACGCTCCGCTTCTGCAGCATCTTTTGTATTTAAAGAATCAATTGGATTGGGTACCATTCTAGATGCATAATAATTAGTAGTATCCCCAGCTTTGTCTTTTGCATAAGGGAAAGGCATTTCTTTACCACGTGCAAGGGTACCTGCAACAGGAAGATTGTCATAATGAATTCCTTTTTCTGCAAGGTTGCTGTGGTCGGCATAAGTTTCATACGCACGGCTATAAGCCATATCAGGCATGTAAATTTTGCCTGGCGTGCGCTTTACATCGTCGCAGCTAACCAAAGTAAAAATGGCTATCACCATGCCTAGAAGCTGAAGCTTTATAATGTTGTTTTTATTCATCTTTTTTATCTTATAAACTAATTCAAATTTATTTTCGATCGAATTTTTCTCTACATCGAAACCTGCACTGCAGGTTTCTCTTCCTTATCATACGTCCCAAACCACCAACCTTCTTCTGCTACTTGCACATCTGTTTCAATTGCACCGTTTGATTTTAATAAAGCCACTAAATCTTCTGCATTTGTTTTTTCAGTGCACTCAATCACCATCACAAATAAATCATCGGTAGCACGCTTGTGAAAATGATGTTTCTTTACACCAGGCGCTAATTGACATAACCAACAAAAAGTCATCACCATACCCACTGCAGCAAAAAGGACCGTTAATTCAAAAATAATTGGGATCCAAGCTGGTAAAGCAAAGTGAGGTTTACCACCAATATTCAAAGGCCAATCTTTTGTAAAGATCCAGCTAATGGCACTAATGGCAGTAGTCGTACCCGTAATACCATAAATAAAACCAGCAGTGTGTAAGCTTGTTTCGCGCATACCCAAGGCATGGTCTAAACCATGGACGGCAAAGGGTGTGTATACATCTTTTATTTTATAGCCAGCAGTGCGCACTTGCTTTACTGCAGGAAACAAAACCTTTTCTTCATCAAAACAGCCAACAACGAATTTCTTTTGTGCCATAATTTTTTTCTTAATCGATATTATAATTAGTGTGCATGAACATTATCGTGAACAAATGAATCCAAGGGTTGTGCTTCCAATTTTTCAAATTCGGGTTTGAAAGATTCACCACTTCTCTTTAATACATATTTAATTTCTGCAACCGCAATTACAGGGAAATATTTAGCGAATAAGAAGAAGCAAGTAAAGAACAAACCAAACGTACCCATGTAAAATCCAATCTCCCAAATAGAAGGGCTATAATAAACAGACCAGCTAGAAGGTAAATAATCACGGTATAAAGAAGTAACAATAATTACAAAACGCTCAAACCACATACCAATATTAACAATGATGCTCATGAAGAAAGTAACAAAAACATTTCTTCTCATTTTTCTAGACCAGAAAATTTGAGGAGACAATACGTTACAAGCCATCATACCCCAATAGCTCCAACCATAAGGGCTAAATAAATAAGCACGGCTGTACCAGAAAGTGTAGCCTTCATATTTATTTTGAGAATACCAACCCATAAATAATTCTGTTAAATAAGCGATACCTACAATAGAACCAGTAAGTACAATTACTTTATTCATTAAGTCGATGTGCCCTATTGTAATGTAATCAGTTAAACCAAAAACTTTACGCACCACAATCAATAAAGATTGTACCATAGCGAAGCCAGAGAAAATGGCACCTGCCACAAAGTAAGGAGGGAAGATAGTGGTATGCCAACCAGGGATGACTGAAGTAGCAAAGTCAAAAGATACAATGGTGTGTACAGACAATACCAATGGGGTACTTAAACCTGCCAATACTAAAGATAAACTCTCGTGACGTTGCCAATGTTTGGTAGAGCCCGTCCAACCAAAAGAAGCAATACCATATAATTTTTTTCTAAGTTTAGTAAACGCACGATCACGCACAGAAGCTAGATCGGGTAATAAACCAGAATACCAGAATAATAAGGAAACAGTGAAATAGGTGGAGATGGCAAAAACGTCCCACAATAAAGGAGAGTTAAAGTTTACCCATAAAGGACCACGAGAGTTAGGATAAGGCATAATAAAGAAAGCCAACCAAACACGACCCATGTGGAAAATAGGGAATTGACCAGCGCACATAACGGCAAAAATGGTCATGGCTTCGGCAGCACGATTCACTCCAGTTCTCCAACCTTGACGGAACAATAATAATACAGCAGAAATCAAAGTACCCGCGTGACCAATACCTACCCACCAAACGAAGTTGGTAATGTCCCAACCCCAACCAATTGTTTTATTTAAGTTCCATTGGCCCACACCGTAAGTCACCTCACGGTACAAACTGTATACCCCAAATAATAAAAGGCTGACAGCAATAAAAAAACCAACGTACCATAAACGAGATGGCTTCACTTCGATAGGGCGCAAAATATCTTCGGTAACTTGGTGAAAGTTTTTCTCACCATAAACCAATGGTTCGCGCAACTGTGATTCGTACTTAATATGCATATCTACTATTTCTTAAATTTTTTAATCTAAATATTTTACGCTTTTTCTGCTGGTTCGCTTGAGTTTCTTACTTTGGTTAAATAAGTTACATTCGGCAATACGTGTAATTGCTCTAACACATAAAACTGACGGTTTGGTGTTTCCAAACGAACTTTTGAGATGGCGCTGTGTTTATCATTTGCATTACCAAAGTTGATGGCGTTGGTAGGACATGATTGTTGGCAAGCCACTTTCACATCTGAATCTACCATTGGACGAGAATCTTTTTTCGCATCTAATTTAGCTGCTTGTAAACGTTGAACGCAGAAAGAACATTTTTCAATCACACCACGAGAACGAACAGTCACATCAGGGTTCAAAACCATTCTAGTTAAGTCATCGTTCATATTCATCACCACATCATTCACAATACCTTTTTGGTTATCAGGGAAACTATCTGCACCTGTATAATCGGCCCAGTTAAAACGACGCACTTTGAAAGGACAGTTGTTCGCACAATACCGCGTACCAATACAACGGTTGTAAGTCATTTGGTTTAAACCTTCTGTACTATGGTTGGTTGCAGCCACAGGACAAACGTTTTCACAAGGTGCGTTGTCGCAATGTTGACACATCAGAGGTTGGAACACCACTTTTGGGTTGTCCATATCGCCACTAAAATATTTATCAATACGCAACCAATGCATTTCATGACCACGCAATACTTCTGGTTTACCAACAACAGCAACGTTGTTTTCTGCATTACAAGCAACAACGCAAGCACCGCAACCATTACAACTATTTAAATCTACACTCATGCCCCACTTAATACCCGGGCGAGCGTATACTGGATAAATAGTTCCTTGTGCTTCATAGTTTTCTAAACCACCATAAGGTTTGGTTTCTGCTTCTCTATCTTCTAAAATTTCTTTAGGATTTTTTGTATAGTCAGCAAAAGAAATTTCTTTTACCACTTCGGTACGCACTCCTTGCGCCGTATCGTAACGGAAATGGGTTTGTGTTAAAGCCACAGGATAGGTTTCACCTGTAACAGTTAAAGTAACATCGCTGCAACTAAAATGAACCAAGCCATTTTCGATGCAAGCTAAAGGGAAAGCATTTTTACCTGTACCAATAACCGATTTTCCTACCGCTTCTGCACGGCCGTAACCCACAGCAATCCCCACTGTTTGTGGATGTGTACCAGGTATAATTAAAACAGGAAGTTCAATAGATTTTCCGTCCACCGTTAATTTCACCACTTGCTTAGGTGGTTTCACTTCATACGCATCAGCTTGACCAGGATTGGTTAAGTCAATGTTTAATAAAGTTTTTGCCATAGATGGAGATACTATAATATAGTTGTCCCAAGTAGCACGTGTCACTGGATCGGGTAATTCTTGTAACCATGGGTTACTTGCACCTTGACCCGCGCCGATACCTACTTTTTGGTATAAGGCCAATTCAATTTTATTGCTAGGTTTATTTGCAGTCACTGCAGCAACTGCATTGTTCACGGCAGTGGAATTGATCACTGCACCAATGTTCTTAACGTCAGCAGGCACCCATACACCTGCTTGTAATGTTTTATTCCAACTCTTCTCGCCACCTAATTTAGCAGACCAATAGTTTTTTAAATAAGTGGTATAATCACTTGCGTCTCCAGACCATTTTAATAAAGCGTCTTCGAAGGCACGTGTTTTAAATAAAGGAGAGATAGTAGGTTGAATGAAAGAGATATGACCAGATACTGGTTCCGCATCTCCCCAACTTTCTAAGAAGTGTGGCGCAGGAATGGAGTATTTACAAAGCGCTGTGGTTTCGTCTAATTTAGCATTGAAAGAAATAGTGGTTTTTATTTTTGCTAAACCAGCTTTTACTTTATCCGCAGCAGGCCAAGTGTAAACAGGGTTAGCGCCATAAAATAAAACAGCGTTTACTTTGCCAGCGTTCATGTCCTCCACTAAGTTCGCAAAATCGCTATCAATACCTTGACGGTAATTCAAAGTTTCCGCAAAATTGATGGAGGTACCATTGGCACCAATTGCATCATTGATTGCATTAACAATTATTTGTTCCTGCACATTGTTGCTACCAGATACGACTAAAGCAGCACCTTTGTTGGCAGTCAATGTTTTTGCAGCAGCTTCGATGCCTGCTTTTAATTTAGCATCTGTAATACCAGTAATTTCACCGCCTTTCACTGCAGCTAGTAAAGCAGCAGCCACCAATGGCAATTCAGAAGGACGACATAAATATTTATCATCTGCATTAGAGCCTGTCATGCTTGCCACTGTTTCAAAGTGGATGTGCTTGCTCATTGCAGGATTTTTTTCATCAATTTTTTTACCCACTGCATATTGTCTAGCAAATTCTACAGGGCTTAACCAAGTACCTAAGAAATCGGCACTTAAAGAAACAATGGCTTTTGCATTTTCAAAATGATAAGTAGGAATTATTTTTTTACCGTAAGTAGCTTCGTTCGCAAGTAACATCGCACTATGTGAAACGGCATCATAAGTAATATGTTTACTACCTGGATGTTTGGCTAAAAATTGCGCGATAATTTGTTTGGTAGAAGGAGAAGTAATAGAACTTGTAACGATAACTGCACCAGTACTTAATTCACCCGCAATGGCTTTGTCAATGTCTTCAAAAGTAGCTTCTTTACCTGCAATGCTAGGAAAACGCAAACGAGCAGTATCATATAAATCTAAAACAGAAGCTTGCACACGTGCAGAGGTACCTCCTTCAGTGATAGGGCTTAAATCATTACCTTCTAATTTAATCGGACGACCATCACGCACTTTTGCAATCACACTTACTACATCACCATCTTGTACATAAGTAGTTGCATAATAATCAGCAATACCTGGAACCATATCTTCAGGTTTGTTGGCAAAAGGAATTGCTTTTTTAATAGGCATTTCGCAACTCGCAGCCACTGCCGCAGCAGCGGTACTAAAACCAACATATTTTAGAAAGTCACGACGAGGTGCTTTAGCTTGTAAAAAACTTTCTCCTTTTTCAAAAGTAGATTCGTCTTCAACAAAAGGAAGTTCTTCTTTGAATTCATTTTGAACTTCGTTGTTAAAAGCTTCAGAATTATTTAATTCTCCAAAACTTTGCCAGTGCTTTTTTTGCTCCATAGTAATGTATATAAAATATTACGCTTCTTTATTAATCTTAATTATTTCAACAGTGCTACTAGTAGTGACATTTTTGACACTCTGTACCACCAATTTTTTCAACAGTAATTCCTTTCGTGCTGTCTATCTTTCCGCTTTTTAAATCGGCATGGAATTTTTCATAGATGCTGTAAAAGCCATTGTCTTTAAATTGAACTTGTGTGTTTCTGTGACAGTTAATACACCAGCCCATACTTAAATCTGAAAATTGTTTTACTTCACCCATTTTTTGAATTTCGCCATGACATTGTTGACAAGCTACTTGACCCGCATTTACGTGTTGAGCGTGGTTAAAGTAAACATGATCAGGTAAGTTGTGAATACGCACCCACTCGATAGGTTTTGCATTGGCCGCATCCCATGGTTGTCCTTCGGTGAAACCAGCGTATTTGTATAATTTTTTAATTTCAGAAGTACCATCTACTACATCACCATTTTCTCTTTTCAAAGGTTCCCCTTTGTATTCGTTGATGGCTAAGTGACAGTTCATACAAACATTGACACTAGGTAAGGTGGCTTGCTTGCCTTGATACACACCAATATGACAATATTGACAATTGATTTGATTCACGCCCGCATGTACTTTATGAGAATAGTAAATAGGTTGTTCGGGTTGATAATCTTTAGAACGACCCAATCCCATTGCACCCACAGTAGTCATGTAACCACCAGCAATGAATAAGATGATGGCTATAAAAGCAATGTAAGCTTTGTTTCTATAAAATGGAACTGGATCTGAAGAAGGTATGTTTGCTTTATCGTCAGATAATTTTTTTAAGTTGCTGTTTACTTGAAGTAAGATGATTGCAACAACAGCTAATATTAAAGTAAGTAAACCAAAAACTAAAGTGCTGTCCGACTCTTCGGCAGGAGCAGTAGTTGCAGCAGCGCCAGCAACAGGAGCAGCACCAGCAGCAGGAACCGATTTGATGTACGCTAAAATAGCATCAATGTCTTTATCGGCTAAACCAGGAAATAAGTTCATGGCTGTTTTATTGTACTCGTTGTACAATTTATTTGCATAGGCATCGCCTGTTTTTAAAAAAGCAGCATTGTTTTTAATCCAAGCATGTAAATTCTTTTTATCAGGCCAACGATCTTCCACACCGGCAAGTGCAGGACCAGTTAATTTTTTATTAACCGCGTGACATGATGCACAATTTTGTGAGAAAAGAGCTTTCCCATCTTGCGCATTTAACTGATTACCGATAGATGAACTAAGGGTGATAAATAGGAAGATCGAAACGATCTTGGCTAGGCTTCTTAAAATTGTCATATACACAAAAAGTGTCTAGGGTGTAAAAATGTCCTTGAACGGGTGCAAAACTACTTAACAATAGGATTCAATACTAAGAAAACAGCAAGTTTTTTTTATTGAAAATATTGAGTTTCAGGGAACTGAGTTTAAAAACGATGACGAATGTCATAATATTGTAATGTTAGTTTACTGTGGAGGAATTTATTTTGAAATTGAGGGGCGTATTTGGAAAAAAAAGGCACCTTTGAGGGCCTCAAGCGGATAGAAAAAGAATGTTTGCGGCGCTTCGCGCCGCCATTACATAGGCTGATCAATAAAATACCATGAAAGGAATCAATAAACTACAAAGAAAATGGGGCGTGGGGCCAGTCCAATTTTGGCTCATCATAGCCACTTTTGCCTTGGGTGGTAGCCTCAGTGGAAGGCTTTGTAGCAAAATATTGAATTTGGTATTTTTGGACAAAAATTGGGCATTTTGGCTCATTTATCCCCTAATTTTGACCATTTTATGGCCTTTTTCGGTGATTTTAGTAAGTTTCTTTACCGGACAATTTGCCTTTTTTAAGGGATATTTAGGCAGAGTTGGGAGCAGGTTGTTAGGAAGTGGTTTGGCTAAGGATGCTGTTTCGGAGAACTATGCGGCGCCTGCGGCTGCGTCTTCGGCGCCGATCCATATCGCCATATTTGCTTCTGGTGCAGGCACCAATGCTAGAAAAATTATAGAGTATTTTGAAAATAAGGGCTTGCGCATCAAGGTTTCTTTAATTGTATGCAATGTGCCGGGTGCTGGGGTCTTGGAGATAGCCAAGGAAAAAGGAATTCCTAGTTTAATTATTAATAAGGCCGATTTCACTGCAACAGGCTATGTAGAGAGTTTGCAAAATGCAGATATCAATTTTATTGTCTTAGCTGGTTTTTTATGGAAAGTACCTGAAGTATTGGTTAGGGCTTATCCAAAAGCTATTATAAATATTCATCCTGCATTACTTCCAAAATACGGAGGCAAGGGAATGTATGGTGCGCGTGTGCATCAAGCAGTTATTGCTGCAGGAGAAAAAGAGTCAGGCATTTCCATACATTGGGTAAATGAGCATTACGATGAAGGCGCTATTATATTTCAAGCAAAATGTTCTATAGATGCTAATGATACAGCTGATACCTTAGCCAATAAAATTCATGCGCTTGAGCATGCGCATTTCGCACCAACGATTGAGAAGTTCTTGAGTTAGAGTTTGTTTCTATTTTTCAAATAGTATTCTAAATTCTTTGACCTTAAATAGCCAAAGAAAACAAATACAAGCATAAAAACTATTCCGCTACCAAAGCTTGGCTCCTTAGCAAACACAATAAAATATAACATTAAGCTAGTTAATAAATAGGCTATGCTTAAAATATATTTTACTGTGTTAACAGGTATATTTTTGTTTAATAAATATTTAGCAAGGATAATATCGAATTGCATGGGATATTCTTTTATTTATTAAATTATGAAATATTATTGATAATGATATCTTAATGAAACAATTTCTATTATTTCTTTACCTACTCTATAAATAAGACGATGTTCTTTATTAATTCTTCTACTCCAAAGACCAGTGAGTTCATATTTCAATGGTTCAGGTTTTCCAATTCCAGTAAAAGGTTCACTTTGAATGTTTTCTAATAAATTGTTTATTCTATTTTGTATCTTAATATTCTTCTTAAGTTTCCAATGATTCAAATCGGCTTCTGCTTTGTCTGAGATTATTATTTCCAGAGATCTTTTAATTTAATTTTTTTTGATTTTCCTTCATTGAGTTGCTTAACACTCTCTAAAATATGTTCTCTATTTTTCTTACTTGATAATAAGTATAAAGTTTCCTCCATTGAATTATAGGCTTCCTGGGATATTACAACTATGTTACCCTTACTCTTTGGTCTTTTTATAATGAGTTGATTTCTACTATTACTCCCAATAAGTTCAAGTTCAGATGCCAGATTACTTCTAAATTCTGTAATTGATAGTACTTTAGTCATAATATATTTTTGTACAAAATTACGTACATTTTTATTAATAACCATATATGATAAAATTACAAAGGATTTTATTCCATTTTCAGCGTATTTCTACGTTTAGAACTTCGAAAGTTTTCTAAATAAAAACCCACTCGTATGAAGTGGGCTTAAGAAATATTTTATGGTTATCTTATTTATTCTTTAAAAACGATGCAAATTCAGAAAAGCTCATTTTATCAATTACATCTTTATATTTAAGCCTTGTTTCAGCAATTGATTGATTGTAATAGGCTTCATTATAAGCGGATAAATAACCAGTGACCTCTGCATCATTCATATTACTCAACTTCTCAGATAATTGAGTCTTTATACCTCTAAAAACTTTAACTGTATCAAAAGTTTTATTTACCTGTTTCATATTCGATAATATCTTTTATTAATAATGTTTATTTTTTAAACATCACCTTAGCCTCATCGAGTCTTTTAAAGAATGCTTCTTTATTAGCATCTTTATAATACTCTTTCAATTGTTCATTTGATAAGCCAAAGGTTTCTTTTGAAATCTTATTCTTAATTTTTCTGAAGAAGTTTACAGAATCAAAATTTTTTGGTACAGTCTCGTTAATGTTCATAAACTATATTTTGATAGAATCAAATAAAAATTACCCAGGCATACGAGAAATGTATTTCTCAATTTCTTTGATTTGATCTACAACTTGTTTAGTAGTGGGTTTGCATGCTTTGGCTTTGCGGAAATAATCTTTAGCGGCACGAAACTCGCGCTTGTTCATAAAAATTTGACACATGCTTAAAAAAGCAACTGCTTCCGATTCTTTATCTGGAATACCTGCACGAATAGCTGCACGTATATAAGACTCACCTTGTTTAGTATCTCCTTTCTGCATGGCCATCATACCTAATTGTAATTTGTTGGCACCTTCTGCCTCAGGCATCGCAGATCCTAATTCGTTACTATGTTTTAAATGCTTTTCTGCAGTATCAAAATCTTGTTTCGCCATGGCAATATTCCCCTTGATAGTATAGTAAGTGCTGCGGACAGGCTTGTATAAAAGTTGAGGCCACCAGATTGTCGCTAAAATTCGCTCCACTTCGTCCATATCACCCGCTTCCATTGGGGCTTGTACCAAACGAAGGGGGCCAATGAAAAAATGGCTCAGAATTCCTATTAAGGCAATGAAATAAAGAGGGAAAACAGGCCAAAAGCCCGCCAAACCCGAAAGTTCAAGACCTAAACCTAAGGCAAGGGCCACTAAACTAAGCCAGAACCTAAACTTAATAATGATATTGTAAAAACCCATATTGTGTTGTATTAGAGGCGTAAAGATACCAAATAATGTGGTTATTTTTGCGCTCGTCGGCCGCTAAAAGGTCGAGGGTCCCGTAGTTCAATGGATAGAATAGGTGTTTCCTAAACACTAGATCCAAGTTCGATTCTTGGCGAGACCACTACCTTTTTGAAACCCTTGTCTATCAAGGGTTTTTCTATTTCCTCAATTTCATACAGGACTGGATTTTTGTAAAGTGTGTAGCAGATCTAAATAAAAAAAGAGCCATATTTAATGACTCTTTTTTTATTTAAACACTTTTGTTACCTCCAGGTTCTAATAACGGCAGTATTATATACTCTTCTAGGTTGATTTTTGCCATACGCAACCCCTATATCTCTTGCAGCAGAAATTGCTAATTTTCTAATTTCTACATCATCCTTTTGCTTTTTTAATTCAAAGTTCCACTCTCTTGCGTCTTTTTCTTTTGCCCAAGCCTTTACTTCTACTATAAGTTTTTGAGCTTCAGCGCTGCATTTTGAATCTCCAGGAATTTCTGACAAATATTGACTAGTTGTTTCAATATCTTTTGAAGCCCAGGATCCCCTTGCCTTACCAAGAGCCACTTCACATCTATGATCTGTAATTTTATTCAACAATTTTTTGACTTCTCCATAGCATTTCATGTCAGGCGTATATAAAGAAATATAATCTGCTGCTTCATCCCATTGATCTTTAGCAATGGAAGCATTTGCCTTTGTTAAGTTAACTTGACATTCATTATCAAGTTTTTCTCTATATATTCTGACACTTAAATCCATTGACTTATCATAACATTCTTTACAAACTTCAGGAACTTCAGTAAGAGTATAAATTGCATTGTCATATTCTTTTCTGTCTGCCATTGCAGATGCATTTTTTAAGATAAAATCACATTTGGAATTATAATATTCAATGATTTTCTTCTTACCTGTTTCGATAAAGGAGGAATATCCGGGATCGTTAACTTTAATATTCTTAAAAGCAGATATGTATGCTTTAGTTTCAGTATTACCTACACCTTTGGTATTAATTGTAAAACTAGAAAATTTTGTTCCTTCATAACCATCGCCAATATAAAATGTAATACTCATTGAAATAGCTGTCATTGGTGGAGCAGTAGGTGTAATTTCTTTTCCAAGAATATTTACACTTGGTGTAATAATGAACCTTGATAAACTTCCCCCAATACCAGCACCAGTTGTAATCTGATCTAGTTTATTGGTAAGGCTTTGTATAGAAATATCCGAAAGTCCCTCAATTTGTTCTGGAACAAAAGAAGCAATTACTATTCTTGCAGCATCATCAGATTTACCATAGTTATTTTGAGCATCAATTTTAATGCAAAAGAGTGCGAAACAAAAAATGAAAACAATTTTTTTCATAAATATAATTTATTTTTCTCCAATTATTATTCTTGCACTTCCAAGCCCTCTGGTTAAAATTTTAGAATCAATTTTGTAAGTATTTTTTAAATATTTTCTTAAATCATTAGCCCAAGATCTTGCATCTAATGCCTTTCCATTTTCATCATAAAAGGGAATCCTTACCTGATTAAAATTCATTATACTTTCTGTGGCATCTTTTAAAGAAAAGCTATTTCCTTTAGTATTCTTGCTGACCCAATTTTCAATAATTTGATTTAATTCTTTGCCGTCAAATTCTGTTTCTAGATCGCCATTAAAACTTTCAAACTTTCGAATTTCTAAAATTATTTCTCTACCATTTAGTCTTAAATCGTCAAAATGGGCTTGTAAACTAGCCAATAAATTATCCATATTAGCTAAAACAGCGGTTTCTAGTAATAGAGGGACAGAAGCTGCTGCATTTGGCTGACCAACCTTGGTTGCGTCAGCAATTTGTTTGTTAGTATATGCGTCTAAACCTATTGAATTGTAATTAACCTGTAAAAATGGTCCGTTTTCAATGATTTGCCAATCAATTGTTACAATAATGTCTGTTTTTGCTACTTTTTTTAATTTGTCTAATGGTGACTCAGATAAAGTAGATCCCGTTTTTGATGTAGTTAGTAAATCTTCAGCTTCTTGGCTTTTTAAATCTTTAATCACTTGATCCATTCTTTCAGCAGGATAGCCTCTATCTCTAAAAAATGAGCTAATTTTTGTAATAACTTGCTGTAATTCCGTGCTTTTATTAAATGCGCTTTCATAATCATCAACTTCTTCTTTATTACCTTGATTATCAAAAACTTTTTTAAACTTATTTTTTTCACACCAAGTTGAAGAAGGAATTATCATTATTGTCGGCTTTTTAGCCTGTGCAAAAACATGTTCAGATAGAAAAGTGCTAACAATTACTAGAGTAATTGTTATAAAAATATTTTTCATAAGTATATTTTAAATTATGTTAATCTAGGCCTAGTTTTCTAATAATCCCAGACGCTTCAAGTAGTTTTCTTAAATTATCTTTTTGAACTGAAACAATTACAGCTACTTTAACCCTTTTACCTACTTTATATTTCTCTTCCACAGTTCCATCACCTGATACAGAAATGAATTGTTGAAATTGATTATTTTCAAAAAAAGAATTAAAAAAATCTTTTTTGGATTCAATAACAGAAAAATCAGTAATTAAAGGATTTTGAGTTCCCGATCCTGGTATCCCTTTGAATAAAATAGCTTTGATTGCATCAGATTTAGCATTGTTTATTGCTTGATCGTCATTTTTTCCGTAAGAATAAACCTTAAATAGTTCAGTTCCTTGTAATCCAGTTTTAACAAATTGTACTTCATAATTTGTAGACAAATAGTCATTAGAAGTATTTTGTGCATTTGCAGAGATACAAATAATTACACTAAAGCAAATAAATATATATCGGGTTAATTTTTTCATTCGAAGTTTATTAATTGTTTTTTAATATTTATTAAATTGACACGTACTATAAATGTTTTTTTATAGGTTTTTCTACTTGAAAGAATTAAAGGTTTTATAATTGAATTGATTTGTGCATTAATGCAACTAGTATCATTAATTATTTGTTTTAAAATATTCTCATTTCTTGCAGATAAAAAACTTTGAGGTGTAGATTTTGAAATAAGTGGTTTAATGATTTTTTTTTCAGTATTGCCATTATTAATCAATTCAGTAAGCAATTTGATTTTTGCATTATCATTAATTTTTTTTAAAGATTCCGATCCCATAACTGAGACTTCAAAAACATCAAAAAAATCTGCATCAGTGTACAAATAAATAGGTTTTGTTTCTATAAAACTATAAACAGATTTTTGTGCATCTAAATAAGTGTTTTGAAACAATACAAATAAAGTTAAATAAATGAATTTCATAAAAATTGAATTGAATTAACTGACAAAGACTATGAGAACATAGTCTTTGTCAGTTATATATTAAAATCCAAACAATCTTAGGCCAAATCCAAATGCAGCCATAGTGTTTCCTGCTTCATCTGCTAAGAATCTTGGTCCAGCGTTAATTTCAAAGTGTTTTCCAAAATCTAATCCCACTTTAAAACTTGTAGAAATACCACCTGGTTTTTCAGAAGCTTTACCATCAGAACTAAGTGGGAAAATATAACCAAAGCCTGGAGTGAATGTTAATCTATTTAATTGGATTATTTGTCTTGCCTCTGCTAACAGTAATGAAGTTCCTTCGTAATTCATATAACTTGCTGTTAATCTATTACCTCTAATTAAATGAGTAACATAATCAATATTAACCATTGGAGAAGTATATCCATCTCCAAATAAAATCTCTGTGCCTACTTGAATTCCTGTTTCAGGAATTTCTTTCATAACATCATTTTTTTCAACACTTCCTGCAGGTGCTTTATAAAATCTAGATGGCTCTGAATCACCAGTTGAAACCTTTGCATTATCTGCAACTTTAGCTACTCTTACATAACCAATTTTTTTTGCAAATTTATCACCTGTTTTTTCATCTATTTTATTTCTAAATACTTCAAAATGATCGTCAATTTTTAAACCTTCTTTTTTACCAATTTTAGCAGTGATAGGACCTACTGAATTTATTCTTGTTCTAACTTTAAAAGGCTCATAATTATTAGAATGTTGAACTAAACTCTCATCAACAGATGCGGCTGCTAAATCTTTGTAAATTTGTTGTTGACTTTTCGGTTTAGAAACTAATTTCAAACCCTCAAACTCTAATTCTTTATCTAATGTACTTCCTTCACCATTTGCAAAAGAAATTAATTTTACGTTAAATGTATAGTCGTTGATTTTAGTAGACACAGAAGGGTCTTTTTTATCAAATGTTTTAAAGAAAAGATTAGCATTGATTAAATCACTCAAATCCACTTGAAATAAGTAAGATTTAAAAGGTACAGTATAAGTAGCACCATCTTTTGAAGATTTAGTTGAAACAGTACCGTTTAGTTGTACTAAAAAATAGATATTTTTTAGTACATTGAATATTGCGTCTGTTTGTAAAACAGTCATACTTTCATTCGAGGTTTGAGCAGTTATCATGGTATTATCAGTTGCGTTATATAGACCTCTTGGAAAAATAGTTTTTGTGAAATCTAGTTGTCCCTTTTCATTCAACAAAATTTTAGATAATATTTTATTAGGAATTTTTTGACTTGCTATTGCATCTGTGATAACTTTATAATCACTTGAATTTATTTCGTTATCTATAGAATTTGAAGATTTATCATTTTTCCCTTTTTTATTAGTCACTTGCAAGTTTCCTGCAATATTTGCTCTTAATATATTATCACCAAATGAATTATCATCATATTTCTCAGAAACTTTAATTGAATTTATAATTTCTGGAGAAAAGGAGTTAGAGGGTATAAAATGAATAGACAACCCATTTCTTACATAAGTTGAAGTTTGCTCACTTATTTTTTGGGCAAATGATTTTGTATTGACAAGGCATGCTATTAATGCAAAGACAATGACAAATGATAAATTAATTTTTTTCATAATAGGTTGTTTACGAGTTTAAAAATGATTCTGTTAAATACGTCACAATCTATTTAGGTACTGTCATGTTAATAAAATAAATTAGATGTATTATAATACATCTAATTTATTTTATTAACATGACAGTACCTAAATAGATTGTGACGTATTTAACAGAATCATTT
>CAIPJS010000068.1 GCA_903865435.1 uncultured Bacteroidota bacterium | reverse complement strand
GTAGGCATGCTTATATTAAGTGCTAACCCATTTAAAATTTCGTTAGAGGAGCACATAGGATTATCCTTAATAAATTGAATTATTTCAGCATCATTTATAGGTGTTTTCTTTGGCATATCTTTTATTTATCAATCATAAATATACGATTTTTCAATCAAAAAATGATAAAAATGAGCATTAAAGTCGAAATTATTGATTGATAAACCCAAATATGAGTCAGAAAACACGAAATCTGAATTATTACTAACAAATGAAGCATTTTAAGATCCCAACTATCAAGGATTCCTTGACAGTTCAAATTAATCTAATTTCTCTGTTTGAACTACCGAGTAATCCTCGGTTATTGAACTGTTCGGGAATTCCGAACAGTTCAATTGAGGGTAAAAATTAGTTGCACCTTCGGGCAACTTTTAAACTACTTATACCCTATCCCCGCTCCAAATTTGTACAAAGGGTTTTTAGTATCGTAAGGCATGTCTTCTTTCTGCTTTAATACTTCTTCCATAGAAGATGGTAATTCAAATGGCAATTTACCTGTTGGCTTAAACTTACCCATAATTAAATCGAGTATAACATTGTCCTGGCTGGAGAAATCGGCAATAAGGGCTTTAGAGTATTTATTTATGCCTGGTATCACCGCTGGTCTTTGTAAGTTAATAACAGTAATGGTTGGCTTAGATTGAATAATTTTTAATAAGCGCGCTTCCTCTTTATCAGAGAATGCTAGTGAGCCATGATTAAATAATCTTTGTAAAATATATTTTTCACTGCCTGCATTATCGGGTGTGCCAATTTTTAAAACAATTACATCGGCGCTAGCTGCATCATTTACTAAATTAGTATAGCCCTTAGTTTCCTCTTTATTAAAACCTTCTAAAAATATTTTAGCGCCCGCTTTTAATGGCAAAATATTGGCATCGTTTTTCAATAAAACCAAAGACTTTTGTTGTGCCTCAATTCCTTTAGCAGCAAAACTTGTATTATTAATAACTTTAACGCCAGCGGGATCTAAATAAGCATGATCAAACAATCCTAAACGAAATTTTTCTTTCAAAATTCTTCTCATAGAAGAGTCAATTCTTTTTTCAGAAATCTTTCCTTCTTTTACTAATTCAATTACTAAATTAGGAAGCGCCTCTCCACCAAACATATCACAACCTGCATTAATTATTTTTTCAATTCTTTGTTTTGCCGTTAAATTTTCAACACCATGTGCAGCGGCTGGCTTTAAAGTATAGCCAAAAACTTTAGCGTCCGTTACTAAACCCCAGTCGGTACACACAATACCCTCAAACTTGTATGTATTTCTTAATAAACCTGTGATAATATCTTTATTGTAACCAAAGCCTACATCCTCGCTAGTTTGCCCCATGGGAATTCCATAGTAAGGCATTACTTGCGCAGCCCCTGCCGCAAATGCCCCTTTTACAAATGGTATTAAATGATAATTAAAATTACCTCCTTTGTATGCTTGATGGCCTGGAGGGAAATGTGCATCACGTCCATCTTCTTGCGGACCTCCACCCGAAAAATGTTTTACCATACACTCCACCGTATGCTCATTAATGGTATCTCCTTGGAAGCCTAAGATATACGCCTTGGTCATAGTGGCAGCTAGTTCGGCATCTTCTCCAAAAGTTCCATTAATTCTACCCCATCTTGGCTCTGTGGCTAAATCGGCCATGGGAGATAAGGTTAATCTAAAACCTAAAGCTTTGTATTCTTGTCTGGCGATATCACCAAAAGCGCGTACCAAATTACTGTCTCTTGTAGCAGCTAAACCCAAAGTAGAAGGCCAACTAGAAAAGAAAGGACTATAAATACTTGCACCAGGCGCATTGGGCACACCATGTCTTGGATCGGTAGCTAGTGTAATAGGAATACCTAATCTTGTACGCTCTGCTAATTTTTGAATATTATTATGCCAAACAACCATAGCTTCTGGTGAAGTAGATTGTAAAGTATTTAAATGATTCATGTTCTTACCCAAAACCATTTCAGAATTACCTTCTACGATATAAGATATAGGATTAAGGAATGATTTTGTTTCACTTAAATCGCCATTGCTATTCATAGCAGCCATGGTAATAAATAGGGTGCCTGCTTTTTCCTCTAATGTCATTTGACCTATCAAATTAGTAATACGGTCTTCAATATTTACGCGGTAGTCTTCGTAAGCATCTAGCTTGCCATTCTTATTTAAATCACGAAACTCATGGCCATCAATACTTAGCATGGGCGCTTCCTTCCCTATTAACTTAGCAGCCTCTTTATAACTGAAATAACTTTTTACATAAACAGTTGTTAAAAAAATAGCAATTAAACCAATAATGCTTAATAAAGCATAACCAATAAATTTGAAGACTTTTTTCATAAGAAGCGTTTTTAAAATAAAAATGATTACCCTTTACTACCCTTTATCAATTTTATAATTTTTTGTATTATTAATTTAATAACCCAAACAATACCCACAAGTATTAATAAGATGCTTATTAAGAATAAAGTAGGATAACTTAAAATAGTAGATATGAATTTAACCTTTTTTTGAACGCTCATTGCACTTTGAATGGCCTTTTGATCATAAGCAACAGTACTATCGTATTTATAGTTTAATAACTTAGGCATCATACCCGCTTTTACTGTACCTTCTAGACTAAATATATGCACTTCCTTCACGGTTTTAAAGGCCACATTCATATCGTGTGCTAACTGCTCGTAAGTTAATAAACTAGAAGAATCCAAGCCACCACCAGTACTACCAAGACCTGCTGCATATAGCTTTACATCCTCTCCGTATATTTTTAAAAGCCCATCACCATTGCCATTTAGGGAACTATACAACATAGGAATATCCTTGCCTGTTTCGTATTTAATAAATCGTGCCATTTTTTGAATAGAAGTTTTTCCAGCAGCAGCTTCGTCATTAATATAAGGCATATAATAGCCTTCTACCTCGTATCCGTCGGCTTTGATTTGTGCAACTAATGTATCGTACTTTAATCTTGCCATTGTAAAGTTGCTATCATCTTCATATAAACGAGCATACATTTTATAAATTAATTTAAACGGGCTTTGTCTAGCTAATTTTAAATCGTTCATGTCAATTTCAAAGTCTAAACCAATGCCTTTTAATTTGATTTGATACTGATTCGCCCAGGCTTTAATTTCTTGATATCTTTTAGAAGATAAATCGGCGTTTATACTATTTGAAAAATAACCATCTTCCTCGGTCAAAACCAACCAAGCTACTACAGGCACGCCCGCTTCATTCAATCTCTTAACAACACTAGCACGTTCAGCATTTAAATCTAAAGTACCCATTCTAATTTCTCCATGAATGGCTTGTAAATTAGGAATTAAGCTACTGTCTTTAAACAGCTTAACTAATTCAGGCGATTTTTGTTCATTGAAAAAAGAAATAATTCTTTGTGCTTTTAAATGAGAACAGGAGAGCGCAATAAAAAGCAAGGCAATGCATTTTTTCATTGTAAGGTTTTTTAGCAAATTAAATATAAACAAAACTTAATAAATAAGATAAACCAGTCCATCATTTTATATTAAAATTCTTAATTTGCAGGGAAGACTATTCAAAAATATATGTGTTACGTTATTGGCATAAAAATTCCTAAAAAGCAAACTATTAAAGTAGGAGACACTGTATTAGATATAGATACCATTGATATACCTATGCAGTCGGGCTTTGCTTATGACCAGTGGCCAGTAATTTTTAGGGAATCTAGAAGTGAAGATGCTATAAATACCCCCCATAAATCTTTGTTAAGACCTGGCCTTATGCACTGGGAGCTTATCCCTCATTGGGTGCGTAATGAAAAAGAATTATTAGAATCGAGAAAAAAATATACCACCCTTAATATAAAGGCAGAAACTATTTTAAGCAATAAAGTAGCACAAAGTACCATTCATACCAACAGGTGTTTGGTATTGGCTTCTCATTTTTTTGAATGGCAACAAATTGAAAAAGAAAAGTACCCGCACTGTATTTCATTGAATGAAAAACCTATTTTTTATATAGCGGGTGTTTGGAATACTTGGACCAACCAAAATACTGGAGAAACTAAAAATAGCTTTGGTATAATAACTACTGAAGCAAATGGCTTAATGAGTAAGATTCACAATGTTAAAAAAAGAATGCCCACCATTTTAGAAGAAGATGCAGCCAATGCTTGGGTGAATGAAAATTTAAACGATGCGCAAATTTTAGAATTGGCTAAACATCAAATAAAGGATAGTAAAATGAGCTCCTATACTGTGGCTAAGAATTTTCAGCAAAGCACGAACCCATGCGAGAAAGTGGAATATAAAATATTCACGCCCCAAACTTTATTCTAGCGCTTTAATAATTAATCTCCTAATTATACAATTTCCACTGTCTCATGCATTTCAGGTACAATCACGTCTTTAAACCCTTTTTTGCGTAATCTTTCCGCAAAATGATCCTGCACTTCGGCTTCACCATGCACTACAAATATTTGCTTTACTAAATCAGGGCTTTGGCAGCCTAAGAATTGCATAAGATCCTCGTAATCGGCATGGGCACTCATGCTTCTAATAGATCCCACTGTAGCAATGACCGGATATTCTTCGCTATATATTTTAACCAGCTTAGCACCATTCATTAATCTTCCACCTAAAGAATGCGGCTCGCAATAACCAACTAGTAAAATTGTATTCTTCGCATTGCTAATATTATTTTTGATATGATGCTTTACCCTACCCGCATCGGCCATACCAGAGGCTGATATAATTACCTTAGGATGCAAGTCCTCATTCAAGGCCTTACTCTCTTCCACCGATTTTATATAACGAAGACCCTCAAAATCAAATGGGTCGTCATCTACCTCCAATATTTTTTGAATTTTTTTATTGAAGTATTTAGGGAACATTTTTACCACATCGGTAGCTTCCATACTTAATGGACTGTCTACATATACGGGAATATGAGGTAGCCTTTTTTCTAAGGACAACTGATTCAGTTCAAATAAAATTTCTTGCGTACGACCCACACTAAATGCAGGAATAATTAAATTTCCTTTTTGCTCCACACAGGTTTTTTCAATCCAATGTAAAATATCATCGGGTGTGGTGTGAATTAAATCGTGTAGTTTATCGCCATAAGTGCTTTCAATAATAATGGTATCGGCTTGAGGAAAAGTAGAAGGTGAACGCAATATCATATCGCGATATCTTCCAACATCTCCACTAAATGTGAGTGTTTTAGTGTCAGTACCTTCTTTAATTTTTAAACTTACCGCCGCACTTCCAATAATATGGCCTGCATCGGTAAATAATAATTCAACAGAATCAGAAATTTTTGTGGGCTGATTGTATTCAACAATAGTTAAAAGCGGTAATACCATATTTACATCATCCATATCATACAAGGGCTCAATAGGAGGCAGGCCCTGCTTGGCTCTTCGCTTATTGCCATATTTAGCATCGTCTCTTTGAATCATAGCAGAGTCTTCCAATAAAATTTCAGTCAATGCCTTGGTGGCTGGAGTACAATAAATATTTCCTTTGAAACCTTCTTTAGCTAATTTAGGAAGTAGGCCAGAATGATCTATATGCGCGTGTGAAAGAATTACATAATTCACTTTAGTGGCATCAAAACCAAATGTAGCATTCAGTGAATCAGTATCTCTTCCCATTCCCTGGAACAATCCGCAATCTAATAAAAAAATTTCTCCATTATCTAACTGCACTAAATGTTTAGATCCAGTAACGGTACGTGCTGCACCATGAAAGCTTATTTTCATTCGATAAAATTGTACTACTAAGTTAGCTTAAATAGCAATGGCAGCCACTAAATAATCGGCAATGAGTATAAGTATACAACTTACCACTACAGCCCTTGTGCCAGCTTTACCAATTTCTAGCGCACCTCCCTTTACATTGTAACCAAAATAACAAGGCACGGTACTGATAATAAATGAGAAAATAAACGACTTATAAAATGCTATGTTTACGTAATTCGTTTCAAACCCTTTTCTTATACCCATGACAAACACTTCTGGCGCAACAGAACCGGTTAAGCCGCCAACAAGATAACCGCCCCATACACCAATCACTGCCGAAATACCAACAAGCAATGGCACAATGCTAAAACAAGCGAGTATTTTGGGCAAGATTAAATAGTTCTTAGTATTGATGCCCATAATTTCCAAAGCATCTATTTGCTCACTTATGCGCATATTGCCTAATTCACTGGCAATCTTACTACCTACTACGCCGGCCAAAACTATGCTTAAAAAGGAAGGGGCAAATTCCAATAACATACTGTCACGAACCACAATACCTACTGTGGTAATTGGAATTAAAGGATTCACAAATTGTGCTGCAGTTTGTACGGTAATAACCGCACCTAAAAAAAAGGAAATAATAACTACTATGGGTAAAGCGCCAAAACCAATCTCCACACATTGCTTGATGTACTCCTTCCAAAACATTTTTTTATTTTCGGTTTTTGTAAACATGCCTTTTAACATCAAAAGGTAGTAACCAAAATGCGTGAAGATATTCATCCTGCTAAATTAACTTATTTCTTTCTCTTTTTCATACGGTTCCACCAACTAACTCTTTGTACTTCTAAGTCGGTGTCTACCCTGGTCTTTAATTGTGCATCTACCACGGCAACAGTAGCCATATTGATGATATTTCTTACCCCCGAACCCAATTGCAATACATTCACCGGTTTCTTTAAACCCAATAAGATGGGTCCAATAATATCTACTCCACCAATTTCTTTTAATAAATGATAAGCAATATTTCCAGAGGTTAAATTAGGGAAGATCAAAACATTCACTTGCGCATCTACCAAGTCACTAAATGGATAATTTTCTTTTAAGATTTCTTTATTAAATGCCATCATGCCTTGCATTTCTCCATCTACAATTAAAGATGGATTGCGTTGCTTGATGATACGCGTTGCTTCTGCCACCATTCTTGCTTCGGGCGTATCGCTACTTCCAAAATTAGAATAACTTAACATGGCTATTCTTGGTTCCATATTAAAGTTGCGTACTTCTTTGGCCACCAATAAAGCAATGTCTGCCAACTCTTCTGCATTAGGATTAATGTTTACTGTAGTGTCTGCTAAAAACAAAGGACCTTTCTTCGTTAACAATAAATACATACCTGCAATTTTCTTCACGCCTTCTTCTGTTCCTATAATATGTAGTGCAGGTTTAATACCATCGGTATAATTTCTAGTTAAGCCAGATAACATTGCATCAGCTTCACCAGTTTCTACCATCATCGCACCAAAATAATTTTGAGTGCGCATTAATTTTAAACTTTCGTATTTATTGATTCCCTTGCGTTGTCTTTTTTGAAATAAAATAGATCCAAAAAATTCTCTTTTCGCTTCCATTTCATCGCTGCGTACATCTATAATTGGCAAATCGCTAATGTCTATATTATTGGCTGCTGCAATATTTTTAATCCTAGTTTCATTGCCCAATAAAATAGGATAAGCAATACCATCATCATACACAATACTCGCTGCTTTTAATATTTTTATATTTTCTGCATCAGAGAATACCAAACGTTTTGGATCGCGTCTTGCCTTATTGCTAATCAAACGCATCAATTGATTGTCTAAGCCTAAACGTTTGTTTAACTGCAATTCATATTCGTCCCAATTGGTAATGACTTGTTGTGCTACACCCGATGCTACGGCTGCTTTTGCCACTGCTGGTGCCAATGTGCTTAACAACCTTGGATCCAATGGTTTTGGAATAATGTATTCGGGGCCAAAACATAAGCTTTGTTGATTGTACGCCATATTTACTGCATCAGGTACGGCCGATTTTGCCAATTCAGCCAATGCATTCACCGCTGCCAACTTCATGGCTTCGTTGATGGATTTAGCGCGTACATCTAATGCCCCTCTAAATATATAAGGGAAACCTAAAACATTATTTACTTGATTCGGATAATCGGATCTGCCTGTGGCCATGATAATGTCTTTCCTTGCCGAAGTAGCTGCTTCATAATCAATTTCAGGATCGGGATTCGCTAAGGCAAATACGATTGGATTTTTGGGCATAGATGCCACCATTTCTTTAGAGATGATATTGCCCACACTCAATCCTAAAAACACATCGGCTGTTTTAAAGGCTTGCGCCAAGGTCATATTATCTGCTTTAATAGCAAAGGGTTTTCTGTCTTCTCCTAAATCGGTTCTGCCTGTATGCAATACCCCATCCTTATCAAACAAAATAAAATTTTCATAACGCGCACCTAATGCTACATATAACTTAATACAAGCCATGGCTGCTGCCCCTGCACCACTTACTACAAATTTTACTTTATCAATTTTTTTCTTTTGTAATTCTAATGCATTTAATAAAGCAGCACTACTAATGATAGCTGTTCCATGTTGATCGTCGTGCATCACTGGAATGGACATCGTTTCTTTTAATTTTTGCTCGATGTAAAAACATTCTGGAGCTTTGATGTCTTCTAAATTAATTCCGCCAAAAGTAGGCTCCAAAGATTTTACAATGGCTACAAATTTATCAGGATCGGTTTCATTAATCTCAATATCAAACACATCAATGTCTGCAAAAATTTTAAATAGTACCGCCTTCCCTTCCATCACGGGCTTGCTGGCTAAGGGCCCAATATTTCCTAAACCCAATACCGCTGTTCCGTTGGTAATCACACCCACTAAATTTCCTTTTGCTGTATATTTAAATACGTCCGCTGGATTGTTTTTAATCTCGGTACATGGAATGGCCACGCCTGGGCTATAAGCTAATGATAAATCTTTTTGCGTTTTGGCTTCCTTGGTTGGAACCACTTCAATTTTACCAGGTCGACCACTTGCATGGTATTCTAAAGCTTGTTCCTTTCTTAAGTTTTCTTTATTCGACATGTAATAAATTTATAACGAATGTTAGTTTACGAGTTGTACAAAGCTACTGAATATATACAAAACGAGATTTTTGTACTATATATTGTTGAAATATAATGCTTTAGGCAAATAATTGGGTACCCAACCAAGCCATCATACCCACTCCATTTTCAATGGCGGCTTCGTCTATATTAAAGTGTGGAGTATGTACATTATGTATGATGCCTTGGGCTTCATTGCGTACGCCCAATCTAAAAAAGCAACCTGGTATTACTTGAGAGTAATAACCAAAATCTTCGGCACCCATTCTTTTTTCTGTTTCTTCTACATTGTTTGCACCTATATAAGTATCAGCTAATTGCCAAGCTGCTTGGGTAATCATTGGTTCATTGTCTACAGTTGGATAACCTACATCTACTCTAAAATCTATTTCGGCACCTGTGGCAATGGCTAAACCCTTGGCTTGTTGCAACATTAATTCATGTGCTTTAAAACGCCATACTTCATCCATGGCTCTGAAGGTGCCCATTAATTTTACTTCGCTCGGAATAACATTCGTAGTATTACCACCATGTACTGAACAGATAGATAAAACAGAGGGATTTTGTGGATCGCGATTGCGTGCTATAATAGTTTGTAAACTAGTAATTAATTGTGCAGCTACTAAAACAGTATCTACTGTTTGATGCGGTGTAGCCGCATGTCCTCCTGGACCTTTGATAGAAACATACAGTTCATCTGCACTGGCCATGACACGTCCTTTTCTAAAACTTAGTTTTCCTAGGTTCAATCCTGGATGCACATGTAAGCCTACAATGCCTTGTGGAACTGGGTTTTTCAAAGCTCCGTCACGAATCATATAACTTGCTCCACCCGGATTTTTTTCTTCCCCCGGTTGAAATAATAATTTTATTGTGCCTTCAAATTCTTCACGCAAAGTCCATAATATTTTTGCTGCACCTAATAAAATGGTGGTATGCACATCATGTCCGCAGGCATGCATCACTCCTTCTTTTGTTGAAATATAATCGACTTTATTTTCTTCAATGATAGGAAGTGCGTCCATATCTGCACGAAGTGCGATAACTCTTTTGCTTGCATTTTTTCCTTCGATCATTCCCAATACGCCTGTAGTAGCGATGACGGTAAATGGGATGCCAATGGCTTTTAATTGTGCTTGCACATATTTACTGGTCTCGAATTCTTGATAACTTAATTCAGGATGCGCATGCAAATGTCTGCGCACAGCAACATTCTCTGATTGATTTTCCTTGGCTAATGATTTTATCTTTTCTAGTAACATGATAAGTAAAGTTAATAATTTGATTTTACATTATCTGCATTAGCGCCCGATACGATGGCCACCCCTGCGCTACAACCTATGCGCGTTGCACCTGCATCTATCATTAGTTTAGCAGTGGCGTAGTCTCTGATGCCGCCCGAAGCTTTAATTTGCACTTGTTCGGGTAAATATTTTCTAAATAATTGAACCGCTTCTACACTGGCTCCTTTTTCGGCATAGCCTGTTGATGTTTTTAAATAATCAATACCGGCTATTCCATAAATATCACAACACTTGATTATCTCCTCATCAGTTAATAGCCCCGATTCAATAATTATTTTTACTACTTTATCTTTTGAACGAATAATGGGTAGGATGTGATTGATTTCATCTGCGATAGCTGTCCAATCTCCGTTTTTAATGGCAGAGATATTGGCTACTACATCTAATTCATCGGCGCCATCTACCATGGCTAAAATTATTTCTGCAATTTTTGCTTCGGTAGCACTGTAACCAAAAGGAAAACCAATCACCGTAGCTACTTTCACAGAAGAACCCGCCACTTTTTCTTTGGCCAATTTTACAAAATTAGGAGGCACACATACTGCTGCAAAATCATACTGCTTTGCTTCGAAACATAGTTTTTCTATATCTGAAACCAAACAAGTTGGTTTTAATACAGTATGATCGATGTATTTATTAAGCGGCATCTTTTCCATGACAAGCTTTGTATTTTTTTCCACTACCACAGGGACATGCATCGTTGCGTCCAATTTTTGGACCTACTTGCACAGGGGCTTGCTTTTGCGCACTTGGATCATTGTAAGCAGGTTCACTAGCATCTTCTGTTCGGTTGGCACTTAATTTACTTAAATCGGTTTTTTGTTGACGCCCTTCTTTCACTGCATTTTCAAAAGGCAAATGTGCATGACATAAAAATTGAACCAATTTATGGTTGATTTCTAAATCCATTCTTCTAAACATTTCAAATGCTTCCATTTTATAAATCACCAATGGATCTTTTTGTTCGTAAGTGGCTGTTTGTACCGATTGTTTTAAATCATCCATGGCGCGTAAATGTTCTTTCCATGCATCATCAATAAAACTTAATGAGATGTTCTTTTCTGCTTGTGCCACCAAAGTAGCACCGCTGGTGCTTATGTTTTTATCTAAATTCACCAGTACACTGTGCACCACTTTTCCATCACCCACTGGCACAATCACATTTTCAATATGTGCTCCTTGCTCTTTTCTAATATTTTTGAAAACAGGCATGCTGTTTTGCATCATCTCATTTCGCTTGTATTCATAATGTGCAATGGCTTCTTGATACGCTACTTCGACCAATTCATTGTCATGGGTAGATTTAAATTGTTCAGGTGTAATTTTGGTATCAAATCCAGTATGCACAATCAATGCCAATTTCATTGCTTCATAATCGTTATTGGTTTTGTGCGACAAAACCAACCCTTCAATGACTTGATAAAATGCATTGTCTAAATCCAATGCCAATCTTTCTCCAAACAAAGCATGACTTCTTTTTTTATAAATCACCGTTCTTTGCTTGTTCATGACATCATCATATTCCAACAAACGCTTTCTGATTCCAAAGTTATTTTCTTCTACTTTTTTCTGGGCACGCTCAATGGATTTGGTAATCATACTGTGCTGAATCACTTCCCCTTCTTTGTATCCAGCAAAGTCCATAACTTTAGCAATACGCTCACTTCCAAACATGCGCATCAAATCATCTTCCAAAGAAATAAAGAATTGAGAAGATCCTGGATCTCCTTGTCTTCCTGCACGTCCACGTAACTGTCTGTCTACACGACGCGACTCATGACGCTCAGTTCCTAATATTGCTAAACCACCCGCTGCTTTTACTTCAGGACTTAATTTAATATCCGTTCCACGACCTGCCATATTTGTCGCAATGGTTACTGCTCCAGTTAATCCAGCTTCAGCTACCACCTGCGCTTCACGTGCATGTTGTTTTGCGTTCAATACATTGTGTGGAATATTTTGCTGACGCAACATTCTACTTAATAATTCACTTACTTCCACCGATGTGGTACCACATAAAACTGGTCGGCCTTGATCTCTTAATTCAACAATAGCTTCAATGACTGCTCCTAATTTTTCACGCTTGGTTTTATACACTAAGTCTTGCTCGTCTTTTCTAATAGCTGGAATATTGGTAGGAATAGAAACCACATCTAATTTATAAATACTCCAAAACTCTGAAGCCTCTGTTTCCGCAGTACCTGTCATACCTGCCAACTTATGGTACATTCTAAAAAAGTTCTGCAAAGTAATAGTGGCATAGGTTTGTGTGGCCGCTTCTATCTTTACATTTTCTTTGGCTTCAATGGCTTGGTGTAATCCGTCTGAATAACGACGGCCTTCCATTATACGACCCGTTTGCTCATCTACAATTTTTACTTGTCCATCAATGACTACATATTCTACATCGTTGTCAAATAAAGTATAGGCTTTCAACAATTGGTTCACGGTGTGAATGCGATCGGCCTTGATACTATAATCTGATATGATGGCTTCTTTTTGTTGTAATTTTTCTTCGGCTTTTAAATTTACATTTTGATCAATGGCGTTTAATGCAACACTAATGTCTGGCAATAAAAAGAAATTCGGATCCTCTCCTTGTTTTGTAATTAAATGCAAGCCTTTATCTGTTAATTCCACAGAATTATTTTTTTCATCAATATGGAAAAATAAATCCGCATCTACATGGTGCATTTCTCTTTGCTGATCGGCCAAATAATAGTTTTCTGACTTTTGCAATTTCACTCTTATACCCGGCTCACTTAAATATTTAATAATGGCACTGTTCTTAGGTAAACCTCTAAACGCACTGTACAAAGCCTTTCCACCATCTTTAGGATCGTCATTGCCTTCTGCTATTTTCTTTTTAGCCTCAATTAAAAACTGGTTCACTGTTTTCTTTTGCATCTCTACCAATTTTTCGATTCTTGGTTTCAATTCAAAAAATTGTTGCTCACCAGTTTGATGACCTATGGGACCAGAAATAATTAATGGTGTACGTGCATCGTCAATTAATACGCTATCTACTTCATCCACCATGGCATAATGATGTTTTCGTTGCACCATTTCTTCTGGTGTATGTACCATATTATCTCTTAAATAATCAAATCCAAATTCATTATTGGTTCCATAAGTAATATCGGCACGATAGGCATCACGACGTTCTTCTGAATTGGGTTGATGCTTATCGATACAATCCACAGTAATACCCAACCACTCAAATAAAGTACCATTCCACTCACTATCTCTTTTTGCTAAATAATCATTCACTGTTACTATGTGTACGCCTTCCCCTGCTAGTGCATTTAAATAAGCGGGTAAAGTAGAAACTAAAGTTTTACCCTCCCCAGTTGACATCTCGGCAATTTTTCCTTGATGCAAGACAATACCCCCTAACAACTGTACATCATAATGTACCATGTTCCAAGTAACAGGCGTACCTGCGGCTTTCCAAGTAGTTTGAAAAACAGATTGATCTGCTTTAATTTGGATGTATTCTTTTTTAACAGATAAATCGCGGTCTAATTGGGTTGCAGTTGAAACCAATTCCTCTTCCTCGGTAAATCTGCGGGCCGCTTCTTTTACCACAGCAAAAGCTTCTGGCAAAATTTCCCATAAAGCCTTTTCAATGGCCTGGTCTCTTTCTTTTTTTAAGGTATCTATATGTTCATAGATGGTATCTCTTCCTAAAAAATCACTCAAAGGAAGGGCCTCGGCCCTTTCTTGCTCCTGGGCAATAAGGCCATCTGTTTCAGACAAATGGGCATTGATGCGTGCTTTAAAATCAAGCGTTTTAGCTCTTAATTGATCATTATTCAGCGATTTATAGCTTTCAAAGTGTCCATTGATTACGGGCACCAAATGTTCAATTTTCTTGACATCTTTCTCACTTTTTGAACCCCCAAATAGTTTACTTATAATTTGTAACATATTTCTGCTTGATAATTGTGTTATTTCCTATACTCAATAGGCGTGCCAAAGTTAAGTATTTGGGTTGAGTTTGAGGGTTTTAAGGGGGGTCCAATATAAAAATTAACTTGAATGGCCTTAAAATTGAAAAATGGACGAAAAAATGATACCTTTGCTCGCCTTTGGATGCCCACTATTTTAACAGGCACCCACTTGAACTTTAGAAACTAAAAAATGCTATGGCAGGTCAATTAAACGAAGTAAGAAACAGGATTAAAAGTACCCAAAGTACCCAACAGCTCACTAAGGCCATGAAGATGGTAAGTGCTGCTAAATTACGCCGTGCGCAAGATGCGATTACACAAATGAGACCTTATACGCGCAAGTTGCAAGATATGTTAAGCAATATCATTGGCAGTTTAGATGGGGATATGAATTTAGCTTTGGCCGAAACCAGGCCCATTAATAATGTATTATTAATTGTGATTACTTCGGACAGAGGTTTGTGTGGTGGATACAACGCCAACTTAGTTAAATTAGCTAAAATTACGATTGCAGAAAAATATCAAAATAAAAATATTACCATCTGGAATATTGGTAAGAAAGGATTTGAAAGTTTATCTAAATCTGGTTACAAAACCAATGCAGATTTTAAAGACATTTTCTTAGACTTAAAATTTGAAAATGTGAAAACGGCTGCGAAAGCGGCGATGAATGCATTTGCAAATAAAGAATTTGATGCAATAGAAGTGATCTACAGCGAATTTAAAAATGCAGCTACTCAATTGCCAACGGCTGAGCCTTTTTTACCTATTCCAAAAATTGCCAAGAAAGCAAATCAGAAAAAAACCGACTTTATTTTTGAACCACACAAAGAAGTGTTGGTTGCAGAATTGATGCCCAAAATATTAAACACACAATTATTCAAAGCCGTGCTAGATGCGAATGCAAGTGAGCATGGAGCTAGAATGACTGCAATGGATAAAGCAAGCGAAAACGCTAACGAATTATTAAAATCATTGAAATTATCTTACAACCGTGCACGTCAAGCAGCCATTACCACTGAACTTACCGAGATTGTAAGTGGTGCCGCAGCGTTAAACGGTTAAGCCCAACCCTATGGAAATTAGCCAAATTATTCCGCATATTGAAGCGCTTATCTTTGCAAGTGAAAAAGCATTGAACGCGAATGATATTACCGAACTCATCAACAACGCTTTTGGATTTTTAGAAGAGCGCATTAGTTTGGATCAAGTAGAAAGTGCATTGAATGGCATTCAAGAAAAATACAGTACTGAATTTTATCCTTTTGAATTAAAACAAAGCGGCGGCGGATGGCAGTTTTTAACCAAGCCCGATTTTCATAAAACCATTGCCCAATTAAATGGAGATAAATTTTTAAAGCGTTTGTCCAATGCGGCTTTAGAATCTTTAGCCATTATTGCTTACAAACAACCTATCACCAAGGGTGAAGTGGAAGCCATTAGAGGGGTAAACAGCGATTATTCTATTCAAAAATTATTAGAAAAGGAATTGATTACCATTAGTGGTCGTAACGAACATTTACCTGGTAAGCCTTTGGTATATTCTACCTCTAAAAACTTTATGGATTATTTCGGCATCAACTCCACAGATGACTTACCTAAAATAAGAGAGGTTTTGGCCGATCAATTGGTCGAAGCCACCATCATCAAGCCGGAAGATTTTACGGACAACAGCGTTTTTGATCAAACCGAAGATGCGGAAGAAGCAGAACCACCCAATCTTCCAGAAGAAACAGACGGTTTTGAAGCAGCATCAGATGAAGAAGATACTAGTCCCGAAAGTCCTATTCAATAAGCTTTAGTCACATTTCCATTCCTACTTTTTTTCAAAATTATAAGCTTCTTATAATGACCGAACCTAGTTCTCATTGTATCTTCGTGTAATGAATTCTAGTTTAACTTATGCGCAATTAAATGAGGCCGCCCAAACCTATGGCACGCCTTTGTATGTATACCATGCCGAAAAAATGGTAGACCAATATAAAAATTTATTAAGCAACTTTTCAAATAAGTCTGTTTGTTTTTTTTATGCATGTAAAGCATTAACCAATATTCATGTTTTAGAGGTTGTCAAAAAAGCAGGCTGCAATATCGATTGTAGTTCTATCAACGAAGTTAAATTGGCTTTACATGTAGGCTTTGATGCTTCTAATATTTTATACACCAGTAATAGTGTAGACTTTGAAGAAATTAAAGAAGCTGTGAGTTTGGGTGTACACATTAATATCGATAGCTTATCCAATATAGAAAAATTTGGAATGACTTATGGCAGTAGATATCCTGTGGGCGTTCGAATTAGACCCGATATTATGGCAGGGGGCAATTTAAAAATTTCAACTGGTCATGATAAAAGCAAATTTGGCATTCCTTTTAAACAAATCAATGAACTAAAAGCTTTACAAGAAAAATACAAAATCAATATTGCTACTTTACACATTCATACAGGTAGTGAAATTAAAGATGTTGCAGTTTTTTTACAATCGGCTGTGGTGTTTGAAAAAATATTACCCGATTTTCCTACTGTAAATATTTTAGATTTTGGCGGCGGATTTAAAGTGCCTTATCAACCCAATGAAAAAGGAACAGACATTGCTTTATTGGGACAAGAGGTAAATAAAGTCATGGCTGATTTGTCTGCAAAAGCCGGTAGAAATTTAACTGCTTGGTTTGAACCAGGTAAATATTTAGTAAGTGAATCAGGATTTTTTATCACCAAAGTAAATGTGCTAAAACAATCGGGCGAGATTCATTTTGCTGGCATCAACAGTGGATTGAACCACTTGATTAGACCTATGTTTTATGATGCTTACCACCATATTGACAATTTATCAGCGCCTACTAAATCACTAAAGAACTATGCAGTAGTGGGCAATATTTGTGAAACAGATACTTTTGCATGGGACAGGCCCATACCTTCTATAACCGAAGGAGATTTTTTGGTGTTTTATAATGCAGGCGCTTATGGTTATGAAATGTCGAGTAATTACAATGCGCGTTTTAAACCTGCACAGGTTTTGTTTGAAAATGGGAAGGCTAAATTAATTAGCAGACCAGACACATTTGAAGATTTATTGGCATTGCAAATGCCCCTTAATCAATAACCATGATTGAAATTCAACATATCAGTAAAAGATTTGGCGACCATATTGTCATTGATGATATTAGTGCCCAATTCAAGCCCGGTATTTGCAATTTAATTATTGGTACCAGTGGTAGCGGTAAAACCGTATTGGTAAAATGTATTGTAGATTTATTGAAAGCAGATAAAGGCGACATTCTTTTTGACGAAATTGCTTTATCTACCATGAATAAAGATGAGCGCAAAGTATTAAGACAAAATTTAGGCATGTTGTTTCAAGGCAATGCCTTATTTGATTCCATGACAGTTGAAGAAAATGTGCGTTTCCCATTGGATATGTTTTCGGAATTGAATTTAATTGAAAAAAAGGCAAAAGTAGACGAGATTTTAAAGCGTGTGCAATTAGAAGGCGTGAATGATAAATTTCCTGCAGAACTAAGCGGGGGGATGAAAAAGAGAGTGGGTTTGGCCCGTGCCTTGGTCATGAAACCTAAGTATTTATTTTGCGATGAACCCAATTCTGGATTAGACCCGCAAACCTCCATGGTCATTGATAAATTGATTCATGAATTAACGGTAGAATTTAATATCACTACTGTTGTAGTGACCCATGACATGAACAGTGTAATGGAAATTGGCAACTACATCATTTATTTGCATCAAGGTAAAAAAGAATGGGAAGGATCTAATCAAGACATCATTTACAGTCAAAATAAACTTTTAAATAATTTCATTTTCGCATCAGAATTTTTGCAAGACGCAAAATCGATGAGAATGATAGCACAAAAAAACAAAGCATAATTATGAAATACGGTTTAACTCTTTTATTAAGCTTGGCATTTCTTACACAAATAAATGCACAAGGGCCTACTGTGGATCCCAATGCACCTTATTTAAAAGACAAGCAATTGCCTTCTTTTTCTATTACCAGCGTAGATGGAAAAGAAATTACCAACAAACAAATTCCTAAATACAAATTTACTTGTATCATTATATTTAGCCCAGATTGTCCGCATTGTGAAAAAGAAGCTGCTGAAATTAACAAGTACCCTGAGAAATTTAAAAACGTATTGTTTATATGGGACAGCTATAGAGATATGGAGTCCATCAAAAAATTTGCAGAAAAGTACAATTTGATCAATCAGCCCAATGTGGTTATTGGCAGAGACCCCAATTTTACCCTCCCCACTTTCTTTAGACCTAGAATGACCCCCTTTATGGCCATCTATTTAAAAGGCACTTTGTTAAAAGTTTATGAACAAGGCACAGATGTTTTCGAATTGGTTAAAATAATAGAAAGCAATTAGTTAACTTTGCCCCGGAAAAATAATACATACATTAAAAATAACATTATATGAAAGTTACCGTAGTAGGCGCAGGTGCAGTAGGCGCAACATGTGCAGACAATATTGCCCGTAAAGAATTGGCAACAGAATTGGTTTTATTAGACATAAAAGAAGGATTTGCAGAAGGTAAAGCACAGGACATGATGCAGACTGCTGCCTTATTAGGATTTGATACAAAAATTAGTGGTAGCACCAATGATTATAGCAAAACAGCAAATTCAGATGTAGTCGTAATTACTTCTGGTTTGCCACGTAAACCAGGTATGACGCGTGAAGAATTGATTGGCACGAATGCGGGGATCGTTAAAGGTGTTTGTGAAAATATTTTGAAGTTTTCTCCAAATGCAATCATCATTGTAATTAGCAATCCAATGGATACCATGACTTATTTGGCTTTGCAATCTACTGGATTAGCAAAAAATAAAATTATTGGCATGGGCGGCACATTAGACAGCGCTCGTTTCAAATATCAATTAAGCACTACTTTAAACTGCAGCCCTGCAGATTTAAATGCTTTGGTGGTAGGTGGTCATGGTGATACCACTATGATTCCTTTGATTAAGCATGCTACTTGGAACAGCATTCCTGTTACTAAATTCTTAGATGCAGCAGCACAAGAAAAAATCATCAACGATACCATGGTGGGTGGTGCTACTTTAACTAAATTATTAGGCACTTCTGCTTGGTATGCACCAGGTGCTGCAGGAGCGTCTTTGGTAGAAAGCATTGTAAGAGATGAAAAGAAATTATTTACTTGTTGCGTAAGTTTGAATGGAGAATATGGTCAAAAAGACATTTGCTTAGGCGTACCTGTAGTGATTGGAAAAAATGGATGGGAAAAAATTGTTGAAATGGATTTGTCTGCTGAGGAACAAGCAGCTTTCAACAAAAGTGCTGATGCTGTAAGAAGCATGAATGATGTTTTAAAAACATTGTAAGCAAAAAAATAAATAAAAAATTATTTATACAAAAGCCTTCTGCGAAAATTCGTGGAAGGCTTTTTTTTAGATACACTTATGATTTTATAAGAATGCTAAAACCTTAGAAGCCACTAAATCGATGTCTTGTAATTGCATGCAGGCAAAATGTCCTTGAGGACATTTACCAGCTCCTTGCTTGCTACAAGGTTGACAATTTAAATTGGGAACCAGCGCATTATAATGTGCAGGGGCATTTTCTCTTGGGTAATAAGCTTCAAATTGTAAGGCTGGACTGGTGGCTCCCCAAATAGTAATGGTAGGTTTTTTGAAAGCCGCTGCTATGTGCAAAAAACCAGTATCATGCGACACAACTAATTTTGACATTTGAAGGATACTTGCAGATTCTTGGATACTGTACTTTCCACAAGCATTGTAGATGCCAATTGAATTACTTGTTGCAATTGAAGTGGCCGCCATTTCATCTTCTTTGCCTCCAATGAGTACAATGGGCATTTTAATTTTTGCTGCCAACTGTATCCATTTGTCAATAGGCATTTTTTTATTAAAATAAGAAGCACCAATCACAAAAGCCACAAAACCTGCTTGATGACTGGTGGGTAAATTGGCTGCAGAAAAAGAAGTCTTGCTTGGGAAAAAGTAATCCAATCCTTTGCCATCATTCACTACATTGAAATACTTTAGCGAGTCAATGTATCTTTCACAAACATGTGTTGTAGGCAAAAGATTGATATGCAATTTGGCCAACAACAACTTTTTTAAACTTAGTTTATGGTAACAGAATGCTTTTACCCCCAAGGCACTTTTTATTTTCCAAGTTCTAAGATTGTGATGCAGGTCTATAATGTAATCGAATTTGATTTTTTTTAATGCGTCAATGGTTGCATCCACATCACTTTCTAAATAATGACATTGGTCTATGTAAGGATTGGCTGCCACCAAATCCTCCATGGATCGTTTGGTTAAAAAATGGATCTCCACCCCAGGTATCTGTTGTTTGGCACAACGAATAGCCGGTGTAGTGAGTACAATATCACCAATAGAAGAAAAACGTATAAATAATAAACGCATACTTTAATAACTATGGAAGTGGTTGGTCGTATTCCAAATAATCCAAATCCTTATGGTAGGTTTCCTCTGTAAAAACAAAAGCAATTAAGGTAATTAACATCACCGTAGCCCCAGTAAATATGCCACTTTGAACAATGCTCCAGCCTAATTTCTTTTGCAATATATCTAAGAATAAAAAATTAATTAAAGGCAAGGCCCCTCTTACCATATTCGGTATAGTAGTGGCCGCAGTGGCTCTTAGGTTGGTACCAAACTGCTCGGCTGCCATGGTATTGAAAATGGCCCAATAGCCCGTACTAAAACCTAAGAAAGTGCAAATGGCATACATTCTGTCGTCGGTATTATTGAAATTGCTAAAAAACAAAACCATCCCAATGACACTAAAAGTATAAAATAAGAGTAAGGCCTTTTTTCTGCTTTTAAAATATTGACTCACATAACCAATCAATAAATCACCAGTAGCAATACCCACATAGGCAAACATAACCGACTTGCCAGAGTCAATTAAATTAACGACATACAAGCTGCTTGCGAATTTATTGCTATAATTTACCATCACACCTATCACAAACCATGTAGGCAAACCAATTAAAATAGCTTTGATGTATTTTGAAAAACGTTTGTAAGAAGTAAAAAACATTAAAAAATTTCCTTTAGAAATCTTAGCCACTTTCGCAGATTCAAACATAAAGGACTCGGCCACTTTAACACGAAGAATTAATAAGAAAAACCCAAGCACCCCTCCTATTTGATAACACAATCTCCAATCGGAAGTAGCTTTAAATGTAAAATAAGCAAATACGGCGCCGAATAAACCAATCCCTGCTACCATGGAAGTACCAATACCTCTTTTGTTTTTAGGCAACATTTCTGAAACCAAAGTAATGCCTGCCCCCAATTCACCTGCCAATCCAATGCCGCCTAAAAATCTACAATAAGCATATTGATCGACGGTATGCACAAATGAGGTTAAAAAATTGGCAACAGAATACAATATGATAGATCCAAACAACACTTTTAATCTTCCTTTCTTATCTCCCAATACGCCCCATAAAATGCCACCGATCAATAAACCCGACATCTGCCAGTTAATGATATGGGCACTGTCCACTATAATGGTTTCTGCAGTAGCGCCTAAACTCATCACACTGGGTTGTCTTACAATGGTAAACAATAACAAATCATACACATCTACAAAATAACCTAAGGCGGCAACAAAAACTGGTAAGGACAAGAGTCCGATTTGTTTATTAGTAGTCATACGTTTTTAATAAAATTTATTTATTGGTACGGTGTTTAAGTACTTGAAAAATTACAGGAGCCGTAGTCACAAAAACAATTCCCAACACAATTACTTCTAAATGTTTTTTTAAATCAAATTGAAAGTGATTTAAAATATAGGATTGTAAAAAATGTCCTGCACATAGCATGGTGGCTACCCAAGCAATGCAGCCTACCACATTATTATAAATAAATTTATGCTTATCCATCTTCACAATTCCTGCTACAATGGGTGCAAATGTGCGCACAATAGGAATGAATCTAGCAATCACAATAGCACGACCTCCATGCTTCTCATAAAAATCATGCGCTTGCACCAAATATCTTTTCTTAAACAAGAGATTCTCTTTCCAATCATACATGGCTGGACCCACTTTATTGCCAATTCGATAACCAATGTAATTTCCTAAAATGCCTGCAACTGATATAAAAGAAAACAATACCAACAAATTCATCCATTCGTTTTCACTTACAAAAATTTGCGCAGCCAATGGTGCACTGTAAATACCTGCTACAAAAAGCAAACTATCTCCCGGCAAGAAAAAGCCAAAAAATAAACCTGTTTCGGCAAACACCACAAATAACAACAACCACAAACCTCCATTTTCAATATAATATTGTGGTTGCAATAATTGACTCCAATGAAAGGCATCCAATAATTGAATCATAGTTTTATATTATGCTTGCGCTGGTGTTTCTAAAGAGCCCTCCCATTTGCTTACTACGGTTGTGGCTAAACTGTTGCCCAAAACATTGGTTGCAGAACGGAACATATCGCAAAAATGATCGATGGGTAAAATTAAAGCAATGCCTTCGGGTGGAATATGAAACATTGCACAAGTAGCAGTAACCACTACCAAGGAAGCTCTTGGCAAACCTGCCATTCCTTTGCTGGTTAACATCAGTACCAATAACATAGTTAATTGCGTACCCAAATCTAAATGAATGCCATAGGCTTGTGCAATAGCCATACTCGCAAAAGTCATGTACATCATGCTTCCGTCTAAATTAAATGAATAACCCAATGGCAAAATGAATGAAACAATTTTGTCCTTGCAACCAAATCTCACTAGCTCTTCTGTTAATTTTGGAAAGACGGCTTCACTACTTGTGGTACTAAACGCAATCACCAATGGGTTGGTAATAATTTTAAGTAGCGAAGGCATTCTCTTTTTTAAGATGATAAAACCTACCATAATTAAAACAATCCACAACACCCCAATTCCTATTAAAAAATAAAATAAGTATTTTCCGTAAAATAGAAAGATAGACAAGCCCTTGGTAGCAATGACTGAAGCAATGGCTCCAAATACACCAATGGGTGCGAAGTTCATTACATAGCCTACCATTTTAAGAATGATATGAGCACCATTATCAAAAGCCAATATCAAGCCTTCTGTTTTTTTACCCATGGCTGCAGCAGCCACCCCAAAGAACACACTAAAAATGACTATTTGTAAAATTTCATTATTGGCCAAAGCCTCAAACATGCTTTTTGGAAAAACATGGTCAATAAAAGTGGGCAAACTAAAAGCTTGGGTTTTACTAATCAAATCACTGGCGCCAGTGACATCTGCATTGCTTAATCCAATCCCTTCACCTGGCTTTAAAATATTCACCAAAACCATTCCAATCAATAAACTCACAAAAGAAGCGGTAACAAACCAAAGCATGGCCTTTCCTCCAACGCGTCCAACAGTTTTCAGGTCTCCCAATTTTGAAATACCTACCACTAAAGTTGTAAAAATCAATGGCGCGATGACCATTTGAATTAAACGCAAAAAGACAGTGGTTAAAAGTTTGATATTTTTTGAGAATACTTCGATGCTGGCATGGTCGAAATGCTCATGAATAAAATATCCTAAGATAGTACCTGCAATCATTGCAACTACTATATACAACGTCAAATTATTAGATTTTTTCATAGGCGGTTATAAACGCAATATAAGACTTAAGTCTGAAAAAAATTCGCCTAAAAATGGATGGATATTTATACAAAATGGGCAATTTTTTGCAAAAAAAGAGCTATTTTTCATTTTGAATAGGGAAAGTCCAAATAACCAAAAAGGACGCCTATTGGGAGGTTTTATTTATAACTGAAAAATTACATTATGAGTTTATTTAGAAAGAAGGATTTAACTGCAATGTTGGCCCAAGCCGAGGATGGTGGCAAAGGACTAAAACGTACATTGGGCGCCGGTAACTTAGTTGCATTGGGCGTGGGTGCGATTATTGGTGCAGGCTTGTTTGTTAGAACTGCAGCAGCAGCTGGACAAGCAGCTGGACCAGCAGTAACCTTATCATTTATAGTTGCAGCCATTGGTTGCGCCTTTGCAGGATTGTGCTATGCAGAATTTGCTGCTATGATTCCTATTTCAGGAAGTGCATATGCTTATTCTTATGTCACCATGGGTGAGACGGTGGCCTGGATTATTGGATGGGCTTTAATTATGGAATATGCATTAGGCGCAGCTACTGTTTCTATTGCTTGGAGTGAATATTTAAATAAACTGCTGGGAGGAGGTATCCCCTATGAATGGAGCCATTCCCCACTCGAAAGTGTAACAGACACCGCTGGTGTTTTACATCATGGCATGATGAATGCACCTGCGTTAGTCATTTTATTATTGTTGACTTTATTACTAATTAAAGGAACACAAGAATCCGCTATCGTAAATGCTGTGATTGTATTTATCAAAGTAGCCATTGTTATTTTATTTATTATTTTAGGCTGGCATTTTATTAGACCAGAAAATCATACCCCTTATTTCATTCCTGCCAATCAACCTCCATTGATTGACGCTTCTGGAAAAGTAATTGCCGATTATTCAGGTGCTTTCAAACACGGATGGGGTGGCGTTTTGGGTGGTGCAGCCATTGTATTTTTTGCTTTTATTGGTTTTGATGCCGTATCTACTGCAGCACAAGAAGCAAAAAATCCAAAAAGAGATATGCCCATTGGAATTTTAGGTTCCTTAGTGGTATGTACTATTTTGTACATTTTATTTGGACACGTTTTAACTGGCGTTGCCAATTGGAAAGATTTTGTTGATCCATTAAAAGGTCGTGAAGCATCTGTTGCTTATGCCATTTCAACCTATATGACTGGCTATGGCTGGTTGGCCACTGCTGTTACCGTAGCTATTTTAGCAGGATTTAGTTCTGTTATATTAGTGATGTTGATGGGCCAATCTCGTGTTTTCTATTCTATGGCCAATGACGGATTGTTACCAAAAGTTTTCTCAGAATTACATCCTAAATTCAGAACACCTTATAAGTCTAACTGGATTTTATTTTTATTCGTTGGCGCCTTTGCTGCTTTTGTTCCTGGAAGCGTTGCGGGCGACTTAACCTCATTTGGTACGCTATTTGCATTTGTATTGGTAAGTGCTGGCGTTTGGATTTTAAGACGCAAATCTCCCAATATGGAGCGTCCGTTTAAAACTCCATTGGTGCCGTTGGTGCCAATTTTGGGTGCTGTGATTTGTTTGGCCATGATTTGTGCATTGGACTCCCAAACACTTAAAGTTGCTTTTGGATGGATGGCTTTAGGCTTAGTAGTTTACTTTGCATACGGTCGTAAACATAGCAACTTGAACAAGTAAAATCATATAAATTATATTAAATAGTCCTGAGCAATCGGGACTATTTTTTTTACCTTATTTTTGCAGTCCTTAAACCGATTGATTATGGGAAGAATATTTGAAGTAAGAAAAGCCACGATGTTCAAAAGATTTGATCGTATGGCCAAGCAATTTACCAGAATTGGTAAAGAGATTGTGATTGCAGTAAAGGCAAGCGGTCCAAATCCTGATGACAATCCTGCTTTAAGAAGATGCTATCAAAATGCAAGAAGTGTAGGCATGCCCAAGGATCGTGTGGAAGCGGCTATCAAAAGAGCCATGGGGAAAGACACCAGCAACTATGAAGAAATATTGTACGAAGGCTACGCGCCACATGGTGTGGCATTATTAGTAGAAACTGCTACCGACAATCATGTAAGAACGGTGGCCAATGTTAAAAGTCATTTTAATAAAGGACATGGTACTTTGGGTAATTCGGGAAGCGTAAGTTTTCAATTTAAAAAAATGGGTGTGTTTAAATTAAAACCCGAAGGTTTACATATGGACGATTTGGAATTAGAATTGATTGATCATGGCCTAGATGAATTGGGCGAAAGTTCAGACGACAATGAAAATACGATTATTGTTTTACGTTGCGCCTTCACCGATTTTGGTAGTTTACAAAAAGCATTAGAAGATAAAAATTTACATCCCATCAGTGCTGAATTAGAGTGGATTCCTACTACAACCGTTCCTGTTACAGATGAACAAGCTGAAGACATTAGTAAATTAATTGAAAGGTTAGAGGAAGACGAAGACGTAAACAAAGTGTTTCACAACATGGGGTAGGTTGTTTTAAATGATTTTTTTCGAAAAATTAAAAAATTTTTCGAAATTCTAGATCACTTTTATTCTGATACTTTATGCAAATCATTAACACAATCCTATTAGCAGGCTTCCTTTTACCAAAATTAAAAGACACCACGACACCTGTATTTAATATGTATGCCACTAGAACCGAGGTTAAAGTGCCTGCCAATTACTACACTACTCAAACAGGATTCTTTTGCAATACCGAAAGAGCTTTACAAAAGCAAACCAAGGTTTCAATAAAATTTAGATTGGGATCGGTAGAACAAACGCAAAAATTAGAAGGCTATCATTTATCTAGTACCATTCACTAAATAGATCGTCTGCTTTATTCAGACAGCATCTCTTTAATCACTTTAATAATTTCCTCTGTATTGGGTTTAGAGAAATAATCTCCATCGCTTGCAAATGCAGGACGATGCGCTTTGGCACTTAGGGTTCTTGCTGCCACATCCAACCAACGATAACCGCCTTGTAATTCAATTACGTTTTGATACATATACGCACTTGCCCCACCTGGCACATCTTCGTCAATAAAAATAATGCGATTTGTTTTTTTAAGCGACGCTACTATTTGATGATTGATGTCAAAAGGCAATAATGTTTGCACATCTATAATTTCACAATCAATGCCCATATCATTTAATCGAAGGGCTGCATCTTCAATAATTCTTAATGTAGAACCATAAGAAACAATGGTAATATCATTGCCCTCTTTTAAAATTTCAGGCTTGCCCAATGGCACCGTAAAATCGGTGATATTGGAAGGCATGGTTTCTTTTAATCGATAGCCATTCAAGCATTCAATTAATAATGCTGGGTCATTGCCGCGCAATAAAGTATTGTACATACCCACTGCTTGCACCATATTTCTTGGCACACAAACATACATCCCTCTTAATGCATTCACAATAACACCCATGGGTGAACCACTATGAAATATACCTTCTAAACGATGGCCCCTTGTTCTAATAATTACAGGACTGCTTTGTAAACCATTGCTGCGATAATGTAAGGTGGAGATATCATCACTTAATGTTTGTATACCATATAATAAATAATCTAAGTATTGGATTTCGGCAATCGGACGCAGACCTCTCATGGCCATACCATGCGCTTGTCCTATGATAGATTGTTCTCTGATACCGGTATCAAAAATACGATCAACACCATGTTTCAATTGCAACCCAGCAAACCCTTGGTTCACATCTCCAATATTTCCTAAGTCTTCGCCAAAAGCATAAACCAATGGATTTTGTTCAAAAAGTGCATCAAAATAATGATTCAAAACTTCATAACCATTTAATGTTGGTGCATCTGCCGGATAAATTGGATCCACTACAGAAACATTCAATGTACTCAATGGGCCTTCGTTGTATAAATCTTTGCTATAGAAAGGCGCTTCTTGTTGATAATAATGATCTAAAAATGCATGAATGGCTTTTGCGTTGGGATGTTGCGGAATTTTTTCAAGTACCAAATGGAGTGCTCTAAAAATATCTCTCTTTAATGGCTCTCTACTTTGCATCAAATCATGCACCAACTCCACCGCAGTTTTTAAATCTGTTTCATTCAAGCCTTCTTGCACCAATTGAACGCCTTGAATTATTTTTTCTTTGATGGGTGCAATGTATTTTTCCCAAGCAGCTAATTTCAATAAACGAACTTCTTGTTTTACTTCGGTCTCTAAAGTTTGTAATGCATCTTCTGTAGCAAGTTCATTTACCAATAACCACTCTCTCATTTTTTTATTGCAATCCCATTCTCTTTCCCACTGAAGTCTTTCAGATGACTTATACCTTTCATGACTACCGCTAGTAGAATGCCCCTGTGGTTGTGTCATTTCTTGAACATGAAATAATACAGGCGTATGTGTTTCTCTAGTAAAGGAAATGCCTTCTTCAAAAGTTTCACATAAAGCGGCATAGTCCCATCCTTTGACTGTATATATTTTAATACCGTTACTGCCTTTTTCTGTTTCAAAGCCTTTCAATGCTTCTGAAATAGAACCTTTGGTAGTTTGCAAATGCGTTGGTACAGAAATGCCATATCCATCATCATATACAAAAATGGCTAGCGGCACTTGCAATACCCCTGCTGCATTCACTACTTCCCAAAAATGACCTTCAGAGGTACTTGCATCTCCAATGGTACAAAAACAAACTTCGTTTCCATTATTACTTAAATGAGCAAATTGTTCTTTGTATTTTGAATCTCTAAAACAATTGGAAGCAAAAGCCATACCCAATCCACGCACCATTTGTCCTGCTGTAGGTGCAATGTCTGCAGAAATATTATAACTGTCTGCCAACTTTGTCCATTGCCCATTTTTATTTACAAATTCTGTTGCAAAATGGGCATTCATATTTTTTCCGCCGCTAAAAGGATCGTTGTATACATCTGCATACAATTGGGAAAAATAATCTTCAACATTGGCTACACCTAAAGCAAACATGAATGTTTGATCTCTGTAATAACCACTTCTAAAATCACCTTTTTGAAAAAATTTAGCTAAGGCCACTTGCGCCACTTCTTTTCCATCTCCAAAAATTCCAAACTTTGCTTTGCCTGTTAAAACTTCACGTCTGCCTAACAAACTTACTTCTCTACTCATTAAGGCCATTTTATAATCGGCAATAACAGAGTTCCGAAATGCCTCAAAGGAGAGCATGTCTTGAGCAACTGCAGCATCTAGGGTGGATTCCATTTGACAAAAATAGGGGTCAAAATGCATAAAATGTAAAGAAATAACTAAAATCAGCTTTTTACCATTTTTTCAATAATTTCGCTATCAAGCTTCTGCTAGATTTTTGGACCTTTCAATCAAAAAATATGAAAAAAATTAGCTTTTTTATTGCTTTATTAGTCTTGATTTTGGCTGGTCATCCCATCCAAGCGCAAACCAAAGTGGAGGACGTTTTAAAGTTTAAAAATGACCAATATGACTTTGGTAAAATAAGCTTTGGAAAGCCAGCCACCTATACCATTGACATTACCAATATCAGCAAGGATACCATTTCCCTTATCACTGCCCGTCCAGGTTGTGGTTGTACTACCCCCAATTTTAAAGCCAATCAAAAAATAGGCCCTGGCCAAAATGCACAAGTTCAAATTACTTTTAATGGCAGTGCGATGGGTCAATTTAGCCGATTTACGGATTTAGAATTTTCGGGCGGTTTGGTAAAGCAAACTAAATTTATGGGCGAAGGTGTAGCCATTACGAATAGCAATCCAACAGGTCCCGTGATTAGCAATCCAAATCCTATCAAACAATAAAAAATATGAATATGAAATTAAAATCTTTAATTTTTTGCTTGCTGATTGCAGGGGCAAGTTTTGCACAAGCAACCATTCACTTTGATAAGACCAATTACAATTTTGGGAAAATAAAAAAAGGCATTCACAAATCTGTAATTTTTAATTTTGAAAATAGGGGCGCCAAGCCTGCAGTAATAGAATTTGCCAATGCGGAATGTGGTTGTACCCAACCTGATTACAATCAAAATCCGGTTTTGAAAAATCAAAAAGGCAATATAAAAGTAACTTATACAGCACCTTTCACTGGTGTATTTAAAAAACGCGTTACGGTTAAGTTTGCTGGAGAAAAAGAAGTTACTGAATTAATTATAGAAGGGGAAGTGATTTAATTTAAGCATTACACTACTTGCTTATCCAAGCCGTTTTAATTAAGCGCAACCAATTTCCATGCATGATTTTTTCACAATCGATTGTTGTATACCCTCTTTTTGTTAACATCGCCGGAATGAATTGCAAATCGGCAATGGTATCCAGATCATAAGGGCATTGCTCTTTACCAAAAGCGCCATCTAAATCGGTGCCTATGCCAACATGATTGGTATTGCCAGCGATTTGACAAATGTGATCCATATGGTCAATCATTTTTTCCAAATTGCATTGCATATTGCTTGGTATAGAAACACCTCTTTCCCAATTGGGCACCATCATCCATGCATCCAAAGCCGCACCTATTACTGCGTTTTTCTGAATTAGTATTTTAATCATGGCATCACTTAATTGTCGATTGTGATTGACTATTGAACGACAATTGTGATGACTTGCCCAAATGGTTCCTTGAAATAATTCCATCGCATCCCAAAATGCATCATCACATAAATGCGTTGCATCTAAAATCATACCCAGCGCATCCATTTCTTTTAATAAAGCTTTTCCTTGTTCATTTAATTTACTTGAGGAATTGGTTCCATGGGCATAACGACCTGGGCCATAATGTGCAGGTCCAATTGCCCGCAAACCATACGCATGTGCTTGATGTAGAAAATCTAAATTGACAATGGAATCGGCTCCTTCTAAACTAAGGATGTAACCAATTGGTTTTTTGTCATTGGGCAATGTATTTTTCCATAATGCAAGATGGGCTTCCAAATCTTGATTGTTTTTAATTTGTACCATCTCGCCTGCAGCTTCCATAGCAAGGTACCATTGCAATTGTTTTTGCGTTTGTGCCCATGCTTGCTCGGGTGTTGCCCAGCCTTTAATGCCGCTGCCAGGCGTTTCTACGCGGGCAATTTGTGTGGCTACTACCAAACCAATATTACCTTGTCTAAGTGCTGGCAAGGAAACAGTACCATTGCCTCTGTCTGGCAAATCATGCATGCCATTTTCCAACTGCCTGATGTCTGTAACCGATTTTCTTAAATCCCGATTCCATTCCACAGCATTCATAGACAAATCCAAATGTGCATCCACAATAAACATAAATAGACAACTATTAAATAGTAATTTTTCTTCGGCGTGCCACTACCTCCCATTGATCCACTACTTGATTGTTTTCGACAACTAATGCTGTATCATACAATGCTACAGTAGGACAAATGTGCACAGGCACCCCATACCAAACATCTCCCACTTGATAGATGGATGCATCAGGCACTTTCACCACCAAATGCTCTTCACTTTGACTATTGGGTTCTGCTAAAGGTGCATTTAAAAAATGTACTCTTGGCATTGGGTTTTCGGCAGCGACTGCTTTATGACCCAAGTCGGTACAAACCGAATGCGCATCAATAATGGAGATGATTCTTGTAACGACTAATGCTGCAAATTCAAAAGGCAAATCGGGAAATAAATTTTTATACCCCCAATCCCAAAAAACAAAAGTACCCGGACTTACTTGAATGTCTTTCCTTTTAATATGCGCAGAAAAAGAACAAGATCCCGCCACAATTACTTCTAATTGATGATCAGCAATAGATTCTAGTTTTTTTCTTAAAGTAGCTGCATTTTCAAAAATCTCATCGGCTTGTGCATTTCTTTTATGAATATCAGTTTCCCGAATATGTCCATCATAACAATGCAAACCAATAACTTTAATATTGGATAAAGTTGCACAACTGGTAAATAAAGCAATGGCTTGATCTGTAATGATGCCAGAACGATTCATACCAATATTAACATCCATGTATACATTGATAGATAGCCCTTCTGCTGTCAACAATTTTGAAATGGATTGTGCAGTTGTCAAATTATCAATAAGGCAAGAAAATTTTGTAGCAGGAAAAGTTTTAATAAGTGCAACCAATCGATTCAATTTAGGCCCCATCAATTGATGTGCTATTAAAACATCGGGTGTTTTGAGCAAACCCAACATTTCTGCTTCTGCAATGGTGGCACATTTGTAACTAGTAATTCCTTTGTCCATCATCAGCTGACATACTTCGGCAATTTTATTGGTTTTTACATGTGGCCTAAGTTGATCCACACGACCATCTACCATTTTTAATAATTGATTGATATTTTCTTTGGCTCTATCCGCATACAACACCAAAGAAGGAGAATCAATTTTTTCAATTGTATTTATTTCAAACCATTCCATAATAAAACTATTTAATTAGTTAAGTTCAAACATTGCTTCAATTTCAACAGGGATATTCCCAGGTAAAGAGCCCATGCCCACCGCACTTCTCACGCCTACCCCATTGTCTTCGCCCCAAACTGCAGCAAACAATTCACTGCAACCATTAATAATGTAAGGATGTTTTTCAAAATCGTTGGTGCAACTTACCATACCCAATACTTTTATGACGCGCTTCACTTTATTCAGCGAACCTAAATTGGCTTTAATGGTAGCTAAAATAGCAAGGCCTACTTGTCTTGCTGCTAGCTTTCCATCTTCCATACTTACTCCGGCACCTACTCTTCCAATAATAAGTGTGCCATTTTCTTGAACAGGACCATGCCCTGATACAAAACAATGATTTCCATCTACCAATAACGGTTTGTAAACACCTAAAGGTTTGGGTGCAGGGGGTAAGCTTAAACCTAATTTTGCAAAATTTTCTTCGGGTGTACTCATACAATTTGAATTTAGTTAAATAAAATAATTTAAAATAAAAACACCAATCAATCCAGCTAATGAAACAATGGTCTCCATCGTACTCCAAGTTTTAATGGTTTCTTTGACTGTTAAGTTAAAGTATTCTTTAAACATCCAAAAACCTGGATCGTTAACATGTGAGAAAAACAAACTACCCGCGCCAGTAGCCAATACCATCAAGCATGGATTTACCCCAGAAGAAAGAATTAAAGGCGCAACGATACCTGCCGTGGTTAATCCAGCAACAGTGGCAGACCCTATACTTACTCTCAATATGGATGCGATGCCCCAAGCCAATAGTAATGGATGCAAGGACAAATGCTTAAGTGGTTCTACTAATGCACTACTCATACCTGTGTCTAATAAAATTTGTTTCAATGCCCCAGCACCCGCAATGATTAACAAAATGGTAGACACTTCTTTCACCGAATCCCCGATAGGCCCCATCACTTGCATAATGCTTTTTCCTTGTCTGATGCCTAAGGTGTATAAAGATACCAATAAGGAAATGAGCAGGGCAATAGATGGATCGCCAATGATGTGTACAACATTAGAAAAGCTATTTTTTTGTGGAAGGATCGTATTAAAAATAGTATCCAACCCAATAAATAACACTGGTAAAAAGGCAGCCAATACACTAGGAAAAATACCAGGTAATTGCGTATCGGGTATTTCATTAATAGAGAAAATAGCAATTGGCTTTTGCGTATATTTTTTTAAAGTGATCGAAAAAATAGGACCTGCAATGATAATAGTAGGAATAGCGATGATGATTCCATAAAATAAAGTAAGCCCTATGTTTGCATTAAACTGCTGAGCTAAGGCCACTGGCGAAGGATGGGGCGGTAAAAAACCATGGGTCACGGACAAAGCCGCTAAAGTGGGTAGACCTAAATAAACAGCGGGTAATTTATACCTGGCAGCTACCGTAATCACCAAGGGTACTAATAAAACAAATCCAACTCCGTAAAATAAAGGAATGCCCACAATAAAGGCGGTAAGCACCAAGGCCCACTGAATGTATTTGGTTCCAAACAGTTCTATCAATCCAGTGGCAATTTTATGGGCAGCGCCACTATCCGCAACCAATTTGCCCAGCATGGCACCTAAACACAGAATAATCATCAAAGAACCCACAACATCACCCATCCCCTTTTGTATGGAGCCCATTAGTTGCGTCACACCCATCCCTTTGATTAAACCTACTCCTATACAAACCATTAAAAAGGAAATAAAGGGATGCAACTTTGCTACTGTTATGAGCAGCACTAAAGTTAAAACGGCTAGAAGTAGCAAAAGCAGGGTCATTATTTGGGTATGGTTGCTTCTAAAGATAAAAAAGAAAACTTAGATATTATAGCAAGAAGTGAAGCTTTTTAGCCTCATAAAAGCTTGCATCTACTTAAATAGGACTTAAAGCATGAGCTAATATTCGATGAGCAGCCATTCATAATGGTTTCAAAAAGAAATTAAATTATTACTTTGTGTCCATTTGACACCATTTTGGATTAATTGTTTAAACAAATTCTTATAAAATGTTAATAATCAAGCCATGATTGTATTATATGATATGAAGCATAAAAAAGTATTGAAATAATTTCATAAATTGCACTACAAATTTAAATATGAATTCAACAAAATTTAGATCCCATTGTCCCATTACTACTGGTATCGATGTAATTGGAGATAAATGGACTTTGCTCATCATCAGACATATGCTTTTTCGTCATAAGCATACTTATGGAGAATTGCTTGATATGAAAGAAAGAATTGCTACAAAAATTTTAGCGGAACGTTTAAAAACTTTAGCGGGCGACGGTTTAATTGAAAAAAGAAATCATCCAACCAATAAGAAAGTATTTTTATATACCTTAACCGACAAAGGAATTGGCACCATTGAAATTATGGCTAAGATTATTAATTTCTCCGTAACACATTATCGTACTCAAATGATGACCAAACCTGTAGATAAAACAAAATTGTCTTATATCTATACACACGCTAAAAACGAAGAAACTTTTATTAAGGATGCCAAAAGCAGTTACATTAAGTTTAGAAAAAAACTATTAAATTTTTAAATCATCAACCTATTGCTTTTCCCCCAACCGCTTATGATTCATTCCTAAGCGGTTTTTTATTGCTGCAGCCTTTCCATTTATCAAAAAAATCTAAAAAAGGGATAATTCTATAGGAAAATTAGCGCCTATTTCTTAATTTACTTAACTCAAAACAACCCTATGCGTAAACTACTCCAATTCACATTATTGTTGATTCCATTTTTTGCAATGAGTCAACAAAAGGCTAATTATACTTTAGCTGCTCGATTCGCTCCCAAAAAATTAGACAAGATGATTTTTTCTTTGTCAGTGGATCCTCATTGGTTAAAACAATCCAATAAATTTTGGTACATCTTTGAGACCAGTGAAGGAAAACAATGGACAATCGTAGACCCAGTTAAGAACGAAAAAAAAGCAATGTTCAATCGAGATAAAATTGCTGCAGAACTTACCAGAATAATTAAAGACCCATTTGATGGTCAACACCTTCCAATTGATTCTTTAAAATTTATCAAAGATGAAAATTGGATTCAATTTGAAGTTAAAAGTAGCATCGATATCAATAAGGAGGAAATGGTAAAAAAAGACGGAAAACCTGAAAAAATTAAAAAGACTTTTTATTTTGAATACAATTTAGTAACAGAACAATTGAATGAATTGGTGGGCTTTAAAAAACCAAAAAGAAAACCTAGTTGGGCCAATATTTCTCCCAATGAAAAAATGATTGTATTTGGAAGAAATTACAATTTGTTTTACATGGATAAAGAAAACTATGAGAAAGCTTTAAAGAACGAAGACGATAGTTCCATTGTGGAGCACGCCATTACCAAGGACGGCGAACAAAATTACAGCTGGCATAGCGAAAGCGCATATGGCGGAGGCGGCGTTACCAATGTAGATGCTGAAAAAAATAAAAATAAACGAAAAGGAGTAAATGCCTTATGGAGTGAAGATGGCAAACACTTAGCCATTGTAAAAGTAGACAATAGAAAAGTGAAAGACTTATGGGTCATCAATAGTATTGCCGACCCAAGACCTACACTTGAAACCTATAAATACTGGATGCCAGGTGAAAAAGAAGCTCCTGTAGATCATTTAATGATGGTGGATATGGTCAACTATACATACAAAGAGATCAATGTTTCATTATTCAAGGACCAAGACGTTGCACTTTGGAATAAAACAAATAATGTTAATACCAGAGATGACGAACACAAACCGAACATCTGGTTGGGTACAAATGATAAATTGTATTTGGCACGCACCAGTCGTGACTTAAAAAAGATTGATCAATGTATTGTGGATGTAAATACAGGTGCTATCAAAACATTGGTAGAAGAAAGTTTAAATACTTATGTTGAAATTAAAAAACCAGAATTGATTAGAAATGGTGAAGAATTTATTGAATGGAGCGAACGTGATGGTTGGGCGCATTTGTATTTGTATGACAAAGATGGAAAATTAAAAAATCAAATTACCCAAGGACCATGGCATATAGAAGATGTGGTGTCTGTGGACGAGGAGAAAAAAATTGTATATTTTTCGGGCAATGGAAAAGAAGTTACCAATGGTTTAGGTAAAGAAGATCCTTATTACTTACACTTGTACAAGATCAATTTTGATGGCACAGGCTTGCAGTTATTGAATCCAGGTAATTTTGACCATAGTTTTAGCATGAACGATAAAAAGAATTATTTTGTCAATACCAGCTCAAGAATCAATACGACGCCTAGTTCTAGCTTGTATGGCGCGGACGGTAAAAAATTAATGGATTTAGAAACTGCCGATTTAAGTTCCTTATTTGCAGCAGGTTACAAATATCCTGAAACCTTTAAAGTAAAAGCCGACGATGGTATAACAGATATTTTTGGTGTACTGTACAAACCATTTGATTTTGACAGCACTAAAAAATACCCCATCATTGAATATGTTTATCCTGGTCCTCAAACCGAATCGGTAAATAAAAGCTTTAGCAAAGGCATGGATCGTATTGACCGTCTTGCTCAATTGGGATTTGTAGTGGTTACCCTAGGCAATAGAGGCGGAAATCCTGCACGCAGCAAATGGTACCACAACTATGGTTATGGCAATTTAAGAGATTATGGTTTGGCCGATAAAAAAGCAGCCATTGAGCAATTGGCAGATAGATTTAAATTTATTGATCGCGATAAAGTGGGCATTCATGGGCATAGCGGCGGTGGCTTTATGAGTACAGCAGCTATGTTGGTGTATCCTGATATTTTTAAAGTAGCAGTAAGCAATGCCGGCAACCATGACAATAGTGTATACAATAGATGGTGGAGTGAAAAACACAATGGTGTTACTGAAATCATTTCTGACAAAGGAGATACAACTTTCTCTTATATGATTGATAAAAATCCAGACATTGCAAAAAATCTAAAAGGAAAATTATTGTTGATTCATGGAGAAATTGACAACAATGTGCATCCCTCCAATACCATTCGTGTGGTGAATGCGTTAATTAAAGCCAACAAACGATTTGATATGTTAATCTTACCAACACAACGTCACGGATTTGGGGATATGAGTGAGTATTGGTTTTGGAGAACAGCCGATTATTTTTCCAAAAACTTGTTAGGAGACAATACCGAAAGAGCGGTTGATATTGAAGAGTTGAATAAAGAGATTGAAAGGAAAAAATAGAAGATATAAATTTGTCTTTAAAGGATTTTTTATTTTATAAAAAAATAGAAGTCAACTAAAAATTGGCTTCTATTTTTTTATACTTATTATAACTCTCTTTTTTTCAAAGCTTCTACTGCATAATTGGCCGCCCTAGCTGTTAAAGCCATAAAAGTTAATGAAGGATTCTGCGTTCCCGTGCTTACCATACAGGATCCATCCGTTACAAATACATTTTTACAATGATGCATTTGATTGTGCTCATTCAATAAAGAAGTGGCAGGATCTTTACCCATTCTTACCCCTCCCATTTCGTGAATGTCTAAGCCAGGGGCTTGTTTGGTATCGTTAGAAACTATATTCTTACAACCTGCAGCATCCAACATTTCAGATCCAGCTTGTATAAAATCTTTCATGGATAAAACATCATTCTCATCATAATCTACCGAAGTAATTAATTGAGGCATACCCCATTTGTCTTTTTGATCGGTACTTAATCTTACATGATTGGTTTTCTTTGGAATGGTTTCTCCTTGCATCATCATAGATACATACCAATTACCCGGTTCTGATATGGCATCTTTATACTTCCCTCCCAAACCTTCTGCATGTGCACGGCCTCTTCCTGCTCCAAAGAAAGTCATGTACCCTCTTTGAAATTGCATTTCTTGCTTATGTACATTTCTAAAATTAGGCATCATGGGTTGTGTAGGACGACGGCCATAATAATATTCATCCAAAGGTCCATCAATTGAAGCCGATAATTTTCCTCTATAATTATGAAAAGCTACATATTTTCCTAATAATCCATTGTCGTTGCCTAAGCCATTTGGGAAACGCTTCGAAGTAGAGTTCATTAATATTAAATTCGTATTTAAAGTAGCTGCATTTAAGAAAATTATTTTAGCATAATACTCCGTCATCTTATTGGTACTACTATCTAAAACTCTTACTCCAGAAGCTTTCTGCTTGGCTTCATCATAGATAATAGAATGCACCACAGCATTGGTTTGCAGGGTTAAATTACCTGTCTTCTGTGCCCAAGGTATGGTAGAGGCATTAGAGCTGAAATAGCCTCCAAATGGACAGCCTCTTTCACATAAGGAACGCGCTTGACATTGCTGACGTCCTTGCTCAATATGGATGGGTTGAGGTACTGTTAAATGCGCGCATCTTCCTTGCACTACATTACGGTCCTTAAATTTTTTCATGATATTGGTCTGCATCCCTTTTTCTACACTAGTCATTTCCCAAGCAGGTAAGAATTCACCATCGGGTAAAGTATCTAACTTATCATAGTTGCCACTAATGCCCGCAAATAATTCTACATGACTATACCATGGTGCTAATTCATCATAAGTAATGGGCCATTCACCAAATCCATCTCTAGCAGGTCCTTCAAAATCATACCTACTCCACCTTTGTGTTTGACGCGCCCATAATAAACTTTTTCCTCCTACTTGATAACCTCTAATCCAATCATAAGGTTTTTCTTGTATATAAGGATGTTCCTTGTCTTTCACAAAAAAATGTGCAGAGGTTTCATTATAAGCATAACATCTGTCTACAATTGGATTGTCTTTTACCAACTCAATGGTTTTGCCCCCTCTGTGTGGAAAATCCCAAGGATTTTTTGTGGCAGTAGGATAATCTTTTAAATGCACGACATCACGGCCGCGTTCAAGCACTAATGTTTTTAAACCTTTTTCACAAAGTTCTTTGGCAGCCCATCCTCCACTAATTCCTGAGCCAATCACAATGGCATCATAGGTATTATTATTTGACATATATAAAAATTAAATTATTATCAAATTGATCATGCTTATTGAACAGTCATTAAGCCTACCCTAATTTAGCAAAAAAAATTCACATAAATTATTCAATAAATTTCACAACACGTGCTAATTTTCCGTTGGAATTTATTCCTTCTAAAACTACCTGCAACTTCTTGCTATTATCGTTATTGTAAAACTCAATTCTTATTCTAGGATTTTTCTTATTGGTTAAAACATAAGGGCTCCAATACAATGTAGTTCGATTGTCTGCCTCAAAACTTCCCGAAGGTTTATCATACTCGGGGCTAGCAAATTCTTTAAATACCGAGTAACCTCCTAATACCGTATTTTCCATTCCATTGCTATTGGTATTATTGGATTTGCCTTTAGAAGCGCCACGCTTGGTATAAATTGCGATGGCCCCGCCTCCACCACCACCAATGGAACCAAAAAAGGGTGGTCGAATGGCTTTGATATAAGCAATTTCATTGATGGACATAGATTGTACCGTTTCTAATTGTGCATTAAATTCGTTTACAAAAAAATCGGTATTAGAACCTCTCCAAGTAGCCGTGGCTTGCGCGCCCGATCCTGATATGGTTAATCCTGGGACTTTAGCTTGCAAATAAGTCAATACATCAATGGCGCCAAAAGCACTTGCATCAGATGTTAAATCAAATGAAGTACCATCGCCCCCAGCAAAAAGTCCAGTTGCATATTTTTCTTCTAATAATTGTAGAGGCGATTTTGTTCGGGCTTTTACCACCACCTCAGTTAAAGTCATGGTTGCCAATAATTTCCTTTGTCTTTCTTGCTCCATTAAAATAAGATTCAATTTTACCTTAGCCATGCTATCACTCCAATTGCGAATAAAACTTCCGGCATCAATAGGTATTTTACGAATATCTTGTTTGAGCAACCCATTTTCAAAATGTACAACCGAAGAACCACCAAATTTTTCTTTCCCATTTAAACCATAAAATATTCTTGAGGTATCATAATAAAAAACAGACTTGTCTTCAAATGTTCCATCTTTTAATACGGGCACAAATAATAATTTCTTAGTGCTATCCCTTCCATAAACAATTACGTTTAAAAGAGCATTATCTGTAGATTTTGTGGTGCCATTGGTGTATACTTTTCCTAACAATTTCATAAATTCAGTTTCTCTAGGATAAGTAAGTGTAGGCAAAATGCCTGCTTTAAGTTTATCCCAATTAAACTTTCTCCAACCGTTGGTAAGCATTACTAAATCTAAATGCGCAGCTACACTGTCTGCATCACTTGAGAAGTAGTAAGCAGGGTGATATACAATTCCTCTAATTTCATTGCTCAATAAAAAGTCGGAATAGATGGTTTGTTGGTCGGGGGTGACAATAGATGCATCTGTAACGGCAATAGACATATTTGCAGTAGCCGTATCTTTTACCAAAACTTCAAGAATATTTCTACCTCTCTTGCTGGTATTGCCCATCACTACAGATAGATTGGCATTGAATTCATGTAAGCGATTGTTGACCAAAAGAATGCGCTCGGCAATGGGCAGCCAATCATTGGTAAATAAAGTAAACTGTACAACGCCTGTGGGCAATTCTTCAATAGGCAATGCTGCTTTTTGAACCTGGCGATCTTCCCCTTTAAATTCAACCGTATAAATTAAATGTTGATTCTGGTGTACGATTAACCTCAAGTGTTTGAAATTCTGAGGTACATCCAAGGTTCTTTGTATTTGAACATAAGCTTTTTCAACGTCCATGCTTACTTTAAGTATAGCGCCCTCTTTGCTAGCAGGTGTAATTGGTGTAGTTCCTTTTTGCGCATTCTCGTCGGTCCAATTTAATTGATATTTTTCTCCATCCTGAGGCGTCATTTTGAAAGTACCCATGCCATCATGAGCCACTTTTAAAGTGTCTAAAATTTTATTTTTTTCATTTACTAAAAATCCTTTTATAAAAACCGGTATCCCTGCGCCATTGGTAGCCTTAAATGCAATTTTACTATTAAGTCCATTTACTAAGGTGCCACCTTCTGGAAAAATGTCCACTCTAGTTTTAGGTATAGTTGTAGATTTTAATTTTGCCAAACTACCATCATTAATAGGTATGTTTTTTTCATATAAAAACACACTATCATCATTCAACATCCAACGAGTAAAAGCTTTTACTCTTAAAAAATCGCCCTTGTAATTGGCAGGCACTTCAAAACTTCCTTTGGCAGAAGATTGAAACAATGGCGCAACGGTTTGCTTTAAGTAATTCCCACTTTCATCATACCAATTCACATAAACATTCTTACTTAAAGTGGTCCATTCTATTCCTGATAAAACATACAATTTGTAAAATATAGTTTCCCCAGTATTGTACATAGTTCTATCAAAATGAATATGAATTTTTTCGTGTGGAAATTTTTCCGCATAAATATTCATTACCGAATCATACACTTGCGCTTGTGTTTTATGCGTTACAAAGGTCATTACAAACAAAACAAAACAATTTAGTATATTTTTTTTCATGCAAGTCTAATTATCAATACAGGTAAATACAAATAAAAAATTTGAAAATAGCGCATGCTATTATTCAAGCGTCAATTTACGCATAGTTTGGTAAAAAAAGAAGCAAACACAGCCACAAGGGTTTAAATTCAGAAGATATTAAGGGGGCTATGAAGTGTTATATACCCCAATTGTTGAAAACTTATTTCAAATGATAAGTTCCCACTTGCCCCCAACCTGGTTCATTTGAATTTAGACGTGCATTCCACAAAACCTCTTTTACAGTTAACAAACCAGTTTGCATATTGATAGAAACCAATTCAAAAGCCAATTTTGATTCATCTTTTGCAGAATTTCGACCTTTCATTGGACTATCAGTTCGAATGCAGGTAAGATTTATATTATTCTTTGGGCCATTGTAATCATAGTACTCCGTCCAATTTTCATGTCCATGGAAATAGACTTTAATATTGTGATGTTGTTGGATAAAATCCACAAAGCCATTTTGTTCAATATGCGTTTCCCCTTTCACGTCTTTTCCATCTTTATACCTTTCAGGTACTAAATTTTCAAACTTGTCATGCTCATTGATGTCGTGTAAACCATTGGGATTTTCGAAAAACCTAGGTTCTACATCTGGTATAGAATGTGCAAATAAAAATACAGGTGTAGTGAGCGGAATATTTTTTAAATCTTTTTCCATCCAAACTCTTTCAGCAGAATCGGGATAAAGACTTAGAAAAATAAAATGAACCCCTTTGATGTCTCTTGAATAATGAATACGGGTTAAGCTACTATCAAATTTACTTACCTGATTGTTGGGGAACATTAAATTGTAAATACCCAACATGGAAGCAGCATCCTTCTTGGGTTCCATAGGTCGGTGAAAGCCAATGGCATTACTCATATCATGGTTACCAGGAACAACGAATAATTCAGATTTAGCTCCGTTGGCTTTTTTCAAATGATTGCCGTCTACAAATACTTCTTTAAACTCATTCCATGATTTTGTAGCCGACTGCACTCCATTTTCCATTCTATTGGCAATATCTCCAGTAATGACTAAGGCATCAATACCTGCTACAATTGAATGATTTGCTGCTAATTGGTTCATTACATGCATCATTGCCAAGTCAACCTCTTTTGCAGACACTTTGTCTCTTCCTCTAAAATGATCTTTTATTAGTCCAAAATGAACGTCAGAAGTAAATAAAAAATTTATAACGCTGTCATTTAATTGCGCATTAGCATTTGCATTTACAAATAATAACCATAAAACTAAGCCAGCAAATAAAAAATGTTTTTTATACTTCATTATCTATTTTTTTTAATCATTTTAGGTTTGTACCACATGTAAGTACCTGTAATGGTAAGCAATAATAAAGAAAGTCCCATTATGATAGAGTATACTTTTTTAGACAAACTTAATTTGTTAGTAAATAGACTGTCCAAAATGGCACCATCATGTATATCCTGAATAATGCCGCCAAATTTCTTCTCAATTAAAATAGGTGCGCCAGAAGCCCCATTTACTTGAATACTATAGGCGTCTTTATAATAAAATAAAACCGTTCCCTTAGCTATTTTAATTTCTACTTTTTCTGATTTTTTAAATTTCGTATTAGCTTTTTCATTTAAAGTAGAAGTAGCAATTGTTTCTAAACTATCTAAAGGCAAAATAGCAGCTAACTTACTTTCCCCACTTATTTCTTTATTTTCAAAAATGACCTTAGTAAATGCAGACTTAAAAGACAATAAACTACCCGTAAGCCCTATTAAAAAGAAAAACACAAAAAGTACAGATGCGAATTTCTTATGCAAGTTTCTAAACTGTTGTAAAAGCGACATAGTATATATTTAAAAAAGTGCCTTAAAATTATATTTTAAGGCACTTAGTATCATTAATTTAATTTTTAGTATAATTCATCTTATTTAGTAAATTCTAGTGTTGATTACCTCTACCATTACTTTGATAACATCCAATATCCTTACCTGGAGGGGTAATTTCTGTTGCACCTAATCTTAGATCTTGAATGACGTCTGCTCTTGGAGAAAACCCTATAAAACCAGCTCCAATACAAGGAGAATTTGGTTTTAATGCAAAATTGTAAGACCCCACCACTGCTATATCTGCTAATTTCAAACCAGCTGGTAATGGGACAGGTGCATTAATAAACTGAGGATTATTTGCTCCGACAACAGAATTAGGTGCAGTATATACAGCACCTACTGTCCAACCAACTGGTAAATAAGTAGATGGTTTTGGAATATCTGTTTCCATTGGCTGACTAATTGCAGTACTTACTGATAATGATGGTATAAATTGACTTGCTACTGAAACTGAGTCAGCATAATAAAAATTATAGCCGTATCTTAAATTGGCAGTATCAGCAATAGGATTTTGAACAACACGCAAACCAAATTTACAATTAACAATTAAATTATTATACGCTTTACCGCCTGCGCCTTGTTCATAATTTATTGAGCCACCTCTACCAGCAGCAGATCTTCTATACCCACAATTGATCATTGTATTATTATAAATATTCACATTTGAACCTGGCTTACCTACAGCAACGTTAATATTAGAAACTTTTGGCCCGTTTGTAGCCATACCAATACATAAATTATAAGCAAAATCACCAATCGTTCCTGCTTTAGCATTCATAGCCTCTCCGCCTGTATAGCCACATTTTTCAAATGTATTTCTCATGATGTGTATCTTACCCCCATTAATTCTAAATGGATCATCCACACTTCCATAAATCCAAGAATCTTCTAAAATAAAGCTACCATCCGGATTGGCAAAGTAAACAGGATAAGGACTTGAACTACCTGTAAAACTTTTCATGGCAGAACTAATGGCTGCGCCGCCAAATTCCACATGGGTCCATTTTAAAACTATCAATGGGCAGGTAGTAGCTCCTGTGATGCCAGTCCATCTTCCTTGTAAAGCTGGATCTGTATCAGGATTAGCCCCTAGTTGATCTGTTTTAGTTACACCAGGATACGTTAACATTATTGGATTTTCCTTAGTACCTAATGATAATAAAGTTCCTTTTACACCTAAACCCACTGGCACACCAGCAGTTCCTGTAAAGTTTACAGTAACACCTGGCTCTATTACTAGGACATCTCCTGTGTTAACATAAATGTCACCACTTACTGTATATGTTTTTCCAGCTAACAATGTCCCTTTAATTGCACCAGACAAAGGAGTTGATTCACTAATGGGTGAAGCTGGAGTAATTACTGCTTGCCAAAGATCTTTTGTTTCTTCTGTTTTAGTACAAGAAACTAATCCTGTTACTAAAATTGCCATGAAATATGTAAACTTCTGTTTCATTATATTAATTTGATATTTTTATTAAAGTTTATATCGGATTCCGAATAAATAAGTAGTCTTATAAAAATCTTTTTGGATAATTATTTTATTTGCTGGATCAGTTTGTAAAGCCAATGCTCTAGAACCGCTACCCGCCATATAAGCAGTGTAAGATTGATGCAACGATAATTCTAATGGAGCATCTGTTAGATTATTGATTTTTCCATAAAAAGAAAAATGTTTACCAAATTTCTTTTCAAATGAAAGGTCTAACTGAGTAGTTGGAGACTGCCAATAGTTCAAACCAGCATAAGGGCTAATAAAGCTAATACGCTCTCCTGTATATACACCCGCTACTTGAACATCCAATCCAATTTTTGGATTTTTGTATATCAATGATAAATTACCAATATTGTCTGACTGCCCTTGTAATGGTCTTGTTTCAGATACACGCTTTGAAACTATTTGTCCAGCTGTGTTTCTATAAGAGAAAATTAAGCTGTCGTTGGTTATACTGGATTTTGTATAAGTATAGTTAGCAGAAATTCCAAATGAACCAAAGAATTTAGTTGCTACCAATTCCAAACCATAGTTGGTCGCTTTACCAATATTTACAGGTTGTAAATACAAATTATTTATATTCAAAGGTTTTACCGCTGAAATTTCAATGGGGTTTTGAATGTCTTTATAGAATCCGCCAATTAATAATTGATCAGAACCCTTACTGTACATTTCATAACGTAAGTCTAAGTTATCGGCTACAGTATGTTTCAAGTTTACTGGATCACCAACTTCTTTAAAGAATTCACCATCTGCTCCATCAGGAATTAATTCAGAAAAACCTGGTCTAGCAATGGCTCTATAGTAAGCAAAACGTAAATTTTGATTAGGCGTTAATGCAAATTTCATTTGAGCGCTTGGTAGTAGATCTGTGTATTTTATTGTTCCTGATTTTGCTTCAACATCTTGAGTTAATAAAGTCTCATAATGTTGGTTTGTATTTTCAGCTCTTACACCTCCTAATAATTCAAAACGGCTAGACAAGTTCCACTTGCCTTGAACATACCCAGC
>CAIPJS010000067.1 GCA_903865435.1 uncultured Bacteroidota bacterium | reverse complement strand
GCAAACCTCACGCAGAAACAACAAAGGACCCACGATTTAACGTAAGTCCTTGATTTTCATGTAGCGAGACCGGGATTTGAACCCGGGACCTCAGGGTTATGAAGATTTTTTGAGAAAATTATAGCGTTGATTTGTAATGGGTTATGTTTTTACAAAACTGAAAACAACCGATTTCAACCGAATTCAGGGGATGTTTTCCTCACGCAGAGGCAGATTATGAAACTATATAATTATTTAATAATTGAACTAATGTATTTGCTTGTTGAACACCTGGTTGTCTCCATTTAATTTCTCCCTTTGAAAAAATTGCAAGAGTTGGTACACTAGATACATTTAACTCTGATGCTAGTTTTTGATTTTTATCTACATCAATTTTTATAATACGAACCTTACCCCCTAACTTATCTCTAACTTGTTCCAAAATGGGAGGCATCATTTTACAAGGGCCACAACACTCAGCAAAAAAATCCACTAAGACAGGTAAATCACCAGTTTTGAACAATCATAATAATATTTTATTGAAGTTATGCCAAATATTAGATTGAAACTAAAGCAATGTTTTTTTACCCTTATTCTTTAATACTATAAATGGTGGTCCTTTTTTCCAATCTATGTTAGTTTTAACTATAGGTTTTAACATTGAAAAATTGCCCAAGATTAAATCTAAATAACCGTCATGATTGTAATCGCCCACATCCATTGTTAACCATCTTCCTTTAGTCAAGGTCTGACTACTTGAAGGTATAAAATTAAAAAAGCCCCCTTTATTCTCAAAATAAACAAAGCCTTCCTCTGGTTGTTTTTCTGAATCTGGGAAAAAAGAAATGGTTGCTATATCCAAATCTCCATCTTTATCAAAATCACGTGCAATCGCTTTATAACAACCATTGATTGGATAGAAATATGTTCTAGTAAAATTATTTTTTCCATTATTCATAAAAATATAAACTCCATGATACGGTTTTAAAACTGGAGAGTAATCAGCATTATCACCGCAGGTATATAAAATATCTTGAAAACCATCATGGTTAAAATCTGCTAATTCAAAATATGAAGAACCATTTATTGGAGGGAATCGTAAAATTTTATCCTCTTTAAATTTGCCGCCACCTAAATTGGTATAAAGGATGATACATTCATCTCCTTGAGCAAATAATACCCATATATCAGGTAAACCATCATGATTGAAATCTTGTATTTCAAATTTAATGGCACCTGGCAATTCTCTTAATATATGTTTTTCATATTTGCCATCTTGCTTCTGTTCAAACCATGAAAATGCTCCAATTAAGTTACCAAACTCACAAACAATAATATCTTCTCTATTATCACCATTTAAATCAATTTTCTGAAATTGAACAGGACGTTTTAAACTATTAATAATTGGTAATGGATTTTCAGATTTGAATTTATTATTATCAAAATCAATTTGTCTAATACTTCCAAAAGCTCCATCATTTGGATTCAAAATCCCAATATCGCAAATCAACCAATTATTATCTTTTGATGTCATATTTACTATAGGACCATTAGTTTTGAAAGTATCAACTAAATTTAAATTTTGATCGAACCTGTAAAATGTATGTTTAAGAACATTAGAATAGATAAAAGAGGTATTTGGTTTTTTTTCATCAATGGTGACAAAAGTAGTAGCTGGTAGTTCCCCATTGTATTTTGGTTCCAATACGTCGAATTGGTTCAATGCATTTTGAATAGGCTTATCTCTTTTTTGTTTTATATCAAGTGTATCAGGAGATAAAGCCAAATAATAGTCAATAATTTTTTGCCATTCTATATTGGTAAGCATTGGTTTTTTTGGATAAAAACCTTTTGCAAAAGAAAAGTCATAAGTATTGACTGGATAACGTAAGCCATTATGAAAAAAGACACCCAATCTAGGACCCATTTTTGGCAATATACCATTCTTCCAAGACTCAGTATTTGCTAAACCTGGATCAGGCAATAAATGACATGATTGACAATATTTAACGGCAAGTTCTTTGCCATCTTGTATTGAAGTCTCATCATATTTATTTTTAAGTAATTTTCCTTTACATGCAGAAAAATTAGTTATAAAAAAAAGTGGGATCAAAAAATATTTAAATATTGTAGTTTGTATATGAATTATCAATTATGAAAAGTCAAAAATTGGAAAATGAAAAATTAAGATTCAATCAGAAATATAATTTCAGAAGATAACCTAATTGAAACCTAGTTGATCGATATTCATATAAATTATGCTATAATAAAGTTTACTATTAAGATTAGCTTAATTATTCAATAAGTGCTTAATTTAACAAAGGAACCACGATTTAACGTAAGTCCTTGATTTACATGACTCCTATCATAAATTTTAATGATTAGAGTCATATTCTAAAATTTATAATTATTTTAAATTTATGTGTTAACATAAACAAAACAACATGAAAAAGATTTTATTAGTTGTAGATGGTTCGAATTATTCAAAGGGGGCTTTAGAATTCGCAAAATGGTTAAATGAAAAAAATAAGATCCTACTAGTTGGTTTGTTCATACCTAAAATAGATTACGGTTATTTATGGACCTATGCGGAAGAAGGTGTTAATAGTACCATGTTTTTACCAATCACTCACGATATAAACAATTCAGAAATTAATAAAACTATTGAAACCTTTGTTGATGATTGCAAAAGAAATGATATTCAATACAGGGTACATAAAGAATATGAAGGTTCCGCTTTAAGTGTAATAATGAATGAGTCAAGATTCGCAGATTTATTATTATTAGGAAGTGAGACATTCTATAATGATTACTATAGCACTGAACTATCAGAGCACATTAAAGATACATTACATGAAATTGAATGTCCCGCCATTGTACTTCCAGAAAAATACAGAATCCCAATAACCAACGTCGTAGCGTATGATGGGTCAAAATCTTCGGTATTTGCTTTAAAACAGTTTATTTACCTATTCCCTGAATTCGCAAATAATGAAACAATATTAGTTAATAGCAAATCTGACTCCAAAAATACAATTCCAAATCAAATATTAATTGAAGAATTAGCAACAAAACACTTTGACAACTTAACGATATTTAAAAATAATTTTGAACCTGAAAATTATTTTGATACAATCAAATTAAAAGCTGAAAGTGCAATCTTAATTAGTGGTGCTTATGGAAGAGGCGGAATAGGTGGACTATTTCATACAAGTTTTCTAAGTAATATTATAAAAAAACATGGGGTTCCAGTTTTTATAACTCATAAATAATAAAAAAATGAAAATATTTGAATATAAAATTTATCTAACATTAAGAGATAACATGGAAGATGAAGTAAATATAATTGCCATTTTAAATAAACTTGGATTAGAAGGATGGGAACTTATATTTCATGTTTCCACCTTTAATGAACATAAAATATACTACCACTTCAAAAGAGAGATCATTTATTAATTCAACAAATTTTGAAATAAATTTCCCAAGTTTTAGAAAAGTATTACCTCGACCCAAAGGTGTTAACCGCTGTAGAAATATCAGCATTAAAGGTTCGTGTATTCGGAAAGAAATGACAAAAACCTCACGCAGAAACAAGAAAGGACCCACGATTTAACGTAAGTCCTTGATTTTCATGTAGCGAGACCGGGATTTGAACCCGGGACCTCAGGGTTATGAATCGACCAAATGTGTTACATACATTTGATTACCAATTAGTTAGAAATACTGTTGCTCACGTTTTGTGTATCTTTATAAGGTAAAAGAGGCGCAAAAAGGGAGCGCACACTTTTCACTGCTCCGCATGGAACAAAACTGGAACTTCCTGACAATTGGAAGGAAGTTAAAAGAATTAAAAATTGTTAATGATGGAAACCCTCTACAACTAAATCGTCCACTTTCTTTGACGACATACATTCTGGAAGGTAAGATTTACCAAGACCAAATCAAAACCCCTTAGATTTGTCTTAAAATACCTTTAAAATGGAAAAGAAAACATGGCATCAAACGCACAAAGAAAAAATGAAATTTGGCGACAAACTTGCTGACTCTGTTGCTAATGGTATGGGTTCATGGAGTTTCATAATTTGGCAAAGCATTATAGTACTAATCTGGATGTTTTTAAACATTGTTGGCTTTGTAAAACATTGGGATGTATATCCATTTATCTTGTTGAATCTAATTTTCTCAACTCAAGCAGCATACGCAGCACCAATCATCATGATGTCTCAAAATAGACAGAACCAAAGAGACCGTGAACAAGCTCAACACGACTATCAAATCAATATAGATGCCAAGAAAGAGATTGAATCATTACAGGTTCAATTAAGTAAAATAGAAATGGATAAGTTGGATAAGATCCTAGAAATCCTAAATAAAAAGGGATTATAAAATGTACAGTCAAGAACTAAAGAACAAATGGCACGACGATCCAAAGAACTGGAAGTTGGGCATATTCTATTTCAATAAAGAAGATAAGAGGATTATAATATCAAAGAGATTGAAGTTATTTGGATGGACATTGAACTTCGCAAACCCACTTAGTTATATTATAATGATTGGACTTGTTGTGGCTGTTTATTTTTTAAGACAGCATCATGTTAAAACCAATTACCCTCTTGGCTAAATAATTACTTAATATACTTAATGAATACTTTTGCAAACTCTTCTGCAGTCTTCATTAGCCAAACATTATACTCTTCCCATTTTGATTTGTTTCTTGGATCACCTTTGTGAGTTACAATAACCCTAGATGCAGTCGCATCTGGCAACTCCATCCATTCTACTTGATATCCTAATTCTTTTTCTATTGATTCTTTATTGTTAAGTAGGTTTTGATAAAGTTGTTTATCATTTCGTATATAAACCTCACAACCCAAATATTGTTTCTGAGAGTTTTGGGTTAAAGCAATGTGGCATTTAGACGTACCAAATGAAAGATTAAACCAATGCTGTGGTTTTGCTTGTAAATAGTCAGCATAAAGTGGACAAAATGGAGCTATTGTTAATAACAAGTACTTTGCTGTTTTTGAATTTAATACCGATCATAAACTTATATATGTTGATGCGTATCAAGATATGACTGGAATTATGCAAGCGTTGACTGCACCTTCAAAAAAGTAGTTTAAGTTTGAAAAAATACGACTGAGACCTCTAGCAATAGGGGTCTCTTTTTTATATATTATTCACCAAAAGGAGGCACAGAAAAGAGGCACAAAACAACAAAGGACCCACGATTTAACGTAAGTCCTTGATTTTCATGTAGCGAGACCGGGATTTGAACCCGGGACCTCAGGGT
>CAIPJS010000066.1 GCA_903865435.1 uncultured Bacteroidota bacterium | reverse complement strand
CTCTTGACAAGAGATGAGGCCGCAATCAAATTAGATGTTTGTCCAAATACAGTAAGTGATTGGGTAAAGGCAGGTAGACTTGCTAATCGTGGTATTGGACGCAAGATTTTACTACTTGAATCTGATTTGGATGGATTAAAATCACGTAGTTATACTCAATACAAAAGAAGTGCATAATGTTATCATTTTATATTAGAGAAAAAATAAAAAACAGAACTGGGATTATGTGCTCAATACAAATTCAAGGAATGGCGCGTATCATATTCCCAGTTCAAAATATGACTATCAGTCCAAAAGACTGGGATAACGGACGTATGCTAACAGGGAAGGGTAGACAAGAGAATGGGAGATTACAAGATCGTCTAAATAAGTTAAGAACAGATTTGGAATCATTTGTGGATGAATATTACCATCTAAATAGAAAGTATCCGAATAAAATTGCTGTCACAACATTCCTAAAATCTGAAAAATCTGTCAGTACATATTTCAGTAAAAATGAAAAGGTAAAAATTGACGAATTGTTCAATCGAATAATTCTACGAAGATTAAATAGCAAGGAATTAACAAAGGGGAAGAGATTTAGTGATCAATCAATTTCATTATTCAATTCAACCTTTAAGGCGATTAAAAGATTTCAGGTACATAAAGGAAGGAAGTTTTTTTATGTAGAAGAGTTCAAATCAAAGCAATTAATTGAAGAATTTGAGATTTTTATGACCAATGACTTGAATATGATGATCAATACCATTGCTAATAAAATGAAGACATTGAAGTCATTTCTACAAATTGCTTGGAGCGATGGTATCATCGATTACAACCCATTCAAAAAACATGGTATTATAATTTATACAGAGGAGACCGACTCAGTAGTTTTTACAAGGGATGAGATGATAGCCCTAGAGGAGTTAGATCTTTCCTCAAATCCTTTCCATGAGAAGATACGTGACCAATATTTGATTTATCTATGGAGTGGGATAAGGAAAGGAGACCTGAAAAACCTAATATCAGTAATCAATCCACACACCAAAAAGTTTGTTTTTAGGACTGGAAAAACAGGGGAGATTTCAGAGATACCTGCTTTTGATACATTGATTAAGATAGCAGAGAAATACAATTACAATTTCCCTGAGCCTGTTCATGACACTGTCGTATTGAAGGAGATAAAGGGAATCTGCAAGTTGATACCATCAATGAATATCACTGTTGAAAAGAAATACACTAAGGGTGGCCAGAATAAAAGAGACCTTCTCCAGAAGTACCAGAGGATTGTTATTCATACAGCTAGGAGATCATTGGCAACAGTATTAGATCAGAATGGTTTAGAACACACACAAATAATGAAAATCACAGGACATAAGAAGCTATTGACGTTGCAGAAGTATATCAAAAGTGGTACGGATATTAATAAAATGTTAGAGATAGGAAAGAAGATAAGAAATGGGTGATTTTTACTAACTTTACAATACCCCCCAAAGGATAGATTAAAACTTAAACTATGAAAAGAGTAATCTTTGCTTTGGGAATTGTATTTGTATTTGCGTGCAGCAAAACAGAAGTTCCTGTAACACCACCTGTGGTAGTTGTTCCGGAAGAAGCAATAAAATTCACACTAACCCCTGATAATACAAATGGTGCTTTTTTAACCTCTAATGATACGCTTAGTATTACTGTAAATGTTTCCTCAAAATTACCTGCTTCTGGTTTAATATATTCTATAGAATTAAAAAGATTAGATACTCCTCTATCAATAATCAAAATAGATTCAAGCATCTTGCAAAGTTCATTAAAAATTAATTTAACTGGCTTATATGTTAAAGCAAGTTATAGTGTGTCAGTAACTGTTACTTCAAAATCTACAAGTACAAATTCTAGTATTCAAACTTTACAAGTTAATAAAAGTTTAAAATCTTCATATGATATGTTGATGAGCAGTCAATGGTTGATGATTCCAAGTGGTTATGCATCTTATTCTATATTTGACTATAATAGAGATGGAATTCCTGATGTTTTAGAATTCCAAGGGTATGATATTTCTGTTCCATATTCATGGCCAGGCCCCTTTTTTTATAAAAATACTGGAACTAGTTTAGTTGCCGATAATCTTAGTATAAATAATAAACATATTTTTTCAAGTAAAATTTTACCTGGTGACTTTAATAATGATGGTTATGTGGATGCATTCTTATTGACTGGCATGGATGCGGCTGGTTGTAATAATTGTGGAACTCCCTTAATCCCATTATATATGCTCGCTAATCAAGGAGGTGCGGGCTTTAAGGTTGATTCCTTAAACTATGTAGGTGCATGGTATACCGGATGTAGTGGCGATATAGATGGAGATGGCGATTTGGATATCATTACGTTTACAATAGACCACAGAAATGGGTTAACAAATAGAGTGTTTATAAATAATGGGAAAGGAAATTTTACAGTAAAAACCAGTGATATAGACAATTTGCCATTTACTGATATTTCCGAACTAATTGATATGAATAATGACGGCTATCCTGATTTGGTAATTAATGATAATACAAACACTCCTCCGTATACAAAATATGTAAGAATTTTTTGGAATGATAAACAAGGTAATTTTACTTTAGCAAATGCAACTTCTTTTGTTATCCCTTCAAATATGTTTTTTAATCAAGTATTAGCATATGACTTTGATAAAGATGGGTACAAAGAAATAATTTTAAGTTTATTTCATAATGCAGATAATGGAAGTGAGTTACAAGTATTTAAAACAAAGGATAACAAAACTTTCACTGAAGTCTCATCACAATTTTTTTCAGATAATCAGTTATCAACAGTTGTTCCATTACAAAATTACTTAGTAGTATCTGATGTTGATAATAATGGTCTAATTGACTTATTTAATATTGATAAACGTAAAAATTTAAGATGGGAATGGAATGGTACAGTTTTTATTAAAAAATAAAATAATTTATGAAAATAGGATTTTTTTCTTTAGGAATTTTATGTTTTTTTATTTCAATCTCTGCATCTTCTCAAATTGCAAGAGAAAAGTCTGCAATATTAGAAAAGCAATTTCCTACTTTATCACAAAAGAATACGGAAACAACAGGAGACGTTTATGACCAATTTGGAGATTTATTTTTTGAAAAAAACGGGAAAACATATTGGCTTCCAACTTATACAAATATACAAGGACCAACTATTGAATTTTATAGATTATTTGAATTAAAACTTGATAGTGGATTTGCAAGAGAAGTTACCAATGAAATGCTTGGTGGGTATTACCCATGTGGTGGGTTAAATCCACCATATTACTATGAAGATTTTGATAATGATGGAATAAAAGATATTTTAATTATAGATCATGGGAAAGAAGCAGACCCGGATTTTAGAAATTGGAGAGCGTACAATATATTTTTTAAAGGAACAAGTAATGGCTTTGTAAAAACAAATATTAGAGGTGTTACTGATAGTCTTGGTTATTATCATGGGCATGCAATTGGTGATTTTGATAATGATGGGAAATTGGATATAGCAATAAGTGGTAGTTTTTTACGTATTAATATTTTTAAAAACGAAGGAAATTTGAATTTCACGAAGATGAATATTAGTTCATCCACTAATAACATTGATGCATTCGCGCTTAAATTTATCAAATATGGTAATGATAATAATTTAGAATTAATTGCTCCTCCTTATAGAGATTTTGATAACATAGAATGGAGGGCGCAAACGCATTTATTGAATTTGAGTAATAATAGTTGGAATGTAAAAAATTTGGGGAAGGCTGGGCCTTATTCTCCTGCAGTTGATGGTTTATTATGGGGTTGTGCAGAGGTTTTGGCATTTAAAAATAATAATTCAAATTCTCCTGATCTTTTATTTAGACTTGAAGGACAGTATGATCCTAATGGAGGATGGTATTCTAAATTTTATAAAAATACAAACCTTAATTATGATTCTATAGTTCCAATAACATCACCATATTTTGATACTCTAAAAGTATTTTTTATTGATCCCAAAATAGTAGATATTAATTTTGATGGCAATTTAGATATTGTGCACAAAGAATATAATTATGGTGGACCAAGATTGCCTTTAAATCAGAGAATTTGGTTGAATGACTCAAAGAATAATTTCAATCCATCAACTATAAAATTTGATTCACTTCTAAGTAAACAAATGTATTTATTTGTAAAAAGTGATACTTTAAAAAAGTATAATTTATTCATGACAGTAAATGAACAAAGTACAAATAATAATACAACAAAAGTTATTTTTAATCGATTCGACAGCCTGGTCTATCCAATTAGTAATGAATTTAATATTAAGCTTTGCGAAGGCGAAACAACAAAAACTCAATTAATAAAAGTACCTGTTGGCATGAGTATTGTTAAGCAAGCACAGAAGGGAAAAATTACTATTGCTGATTCAACAGCAAGTTATACTGCAAATACTATTGGATTGGATACGGTTACCTTTAAACTTAAGAATGATTTTTTTGAAAGCGCAGAGTATAAAATTATTTATACTGTAACACCTAAGCCAACAACCCCTGCAATAACTCGCGATACAGCTAATAACCTTGTCTCTAATGCAAGTATAGGTAACGTTTGGTACAAAGACGGCACAGCTATAACAGATACTACTCAAAAAATAAAACCTTCAGCTGTTGGTTCTTATACTTTGAAAACCACTCAAAACGGATGTGTGAGCGCATTAAGCAGCCCTTATTATTTTTTAGTAACAGATGTCATTAATTTAAGCGCTGATGAGTTTATAAAACTAGTACCTAATCCTTTTATTAACCAACTGAACTTCGATTTTGTGGTGAAGGGCTATCAGAGACTTAATATAGAAGTATATGATTTAGCTACAGGAATGAAAATGGCTAACAAACAAAACCTAACAGCGGGTATGCCCATTATACTCGGTCAGTTATCGGCAGGTACTTATATTATTAAGGTAATCTCGAACGATAACAAAATTATCCAACAGTTTAAGATGGTGAAACTATAATTTCAATAATTTATAAACTATGAAAAAAGTAATCTTTGCTTTCGGAATTCTATTAGTATTTGCATGTAGTAAAACAGAAGTTCCTGTAACACCACCTGTGGTAGTTGTTCCGGAAGAAGCAATAAAATTCACAACTAATTTAGATACTGGAACTTATAATGTTTTAGATACTTTACCTCTAGTAATAACTGTGAGTTCTAAAATTCCTTCGACAGGTTTTATTTATTCTATAATTACTACTTGGACAGATAGCTCCAAACAAATATTCAAACTTGATACTACATTAACCGCTGCAAGTTTAAGTTTGAATATACCTGGCCTAAAGAAAACTGGCTCTTATTCGCTTTCTTTAACCGTTACTTCAAAAGCAACTTCAACAAATAGTTTAAATAAATCTATTGCTATAGTGAATAATCCTTTAGGAAGGTTTATGGGTTATAAGGTCAATGTTTCACTAAGACAAAAAGATGAGATAAATTATTGGAGAGATTGTGGAGTTATGTGGGATGTTATAGTGCGTAATTTTAATATTCTGCGCAATGGACAAGTGAATTCAAATTTTATGGCTCAAACAATTCCAGGAGATTTTAATAATGATGGATATATTGATATTTTTAATCCAGGAACAGGATCATTTGCTGGTGTGCCAGCTGACAATGCCCAATGGTTAATATGGAATCCAACAACTAAAACCTTTGAAAATAAAAAATTATTTAATGATAAAACATTGGTTTATTTCGGGGGTGGTCAAAGAAGATCTGTTTCATATGATATAAATAAAGATGGCTATACAGATGTTGTAATTTTTGATAGTGGTGATGATGGCTCAAATTATAATGGCCCAAGACCTTTACAACCTATAAGAATTGTGCTTTCTGATGGTAAGGGGGGGTATGATTTAAAAGATTTAACTAATATCACTCCTAATTTAATGTATAATCATAGTGGTGATATTGGTGATTTAAATAATGATGGATATCCAGATTTAGTAAGTGCAACTGGAAACACTATTTATATATCTTGGGGAATTGCAAACTATCCATATTTCAGTAATAATGTTGCTTACTTCTCAGTAAACTATTTTAATCCAAATTTAGTTTCAGATAATGGATTTGGAGATAATGTGCCACAAGCAGCAGGTGCAGATATTATTACAATAGCAGATGTAAACAAAGATGGATGGAATGATATTATTGAGGGGTGCGCAGAAATGTCAATGAAATATGATACTTATTTACCTTGGGATATTAAAAATAGAGTTTTAATTAATCAAGGGAAAGGAAGGTTTAATCAAAATGGAATTATACAATTGCCCTATTATTTAGATGATTTATCTAATGTCTCAAAACGTGCAGCTAATCATGATTACCGAGTTTTAGATTTTAATAATGATGGATTAAATGATATTATCACTTCAAGTTCTGTAGGTTATGATGATTACCATTTTAATTTATACTTACAAAATAAAGACGGCTCCTTTTCTTTAGATAAAACAAAATTTACTTTTAATATTAATGCTAATAATAGAATACAAGGAACTACGCCAGGTCATTGGAAACCCTGGTTAGTTCTATTTGATTTTAATGGCGATGGAGTTAAAGATGTATCATACTTAGATAATACAAATTTCCTAGGTGAATTGAAGACAAAAACTGTTTTTATAAGAACTGGGGATCAATTTATTGAACAGGATTTTTATCAATTTGATCCATATTTAAATAGCATTAGACCAAAATAATCTTTAAAATTCATGGTTAGAAGATAAGAATAGGGTAGAAAGAACCCGTTTGCTACACTTTCAGCTACAGGCATAAAATAACCCCTTGAATTTCAAGGGGTTATTTGTTTTTAAGCGGACCGGACGGTGAGTTCTCACTTAACTCAAACTCACCTCAAACCATCTAATTCATCAGATATAAAGGAGTTATAATTATACTTTTCTTGCTATATACGCCTAAAATAGTGTTAAATAGGGGGTAGTAGCTACGAATTCTGCTACAGATTTTATATCTAAGAAATTTATCTAACTTTACAATACCCCCAAAGGATAGATTAAAATTTAATCTATGAAAAAAGTATTTTTTGCGGTAGGAATTTTATTTTCTATTCCTTCTTTATCGCAACAAAACAAAGCGGTGGTAAATGTAAAGACATTTAATTTTAATTTAACAAACAAAATACCATCAAATTTAACAAATTTAAAAACTCTTGGAGGTCGCATTGGTGTTGGTGGTGTGTGTAGTTTAATTAAATATCAAAATAAAAATACTGAACATTTGGTCGTTATTCCCGATGATACGATACCGGGACCCCAATTACATTTCATAAAAAAAAATGATCAGTGGATATTTGAAAATTACTATACTAGTTTTGAAATGGATGGCGCAAGAAGTTATTCAATTATGGATTCAAGTACTTTTGTATATTCAAGTCATGGGAATGAAAATGTACAAACATGGCAATTGGGTGATGTAGTAGTAGTTAAAACTTTTGGGGATTCTTTAACATGGAATAAAATTTCAATTGCAAAGGGTCATTATGATAACTGCTCTAGCGGCGATCTAAATAATGATGGATTAATTGATGTAATAACAATGCATATGGGTCTAAAACTAGATGGCGATGTTTTAAATCCATGGACAGGGGTTAGTGGTATGATACCATTTACACAAAATGCTGATGGAACATTTACACAAAATAAAAATATTATTTCTGATCCTTCTCAGCAAGGTGATAACACATGGCCGGGTAGCCATCATTCCGGTGCCATCCTGGTAGCAAAGTTATTAGGAAATCAAAGACCAGAAATAATAATAGCTGATTATGGCTCTGATCCTCAATTCCCAAGTGATAGGTATAGTTTTGCTATTTTTAAGTACAATGAAAGTATTTCTAAATACCAATTTTTTAAAACGCCAACATCATTGGGGGCTTTTACTAATTATTATCAAGGCGCTACATCCATGAAGGCTGCCGACTTTAATAATGATGGGAAATTAGATATTGCAGTAGGAACAGAGGGAAAATTAGAAAATGGGAAGCCGGGCGGGGTTGTACAGGTATGGATTAATAAGGGTAATGGAGACTTCGTGCCAGATATGTCAATTGTTAGTGATGCAGACTCTAATGGATTTAGAGAATTTGAAGTTGCAGATGTTAATAAAGATGGATGGAATGATATTGTTCTAAACGGTGGAGGGGGTTATGTTGCAAGGGGTAATAATTCTAATGGATTTTATATAAACTTAGGGCCT
>CAIPJS010000065.1 GCA_903865435.1 uncultured Bacteroidota bacterium | reverse complement strand
TTTAAATGATTTTATATAAAGGCTTGCATTTCTGTTATCAGATTTTTCTTTTTTAGCTACTTTAGTGGTTTTGCGATAACCTTTGTCGTTATCATTCAAATTTATTTTAACCAATCCGTGCCCCATTTCGTAGGAGCCAGTATTGTTTTTGTCATTTACAATCAACATGTTTCCAATTCTGATCGTATCGTTCATTACTTTTTTTAAGGTATCTGAAATGGTATGATAACTTGAGTCATTTTGGCCAATGGCAAATTGAGTGGTGCAAACTAAAAAAATTGGTAATAAATATTTTTTCATACAATGGGATATTATTGGGGGTGTTATTTGTTGTCTGATTTATTTCTTTTAAAAATGGCATTAAATTTCCTAGTGATGCCTCTTATGGCTGCTCCATCAATTTCAAAATTGGCGATATAGATGCTTCTGTCTGTTTCATCGGTGTCGACCACTTGATAGGAATTAGTTTCGTTTTGATTTACCATGACTGCTGCAGGCTCAATGGCTGGGGCTTGATTGATTGCAATGCTTTCAAAATGTGAAGTATTGTATTGTTCATTTAATTCAAATCCTTTTACAATAGGGGCTAGATCATTTTTGAAATTAGCTTCTTTGGCTGTTACTATTTGATTTGTTTTTATTATTGAGTTTGTATTATTTTTTACTTCTTCTTTTCTGATTTGCTTTTTATCTTCTGAAAAAACAATAGCTTCTTTTTTTTCAATGGGGTTATGGATGGAAGGTTGGATCAATGCATTGTTCCTAACAATATAGCTATAGCCCATAAGGAGTAGAAAAATGGCTGCAATACTAAGGACAGTGACTTTGGTCGCGCCATTAAATCTATTTGAAAAATTTATTACAGGTTTTTTGTATAATGTATTTTTAAAATCGGGAGCCATACTTGCTTCCATCTCTGGTAAGCGGTACAATAAAGCCTTGTTGTCAAAAATGATATTTTCTTGCTCTTGGATGGTTTTTTTCAATTGGTCTAACTCGGCAGCATAGGCTGGATGAGCGACAACAAAACTTTCTACCGACGCAATTTCTGCAGCGCTCAATTCCTTATCGATGTACAAGAAAAAATAATTTTCGTAATTGGTTTCGTTGATGTTCATATTAACTAGCTACTTTTTCAAGGTGAACTAATTTTTCTTTTAAAAATATTCTTGCACGATGTAAGTATACTTTTACTTGACTCTCCGACAAATTCATGATCTCCCCAATTTCTTGATAAGTATATCCTTCGTAATCCTTTAAGAGCACCAAACTTTTTTGAGTAGGGTTTAATTCGTTGATGGCTGCGAGTAAAATCTGTTTTAATTCAGGATCTTTTTGATATGTCGCTTTTGCCCCTGCTTCCTCGTAATTGGCTGTAATGCTTTGTTTTTTTTCTTTACGGATATGGTCAATCATTTGGTGATAGGCCACCGTAAATAAATAGGATTTGGCTTTGAGTGTTTCAACCTTGCTTCGGTTCACCCATAATTTTTCAAAGGCAGTTTGAACAATATCCTGTGCATCTTCAACATGACCTATATTTTTAAGTATAAATCGGTAAACGCTATTGGCGTATTCATCCACGCATTGATTGAATTCAATCTCCTTCATCCTTCAGAATTGACTGTTAAGTATACGTAAAACGTAAACTGGCACAAAAAGTTACAGTAGCCCCTAATAATTAATTACTTGTTCTTGAATCGCTGCAGGTAAAGTTCTCCACTCGTATTGTTGGTCTCTTAACTGAGGCTCAAAACCTGCTTCTTTAATAGCTTCCTGAATAGTTTTGTAAGTAAAGCGGTGAGGTGCTCCAGCAGCACTGACCACATTTTCTTCTAGCATAATGCTTCCAAAATCGTTGGCACCCGCTTCCAAACAAACTTGTGCTGTGGCTTTTCCCACCGTTAACCAACTCGCTTGAATATTTTTAATATTAGGAAGCATGATTCTACTAATGGCAATCATTCTGATGTACTCTTCTGTAGTGGTTAAATTATGGACTCCTCTAATTTTAGTAAGTAAGGTATCTACATCTTGGAAGGTCCAAGGAATGAATGCCAAAAAGCCTTTCGCATCTTTTGGTTTTCTATCTTGTACTTCACGAATGCGCACCAAGTGAATAAATCTTTCTTCTAAGGTTTCCACATGGCCAAACATCATGGTCGCACTTGTGGTAATATTTAATTGATGCGCTGCAGCCATGACGTCCAACCATTCGTCTGCACCACATTTTCCATTAGACACTAATTTTCTTACACGGTCTACTAAAATTTCTGCACCCGCACCAGGCAATGAATTCATACCCGCAGCCACCAAGGCTTTCAATACATCGGTATGACTCATTTTTTCTAGCTTTGCAATATGTGCAATTTCTGGGGGCCCTAGTGTATGTAATTTAATCGTCGGAAATTCATTTTTAATCTGACTAAATATATCGGTATAAAATGCCAAACCTAGTTCAGGATGATGGCCTCCTTGTAATAATAATTGATCCCCGCCCCATTCAATAGTTTCCTTAATTTTTTGGCGGTAGGTGTCCATATCTGTAATATAAGATTCAGGATGTCCGGGCACTCTGTAAAAATTACAGAACTTACAATTCGCAATACAGACATTGGTCGTGTTTACATTTCTATCTATCTGCCAGGTTACCTTACCATGGGGTACTTGCTTTTTTCTCAACTCATTGGCAATATAACTTAGTTCAGTAAGAGGTGCATTTTCAAATAAAAATAGGCCTTCTTCTTTGCTTAAGTGTTCAAAATTCAAGGCTCTTTGGTATAAGGATTCCAGCTGCATGGCTTAGGTATTAATGGCCACAAAGTTAATCGAATTTATCGGGTTTCGAAAGGCTAAAAACAAGGTTCGTGCCAATAGAAAAGGAACTGTTGTAGTTATTAAGTATTTTCGCACTCTTATATGATACAATTTGAAAAATTTCAATTAGACAATGGCTTAAAAGTATTGGTGCACCAAGATACCAGCACGCCTATGGCCGTGGTGAATGTTTTGTACAATGTGGGGGCCAAGGATGAAGACCCCAACAAAACAGGCTTTGCACATTTGTTTGAGCATTTGATGTTTGGAGGCAGTGTCAATATTCCTGTTTATGATGAGCCCTTGCAAAGAGCAGGCGGAGAAAACAATGCTTATACCACCAATGACTTAACGAATTATTATTGTCAAATTCCTGCAGAAAATATTGAAACCGCTTTTTGGTTAGAAAGTGATAGAATGTTGTCCTTAGCCTTTAGTAAAAAAAGTTTAGAAGTACAACGCAAGGTAGTTTGCGAAGAATTCAAAGAACATTATATCAATAAACCTTATGGCGATACTTGGCATAAAATGCGCAGCTTGGCTTATACCCAACATCCTTATCGTTGGATGACCATTGGTGCATCGCTTGCGCATGTAGAAGATGCCACCATGGAAGATGTAAAAGATTTTTTCTTCAAATTTTATCGTCCGAACAATGCCATTCTAGTTGTTACGGGTAATGTGCAAACAGAACAAGTAAAACAATTGGCCCAAAAATGGTTTGGTCCGATTCCTGCAGGCACACCCTATGTGCGTAATTTACCTAAAGAACCTGTGCAAGAAAAAAGTAGAAGTATGGATGTGCGCGCAGATGTGCCATTGGATATGTTGATGATGACCTGGCATATGGGCGGCCGCTTTGATGAAGGCTATCACGCGACCGATTTAATTACAGAAGTTTTAGGTGGAGGGGCTTCGGCAAGATTGTATGAACAATTGATTAAAGTGAAACAAATATTTTCTTCCATTGATTGTTATCATTTTGGCACGGTTGATCCAGGCTTACTGGTGATAGAAGGAAAATTAGTAAAAGGCATTAGCATGACTGTTGCAGAGAAAGCCGTATTAGATGAAGTAGAAAAGATAAAAAATAATATACTAGATGCCAAAGAAGTACAAAAAGTAATTAATAAAACAGAAAGTGTGATATGTTTTGAGGACATGAGCATTATGAATAGAGCACATAGTTTGGCGTATTATGAATTATTGGGAGATGCCGATTTGATGAACAAAGAATTGTCCTTGTACCAACAAGTAACACCCGAAATGATTCAGGCCACTGCAAAACAAATATTCCAAGACAAGAATCGCAACACCTTATATTATTATAGTAAATCCTAAATCATGGCCTTAGATAGAATAGTAGCACCGGTAATCAAAGACGCTATTGATTTTGACATTCAGTTGAAACCGTATCAAAAATTTGCCCTAGACAATGGGGTAGAAGTATATGCCTATGAAGGTGGTGCACAAGAAGTATTGTTGGTAGACATGGTTTTTGATGCAGGCAATACTTATGAACAAAAAAACTGGGTCGCGGCAGCCACTAATTTTTTATTGAAAAACGGGACCAGTACCAAATCATCTTTTGAAATTACAGATGCTTTTGAATTTTATGGAGCACATTTAAATAGAACCTGTACCAATGAAACGGCCACAGTTACTTTGCATTGTTTGACCAAGCATTTTGAATCAGTGATTCCTTTGATGGGAGAAATTGTTTCAGAGGCCACTTTCCCTGAAAAAGAAATTGCCATTTTAAAACAAAATCAAATACAAAGGTTGTTATTGAATTTAAAAAAAGGAGATTTTATTGCGAACAGATTGATTGATGAATATTTGTTTGGAATACAACATCCTTACGGAAAATATTCGGTAGAGCAGGATTATAAAAATATTACAAGAGAAGATTTAGTTGCATTCTACAAGCAATATTATCAAGAAGGCAGATGTGTTATTTTTATAGCAGGAAAATTTCCAACAAATATACAAGACTTGCTCAATAAGCATATTGGACAGTTGCCTTTGAATAAAAAAGAAATTAAAGAACAAGCACATCCAGTTATTTCTGCCACTGAAAAAAAATACAGCATTGTGAATGATGCTGCATCGGTGCAAGGATCTATTCGATTGGCTAGGCCTTTTATTACCAGGCATCATCCCGATTTTCCAGCAACACAGGTGTTAAATAATTTATTTGGTGGATTTTTTGGATCCAGACTCATGAGCAATATTAGAGAAGACAAAGGCTATACCTATGGCATACATAGTTATTTACAAAATTACAAACATGCTGGCGTTTGGATGGTAAGCACAGATGCGGGCAAGGATGTTTGTAAAGCCACCATTGAAGAAGTGTATAAAGAAATGAAAAAATTAAGAGAAACTTTAGTGGAAGCAGAGGAATTAAAATTGGTTAAAAATTATATGTTGGGTGCTTTGCTCGGTGATTTAGATGGGCCTTTTCAAATCATCAGTCGTTGGAAATCTTATTTATTGAGCGATTTAAACGAGGAATATTTTTACCGTACCATCAAAGAAGTTAGGGAGGTACAACCAGAACGAATCATGGCCCTGGCCAATACTTATTTA
>CAIPJS010000064.1 GCA_903865435.1 uncultured Bacteroidota bacterium | reverse complement strand
ATTTTCTTTTCCGTTTGTAATTATCTCTTTCAAAAGCTTTTTTTGTGCTACTTTATCCCCTGGGCAATTTCTAACTTCTTTTGCAGTCCAAAGTGTGTGTTTTCTAAAAACTAATTATTACTCAATCAAATTGTATATATCAACATGGTCAACTTATAATTTTCTCATAAATTTTTCGTAAAGCTCTTTATATTTTTTTAATATTTGTGATCCTTAGTTCCTGCCAAAAACAAGTTGCGACAGTTCAAAACACACAGCAAATAAGTGACAATATCAATTTTCTATTAAAAAAAATGGACTCGCTTTCTAATTCCATTTCACTTAATGCTAGTGCTATCTCAAAAATTTCAAACAAACTTGATTCTTTAAATAATGAATTAAATATTGTTCAATTAGAAGTTAATGGATTAAAAACTCAACTTCAAGCGCCAAATGCAGATCTTACATTTTTGACAAAAAAATTAGACGCACTAATTGCTCAATACAACAGTATTATTGATGCAATTAATTTATTATTTTTTGAGCTTTCAAGTTCGCCAGGCTCTATTGCTACGGGTCTTGAAATCTATTTACCTTTCAATAACAATGCTACTAATTTTAGTAGTTTAAAAATAACTACTAAAGTAAATGGTGCACAATTAACAAAAGACAGATTTAATGAAGCTAATGCTGCTTATCTTTTTAATGGCACATCAGATTTTATTCAAACAGACTATATTGGAATATTAGGCAATGCATATCGAACACTTGCATTTTGGGCTAAATTGGACTTGTCTAATAATAATAAAAACGGTATGTCTGCTGTTTCTTGGGGGCCAGGCACAGATGGAAATAGATTTGATGGATATTTTAATTTCGCTGCAATTGGACCAACATCAAATATTGGTGGAAGTGCAATTACCTATCAAACTCCATTTCAAATAAATGACAATACTTGGCATCATTATGTTTATTTAATTGATTCAGATAATCCGAAAGTAAACAATATAAAAGTATATCAGGATGCTGTATTACTTACTACGAGATTAAGTGAATACGATTTAACACTTAAAGTAAATACAAAAGATGGTTACCCTTTAACAATAGGTAAATGCTCTGCTCCAAACGATCCTTCTTTTTTTAAAGGGGCTATTGATGAAATTAGAGTTTATAATAGAGCTTTAAGTCAAACCGAAATAAAATATTTAGCCACCCACTAGTAAATGCTAATACTAAGGCTTTATTCATGCTGCATAACTATAACTCAAGCATTTGTTTTGCTTGACTAAATGCATATAGATTATTTGTATTCATTAAAATATTAAAGAATCAGTCAAAATACCTAAAAAATCGATCTAGATGGACTGATGTTTAAGCCTATTGGCTTAAATTTGCCCTCTATAACATATATAGATTTTTATTATGAAAAAAGTGATTGTTCTAGGAGGAGGAGGTTTTATTGGAGGGCATTTAGCCAAAAAATTGAAAGCGCAAGGGTTTTTTGTTAGAATTGCCGATATTAAGCAACATGAATACATGGCAAAAGACGAAATATGCCATGAATTTATGCAATGTGATTTAACCGACCCTCGTGCCATAGAAGAGGTTATTTTTGAAGATTGCTATGAATTATACCAACTAGCTGCAGATATGGGTGGGGCTGGTTATATTTTTACTGGTTTGAACGATGCTAATGTAATGACCAATTCGGCACTCATAAATCTAAACGTTGCCAAAGAAGCAGTGAAGAAAAAAGTGCAAAAAGTATTTTATTCTTCTTCTGCCTGTATGTATCCAGAACATAATCAATTAGATGCTCATAACCCGAACTGTATTGAAAGCTCGGCTTATCCTGCGAATCCAGATTCTGAATATGGATGGGAAAAATTATTTAGTGAAAGAATTTTCTTAGCCTATCATCGCAATTTTAAATTAAATGTGCGTGTGGCTCGTTTTCATAATATTTTTGGACCACAAGGCACTTGGAAGGGTGGAAAAGAAAAAGCACCTGCAGCCATGTTGCGCAAAGCTTCAGAAACTATCGATGGTGGGAACTTTGAAGTATGGGGAGACGGGTTACAAACAAGAAGTTTTTTATACATAGATGAATGCTTAGATGCTGTTGAGCGTTTTATGCATACCGATTTTATTGGACCTGTTAATATAGGTTCTGAAGAAATGGTTACCATTAACCAATTAGCTCAAATGGCTATTGATATTGCAGGTAAGAAAATTAAAATTCACAATATTGCTGGTCAAGAATTTATTGATAAGTACGGATTTAATTGCCCCTTGGGTGTACGCGGTAGAAGATCAGACAACGATTTATATAGAAAAAAAATGGGCTGGGAAGTTTCAGAACCATTAATTGATGGCATGCGCAAAACTTTTACCTGGATTGATGAGCAGGTAAAAAAAGAAAAATAATTTTTCATTACAATTAATTTTTAATTATGCCTCAAGCAAATGCAACGGTTAAAATAATAGGCGTTGATATGTTTGTGGGTAGCAATACAAACTTCACTGGATCTTTAATTGAGGCGGTGAATGAAAAAGAATCTTTTCACAAAAATAGATTGATAAGCGCCACCAGTGCGCATGGTATGGTATATGCTAATGAGAATGCTGAATTCAAAAAAATAATTTCTGATTTTTACTTTAACCTTCCAGATGGACAGCCTACCGCTTGGATTGGAAGACTAAAGGGTTTTAAAAAAATGCAGCGCTGCCCGGGTGTTGGGCTTTTTGATACGGTAATACGCAACACTGCACCACATAACATCCAACATTTTTTTTGTGGTGGGAAAGAAGGAGTAGCAAAAGCATTAAAAGAATCTGTCTCGGTTGATTTAGGTAATATAAATGTAGTGGGGACCTATTCACCACCATTTAGAACCATGAATGAAATGGAATGGAAAGCCTTGGGTGAGATGATTGACAGCTCAGGTGCAAACATCGTTTGGATTGGATTAAGTACCCCTAAACAAGAATTTTTTGCACACACTCTTTCTAAATACTGCAAAGTAGATTATATCATTACAGTAGGTGCCGTATTTGATTTTTTTACAGGGAATCTCCCTTATGCTCCATTATGGATACGCAATATGGGTTTAGAATGGCTTTACCGTTTAATAAAAGAACCTCGTCGCCTTTTTGGACGTTATATAAATATTGTGCCTTCTTTTATTTGGCTCAACTTAAAAGAGTTTATTTACTCAACCTATAAATAGTAAGCGCTGCTCTTTTAATTAAATAAGGCAGTTCTTTTAAATTAATAGTTTCTCCTGGGGCATGAGCTCCTCTTCCTGAAGAGCCTAAGCCATCAATACAATCTACATAAGCTGCTATATAAGAAATATCTCCTTAACCACGAGAACCCGGATCGCCTGCTGTAGAGGGACCTACACCCATATCTTTGGTTACGCCACTAATAAGTTCTAGAACTTTATCATTGCCCGCTGTAGGTGCCATACTAGGTATGCCATCTTCAAAATGAATGGTGGCTTTCGTGCCCGCTAAACTTTGGTCAACAATAGCCTGCATTTTTTTTCTTGCATTTATTTTTTGCTCCTCCGTTAAAAAGCGAAGGTCACCTGTTACAGTAACTGCAGGAGAAATAATATTTGTTTTACCAATAGCTGTGCCTGTTGCTTTTGTTTCATCGTAGTTCATTTCAGAGCCTCCAATAAATACACCAGGGTTAAAGGTTAAATATTTTTCTGTACTTAATTGTACTCTAAATTCATTCACTATTCTTGCGGCTTCATAAATAGCACCATAGCCTGCACCCGCTGTAAACACACCCGAGCTATGTCCTGTTTTTGCTTTTACATTTAATAACCAACCACTAGCGCCTCTTCGGGCAGTGGCCACAGAATTTAATCCGTTGGCGCCTTCAAAGGCTAATGCAATTTCAGTTTGCTTTGCAGTTTCAATAAAATCGCCTCTACTTACTTCACGCGGATAACCTGCATGTTCTTCATCGCCCGTTAAATAAGCAATGATATTAGCGTCCTTCAATAAACCCTGTGCCTGCAAGGCTTGAAGTGCTATAATCATTACTACATCTCCTCCCTTCATATCAGTCACACCCTGTCCTGTAGCAGTGGAATCATTTAACATAGTGAAAGGGTTCGCCGGCATATCGGGTTCAAAGACAGTATCTAAATGACCTATAAGAAAAAGTTTTTTTCCTTTATTGGTTTTAGCTAAATCGGTTTTCTTTTTAGAAGAGTTTGGTTTTGTTGCGGCGGAAGTCTTTGCGGCTGTGGCGTTTTGATCAGCATTAAATCCTATACTTGCCACTAAATGACCTGCACGGAGAAGTGAATCGGGCATTGGTATCCACTTGGTTTTAAAATTGGCCTTTTCAAATTCACGCGCAAAAATGGCGCCTACTTTTTTTACGCCTTCTATGTTTAAAGTGCCGCTATTTATATCTACCGATTCTTTTAAAAGCGCAATAGCCCTTGGCATATTGGCATCGATATAGTCCATTACTTTTTGTTCCTCCTTGCTAAGCGTTGTTGCGGCTTTAGTAGTTTGAGCATTCAAGGTTTGATTTGCTCCAATGCAAATACTAAATAAGATCGTCGTAAATAAGATTGCTTTTTTCATAGTGACTTTTTAGGATCACTCAATTTAGTTCAATTCATTTATACCCCAAAAGCTTGCGGTAAATACTTGGAAATCAAGTCTATCTCTTTATTATTTTAGCTCCTGAAATAAACAAAATTAAAAATCTGACTGAATATCTTTAAATTTGACTAATGAACACCATTCAAGTGAACATATTGAACCCTAAAGCTGACATTATTTTAAAAGATATGGAAAAGCAAAATTTGATTGCCATTCAAAAGCCATCAAAAAGTTCTTTACAATCTATGTTAAATAATCTTCGTTCAAATTCTAAAACTGCTCCTTCATTAAAAGAAATTACTAAAGAGGTTGAGTTGGTTAGAGCGAAGCGTTATGCCAAAAAGAATAAAGCGGGTAATCATTGATACTAATCTTTGGATTAGCTTTTTAATTACAAATAATTTAAACATACTATCCGAACTTTTCCTTTTTGAAAGGTTTCAAATTATTTTTAGCGATGAGCTATTTAATGAGTTTTTAGACGTTGCTCGAAGACCGAAATTTAAAAAATATTTTGATGAAAAAAGTGTTCAACTTCTAATTGAAAATATTTCTGAGAAATTAGAATTTATTGAAGTAGCTTCTGCTATTACTATTTGTAGAGATCTTAAAGATAATTTTATACTTGCACTTTCTATTGATGGAAATGCGGACTATATAGTAACAGGAGATAAAGATTTATTATCTCTTAATGGATTTAAAGGTAAAAAGATAATAACTATTAATGAATTCATTAAAATTATAGATACAGAAGTATAATATCAAATCAACTTCACCACCCCTTCCGTCACTATCACATCACTCAAGGCCCCAGTACAAACCCCTTTAATGGTAATGGTTTCACCTATTTTTTGAGTGATAGGCGTGGTGCTAATTAAAGTAACCGATACATTAGAAAAAGAATCGGATCTGCCTATGATAAGAGTTATTTTTCCTTCCTGATTTTTGTCAATGTTCACAATGGTTCCACTTATTTCTACTGCTTTATTTAAATACAAAGCATTGGCATTTTTTTCATTGGCTTGAAATTGTGCACTTAGTGAATCGGCTTGTATGACCAAACTTTTTTCGGATTGCACATTGCGATGATGCGTTTTGGAATAGACAAATACATAATAGTATCCACCCAATGCGGTAAGGGCCACTACGGCTATTACATAAATTAATTTTGTCATTTTTCGCATTGTTTAAATTTTAATAATTAATGCCTCTTAATTCTTTAGGCTTACTGATGGTGAATACCCTTGAGATATTAAATCCAAATCGTAAATCGCCCTTGGCCCAACTGCCTGTTGTTTCATTTATAAATGTACGCTCGGTCATCCCCGTTGAATTGGATACATGTAATTGAAACACATGGCCACCTGTTTCAATATCAACGCCCATCGACAATGGATTGTAATAACCATCCAAAGTATTGAACCTATGATAATACTCGGTAGTAAAATTAACTCTTTTACTTATTCTTTGTCTAAACCCAACGCCCAAAGAATAAAAATCGTTAGGAATGGTTTTGGTGTCTACGATATTGTAATGAATTAAAGTTGGCGTTAATTGTAAAGAAAAATAATCGTTGAGCTTACTTGCAAACAACAATTGATGCGAAAAAGATAATTTATCAGAAACATACGGCGTATAAGTAGTGGTGGGATCTTTTAAGGATTTATAAATTACCGAACTTGCATAACTGATACTTAACGGTATATTGTATTCTCCCTCCTGTTGTCTTAGTATTTTATATTTTAAAAATGCATCGTACTGTTTTTCGTAAGTGCTGCGCCCAATGCCAACCATCAATCTACTTGTAATGCCATAGTCCAAACCCAATCGCATAGTGGCCTGATCCAATCCAAAAAAATTATACCCCCCATCGCTGAGTGGACCAAACCTATGTAAAATTCTAAAATCCAATACGCCTGGCCCTACGTTTTCTATAGATTGGCCATTTACAATGCGGGTAGATTTAAAAGTGCCTGTGATGATATCTGGATTACTAGAATAATTATTTTCAGAAAATAAATCCACTGTTTGCGCATTTGCATGGCTCGAAGCAAGCAATACAATCATAGCAGCGATAGCAAGTGAACGTAAATTCATAGTTTTAATTTTGATATTTGCAATTCACTTTTATCTTGGCCTCATTGGCAATTTTTTCTCCAATATACAAACCCTTAATGCCATAGTCTTTTATTTTTACACTAAACTCTCCTACTATGGCAGGTTTACCCTCTTTTAATTGTAAAGTTCCAGTAGTCTCTACCTTTTGTGGCGTACCATGAATTGTTAATGTACCCTCAATGGTGATAGGATAAGTACCTTCTTTGGTAAAATCTACTTCTTTAATATTTTTGATATACCCCTTGAAATCGGCTTTTGGAAACTGAGTCGACTCCATATAATTCTCATTAAAATGATCTTCCATCAATTGATTTTCAAATTTAAAACCTTTCACCAATACGCCAAAGATGATTTGCCCTGTGGTTTCTACAAATTTGGAATCTACTTGATTGTTGATGGCTGCAATTTTTTCAATTCCACCTGTTGCATTAAAAAATATTTGTCCAGTTTTGGTGGCATATACTTTTTGTGCACTGGCAGTATTTACAGAACTAATTTGCAAACCCATCACTAGAAATAAGAAAGCGCTAATTTTTAAAATGGAATTCATTTGTTTGGATTTAATTTTTTATATCGTTAATTATTGATTGCCCCTTTATTTACCCAAGCCACTATTTTATTGATACTACAGTCATCTATTTTAGGCATATTTAAGGGCATTGAAGGCACTTTGCCATTTTGTAAAATTGAATTAACCAAATTACCATTGGTAACATAAGGTTTAAGTGTTGCATAGGTATTTAATACAATCCCTCCACCTAAACTATTGGCACTTGACCCATGACAACTAATACAATTGGCATTTAAGATGCCTGTGACTGTTGTACTATAAGTTACATTGGTGGTATCACAGGTGGTTACGATTACTTGTGGATATACCTGATCTTTTTTGTCATAATAACAAGCACTAAAAAAAATTAGCACCATTCCAACCAATAATATTTTTTGTTTGGATTGCATTTTATTGAGGATACCCATTTTGTATCCATTTTTGAATTTGAATGATTTTACAATTCACCATTTGTGCCGAAGGTGGCATTCTTTGTGCTGCTGTTAATGTACTTGAATAATTGATGGCATTTAAAAATAAAACTTTATTGGCACTCACGTATGCTTTTGCACTGGCATAATCACCCAAATAAACATTTAATGAACCGGGCATGGTTCCATGACAGCCTCCACAATTATTAGACAAGATGGTTTGTATAGCACCATTATAAGTAAAGCTGGTGGTATCACAAACATTGGTACACTGAGTATTCAATGCGCCTTGATCGATCCATTTTTTTATAAGTGCTATCTGCGTGGTTGTCATTTGTGTATTCCCACGAGGTGGCATTCCATTATTGATGATGGTATAATAATTGCTATTACTAGAATTTTTTGCTCTAATTCCATTCATAATATGTGCATAGTCGGTAGTAATAACGCTACCCTTATGCGTGGTTGCATCATGACAACCTGCTGATCCGCAATAACTTACATACAAGGGCAATATATCTGTATTAAAACAAACGGTATCTGAAACAGGTGCCGGCGTTCCTCCAGCGGGAGTAGTAGGAGTTGAGGGTGTGCTTACTGGTGGTTTAACCACAACCACCGTATCAGTGGAAGCTGCCGAATTGATGCTGATATTATCGTGATGACAGGCACTAAAGATGATACTTAGTGCAATGATATAGAAGGTATGAAATAATTTTTTATGCATGCGACTGTTTCATTACAATCTCTTCAAAGTTAAAATTAAGGATCTATAAAATCTAATAAATTTTAGTATTTAATATTGAGTTCATTTAAAAAAACTCAAATAAGCTTAGTAAATTTTAATGCTTTAAAAAAGCTTAATTTTAAATGGTTGATTTATACTAGTTTTAGTATGGTATAATTTTTGCATAGTGAAATGTCTAACTAAAACTGCAATGGCACATTTAGTTTTAAACTAAAATTGCGGCCCATATTAAATACACCCATTCTTCCAGTAAGCATATTCTCGTCGGTATATTTTAATCGGCTTAAACTATTTTGATAAGCGACATCGGTGATGTTTTGTGCAAACAAAGCAATACTAAACAATTGCTTTCCTTTATTCATAACCTGTGTGCCTAAACCTATATTTAATAAAGAATAAGCAGGCGTTGTTGTTTCGGTATGATAACCAGTGAAAGGATTGTTTTGTGCAGCTACATTGTCTAACTGAACTGAAAAATATGTATTCTTATAATTAACCGATTGCTTGGCCAGTTCATATCTTAATTCGGCGATCCATCTAAAAGTAGGGATATTGGGAAGATTGCTACTGCCATCCAATGCATGATTGAATACCCCTCTAACATAGGATATGGTATTTTCAATATGCAATCCATCCAAGGGATGTGGATGAATATCAATATTTCCTTCGGCCCCAAACAAATGTGCATCTTGTTGATGATAAGCAAATGCATAATAATTTTTATTGTCTTTTACGATGACAGAATCAACCCCCTTTACACCTATTAATTTTTGATAAAAAATATAATCGGTGACCATATTGTAAAATACATTAGCAGCAATAGATACATGCTCATTGCTCCATTCGGTTCCTAGATCAAATTGTAAACTTTTTTCTGATGATAAATTGGGATTGCCATATTCATATCGATTGGTGCCTTCATGTGCACCATTGCTTCCTAGTTCAGATAAATTGGGCGCTCTGTAACCCCTTGCCACATTGAATTTATACACCACATTGTTTTCTGCTTCATAAGTAGCACCAAAGGATCCAGCAATGTCTCCATAATCTTTTTGCAAACCATTAAATTCAATTCCTTTTTTATCTACCCTTAATCCTCCACTCAAATACAATTGATTGATGTGTTTTTGAGTGAAGAAAAACAATCCCAATTCCACTGCTTTGTAGGGTGGTATTAAAGTTTCAACGCCTTTATTTTTATTGTCTTGATTCATACCACTTACCCCAATGGTATGCTTCCAATTATTGGTTTCGGGTAATAAATATTGAAAGGAGTAATTCAAGGTGCCTAAATCAAAGTATAAACTTTTTTCTGCTGGAGCTAAAACATTTCCAAATTCTTGTCTTTGATTGATTTGATACGCCATATTGGCTTTTAATTTTCCTGTGCCCCAATTGATACTATTATCCAATATGAATTTTGTATGTTGTATGTATTGATAAGGAATGCTTGGTTCATTGGCACTGAAATCGGCGCTGGTAGCAGGCACTTGAATGCTGCTGATATTATTTCCTGGTGCCAAGGGAATTTCTTTGGTGAACTGTCCTAGATTATTTCTGGATCCTTCGATCATGCCTAATTTTTGTGTAAACTCACTTACAATTAAATGACTATAGCCCCATTCTTTTTCTATACCTACAAAGCCTCCTCCATTTAATTCACTAAACTTAGAATTAAAAACATAACCATCGTATTTGTTTTTATAATCAGATGCTTTTTTAGTAGATGCATTGAATCCCCAAACCAAGCCATGATTGTTTCCTGCAATGTCAAAATGATACCCTTGCAATTGATTGTTGCTTTGATAATTGCTAAATACATTCCCTTTTATCACGCCTTCCGCTACGGGTATATTGGATACTATATTAATTACCCCCGATAAGGCTTCGCTACCATATATAATGGAAGCGGGCACTTTTAATACTTCGGTGCGGCTTACATTGTACTCGTCTACTTCTATACCATGTTCATCGCCCCATTGTTGTCCTTCCTGTTTAACCCCATCGTTCAAAACCACCACCCTATTGTATCCTAAACCACGAATAATGGGTTTTGAAATTGCTGGACCCGTAGTTAATTGGGTGACCCCTGGTGTTTTAGAAAGTGCATCTATGAAATTGGTTGATGCCCCTTTAAACAAATCTTCCTTTCTTAAAATACTGATAGGTGTAGGCGTTCTTTTACTTGATGTGGCACGTAAAAAACTGGTGACGGTTACATTGGTATTTTCTACAACATTGTGATTCAATGCAAAATCTTTTTTTAGTGCATTGCTAACATTAATAGTAAGGGTTTGAATGGTGTATCCAATATAACTAACTTCAACTAAGTATTTTCCGGGCGCAATACTTATTTGGTAAAAGCCTTGATCATTGGTAGTGACCCCTTTTTTTAATTCTGGAAAATAAATAGATGCACCTTGTAATATTTGTCCAGTTAATTGATCGCTGACAATACCTTGCAGCAAAACCTTATCTGGCATGGGTTTCCCTTTTACCTGAATGCTGATAGAAAATAAAAAAAGAAAAGCTATGGAAAAATACTTGAACATAAAATGAATCTAAAAATGAATAATGAAATTGATGTGTATCTGTCAATCATTATGCAGTGGGTGGCCCTCTAGATTCTAATGTATACGATGGTGCAGGAAAATAAAAACCAAGCAATGCCGTATTGCGCATTTGTGCACATACCGGATGTTGTAAATGTATGGTAAAATAAAAATTGGCAAAAGGAGAAGCCACGACTAAATTATCATGCGCACAATGTATACTTGATTTTTCAACTTGATCAATTGGTGCAGATTTATGTACATTACATTTTACTTGATCGCTATGCTTTGCAACTAAATCATGAACCGATTTTTGAGAAGTGATGCTAAATGCAAAAACCACCAACATGAGTAGTGCAATAATTTTCCTTATGGTTTTGTTATACAACATCTTTTTAAAGTACTATAAAGTTACGCCAATAAAATTATACCTAGGATTATCTGATTGATTTTGAACCTTTTAGTCAAAACGGTGTTAATACAATAGGTTGATTTACACATCCTTATAAAAAAACTTGCGTAGATGAGCCAATTTACCTATTTTTGATGTTTAAACATTGAAATAAAAAATTAACAATTATGAAATTATTAGATGCATTACAATGGCGCTACGCTGTTAAGAGAATGAACGGTACTAAAATACCTGCTGAAACTTTAGAAACTATTTTAGAAGCTACTCGTTTAGCTCCTAGTTCTTTTGGTTTAACTCCTTACAATATTATTGTCATTGAAGATCAAGCCACAAAATTAAAATTACAACCCCATTTTTACAACCAACCTCAAATTGGTGAATCATCTGCTGTTGTCATTTTTGCTGCACACACAAGCATTACTGAAAAAGATGTAGATGCTTACATGCAAGAAATTGCTGAACAAAGAAATATGCCAGTGGAGGGTTTAAAAGATTTTTCTGGTTACGTGAAAGGAGCCATTGCACATCAATCACAAGAACAATTACAAGCATGGGCTACCAAGCAAACTTATATTGCTTTAGGTTTTGCATTGGTTGCTGCCGCTACTGAACAAGTAGATGGTACGCCAATGGAAGGTTTTGATCCTGCTGCTGTTGATGCGGAGTTAGGTTTGGCTGCACATGGTTTACATGCAACAGTTGCACTTACATTAGGTTACAGAGATGCTGCCAATGATTATTTATCTAGTGCTGTTAAAGTGAGACGCACTGCTGATAAGTTGATTATTAAAAAATAATGAGTTCATAGATAGGTTTTAAAGAGTCTCCCAATGGGGGACTCTTTTTTTATGGTAATTTTTATATTTTATAGGGGTAAATAACAGTTAATGATGTTAGATTAATACGCAATTTTTGATTTCAATTCTTGAATAGTTTAGTGTAAAATTAATTATTTATGAAAAATAAAATCATTGCCTTTTTATCTTTAGTAATTATTTCAGTAGGCTGTAAAAAATCTGAAAATAATATCCCAACTCAAGATCCAGTATCATTAAGTTTAAAACTAAGTACAGATTCAAATTTTACAAGTATTGTGAAAAATGAAATGGTACTTTCTAATGCCATTCAAAACATATTGGTTGATAAAAAAATGAATGCAGATAGTTTAATTTTACTTTTGTCGAAGCTAAATTCTGGTGATAACAATGAAGCAGTTATCAAAAAAAATTTGAACAATTTAGGAAGCCCCATGCTGTATGAGTATCTCCAAAATTTTAGTATTGAGTATAAAAGAAATTGGATAAATTTAACAAATACATACAATACAATACCAACAAATGTTATAAATGAGGCTTGCAGTAAATACCTTCAGCAACAAAATTTATTATCTTTAAATAATGGCGAAAGAATAAGTTCAAATGGTATGAATATTACTTTTGGAGGGCAATGTGGTTGGGGCTATAGTTTATGTATTGCTGGCGCAACTGCAGGTGCTGTTATTTGTCATGCTTCTTGTATAGGAGCAACCGCTGGTTTTGGGGCACCAGTTTGCCTTTTGTTATGTGGTACCATCCAAGTAGCAGCTGGTGCTCAGTGTATGAAATCATATTGTAATTAATAAATTAAAAATGAAAAAAACAATCAACACTATTGGCGCATTTTACATCATTATTACTTGTGCCTTTTTTAATAAAGTAATTGCCACTACTACTTCTTTAGTAGTATATAGCATTGTAACCATCTTATTAATGTTCATTGTACTTTATGTGAATTATAGAAAAAAAGAAATATAATTTATACTTACAATTATTCTACTTTCATTACGGCCGATTTCTGCCCTATTCCATTTTCATTGAAGGCTTCAATTTGAAAATAATAGGGCAGATTTTTTTCAAGTGCTGTACAATAATATTCACTCACGCCGTACAATAATACACTATTGTATAATTTATGAGGATCGTTGCCAAAATAAATATGGTAGCCGGTTGCATTCGGATTCACAGCCCATTTTAACCAAGCATTTCTTCTTTCACTATCCCCTCTTAATGCAACAAAATTTTGCACCATGCCTGGATGAACGCCTGCACCTTTTCCAAAAACACGCAATCCACTTAATGCAAATTTACCCGTTGGCATATGAACATTTTCCATTTTAATATACCTTGCTTCAATGGGCTTAGGTAAAACCACATAATCATGTGGCACATCGGTTTTGTTTTTTGATTTGTCTATAATGAGATTCCATATTTTACCATCTAGTGAAGCATAAATTTTATATTGATGATAAATGTCTAATTGCTTGCCCATAAATTCCGCGCCTTCGTCGGCATAATTTATTTGTAAGGCTTGTAGGGTACTTTTATTTCCTAAATCGGATTGGATCCATTCACCTGCATTGCCTGTTGTGGCAGACCAATAGGTTTTCATATTTTCATCCACCGCATTGTTGGCAGTAAATGCACTTAGGGTTGAGGACACTTGTACGGGTTTGTTATAATTTAACAACATCCATCCTGTAAATTGAGATACATCATGATTCGCACCTGCATGTGGAATATAATGCGGATAATCTCCATAAGATGTATTGGTATACAAAACTCCATCTGCATCTATCTGGGCTGGCCATATACCATTTCTTCTTTCAAAATTATTTTTTACTGCAATGGTGATGGTAGAGATATGCCACCATTCTTTAAAAACATCCTGATACGTTGCACCATGCCCTGCTCCTCTTGTAAAACCACCTGGCTTATACGAAAATGGATTGTGCTGCTGATAAGTAAAGGGGCCTAATGGTTTATCACTTACATATACACCATCTCCATAGCCACTAAATTCTGTTCCTGGCGCACCATATTGTAAATAATATTTTCCTTTTGATTTGTTCATCCAGGCACCTTCCATAAATGGTTTTAAAAAGGTGTTGTCCTGATGTTCACCAAAACGCTCCCATCCATGAATACTATCTACCAAATGAATCAATGAGATTTTTTCTCCAATGGGTGTGAATGTTTTTCGGTCTAACTCTTGTCCATAAATAGGATAAAAATTACTTGAACCATGGTAGATGTACAATCGATTGTCCTCATCTAAAAACAATCCCGGATCCCAAGCACCTACTTGTAAACTGTCTACTGCAATATGCCAATCGTCTTTGGTTGGATTGGTACTGTACCATAAAGTGAAATTTTTAGCATAAGTAGATCCAATGACCAATAAACTATCACCCAATACAACTGAAGCTGGCGCGCACAATTCATCATACACTCCATTCCATGACCTTAAAAATTTTCTAGGAATAAATTTCCAATCTTTCATATCGCTACTCCACCAATAACCCCATTGATTGGTACTAAATAAAAAATATTTATTGTCATACACTGCAATAATGGGATCGGCAGTTGCGCGATGTTTTCCATTTTGTACAAAATTGGGAATAGGGCAATAACCATAATCAATATTGATAGGATTGCAATAAGTGGCTTGTCTATCGGGTATAAACGAATTCATTACAGGTTTTTGAGCGATTACGCTTCCGCTAAATAGTAGTCCATTCACTAAGATTGCCGTCAGGAAGAGTACCCTTTTCATATTTACCATTTTGAAGAATAAATATACTATTTATATACATCTAGAACTTAGAAAAAAGACTAAGCTTATAGAAGGACTTCATAGCGTATAAATACTTGAATTTCAATTAAATAAACTACTTATTTTCGGTTTTGAAAGGCATTAAGAAAAAATAAAAATGAAAAGATTATAATAGTTATGCGCATAAATTTAAATAATACGTATCTTTATAAAATATTATATACTGATACTATGAAAGCAAGATTAAATATAACCATTGAAGCTCCTCTTTTGAAAGAGGTAAAAAAAATTGCCGCTAAAAAAAATATAAGCATTTCTGAAATGGTAGAAGATTATTTTGAAATTATTACTAGACCAAAGAGAAAAACCTTGATTGAGCTACTAGATGAATTACCAAAGTTTCATATCTCAGAAGATAGAGATTTGGTTAAAGAATATTATGACGCAAAAATGAAAAAATATGGCATATAAAATATTCCTTGATGCTAATATTGTATTAGACTTAACTTTAAAAAGAAAAGAATTTGAAAATGTAAAAAATATTTTCAATAATATCCAAAAAGGTATATTCAAAGCATATATTAGTAGTTCTGTTCTTCATATTGTTTCTTACATTTTAAATAAAGAATATTCAGTAAAAGCAACAAAAGATATTTTAATAACTCTTTTACAAGATGTTACACTTATTGATTGTCCTAATGAAATAGCGGTGAATGCACTTATTTCAAAAATAAATGATATTGAAGATGCATTACAATATTATGTAGCGCTTCATCATAAAATGGATTATTTTATTTCTAATGATAAACAATTAAAAAAAGAAAGTTTATCTACAATACCTGTTTTAAATTCATCAGATTTTGTGATAGAATTCATGCAATAAATTCTAGAGTAATAAAAATTAAGAAGCAGCGATCATCCAATTTTTAAAGGCTGCATAATTCGCAGCTAAAGCAGTAGAAACTTTTTTCTTGTCTAGTAAAAATTTCACCGAATCGGGTAGGGCAACGGTTTGCCCAATGGCTTCTTCTACTACTTCTGGGAACTTTACTGGGTGTGCGGTTTCTAAAATTATAGCGCTGTGATTGAATTGCGCATTTGATCCTGTATTATCTTTTTCTAAATTGGATAAGTATATTTCTGCTGCTGCAAAGGCGACTGCCCCATGTGGGTCTAAGGTGTAATTATTGGTTTTGTATACTCTAGCAATAGTGGCCTTGGTTGTAGTATCATCAATACTATAGCTTGATAAAACCTTGGTTAAGTCTGGGAAATTATTTTCTAGTATTTCAAGTATGCGTACAAAATTACTCGGGTTGCCTACATCCATTGCATTAGACACGGTGGCCAATGCTTTATGTATCTCATATTTTTCAGTAGCTAAATATCTCGTGACTACATCATTGGCATTGCATGCTGCTACAAAATGGCCCAAGGGTAAACCACTTGCCTTTGCCATCATACCTGCGCAAATATTACCAAAGTTACCACTTGGCACTACAATATGCATGATTGGATAATTCCCTGCTTCATCTTGATACTGTTTAACCCACTGTTGCCAGGCAAAAAAATAATACAATTGTTGCGGCAACCAACGCGCTACATTTATTGAATTAGCAGAGGTTAAATTATATTGTTGATTTAATGTTTCATCCATAAAGGCTTCTTTGACAATGGCTTGACAATCATCAAAACTTCCTTCCACTTCTAATGCAGTAATATTTTGTCCGCAAGTAGTTAATTGTAATTCTTGTATAGGACTTACTTTGCCTTTTGGATATAATATAATTACATTCACACCTTCTACGCCTAAAAACCCGTTGGCTACTGCGCCACCTGTATCTCCACTAGTAGCCACTAGAACAGTAGTAGGCTTAGTAGTAGTAGTATTATCTTCTGTAGATTTAGTTAGATTAGAATTTCTATCATTCGCTTTTTTCTCTTTAGAAAAATAACCCAAACACCTACTCATAAATCTTGCACCTACATCTTTAAAAGCTAAAGTAGGCCCATGAAACAATTCAAGGGATAAAATATTTTCCGTAATAGGTACTAAAGGAAAATCGAAGTTGATCGTCTCTGTACAAATTTCTTTTAATGAGGCATCGTCAATAGTACCACCCACATAGGGTTTCATAACCTCAAATGCTAGACTGGCTTTATCTAATGTTTTAAACCTTTCAATTTGTGCTGCTGTAAATTTGGGAATAGTGCTAGGAAAGTACAAACCCTTATCAGGCGCCTGCCCTGTAATGGCAGCCGTTCTAAAATCTACATTCGGGGAATTTTTTCCTAAACTATAATAATGCATATGAAATTTATCTTTTCAAACTAAGCTGTTATCTCAACACCTGTTTGGTTAATACTAGTTACATAAGTATGATGCGGAAGTCCAATGCCATCATACAATTGCATCATTTCTTTTTCAACGGCTATGGCTATTTCTTTGGTTTTACTTAGCATGAAAATAGAAGGACCAGAGCCTGAAATACCACCCCCTAAAGCACCTGCTTGTTTACATGCTAGTTTTAAAGCATCGAAACCTGGTATTAATATAGAACGCACGGGCTCTATAATTACATCTTCTAAAGACCTACCAATTAAATCATAGTCTGATTTCATTAAGCCTGCAACTAGTCCTGCTATATTACCCCATTGTTTAATGGCATCTTTTAATAGCACTTGTTGTCTTAATATACTTCTTGCATCCGAAGTTCTTACTTCAATTTGAGGATGCACAATGGTTACATGCAAGGTGGGAGAAGGCAGTGCAATAATTTCTAAGGGAAAAATAGATCTCACCAAGGTAACTCCTCCAAAAATACAAGGAGCAATATTATCGGCATGCTTTACACCCGATGCTAATTTTTCTCCATTCATAGCAAAACGCACTAAATCGTCTTTAGAGAAAATATTACCTAATAAATAATTGGCACCTACCACGGCACCCGCAGAACTAGCAGCGCTAGAACCCACACCACTACCGGGTTTGATAAGTTTATTAATTTTTACTTCGAATTTTATTTTAGGGGCGTTATTGTTATTTTGCTTTTCTTCATACTCTTCTAAAAAAGCAATTAAGGCTGCACCTGCCACATTTTTTTCTGGGTCGGTAGGTAAATTATAATTGTCAATATTAATAATAGTAATGCTGGCTTCGTTTTCAGCTCGACTCATCCATCTCATTTCCATTTCATCATATGGACTATTCACAGCAAAGCCCAAAATATCAAAACCGCAAACCATATTCGCTACAGTGGCAGGGGCTTTTATTTTTATCCATTGATTTTCAGAAAACATCTTGTATATCTATTTTATATAAAAATACTTTAATAAAAAAAACATCTTTAATTATCTATTTTAAATTATAGTATCTTTTAGTATATATAATTTATTAAACTCTTGCAGCTCTTATGATGTCGGCAAATACACCCGATGCAGTTACATCGGCACCCGCACCTGCCCCTTTGACCACCAATGGCAATTCAGGATAACGCATGCTATAAAATAAAACCAAATTGTCTTTACCATACAAATGATAAAAATCAGAGCTGGGTTGTATGTGTTGTAAGCCCACTTTTGCCGTTGTTTTTCCATTGGTTTCAAACTTGGCTACAAATTTTAATTTACACCCTTCTGCCGATGCTGCTTCATAAATCTTTTTAAAATGTGCTTCTTGTTTTTCCATTTCCTTATAAAAATCTTCTACCGATCCATCAAAACAACTTGCTGGTAAAAAGGCATCATTGATAATATCTGTCATTTCTAATTTGGTACCTGCTTCACGCGCCAAGATCATTATTTTTCGCATTACATCGGTGCCTCCTAAATCCAATCTTGGATCTGGTTCGGTATACCCTTCGGCTTGGGCCTGCCTTACCACTTGAGCAAATGATTTTCCATCGTTACCGCCTGCATAATTATTAAATACATAATTTAAAGTGCCTGATAATACAGCTTCAATTTTATTGATGTTGTCTCCACTTCTCATTAAATCATTCAATGTACCAATGATGGGCAAACTCGCTCCTACATTGGTTTCATATAAGAAGGATGCATTGTATTCTCTTGCCAAAGATTTTAATTTAGCATAATGTTCATAAGGAGAGGAGCAGGCAATTTTATTACATGCAATAATGGATACTGCCTTTTCTAATAAAGTAGTGTAGACATTTGCTACCGTTTCGTGTGCAGTCACATCTACAAAAATACTATTGCGCAAATTATTCTCAAGAATGGCATGTACATAATCGCTGATATTGCCTGCCTTGGCTGTTGACAATTGCTCACGCCAAGTGGTTAAATCGATACCATCGATAATGATTAGTTGCTTTTTACTGTTGGCAATGCCTACTATATTAATTTGCAACTTCAATGTTTTTTGCAAATAAGGTACTTGTTTTTTTATTTGATCAATTAATTTTCCACCTACATTGCCCGCACCTGCAACATATACATTCACTTGTTTGTAAGAAGTTTCAAAAAATTCTTCATGCAATACGTTGATGGCTTTGCGTACATCCTGCGTGGCAATGACCGCTGAAATATTTTTTTCGGAAGAGCCTTGTGCGATGGCTCTTACATTAATACCATTGCGTCCCAATACACCAAACATTTTTCCACTCACGCCTGGATGGCTTTTCATTTGCTCTCCTACCAAGGCCAAAATGGAAACCTCTTTTTCTATAATTAATGGTTCTACTTTATGTGTGTTGATCTCTTGCTCAAATTCAGCATCAACAGCTATTTTAGCTTGGTGTGCATCTTGCATATTCACCCCTACACAAATAGAATGTTCTGAAGAACTTTGTGTGATTAAAATAATATTGATTTGCTTTTTCGCCAGGGCATCAAACAATCTTTTAGAAAACCCTGGTATTCCTACCATTCCACTTCCTTCCAAGCTTAGTAAACAAATATCTTTAATACTGGATATGCCTCTTATAAAACTTTTATCGGCTGCTGATTCATTCTTGATGATGGTACCTATATGCTTTGGATCAAACGTATTTTTTATCCTTACCGGTATATTTTTTTGCATCACCGGTTGAATGGTAGGAGGATAAATTACTTTGGCACCAAAATGTGACAACTCCATGGCTTCTTGATAAGAAATTTCTGGAATTTCTTTTGCATTTTGTACCATTCTTGGATCGGCTGTCATCATGCCACTTACATCGGTCCATATTTCAAATACAGCTACATCCAATGCCGCTGCATAAATGGCGCCTGTATAATCCGATCCGCCGCGGCCCAATGTAGTGGTATTGCCTTGTTCATCTGAGGACACAAAGCCGGGGGCTATATATAAATCAAATTTATTTTCGGGTGCTGCAAAATAAGTTTGGATGGATTTATAGGTTAAATCCTTATCTACGGCTGCATTATAAAAATTGCTATTGGTTTTAATTAAATTGATAGAATCAACCCATTGTTGTTGAATGCCTTTGGATGCAAAGGTGGCGGAAATAATTCTAGAAGACAACAATTCACCATAACTAATTATTTTATCCTGCATGCGCATGGACAATTCCTTGAGCATAAACAACCCTTCACAATTGGCTTCTAATTCATTGGTGAGTTGTTTCACCAAACTTAAAGTAGCACTTTGTTGTTGTATGGGCAATAAAGCACGCACTACATCCAAATGTTTTTGCTCGATGCTTTGTATAATGGTTTTATAGGCTTCGTTGCCATTTGCTGCGGTTTGAGCCAACATCAACAATTGATCCGTAATACCGCTCATTGCAGAAACCACTACAATACTTGGCTTGTTTGTATTGTTCACAACAATTGCAACCATTTGATTGATGGCATCTACACTACCTACCGAACTTCCTCCAAATTTTAAAACCTGCATAAACCTTTCTAATTTTTCTATCTTAAATTAAGTAACCGTATATATTATCGTCCTTATTAATTTCGTCGTAATTAATTTGGTATTTCTTTAAATTTTCAATTAAAGCATTGTAATCTTTTTTTGATTTTAATTCTAAACCAATCAATGCGGGACCCGCTTCCTTATTGTGTTTTTGTATGTATTCAAACCTAGTGATGTCATCTTCGGGCCCCAATACTTTATTTACAAACTCTTTTAATGATCCTGGTCTTTGTGCAAATCGAATTAAGAAATAATGTTTCAAGCCTTCATACGTTAAGGATCGCTCTTTAATTTCTTGCATACGTGCAATATCATTATTGCCTCCACTTACAATACAAACAATATTTTTCCCTTTAATTTGATCGGCATAATCATCCAAAGCCGCTACAGACATAGCCCCTGCGGGTTCTACCACAATGGCTTCTTCATTGTACATTTGCAAAATAGTGGTACAAATTTTTCCTTCGGGTACCAAATGCATATCGTCTATCACCTCTTTACAAAAGCTAAATGTAATATCACCTACTCTTTTTACAGCGGCGCCATCTACAAACTTATCTATGTTTTCTAATTCAACAGGTTCTCCAGAATTCAATGCCCAAAACATACTGGGCGCGCCTTCTGGTTCTAATCCAATAATTTTTGTGTTGGGAGAAACTGTTTTAAAATAAGTTCCTACCCCTGCAGTCAATCCACCGCCACCTACTGGACTAAATAAATAATCAATAGGTGCATCGGTTAATGTTTTGATGTCTTCTAAAATTTCTACACCCACGGTAGCTTGTCCAGAAATAATAGCAGGATGATCAAAAGGTGGAACAAAAGTCATTCCATGTTCGATGGTATAGGCTTTTGCTGCCACAGCTGTATCATCAAAAGTGTCGCCAATTAATTTTACTTCTACAAAATTTTCACCAAACATTTTTGTTTGATTTACTTTTTGTTGCGGCGAGGGGATGGGCATAAATACGACCCCCTTTACACCTAACTTTTTACAACTGTACGCAAAGCCTTGTGCATGGTTGCCAGCACTTGCACATACGACTCCTTTGGCCAATTGCTGGGCCGACAACTGACTCATCATATTGTAGGCACCTCTTATTTTATAAGAACGCACAATTTGTAAGTCCTCTCGCTTTAAATAGACACTGCACTGGTATTTGCGGGATAAATTGGCATTGTATTGCAGTGGGGTATGATTTACCACCAACTTTAATCTTTTTGCTGCTCCCTCAATATCCAGTGCAGGCTTATTTATTTTCTTTGCTTCGCTCATATTCTTTCTCTTTTATATTATTCTACTAGAGAATAATAATTTTCCAACCGCAAAACTATTTTGCTGGTTGATTTTCTGGTCGCAAACTTCTTACAGTTCTTCCAGCTTGCCACATTTCACTATTGTGTAAATCGGCCAATTCAACTTCTAATTTTTCACGGTAATCTGTTTTACTGTTTAAATCGATTGAACGTGCAGATTCTTTTCCAGTGGCTACGCTATTGTATAAATCACTAAATACGGGTAATGTTGCATCACGGAATTTTTTCCACCAATCCAAAGCGCCTCTTTGTGCAGTGGTTGAACAGTTGGCATACATCCAATCCATTCCATTTTCTGCTACCAATGGCATTAATGATTGTGTCAATTCTTCGACTGTTTCGTTGAATGCTTCAGAAGGAGAATGTCCGTTTTTACGCAATACTTCATATTGGGCTGCAAAGATACCTTGAATTGCACCCATTAATGTGCCTCGCTCTCCAGTTAAATCAGAAAATACTTCTTTTCGAAAGTCTGTCTCAAACAAATAGCCTGATCCAATGGCAATTCCTAAGGCAATGACTCTATCCCAAGCTTTACCAGTGGCATCTTGAAAGATGGCATAACTAGAGTTCAAGCCACGTCCTTGTAAAAACATTCTTCTTAAAGAAGTTCCAGAACCTTTAGGGGCTACTAAGAATACATCCACATCGGCTGGAGGAATAATACCAGTTTGCTCATTAAATGTAATGCCAAAGCCATGAGAGAAATAAAGTGCTTTTCCTTTGGTTAAATGTTTTTTAACGGTTGGCCACATCGCGATTTGTGCCGCATCACTTAATAAATAACAAATGATGGTTCCTTTTTCTAAAGCTTCTTCTATTTCAAATAAAGTGGTTCCTGGTACAAAACCATCAGCGATGGCTTTATCCCAGCTTTTAGAATTTTTACGTTGTCCTATAATTACATTAACCCCATTTTCTTTTTGATTCAATGCTTGTCCTGGACCTTGAACACCATAACCAATAACTGCGATGGTTTCATTTTTTAATACTTCTTGTGCTTTTGCTAATGGAAACTCTTCACGAGTCACTACATTTTCTTCTGTTCCGCCAAAATTTAATTTTGCCATTTTACTTAGTGTTTAGATTTTTGTTTAATTAATTTATGTTTTGAATGTTTGTTTTTTGATTTATTTTTTGTTGATGATTACATGGTAAACACCGCTTCTCTTTTGCCTAGGTATTCATTTTCTATTACCTCTTCACTGGGTTGCTTTTTTTCAAAGTCTTTTAATTTTTCATGGAATCCACTACTTTCTTTGATAATGGCCACTCGCGCACTTCTTACAAATTCTACCAAACCAAATGGCTCCAAGGCTTTCATTAACTTATTGGTTTCTTCTCTATGGCCTGTAGTTTCAAATACAATAAAATCTTTTCTGATGGCTACGGCACGTGCGCCATATTCTCTTAACAATCTTTCTACTTTTACTTTCTCAGTAATTTCTTCAGACAAGACTTTATACAATGCCAGTTCCTGCCATACAATTTCATCATTGGTATTGAAATAAGCTTTTAATACTTCTACTTGCTTCTCGATTTGTCTGACTACTTTCAAAACCACATCATGTGACTCCATCACCACAATGGTGAAACGATGGATGCCTGCAATTTCTGAAGGTGAAGTGTTTAAACTTTCGACATTAATTTTTCGACGTGAAAAAATAATGGCAATACGATTCAACAACCCTACTTGGTTTTCGGTATACACCGTGATGGTGTATTCTTGTTTTTCGGTATTTGTTTCCATATTATCAGGTCTTTAATTTATTATTTCTATATTTTTTTCTACATTATTTTCGAATAATTGAGCTCGTCCTTGGGACTCGCTCCAATAAGACTTCAGCGCTTCGCTACTTTAGTCTTATTTCTGAAACACTGCAACCCTGTGGTACCATTGGAAATACATTGTTTTCTTTTCCTACCATTACTTCTAACAAATAAGAACCCTTGTGTGCTAGCATGGTTTGAATGGCTGTTTGTAAATCCTTGCGGTGCACTACTTTAGATCCCTCAATTCCATACGCCTTGGCCACCATTACATAGTCGGGGCTTTGAATGTCTACAAAAGAATAACGCTTGTCATTAAACAATTGCTGCCACTGACGCACCATGCCTAAAAACTGATTGTTTAAAATCATTATTTTAACATCTACGCCTGTTTGCATAATAGTTCCTAATTCTTGAATGGTCATTTGTATGCCTCCATCTCCTATCACTGCAATGACTGTTCTATCAAGTGCACCAAACTTTGCACCAATGGCTGCTGGTAAAGCAAATCCCATGGTGCCTAGTCCACCGGATGTTACATTGGATCTGGTTTGATTAAACTTAGCGTATCTGCAAGCCACCATTTGATGTTGTCCTACATCCGTTACTACCACTGCATTTCCTTTAGTGGTTTCATTTACGATGCGTATCACTTCACCCATGGTCATTTCTTCCGTACTAGGATAAATTTCTTCTTTGATACATTGATCATATTCTTTTTGTGTATAGTCGGCAAAGACTTTTAACCATTCGCTTCTATCTTTTTGTTGGATGCCTAAAGTGAGCAATGGCAAGGTTTCTTTACAATCGCCCCAAACCCCAACATGCGCTTTTACATTTTTATCTATTTCAGATGGATCAATATCCAAATGAATCACTTTGGCTTGCTTTGCGTATTTATCTAATCTTCCTGTTACACGATCATCAAAACGCATACCCACTGCAATGAGTACATCGCATTCATTGGTTAATACATTGGGTCCATAATTTCCATGCATGCCCAACATGCCCACATTTTGTGGATGATCGGTAGGTAGAGCGCTCAAACCCAAGATGGTCCAGGCTGCTGGCATGCCCGATTTTTCTATAAACTTTTTAAATTCTTTTTCTGCCTTCCCTAAAATTACCCCTTGTCCAAAAATCACTAATGGTTTTTGAGCATTGTTAATTAATTCAACAGCTTCATCAATAAAATTTTTACGAATCACTGGCTTAGGTCGATAACTTCTGATATGATTGCATGGCGTGTAGCCTTCATAATCGAAAGATTGTATTTGCGCATTCTTTGTAATATCAATTAATACAGGACCAGGTCTTCCACTTCTTGCTAAATAAAATGCTTTGGCTAATATGCCTGGTATTTCTGTGGCATCGGTCACTTGATAATTCCATTTAGTAACCGGCATGGTGATATTAATAATGTCTGTCTCTTGAAATGCATCGGTACCTAATAAATGGGCGAACACTTGTCCTGTGATACAAACAAGTGGTGTACTATCAATCATGGCATCTGCTAAACCTGTAACTAAATTGGTAGCGCCTGGTCCGCTAGTTGCAAATACCACACCCACTTTCCCCGAGGTACGCGCATAACCTTGTCCAGCATGTATTCCACCTTGTTCATGTCTTACCAAAATATGTGTAAGTTGATCATTATAATCATACAACGCATCATAAATAGGCATAATGGCACCACCTGGATAACCAAAAATGGTTTCAGCACCTTCTGCAATACAAGCTTCTAATACTGCCTGTGATCCTGTTAATTTTTTCGTTGCCATACGCTCAAAAATTTATTTTACTTTATCTCTTTCATCACTAAATAAAATTCTTACACTGTATGATTTTTATTTAGTTCTCATCCGTTACACATCCTTCACTTGCATCTTTTACCAATTGTGCATATTTCCATAGTACACCATTGGTTGCTTTTAATATTGGTTTAGGTTGTGCTGCTTTTCTTTTTGCAATCGTTGCTTCATCCACTTTTAAGGTCATGGTTCTTTTGGGTACATTCAATTCAATAATGTCACCATCTTCTACCAATCCAATCAATCCACCTTTGTACGCTTCGGGGGTAATATGTCCTACCACAAATCCATGCGTACCCCCACTAAATCTTCCATCGGTAATCAATGCCACCGACTTGCCCAAACCCGCGCCAATAATGGCGGAGGTAGGTTTTAACATTTCAGGCATACCAGGTGCTCCTACAGGTCCTACATTTTTTATGACAACTACATCTCCTTCTTTAATTTTTTTAGAATTGATGCCTTCGATAAGTGCATGCTCTCCATCAAATACACGCGCTGGACCTGTAAACATATCTCCTTCTTTTCCAGAAATTTTTGCCACACTGCCGCCCGTTGCTAAATTGCCATACATAATTTGTAAGTGGCCTGTTGCTTTAATTGGATTTTCTTTTGGATAAATTATTTTTTGTTGTTCAAAATCTAAACTAGGTGCTGCTGCTAAATTTTCTGCAATGGTTTTTCCTGTCACCGTTAAACAATCTCCATGCAACCAGCCCTCTGCCAACATATATTTCATCACTGCAGGTACACCACCATATTGATGTAAGTCCTGCATTAAATATTTTCCTGATGGTTTGAAATCGGCCAATACTGGAATTTTATCACTGATGGTTTGAAAATCATCTTGCGTGAAAGCCACACCCACACTCTTTGCCATGGCAATCATATGTAATACCGCATTGGTACTTCCACCTAATACCATAATCACCGCTACTGCATTTTCAAATGCTTTGCGTGTCATAATATCACGAGGCTTAATGTCTTTTTCTAATAACAATCGGATGGCTTTGCCTGCATCTCTACATTCTTGTTGTTTCTCTTCGCTCAATGCTGGATTGGAAGATGAATAAGGTAAACTCATTCCCAAGGCTTCGATTGCAGCTGCCATGGTATTGGCCGTATACATACCGCCGCATGCACCAGCGCCTGGACAAGCATGTTGCACAATACCTTTGAAATCGGCATCAGACAATTGCCCTGCCATTTTTTGTCCCAATGCTTCAAATGCAGAAACTATATTTAAATCCTGTCCATTGTAATGACCGGGTGCAATGGTTCCTCCATACAACATAATCGCTGGACGATTCAATCTGCCCATGGCGATTAATGAACCTGGCATATTTTTATCGCAACCTGGTACCGCAATCAATCCATCATAATATTGTGCACCACAAACAGTTTCAATACTATCTGCAATGACATCACGGCTTACTAAAGAATAACGCATACCATCGGTACCATTGCTCATGCCATCACTCACACCAATGGTATGAAATGTCAATCCTACTAAATCATTTTCCCAAACGCTTTTCTTGATATGATCTGCCAATGCATTCAAATGCATATTACAGGTATTGCCATCATAGCCCATACTCACCACACCCACTTGTGCTTTGTTTAAATCGGCATCCGTCAATCCAATTCCATAAAACATGGCTTGCGCCGCTGGCTGTGTTGGATCGAGTGTGATTGTTTTTGAATATTTATTTAGTTCCATATTTTTTTGTTCTTTAAAAAGCCATTGGTAAAAATACACCCCTTTTGTCTCCTAACCTTAAGACGAATGTTTGTTAGATGATGGTAGACTTATGTAATCTTTCATGATGCACATGTCCTTCTCCTGTTACTTGTTTTTCGATGTACTCACATATCAAATCTCCAATTGCGGTAGTGGTATAACTGTTCATTGGATCGATGTCCTTGGTCACAAAACCACTGTTCAAACACCATGCTGCTGCTGCTCTTACCAAATTGGCTTCTTGGTTCAATCCAAAATGATCTAACATCATTGCAGATGATAAAATAGATCCTAAAGGATTGGCAATGTCTTTTCCTTTGGCTTGCGGATAAGAACCATGAATGGGTTCAAACAAGGCCACCGTATTACCAACCGATGCAGAAGGTAATAAACCTAAAGAACCTGACAAGACAGATGCTTCATCACTGATAATGTCTCCAAATAAATTTTCTGTCAATACCACATCAAACTGTGCTGGATTTAAAATGATTTGCATAGCCGCGTTGTCTACGAATAAATAATCCACAGTTACATCGCTGTATGCTTTGGCTATGGCTTGAACGACTCTTCTCCACAAGCGAGATGTTTCTAATACATTGGCTTTGTCTACCAAGGTTAATTTTTTTCTTCTTTTTTGTGCATGTTCAAATGCCAAATGCGCGATACGTTCTATTTCTGCAACAGAATAAGAACAATCATCTTTGGCTACGGTACCATCTTCGCTTAAACTTTTCGCACCAAAATAAATACCTCCAGTTAATTCTCTATAAATAACAAAATCTACATTCTCTAAATATTTTGGTTTTAATGGTGTAAGATGTTGCAATGCTGCATAAGTGATTACCGGTCTGATATTGGCAAACAATTGTAATTCTTTTCTCAATTTCAACAAGCCTTGCTCTGGTCTTACTTTGGCAGTAGGATCATTGTCATATTTTGGATCTCCAATGGCACCAAATAAAATAGCATCGCTGCTTTTACAAATGGCTATAGTTTCATCAGGCAATGGATTGCCTGTTGCATCAATGGCACAAGCGCCCATCATTGCATGCATATAACTAAATTCATGATTGAATTGTTTGGCAATGATATTTAATACCTTAATAGACTGCTCTGTAACTTCTGGACCAATGCCATCGCCTAGGATGACTGCTATTTTCTTTTTCATATTGATAAAGATTTATCTTCTATTACTTGTTATGGTTTAATTCAAACTGTTCTATTTCTTCTTTCATGCTTAATAAATAATCAATATCGTCGTAGCCATTTAGCATACAGGTTTTTTTATAAGCATTTATTTCAAAGCTTTCTGAAGCCCCTGTTGTATCAATGGTAATGGTTTGTTTTTCTAAATCAATACTTAGTGTGGCATCAGCGCCTTCAGCAAAGATGGCTTGTAAAAAAGCATCTGACACCGTTACAGGCAAGACCCCATTATTTAAAGCATTGTTTTTAAAGATGTCTGCGAAAAAGCTGGACACCACTACTTTAAACCCATAGTCTTGAATAGACCAGGCAGCGTGTTCGCGCGAAGAACCACATCCAAAATTTTTAGCAGCTACCAATATCTCGCCGCTAAATTGTTTTTGATTTAAAACAAAATCGGTTTTTGGTTTAGACTCATCATCGTTTTCATATCTCCAATCACGAAATAAATTTTTACCAAAGCCTTCCTTCGTAGTGGCTTTCAAAAAACGCGCAGGTATGATTTGATCCGTATCTACGTTTTCGATGCGTAGTGGAATAAACCTACTTGTTATTTTTTGTAATGATTGCATGCTATAATTATTTTCTCTACTAGTATTATTAATTTAAAATTTCTCTTATGTCTGTAATTTTCCCAGTCAACAAAGCAGCCGCTGCGGTTAATGGACTTGCTAGTAAAGTTCTAGCGCCTGCTCCCTGACGGCCTTCAAAATTTCTGTTACTTGTGCTAATACAATATTCACCTGCTGGTATTTTATCTTCATTCATACCTAAACAAGCACTACATCCTGCCTGTCTTATTTCAATACCCGCTGCTGTAAATATTTTATCTAAACCTTCTGCTTTAATTTGTTTAGCCACTTCTTGTGAACCTGGTACAATTAAAGTTTTCACGGAAGCATTTTTTTGTTTGCCTTTGATAATACTTGCAACCAATCTAAAATCTTCAATGCGTGAATTCGTACATGATCCAATAAATACATATTGCACAGGCATACCTAATAAGCTTTGTCCCGCTTCTAAACCCATATAGGCTAATGCTTTTTCAAAGTTTTGTTTTTCGGTCGCATCGGTAAAACTTTCCATGGTGGGTAATTTTCCTTGAACCGATAAACCCATACCAGGATTGGTTCCATAAGTAATCATGGGGTCAATATCCGCTGCATTAATATTTATTTCAAGATCAAATTTTGCATCTGCATCGGTATACAATTCTTTCCACTCAATTAATTTCTTATTCCAATTTTCCCCCTGCGGTGCAAAGGGTCTTCCCTTCATATACGCATAAGTTGTTTCATCGGGTGCAATCATGCCACCACGCGCACCCATTTCAATACTCATATTACAAATAGTCATTCTTGCTTCCATGCTTAATGCACGAATAGCAGAACCTGCGTATTCAACAAAGTATCCTGTGGCACCACTTGCAGATATTTTTGCAATGATGTATAAAATAATATCTTTTGATACAACTCCATTTTGTAAACTGCCTTCAATATTAATGCGCATTACCTTAGGCTTAGTTTGCATTACACATTGAGCAGCAAAAACCATTTCCACTTCACTGGTACCAATACCAAATGCAATAGAGCCAAAAGCACCATGGGTAGAGGTATGACTGTCGCCACATACAATGGTCATGCCTGGTTGTGTAATGCCTAACTCGGGGCCGATCACATGCACAATACCTTGGTTAGGATGGCCTAGTCCGTATAATTCAACGCCATGTTTTTTACAATTCTCTATTAAAGTATCTACTTGAAATTTTGATAATTGATCGGCAATAGGCAAGTGCTGATTCATAGTAGGCACATTGTGATCCGCAGTGGCTACAATTTGTTTTGGTCTAAATAATGGAGCGCCTCTTTTTTCAATGCCAGTAAAAGCTTGCGGGCTGGTTACCTCATGTATTAAATGCTTATCGATATACAATACCGAAGGCCCCCCTTCAATGATCTTGACAACATGCTTGTCCCAAATTTTATCAAATATTGTTTTTCCCATTTCTATAATTTCTTGCGTTTACGCTTTCTTATTAGTTTCTTTTATTCTTTCTCTTATTTCGAATACGATGTAGCTATTTCTACTAAATCATCATGTGTGACTTCTTTCTTTTTATCTGCTAATTGTAAAAAAGTTGGATATAAAATATCGATATCATTTCTGGTATACTGATAACCTAATTTTTGTAAACGATGCGCTAAAGCACTGCGTCCACTTCTTGCAGTTAAAACAATTTTACTGGCTTCTGCCCCTACTAATTCAGGATCGATGATTTCATAAGTTTGTGCTTCTTTCAAAAATCCGTCTTGATGTATCCCTGATGAATGTGAAAATGCATTACCACCTACAATGGCTTTATTGGGTTGCACACCCATACGCATAATCTCTGCAACCTCATGACTGATAGGGTTTAGAAGCCTTGTATTGATATTGGTATAATAACCTAAGTCCTTGTGTTGATTTAAAACCATCACTACTTCTTCCAGTGCTGTATTGCCTGCACGCTCACCTAATCCATTAATGGTACACTCAATTTGTCTTGCACCACCCATCACACCTGCTACAGAATTCGCAGTAGCCAATCCTAAATCGTTATGACAATGACAAGACAAAATAGCTTTATCAATATTTCGAACATTGTTCACCAAGTATTCCATTTTAGCTTGGTATTGATAAGGCAAACAATAACCTGTTGTATCGGGAATGTTTAAAGTAGTTGCACCTGCTTTCACCACGGCTTCAATCACTCTAGCTAAATATTCATTGTCAGTACGACCTGCATCTTCTGCATAAAATTCTACATCGTCTGTAAAGTTGCGCGCTAATTTAACAGCGCTCACTGCACGTTCAATAATTTCTTCGCGCGTTGCGTTGAATTTATATTTGATATGTAAATCAGAAGTACCAATACCTGTGTGAATTCTAAAACGTTTTGCAGGTTTTAAAGCTGCAGCAGCTACTTCAATATCATTTTGTACTGCACGAGATAAACCACATACCACTGTATTTTTTAAAGTCTTCGCAATTTGATTGACCGATTCAAAATCGCCTGGGCTAGAAACTGGGAAACCTGCTTCTAAAATATCTACACCTAATTCTTCTAATCTTACCGCTAAAGCCAATTTCTCTTGGGTGTTTAATTTACAGCCCGGCACTTGTTCTCCGTCTCTTAGTGTAGTATCGAATATGAACACTTTCTGACTCATCTTTAATTCGTTTATTTAGTTATTAAGCCAATGCCTTTTTGAATGAATTTTGAGCGCTTCAATCACAAGCATCTTATTGATTATGAACCTTTTACAGATAAAAAACGGGCTTAGGGCCCGTTTATTGTTCAAATTTACCCCAATTCACAAGTAATTCACATTATTTTTATAGTTATTTTACATTGTGCAATAGGGGTAGATTTGGATTAAATGATTGATTTTCAATAACTTGAACTTAAATTAGCTACGATGCCCAACCTGAGTACTGAGGTCCTCTTTATTTTAGTCAAATCCCTGGAAAGGGCTGAGAAACGCAACTTCAAATTGTATGTGAAGCGTAATTCTGCATCTGCCGATTTAAAAATCATTCAGCTATTTGATGCCTTGGACAAAATGAAGGAGTACGACGAAGAGGAATTATTGCGCAAAAACGAGGGTATTCAAAAACAACAATTGTCCAATTTAAAGGCCCATTTGTACGATCAAATTTTATCGAGTTTAAGAATTGTAAAGCAAAGCGAAAACATTGATTTGCAAATTCACGAACAATTGGACCACGCAAAAATTTTATACAATAAAGGTTTATACATCCAAAGTCTTCGTTTATTGGAAAAAATAAAAACGCTCACCAAACAAAACAATCAGGTTACTTATTTATTACAAGTTTTGTTTTTAGAAAAAAAAATTGAATCCTTGCACATTACACGAAGTATGCAAGATCGTGCAAAACAATTGAGTGAAGAAATTGACGATGCCAATATTCGTTTAGAACAAATTGCCAAAGTTTCTAATCTTTCTTTGCAATTATATGGTTGGTACATTCAACATGGTCATGCGCGTAACAATGAAGATAGGCTAGCTTTAGATGCATTGATGCAAGATGTTATTTTAGAAAAAATAAAAACTTCCAAAGGTTTTTATGAACGGATGTATCGTTATCAATGTCATTGTTGGTATGGTTTTATTACACAAGATTTTTTAATGCATTATAGATACGCACAAAAATGGGTAGACCTATTTGAGCAGGAAGAAAATATGAAAGTAAATGAGACCGCACAATACATTAAAGGTTTACACAATTTAATTAGCGCTCATTTTGATTTAAGAAATTTTCAAAAATTAAATGATACCATTGCAATTTTAGAAAATTACAGCAACACCCCCATTGTATTAAATAATAAAAACAATTTAATACAAAGCTTTATTTACTTATACATTGCTAAGATTAATAAGCATTTTTTAGAAGGTAGTTTTAGCGAAGGGTTGGCCATGATACCCACTATGGAAGCCCAATTGAAAGAAATTGATCTTTATTTAGACAGCCATCGCGTATTGGTATTTTATTATAAAATTGCTTGCTTGTACTTTGGAGCTGGAAAGCCTGCCAAAGCCATTGATTATTTAAATCGTATCATCAATTGGAAATTAAACTTGAGAGATGATTTACAATGTTATGCGCGTTTGCTACATTTAATTGCACACTATGAATTGGGCAACATGGAACTGGTAAATTACTTATCAAAGTCGGTATATCGGTTTATGTATAAGATGAAAAACCTGAGTACTGTTGAAGAAGTATTATTTAATTTTTTAAGAAAATCCATTCAAAGTGGTGGAGAAGCAAATAGTTTATTGGCCAATAAAACTATTATCAAAAAATCATTTGCTAATTTATTAGAAACCTTATCACCACTTGCAAATAATAAATTAGAAAGTAGGGCCTTTATGTATTTAGACATCATTTCTTGGCTAGAAAGTAAAATTCAAGGTAAAGAAGTGCAAGCCATTATTAAAGAGAAATTCGAATTACAGCAGCATTAAACATACAATGCATCAATTTCTTTTGCAAAATGATCTAAGACTACTTTACGTTTGATACTTAATTTAGGTGTCATTTCACCATTTTCAACATTCCATTCTCTTGTTATCAAAGCAAATCTTTTTACTTGCTCCACTTGATTAAATAGTTGATTGTACTCCTCTACAATATCTTCGATCATGGTTATGACCATGGTATTTTTTACAATGGCTTCATTGCTTAAATATTCAATGCCATGGTGTTTGGACCATTCTTTTAACTTTCCAAATGCAGGAACTATCAATGCAGACACAAATTTTTTGTTATCACCAATCAACATAATTTGTTCAATGAAAGGACTTTCTTTCATTTTATTTTCAATAGGTTGAGGCGCCACATATTTACCTCCACTGGTTTTAAACAATTCTTTTTTTCGGTCGGTGATTTTTAAATACCTACCATCAATAATTTCTCCAATATCTCCCGTATGCAACCATCCATCTATAATAGTTTCGGCGGTAAGGTCGGGGCGTTTGTAATAACCCAACATCACACTTGGACCTGCTACACATATTTCTCCATCGGCTTCTAGCTTGTATTGTACGCCTTGAATCACTTCACCTACAGTTCCATATTTGGTACCTCCGGGTGTTCTTAAATTAATACTGATGATGGGGCTATTTTCGGTAGGGCCATAACCTTCAAATACTGGAATTTGTGCAGCATTAAAAATGCGCAATAATTTTACTTGACAAGCTGCACCGCCAGTTACTATGTATTTTACATTGCCGCCCAATGCTTCTCTCCACTTATTAAATATTAGTTTATTGGCCAGTTTTAATTGTGTGCGGTACCACCAAGAGCCTGGAATTAAATTATCATATTTTTCGCCCAAGGCTACTGCCCAGAAAAATAATTTTCTTTTGATGCCAGTTAATTCTTCCCCCTTGATCATTATTTTTTCAAATACTTTTTCTAACAATCTAGGCACTGTTGAAAAAGCTTGCGGACAAATTTCTTTTAAATTATCACCAATAGTTTCTAAACTTTCGGCATAATAAATACTCATTCCACTGTACATATAAATATAAGAAGCCACTTTTTCGAAAATATGATTCAAGGGTAAAAAACTCAATACTTTATCTGTAGGTGCGTCAGGAAACGGGAAAGTATTTTTACCAGACATTAAATTAAAATAAATATTCTTATGCGTTAACATCACCCCCTTAGGTGTACCTGTTGTACCAGAAGTATAAATAAATGTGGCGACCTGGTCTACTGGAATTGTTTTTTTTAGGGTAGCTACCTTTTCCAACAAGGCTGCATCATTACTTAATAAGCTGGTCCAATGTTTGGCGCCAGCAATCTGATCAAAGGTGAAGACCTCTTTCAAACAATCTACTTGTGATTTCACCGACATCACTTTATCATACAATTCTTTATTACTTACAAAAATATATTGTACTGATGCATCTTTTAAAATAAAAGCAAGTTCGATGGGATTGGTCGTTGGATATACTGGCACCCATATGACACCGATTTGCTGGGTAGCCATATCGGCCATTAACCACTCGGGTCGGTTGGCACTAATGATGGCAATTTTATCACTGCCTTCGGGTGTAAAATTATTACCTGTTAAACCTAAACTTAATAAACCAGCACTTAACTGATTCACAGTATGCGCTACTTCCTCAGTAGAATATTTTCTCCAAGCCCCATTTTCTTTGCCCGACAACATATCTTCTTTAGGAAAATGTTGCAATTGATAATCAATACAATCGAAGAGTCTTTTATATTCCATACAGCAAGCAATATTGTGTAACAAAATACTGAAATAGAGTCAGAAAAAAAAGAAAATAGCCTATGAAATAGAAAGAAAAGGATTGTATAACCTGATTAGATTTAATAGTAGACCTAACTATATTATTAAACTGCCCTCTACTTATTTAATAACTACTAGTAAATCAAATGAGTAAGTAAGCCATCCCTTAATTTGGGTTCAAACCAGGTGCTTTTTGGAGGCATTACTTCGCCTGCATCGGCAATATTAAATAATTGATCTATGGTTACTGGATACAAACTAAAGGCAATGGCCATTTCACCACTGTCTACTCTTTTTTCCAATTCGCCCAAACCACGAATCCCACCAACAAAATCGATACGCTTGTCAGTTCTTTGATCTTGAATGCCTAAATGTTTGGCTAAAATGTTATTAGATAATATCGTAACATCTAATACACCAATTGGATCATTCGTATAAGTTCCCTCCTTGGCAATTAATTGATGCCAGGTTTTATTAAGATACATTCCAAAATGATGCAATGTATTTGGTTTAAATGCTTTTTCTTCTGCTGTTATGTCAAAATCTTTTGACAAAGATTCAATCAATGCTGCTGCACTATGGCCATTCAAATCTTTCACTACTCGATTGTAATCCATGATTTGTAATTGATTGGATGGAAACAAAGTAGTTAAAAAATAGTCTGAAACTTTCTTTTCTTCATCACCTGGCTTTACCACATTATCAGCCAAACTCAATTTTACTTTTGCTGCAGAAGCTGCTCTATGATGCCCATCGGCGATATAAGTGCAAGGCACTTGTGTAGCAAATAAATGGGTGATTTGATCAATGGTTGCTTCATCACTCACTGCCCAAACTGTATGCTGTATACCATCTTCGGCCGTAAAATCATACACTGGATTTTTTGTAGTTTTCCATTTTTCTATTAAACTATCTACTTCTGTTTGATTTCGATACGCCAAAAAAACATTGCCTGTTTGCGCACCAGTTGTTTTGATATGATTGATTCTGTCTAATTCTTTTTCGGGACGCGTAAATTCATGCTTTTTAATGATGCCTTCATTATAATCATCAATGCTGCTTACACAAACTAAACCAGTTTGTGCGCGGCCTTCCATAATTAATTGATAAATATAATAACAAGGCTTGGATTCTTTAAACAACACATCTCTTTGTATAAAAGCATTTAAATTATTCAATGCCAATTCATATACTTCTGCACTATGTGTATCTGTAGTTTCGGGTAACCCAATTTCACTTTTTGTGATATGTAAAAAAGAATAAGCATTGCCTACTGCTTCCAATTTTGCTTCTGCACTATTTAAAACATCGTAAGGTTTGCTGGCCACTTGTTTTGCTAATTGTGGCTGTGGACGCACTGCTTCAAAAGGACTAATTTTTGCCATGGGCGCAAAGTTCGTTCTTTTTTATGAAGATTTAATTTTTTTCAGCGAATGATTTCATCAAGTTGCAGAAAGCTTCTACACTTGAATAAGGTAGGGCATTGTACATACTCACTCTAATGCCCCCAACAGTCCGATAGCCTTTGACACCAATCATTCCTTCGGCTTTACACAAGGCTAAAAATGGTGCTTCTAATGCTGGATTGGTTAAAAAGAAAACGGCATTCATAATGCTTCTATCTTCTTTAGCAATGGGACAATAAAATGCAGGTAATGCATCAATGGTATCGTACAATAAATTTGATTTTTCCAAATTGCGTTTTTCCATAACAGCCAATCCACCTTGGGATTCGATCCATCTAAGGGTTAATAAACTTACATATATAGAAAAAACAGGGGGTGTATTTAATAATGAACCCGCTTCGATGTGTTTTTGATAATCTAATATCGCTGGAATTTTTCTTTTTACTTTTCCTAGGATTTCTTTTTTCACGACTACTAAAGTGACACCGGCAGCGCCCATATTTTTTTGTGCTCCTGCATAGATTAAATCAAATTGCTTAAAATTAGTAGGTCTGCAAAAGATATCAGAACTCATATCTCCCACTAAAAATGCAGTTGTCTGAGGATAGCTATGCCATTGGGTTCCCTCTACTGTATTGTTTGTAGTAATATGTAAATAAGTAGCGTTAGAAGGAATGTCTAATACTTTATTAATATAAGTATGTTTTTTATCGGCAGTATCTGCTACCACTTTCACGGGTCCAAATAAATTGGCTTCTTTCACAGCCTTACTGCCCCATACTCCATTGTCACAAATGGCTGCCAACCCATTTTCATCTAATAAATTCATAGGCACTTGAATGAATTGCATGGTAGCACCACCTTGTAAAAATAAAACCTCATAGGCATCATCTAAACCCATTAATCTTTTTATAATTTGTTGCGCTTCTGTTACGACTTCTATAAACCAAGGCGTACGATGCCCTATTTCTAATATAGACAATCCGGTATGGTTAAAATTATGAATAGCCATAGCCGCTTGATCTAAAACTTCTTGTGGTAAAATGGAAGGACCCGAATTAAAATTGTGCAATTGCATTATGTATGAAAGAGTTTATGTTTTATTTATTGATTTTTTTACCCATCAGTAGAAAGTTATTTGCCTTCATCGAAAGATGCATTAGCGTCTTTCTCTTCATCAGAAGAAAGTTTTACTCTTTCATCAGAAGACGCTTTAGCGTCTTCTTCTTCTTCCACAGTAGTCACACCTCCTGAAACCACATACTTCATTGCTTCTGCGGCACTCACGCCTTTAGGGAATTTTTTTATTCTTGTAGCTGGTACAATATAAGTAATGCCAGAAATTGCATAAGAATGCGGAACGTATACCGTTACAAATTGATCCATTCCAAAATGTGCAGTATTTTTTTGGGTAATAAATCCGATGCGCCAAACATCTGTTGAATCGACATTTACCAAAACAGGTGCATCAAATTTTTTCTTGTTGCCTGCGAAGGCTTCTAAAAAATCTTTCACCGAAGAATATATAATTTTTACACCAGGTGTTTTTTCTAAAAGCTTATCAAAAATCGACATCAATCTTTCTATAAAAAATAAAGAAGACAACCAACCCACAATTAAAACAAATGTGATAGCAACTAAAAATCCCAATCCAGTTACTTTAGGTATTTGTCCATTGACCGCTATAAATTTTTGTGGAAAAAGAATACTAAGCACATTGGGTAAAAAATTATCAACCCAATTAAACAAGCTCACAACTACCCAAATGGTTACGCCAATGGGTGCAAGTACAATCACCCCCTGAAAAAAGCGCTGTGCTAGGGCAGATATGATTTTTTGCTTAATTATTTTGTGCCTGATACTGGGCATTTTATGCTGGTTTAAGCATCAAATTTCAAACAATTTTACCATTCAGCATAAATTATAAAAAAATAAGGCTGGAAACTTTGAAAACGAGTTTAGTTTCCATAGTTTTGCGGCTTCAAAACTACCTATGCAAGATAGAATTCTGAATAAAGCCCGTGAATTGATGTTCCAGACTGGAGTCAAACACGTCACAATGGACGATTTGGCCAATCATTTGGGGATTAGCAAAAAGACCATTTACCAGTATTTTAAGGATAAGGACGCCTTAGTAAGTTCTGTAGTAGAATTTGAATTGGCCAACCATGCCTTAATATGTAACCAAAGTATGCAAGCAGCAGACAACGCGGTACATGAGATATTTTTATTAATGGCTGTGATTCAAGAAATGTTTAATAGAATGAATCCTTTGGCCTTATTTGAAATTGAAAAGTATTACCCGGACGCTTTTGAAAAAATTAAAAACCATAAAGAGGAATTTATTTTTTCGATGATTCGAACCAATCTAGAAAAAGGAATAGCCGAAGGTTTGTACCGTAAAGATGTAGATGTAAATATTCTTTCAAAATACAGATTGGAAACAAGTTTGATTCCTTTTAATATTCAAGTATTTCATCCCAATAAATTTGATATGCTTAAAGTGAATTTGCAAATTATTGAACACTTTGTTTATGGTGTGGCCACTTTAGAAGGACATAAATTAATGGATAATTATAAATTAAGCACAAAGCCTGTTCAATAAAATTTTAAATAAAACAAGAAAATAAATATACAGCAATGAAAATTCGTTTAACAGTTCTACTAAGTATTCTAATGGCAGCAAATGTAAAGGCACAAAACAATAAGCCCATACATGCATTTAGTTTGGAAGAGTGTGTAGCCTATGCACAAAAAAACAATGTACAAGTAAAAAATGCATTGCTTTCAATTGATGCACAAATTCAAACCAATCGTGAAATTGCTGCAGCAGCATTTCCTACAATAGGAACCAATGTGGGCGGAACCGACTACACAAAAATTCCTACTTCACTTTTGCCTGGTCAAATTTTTGGAGGAGCACCCGGCACTTTTATTCCGGTTCAATTTGGTACCAAATTCAATGCCAACTATGGCGGTAATTTCCAACAATTGTTATTTGATGGACAAGTTTTTGTTGCCTTACAAGCACGTGAAACTTCTTTAGAAATGCAAAGAAAAAATGCTGCAGTAACAGAAGAAGCCATTAAAGCCAATATTTATAAAATATATTATCAATTGTCTGCGAGTAAAACTCAATTGAATATTTTAGATGCCAATATTGATCGTTTAAGCAAATTAGCACACGATGCAGAAATTATGTATAAGAATGGATTTGCTGAAAAATTAGATGTAGACAAAGTAAGTGTACAATTGAACAATTTACAGACAGAAAAAATTAAAGCCAATAACAGCGTTGCCATTGGATTTATGGGTTTAAAAATGTTAATGGGCATGCAAGTGAATGACAGTCTTTCATTAACCGAAGTTATTAATGAACAAAGCTTGAGCAATGATGTATTGGTGGAAAAGGATTTTCAATATGGCGTAAGAAAAGATTTTCAATATTTAAACACCGTAAGAAAATTAAATGAGTACAATGTTAAACGATATCAATTGAGTTATTTACCTACCGTTAATTTTTCTGGTGCTTATTCTCAAAATGCACAACGTTCTAAATTTGATTTTTTTGAAGGAGGCAATTGGTTCACTACTTCTTTCTTAAGTTTAAATGTAAACCTACCTTTGTTTAATGGTTTTGCTAGAGACGCTAGGGTGAAAAGAACAAAAATTGAATTGATGCAAGTGGAAAATCAAATTGATGCATTAAAAAATAATATTGATAATGAAATTACACAAGCCAAATTAAACTATATCTCTTCTGTAGCAACAGTTCAATTCCAAAAGAAGAATATGCAATTGGCCGAAAATGTATTTCTACAAACCAAAAAGAAATTTGAAGCTGGTACCGGTTCCAATACCGAAATTTCTGCAGCACAATCCGATTTGGTTGCTGCTCAAAATAATTTTATGAACGCTTTGTATACCGCTTTAATAGCTAAAGTGGATTTATTAAAAGCAACAGGAAAATTATAAAATAAAAAACAATAAATATTAAAAATAATGAAAAAGTTCTCTACAGTAGTATTAGGTTCCCTTTTAATGTTGACAATGGCCTGTGGTGGTGGCAATAGTATTGAAAGCCAAAAAGCTAGTTTGGCTGCATTAAAAAAACAAAGTTTAGATTTAAATGTAAAAATTGCAAATCTTGAAAAAGAATTAGAAAAAGCAGGTGGTGCTGAAGTAGTGAAAGCAACCTTAGTAGCTGTAAGCCCTATCGTCACTCAAAATTTTACACATTATATAGAATTGCAAGGCAAGGTAGAATCAGAAAGTGTATCTTTTGTTACACCCCGTGCAGGTGGTGGTCAAGTAAAAGGGTTATTTGTAAAAAGAGGCGACTTAATTAAAAAGGGCCAATTACTTTTACAATTAGACAATTCATTAATCAAACAAAGTGCTGCTGCAGCTACTCAAAACATTGAAACCATTAAGGCACAAGCTGCTTTGGCCAAAGCAGTTTATGAAAAACAAAAAAATCTTTGGGATCAAAATATTGGAAGTGAAATTCAATTGCTTACTGCTAAAACCAATGCAGATGCATTAGCCAGTCAATTAAAAGCGGCAGCTGAGCAACTGGGTATGGTAAGAGATCAATTGGCGTTTACAAGCGTTTACAGTGATGTAGATGGTGTTGCAGAAGAAGTAAATGTTAAAGTAGGTGAACTTTTTATGGGCCCTGGTCAAATTAAAATTGTAAATACGGCACATTTAAAATTAACCACAATGGTTCCTGAAAACTACGCTGGAAAAATTAAAGTAGGTACAGAATCCATTTTAAACTTCCCAGACATTCAAAAAGAAATTAATGCTAAATTTTCTGTGGTAGGTAATGTGATTGATCCTTTAAACAGAAGCTTTTACGTAGAAGCCAAATTACCCATTGATAAAGATTTTAGACCCAACCAATTGGTGCAAGTAAAGATCAAAGACTACGAACAAAAAAATGCGATTAGTGCACCTATCAACTTATTACAAAATGATGAGAAAGGTAAATTTATTTATGTAGCCGTTACGGAAAAAGGGAAACTAATTGCACGTAAGAAAATTGTTACAGTTGGTCAGTACTATGGAAACAATATTGAAATTCTTTCTGGCTTAATAGCGGGTGATGTAATTATTACAGAAGGATATCAATCTTTATTTGATGGTCAAAACATCACTACCTCAGATAAATAATTAAAAAATTAAAGTTTAACAGATCATTATGTCGACTATCAATAAAATAAAAGAAAAGTTTAAAGAGTTTAAACCTACTTCTTGGAGCATTACCAATAAGACCACAATTTACTTGGTAATGTTGTTCCTAAGTTTAGGTGGAATTTATCAATTCCTTACCCTTCCAAAAGAGAATTTTCCGGAGGTTATCATTCCCAATATTTTTGTACAAACCATCTATGTTGGCAATTCTCCCAAGGACATTGAAAACCTGGTGACACGTCCAATTGAAAAACAAATCAAAAGCATCAGTGGAGTAAAAATTAGCAAGTTTACTTCTACTTCACAGCAAGATTTCTCGGCCATTACCGTTGAATTTAGTACCGATGTAAAACCAGAAATTGCTTTACAAAAAGTAAAAGATGCCGTAGACAAAGCCAAGGCCGATTTACCTACCGATTTAACGCAGGAGCCTAGAGTGCTAGAATTGAACATTAGTGACATGCCAATTATGTATGTAAACATTAGCGGTAATTATAGTCCAATTCAATTAAAAAAATATGCGGACGACTTAAAAGATAAATTAGAAAGCATTTCACAAATAAATAGAATTGATTTAGTAGGTGCCCCCGAAAGAGAATTTCAAATTAATGTAGATAATTATAGAATGCAAAGCTCGGGCATCACATTTGATGACATCAGTGCTGCCATTCAAAGAGAGAACTTAGATTTATCAGGTGGTTTATTAGAAGTAGGCACCATGAACCGCAACCTTCAATTAAAAGGTCAATTAAAAACTGCGAATGATATTTCCAAGATTATTGTACGCAATACCAGTGGCGCTCCTATTTATTTAAGAGATGTAGCAACGATTAAAGATACGGTGAAGAACAATGAAAGCTATGCACGCTTAGATGGTAAAAATGTAATTACTTTAAACATCATCAAACGCAATGGCGAAAACTTAATTGCCACTACTGATGCCATTAAAAAAATTATTGAAGATGCAAAAGCGAATGATTTACCTAAAGATGTAAAGGCAGTTATTTCGGGGGATCAAAGTGTTCGAACTAAAAGTTCATTTACCGATTTAGTCAATTCGATTGTCATTGGCTTTATATTGGTATTGGTCGTGCTGATGTTTTTTATGGGGGTGACCAATGCCTTTTTTGTTGCTTTATCTGTGCCTTTAAGTATGTTTGTTGCATTTGTATTGCTACCAGCTGGTGATGTGGTGGTAGGTTCGCACATTACATTAAACTTTATGGTCTTATTTGCCCTCTTGTTTGGATTGGGTATTATTGTAGATGATGCGATTGTGGTGATTGAAAACACACACCGTATTTTTGTTCAAGGTAAAGGGAAATTAACAGCAACAACCTCTGCAAAAATGGCGGCAGGTGAAGTTTTTGTTCCTGTATTAGCAGGTACCATTACTACCTTAGCACCTTTCTTCCCATTGTTGTTCTGGCCAGGTATTATTGGAAAATTTATGATTTACCTACCCGCCATGCTCATATTTACATTGGCTGCTTCTTTAGTGGTTGCCTTTATTATGAACCCGGTATTTGCGGTTGATTTTATGAATCATGAAGAAACAAAATCGGAGGAAACAAAATCTGCCATGTTTAAAAAGAGAAATTTCTGGATTCCGATTGGGATAGGTGTTTTATTAGATTTAATGGGCTTTACTTTTTTAGGCAACCTATTGATCTTCTTTATGATTTTGGTCGTAGCCAATAAATATTTTATTACGGATTTAATTGAGAAATTCCAGACCAATACCCTACCTAAATTAATGGAGACCTATGAAAGAATCTTACGTCGTGCATTAAATGGATGGAGGCCTGTAAAATTATTGATTGGTACTTTTGTTTTATTGATTGTATCTTTTATTGTATTTGGAATTAGTATCAAAACGGGTAGAGTAGGTATTGAATTTTTTCCAAAAGGAGATCCCAACCAAGTATATGTGTATTTAAAATTACCTGTGGGTAGTAAAGTAAACTACACAGATTCTGTAACAAAAGTAGTAGAGCAAAAAGTAGCCAAAGCTTTAGAAATGAATGGTGATAAGAAAAATCCATTGGTCGAAAGTATTATTAGTAATGTAGCAGTTGGCGCAGGCGATCCAACGCAGGGGGATAGAAGTACCAGATCAGAATTAGGACGTGTACAAGTTAACTTTGTAGAATATCAATTGCGCAATGGGAAATCTACTGCACCCTATTTGGATGCCATTCGTGCCGAAATGAAAGGCATTCCTGGTTCTGAAATTACGGTAACTCAAGAATCTAGTGGACCACCCACAGATCCTCCTGTAAACATAGAAATTCAAGGAGAAGATTTTGATAAATTAGTGAAGACGGCTGTGGGTTTAAAAAATTATTTAGACGCTGCACAGATTCCTGGTATTGATGGTTTAAAGATGGATGTGGATTTAGTAAATCCAGAATTAACTTTAACTATTGATAGAGACCGAGCATTGATTGAAGGCGTAAGCAGTGCACAAGTAGGCATGCAATTGCGTACCGCTTTATTTGGTAAAGAAGTATCTAAAATAAAAGATGGCAAAGACGAATATAAAATTCAATTAAGAAACGAAGAATTGCAAAGAAAAAATTTAGTGGATTTATTAAACATGCGTTTGTCTTTTAGAGACATGGCAGCAGGTGGTATGGTCAAAAATATACCTATCAGTTCTTTGGTAAAAGTAGAACCCACCAATACTTTCGGTAGCATCAAAAGAAAAAATCAAAAAAGATTGATTCAATTAAGATCCAATGTTAAATTAGATCAGGGCTACAATCCAACCGCAGTGAATGCTGTGATTGCGCAATACATTGGTAACTTTAAAGGTATTGCAGATGGTGTAACAGTGAAGCAAACAGGTGAAAACGAACAACAATTAGAAACAGTAGCATTCTTAGGCAAAGCCTTGGTGATTGCTTTAATGCTTATTTTATTGACCTTAGTTTTACAATTCAATTCAATTTCTAAATCGGTAATTATCCTAACAGAAATTTTATTTAGCATCATTGGTGTATTCTTAGGATTTTCCATCTTTGGAATGAAAGTATCTGGCGTAATGACTGGCTTAGGTATTGTAGGTTTAGCAGGTATTGTAGTAAAGAACGGAATTTTGGTGATTGAGTTTGCTGATGAATTAAGATCTAGAGGTTATAAAACCAGAGAAGCGGTAATTCAAGCAGGTAAAACAAGAATCATACCTGTATTGTTAACGGCTCTTGCTGCCATATTAGGTTTCTTGCCCATTGCTATTGGTTTTAACATCAATTTTGTGACTTTATTTAGTGAGTTAAACCCACATATCTTTTTTGGTGGAGACAACGTAGCTTTCTGGAAACCTTTAAGTTGGACCATTATTTATGGATTGGCTTTTGCATTTTTTATGACTTTATTTATTGTTCCTGCCATGTACATTATCGCAGAACGATTACGCAGACCCATGCGTCGTCATTTTGGTGGCAAATGGATTAGCATATTAGGCATCCCTCCACTTACATTTATTTTTATTCCTTTAGTGTTTATTACTACATTTATACACAGAAGGAATGAGAAAAGAAGAATGGCCAATAACAATGCTAGTGGAGATAAAATCATCAATGGTTCTTGGTATTAATTAAAAATTTAAAACAAGTGATTATGAAAAAATATAAAATAGGTAGTTTTTCGTTATTTATCTTTTTATCCATTTTCAATATGGCTTGTTCTTTTAACAATACAAATAAAAATACAATGGATACTGCAACCATTACCACCAAAGATTTTGGAACTTTCGAGGGAAAGCGGATCACTGAATATACTTTGACCAATGTGGCTGGTATGCAAGTAGGCATTATTAATTACGGGGGTATTCTTACTAAAATCATTACAAAAGACAAAGCAGGCGATTTCGGAGACGTGATTACAGGTTATGATTCATTAGAAGGGTATCTTCAAAAAGGGAATCCCTATTTTGGTGCATTGATTGGTAGATACGCCAATCGCTTGGCCAAAGGCACTTATACCATTGATGGCATTACGTATCACGCGGCGCTGAATAACAATGGTCAATCTTTACATGGTGGTTTAAAAGGATTTGACAAAGTGGTATGGGATGCTGTTGCTTTACCAGGTGACTCTAGTCTTCAATTAAGTTATAAGAGCATAGACGGCGAAGAAGGGTATCCAGGAAATTTACAAGTACAAGTAGTATATACTTTAACTGCAAACAATAGCATTAAGATAGAATACACCGCAAGTAGTGATAAAAATACGGTAATCAACTTTACAAATCACGCTTATTTTAATTTAAGTGCAGGTAAATCGCCCAATATTTATGAGCACATTGTTCAGTTGAAAGCCGATAAATATACGCCCGTAGATACTTCTTTAATTCCTACTGGTGCATTGTTAGATGTTAAAGGCACACCAATGGATTTTACTACCCCTAAAAAAGTAGGACAAGACATTGATAAAGTTACTGGTGGTTATGACCACAATTGGGTTTTAAACAAAGGCGAAGGCTTAGCAGAAATAGCCTCTGTGTATGAACCAAACAGTGGTCGATATTTAACAGTAGCCACTACCGAACCTGGTATTCAATTTTATACAGGTAATTTTTTAACAGGTAATTTAACGGGCACTAAAAAGGGGATCATATACAATAAGCATTATGCCTTGACTTTAGAAACACAACACTTTCCGGATAGCCCCAACCAGCCTGATTTTCCTAGCACTTTATTAAAACCAGGTGAGACTTATCACCAAACAACAGTGTTTAGTTTTTCTACCAAATAATTTGTAAATAGGTAGATCAATAAAAAATCCAGCTTTCAAAAAGAGCTGGATTTTTTATGGGAGTAAGTGGGTGCCGTCTTGTATACTTGTTGTATATACCACTAAGGACTTGTTGTATTTATTTAAATATTTTGAAGTGAGTTCTTTGCTAATGGCATCTACTGCAGATTTTTTAATAATATTAATGGTGCAGCCACCAAAACCTCCACCCATCATTCTTGCGCCCAGCACATTTTCATTGTACTGCACAGCATCCACTAAAAAATCTAATTCAGGACAACTTACTTCATATAAATTAGTTAAACCCTGATGTGTCTCAAACATTTTTTTACCAAAAGCGAGCATATCTCCTACTGCTAAATCTTTTACTGCTGCTTGTACGCGCTCCACTTCCTCCACTACATATTTACATCGATGAAAAATATTTTTATTGGTAGGGGTAGCTGGGCCTAAACATGTTTCTACTTGTTCTTTATTTACATCGCGTAAGCTTTTTACTTGCGAATAAGTTTTTTGTATCAGTTCCACTCCTTGCTCACATTCTAATCTACGAGTATTGTATTCAGAACTAGCCAATGCATGTTTGATTTGTGTATCCAATAAAACAATGCTATACTCATTTAATACTAAAGGATAATAGGCATAGTCTAAGCTAGCACAATCCAATAAAATGACTTTGTTTTTTTGTCCATGCAAGCTGGCAAACATATCCATCAAGCCACATTGCACCCCTGCAAATTCATGTTCGGCTTTTTGTGCCATCAAAGCCATTTCCATTTTTGTATATTCTAATTGATACAATTCGTTCAATATAAATAATACGGCACACTCCACGGCTGCAGAACTGGACAGGCCTGCACCACTAGGAATATTGCCTTGTATGCAAATATCAAAACCTTGCATCATAGCACTTAATGAAGCATGGTTGTTATTTTTCTTTTGATTCAATTTTTGAATGACTTGAAATACCACTCCAATAATATAATTCACCCATTGTGTAGGATGTGGTTTGATATTTTCAATAGGTAATAGGATTGTTTCTCCTAGATCAATCGCCGCCATTTGAAGGTTGCCGTCGGTTCTTTTGCCAATAGCCACTTGTATGTATTTATCAATAGCAGCGGGTAATACAAAACCATTGTTGTAATCGGTATGTTCTCCTATTAAATTAATACGGCCTGGCGATTGCACTGCCAATAATGGAGCGTAATTAAAATGATTTAAAAATTGAGTGCGTATATCCATTATAAATAAGGGTAGACAAAACTTTTATACATTAAGCAAACAAGCTGCAGCAGCTTCTAGTGTGGCTTCTTTTTTTGCAAAACACAAGCGAATCACTTTATGATCGGTAGCATTGTGGTAAAATGCCGACATGGGTATAACAGCAATACCAAAATCTTTCACCAATTTTTCTGCAAAAATCGTATCAGGTTCATCAGATAGAGCAGCAAAACTGTAAGTTTCAAAATAAGAACCAGAAGAGGGAATGCATTTAAATTTTGTAGGGGCCAATAAATTTCTTAAATAATCTCTCTTTGACTGATACATAGCGCCCAAGCTTAAATAAGCTTCTTTGTTGTTCATATACGCCGCAATACCCAATTGTTTTGGGGTATCACAACTAAAAGCATTGAACTGATGTATTTTTCGATATTCTTTCATCAATGCAGCAGGTGCAACACAATAACCTAATTTCCATCCAGTACAATGATAGGTTTTGCCAAAAGAAAAACAAACAAAACTACGCGCAAACAAATCGGGATACTTCATCACCGTTTCATGTTGCTTATTATCATAAATTAAATGCTCGTATACTTCGTCACTAATCAAATACAAATGATTGCTCAATACGATTTCTTGCAATTGTAAAACATCCTCTTTGGTCATCACCATCCCTGTTGGATTGTGTGGGGTATTCACCAATATGGCTTTTGTTTTTTTAGTGATGGCTGCTTTTACTTTATCCCATGGAATATTGTAATTGGGATAGGTTAAAGCAATGGGCACAACGATACCTCCATTGAAGGTTATATTAGGAATATAGCTATCGTAAGCAGGTTCGAATATAATGACTTCATCACCTGGTTGAATGATGGTAGAAAAAGCAGAGAAAATAGCATACGTGCCTCCAGGTGTAACCGTTATTTCGGTTTCAGGGTTGATAGTAGATGGGTATAAGAAATTAATTTTTTCTGCAAGTCGCTCTCTTAGTAGGGGAACCCCATAAGTATGCGCATATTGATTGCCCCCAGCGCGCATGGCATCTGCCACACAATTGATTAGTGTTTCGCTCATGGGAAAATCGGGAAAGCCCTGTCCTAAATTGATGGCTTTATGCTGCGCCGCTAATTGGCTCATAACAGTAAAAATACTCGTGCCAATATTTGGAAGCTTAGATTGCATAAATAGTTTACTTAAAAAGTAAGCTGATTGGAGATACGTTTCAATTCTATTTCAGCAATTTTTGCTGCATAACGCAAACTAACCAATCTAAAGCCTGCATTTTCAAAACTTTGTTGAGCTTGTTTTACATCTACCATAGTAGCTTGACCCAATTGGTATTTTTGCATGACCAAGCCTAATAAATCTTGAGACATAGCATAGTTTGATTGTTCAATGGGCGCTTGCTTTAAATTATTTTGATATGCTTGAAAAGTTTTATACATTTCTGTAGTCATATCATGCTCTGTACTTTTATATGTAATTTTTGCAATGTCAGTATTAATTTTTGCATTTTTATAATTACGCTTCGAAGCTGTGCCTGCATAAATTGGAACCGATAAACTTACACCAAGATAAGGACCATATGTTTCATTCAATAGACTAAACCCTGCCGCTGATTTATTGCTGCTAAAATTATACCCTGTATTGGCTCTTAATGTTGGATACATTAATGCTCTAGTTTCTTTTTCAATATACTGATTGATGTTAATATTTTGCTCTGCAGATTGTAAACTTGGATTTAATTTCATTTTAGCTTCCACATCAGCTAATTTTATTTGATCATACACAAGGATGCTGTCTTTGATGATGATTTGCTCGGTAGGTGCCATCACCATTGAGTTTAACAAGTCTGCTTTAGCTTGATCTATTACCAATAATTGATTCTGTTTTGCTTGTATGAGTGCATTTAAATCTAAATTGGATTGTAAAATATCTGATTGATTAGCCAATCCAACTTGCGTTTTCGTATTGACAATATCTAATCTTTGTTTACTTGCTTCAATTGATTTTTCAATGGTCGTTAAATAAGCTTGTTGGCGTACCACATTGTAGTATTGTTGCATGACCAGTGCCACTGTATTTTGCATTTGTCCCTTTAGTAATACTGTATTTTGTTTTTCAATGGCGGCCAACCTTTCTTTGGTTGCCATAATACGATATCCATTAAAAACTACTACAGAAGCAGTTAAGCCTGCAGTTACTGTTGTTCCATCCACACCCGATTTTGTAGTGTTACGCGTAGGGTCGGTATATTGCTGTTGTAAGGTGCTATTGGTTTTGTTGTCATTGGCATTAGCCGCGATGGTTGGTAAGGCACCTGCAACACCTAAATCGTTGTTGTTTTTTGCAATGGCCAACGAGTTTTCTACCAATTGTATATCGTAACTATTTTTTAGTGCCGTTTTAATGGCCTCGTTTAAGCTAAAAGATTGCTGTGCTTTTGCATTGATTGCAAATGAGCAGCTAGCAATAAGAAATATATAAATTGATTTTTGCATAGTATAAAATTAAATCACCATTTATAAAAACAAGGATAAATTACATCAGTGGCGAAAAGAGATGTGCCTAGCCCACCAAAGTGCCTATGGCAGCTCCTTGCACTACTTTTAATAAGTTGCCTGGTTGATTGATATCAAATACAATAATGGGTAATTTGTTTTCCATACATAAGGTGAAAGCTGTTGTATCCATTACTTTTAAATTTTTTGAAATACATTCCTGGAAACTAATGGTTTCAAATTTTACTGCTGCCGGATTTTTTTCAGGATCACTATCATAGACCCCGTCAACACGCGTACCTTTTAAAATCACATCTGCTTTCATTTCAATGGCTCTCAAAGAGCCTGCTGTATCAGTAGTAAAATAAGGATTGCCGGTGCCTGCTCCAAAAATAACCACCCTTCCTTTTTCTAAATGACGCAATGCTTTACGACGAATATAAGGTTCTGCTACTTGCTCCATCACAATGGCAGATTGCAATCTTGTATACACACCAATTTTTTCAAGCATCGCTTGAATGGCCATCGCATTGATTACTGTGGCCAACATACCCATATAATCACCATGCGCACGCTCGATACCACTGTCTGCTTCGTTCATCCCTCGGTAAATATTTCCTCCTCCAATTACAATTGCTACTTGGACACCCAACTCAACGACTTGTTTAATTTCATTGGCATATTGCTCGATAATCTTAGGGTCAAATGGATCTCCATTTTTTTGGTTGCCCAATAAAGCCTCCCCAGATAATTTCAATAAAATACGTTTGTACTTTGGCAGCATAGCGATACTTGTTTTGTACTTGCAAGATAAGAATTTTGAGGCAACAAAAAAGGGTCCCACCCGTGTACTCGGGGGGACCCTCTATATTTCATTAGATCTTAAGGTATTTGCTCCTCAAAGCACCCGTTTATGGGGTGCTTTGAAAAAATCATAAGAGCAAGAATTGTAAAAAAATTAAATTTTTAAATTTTTTACAATTAACCCAAAGCAACACGCTTAAATTCAGTTACTATTAAGTTCGCATCAACCGACTTTACATATTCACCCACTGTTTTACCGCCATCTTTTACAAAGGCTTGTGCTAACAATGTTTGCTCTTTAAAGAAAGCATTGATTTTACCTTCTGCAATCTTAGCTATCATTTCTTCTGGTTTGCCGGCCATTTTAGGATCTTCTTTCATGGTATCAATAATAATAGCACGCTCACGAGCAACTGTTTCAGCAGGTACTGATTCAGGATCTACTGCTACAGGGTTCATCGCAGCGATTTGCATGGCTAAGTCTTTACCAGTTTCAGCAGACGCAGCACTCAATCCAACCAATACGCCCATTCTGTAGGCACCATGAATATAAGAAGCAACATAAGGTGCGTCTACTCTTTCAAATTTAGCTACTCCAATTTTTTCTCCAATAGAAGCTAATTTATCATTGATCATGTCGGACACTTTCGTGCCATTCACTGATACTTCATTTAATTCAGCAGCAGATTTTACATTGTTCGCAACAGCAGCATCCGCAATGCTTTGTGCAAAGGCAACGAATTCTGCATTCTTAGAAACAAAATCTGTTTCACAAGAAATACAAACTACAAAACCTGTTTTGTTATCAGCAGAAGTTTGTGCAATAATCACCCCTTCTTTTGCTTCACGATCACTGCGCTTAGCGGCCACTTTTTGTCCTTGCTTGCGCAACCAATCTATCGCTGCTTCAAAATCATTGTTTGTTTCGGTTAATGCTTTTCTGCAATCCATCATACCAGCACCTGTTGCTTGACGTAATTTATTAATGTCAGCAGCTGTTATTGTACTCATAATATTATAATTTAAAAATAAATTTGAAATTGTTTTTAAAGATCGGTAGTTAAATTAAAAACAATTGGGTCATTGGCATTCGAAGAACACCAATAACCCAATTGGATAATAAATTATTTACCTGCTGGGCGACGTGTACTTTGAATACGACGCTTAGGTGCACCAGGAGCAGTTGGAGCTGCACCAGCAACACGCTTACCTCTTCCACCTTCCGCATTGGCTTCGGCTTCCATACGCTTTGCTTTTGCTTCGTTTTCATTGTTGCCTTCTTCAGATTCACTTTCGTCATCTTTAGAAGCTTGACGCTCTGCTAAACCTTCTGCAATCGCTGCAGTAATATAGTTGGTAATAATAGCAATAGATTTTGTTGCATCATCATTTGCAGGAATAGAAAAATCTACTTTGTTTGGATCACAGTTGGTATCTACCATACCAAATGTTTGAATGCCTAAACGCTTAGCTTCTGCTAATGCAATGTGCTCATGTCCAATGTCTACTAAGAATAAAGCTGCTGGTAAACGGCCCAATTGAGCGATACCACCTAATACTTTTTCCATTTTATCTTTGTCACGACCTAAAGTCAAACGCTCTTTTTTAGTTAAGCTGTCTGCACTCCCATCGTTCAACATTTTTTCAATGCTTTGCATTTTCTTCACACTCTTACGAACGGTGTTGAAGTTGGTCAACATACCACCCAACCAACGCTCTGTAGCGTAAGGCATGTTTACTTTTTTAGCACACTCGCTTACAATTTCTTTTGCTTGTTTCTTAGTAGCAACAAACATAATTTTCTTACCGCTTTTTGCAATTTGCTTTAAAGCAGCAGCTGTTTCTTGTAAGTGATCGACTGTTTTATTTAAGTCAATGATGTGAATACCTTTTTTCTCTGCGAAAATATAAGGCAACATCTTTGGGTTCCACTTCTTTTTAAGGTGACCAAAGTGAACGCCGGCCTCCAGTAATTGCTGTTGTAATGAAGTGTTATTTTCCATGTGTATAATTTGTTGTAATGAATTAATGTTAAAATTGTTGGATTAACGTTTACTGAACTGGAAGCTTCTACGTGCTTTCTTATGACCGAATTTCTTACGCTCAACACTACGAGGGTCACGCGTTAGTTGTCCAGCTGCTTTTAGAGCAGGACGCAATTCAGGATTCAATTCAATTAATACACGAGCAATACCTAATTTGGCTGCTTCTGCTTGTCCTTTTAAACCACCGCCTTGAGCGTTGATAACGATATCGTATTTACCCATTAAATCGGTAGTCTTTAAAGGAGCTTCTACTTGATTTTGTAAATACACTAAAGGAAAATAGTGTTTGTAATCTTTATCATTCACGGTAATTTTTCCACTACCCTTACTAACAAAGACGCGTGTTACTGCTTCCTTACGACGACCTACTGCATTTGTTTGCTTTTCCATTTATTTATATTTGGAATTAATTAAAATTTAAATTCTTTTGGTTGTTGTGCAGTATGAGGATGTTTATCACCAGCATACACAAACAATTTCTTAACCATCTTACGTCCTAAACGATTTTTAGGCAACATACCTTTTACCGCTCTTTCCATAATTACTTCTGGACGACGCTTGATTAAATCTTCTGCAGCTTCTTCTTTTTTACCGCCTGGGTAACCAGAATAGTTTAAGTATTGCTTGTCATGGAATTTGTTTCCAGTCAATTTTACTTTTTCTGCATTAATGATGATTACATAATCTCCGCAATCAACATGTGGAGTGTAATAAGCTTTGTTCTTACCACGTAGAACAGCTGCGATTTTTGAAGCAATACGTCCTACGGTTTGATTAGTACCATCAACAATGTACCAGCCATGTTGAACAGTAGCCGCGTTGGCGTGCTTCGTGGTGAAATGTAGTTTACTCATAATTCTTTTGTTTTAATGAGGCCGCGCTATCCCGACAGCCATAAAATATCCCTCTTTTATAAGGGAGGGCGAAGGTACGAGCGGATTTTGGGTTTTCCCAATATTTAGTGCATTGTTTTTAAATTGCATCTTCGTAACTTATTGATAATCAATAATAATTTTGTATCATAATATTAATCATACTAAATACCTACTGAAAATCAAGTAGTTAGGAATGGGTTAGTTGTATGTTTTTTAATAATTCAAAGCGCTTTTACACTAAATTCAGCTATTCTGACCTATTTTTAAGGCAATAGCAGCTACTTATATATATGTATCAAAAATTCCAAGCCACTCAAATTTTTACCGGCACCGAGCTTTTAGAGGACCAACTGGTTTTGATTACCCAGAAGGATGGCAGCATTGAAGGTTTGGTGGGGATAGAAGATGCTGGCGAAAACATTCAAAGTTTTGAAGGCCTACTTACACCTGGATTGATCAATGCGCATTGCCATTTAGAATTGTCGCATATGAAAGCAATGATTCCTGCACATACCGGCTTGCAAGAATTCGTGAAACAAATTGTGGGTTTGCGAAAAGTAGAGGATGCAATTATTCAAGAGGCCATTAGTTCGGCAGAAGAAGAAATGTATCATAATGGAATTGTAGCAGTGGGAGATATTTGCAATACACTTGACACCCTTGCGCAAAAACAAAAACATCAACTAGCTTATTATAGTTTTGTTGAGTTGTATGATTTAGATCCTAGTCGTGCTGATGATAAATTAAATGCAGGATTAAAAATACAAGAAGCTTTTGAACAAAATTGTGTGCGCGCATCACTAGTGCCTCATGCCCCTTATTCAGTAAGTTATAATTTATGGAAATTACTATCTACTCATTTTGGGTCGCATACCATTACGATGCACAACCAAGAAACAGGTGATGAAAATGAATTCTTTGAAAAAAAATCAGGATCCTTTTTAGGTATGTATGAAAGAACAAAGGTGTCGCTTGATTTTTTTGAAGCTACAGGACTAAGTAGTGTTCAATCGGTGCTGCCTTTTTTTAAAAAAGCAACTAGAAGTATTTTAGTGCACAATAGTTTTACCAGTGCTTCAGATATTAAAGCAGTTCAAAAACATATGCCCAATACCTTTTGGTGTTTGTGCCCCAATGCCAATCAATACATTGAACAAACCATGCCGCCCATTGAATTGTTGCGTGCCAACAATGCATCTATTGTTATTGGTACAGATAGTTATGCAAGCAATTGGAGTTTAAATATTTTAGATGAAATAAAAACCATTCAAAAATACAATCCATCTATTCCGCTTTCAGAAATGCTTAGCTGGGCAACGCTTAATGGCGCAAGCGCTTTACAAATGGATAAGACATTGGGTAGTTTTGAAAAAGGAAAAAAACCAGGGCTGGTTTTAATTAAAGGCGCTGATACCAATGGCCTTCTTTCAAAAGCAAGTACTGCTCAACGAATAATCTAATAGTTCGTTCTAATTACTAATACAAATTCGGGTAGTCTGTAATAATGCCATCCACTTTTAATGCTATCAAAGCATTCATCTCTTCTTTGGTATTCACTGTCCAAGGAATCACTTGAATATTTTTCTGATGACAATAATCAATCATCGCTTTATTCACATATTTATATTCTGGACTATAAATGGTAGGTGTGAAACCAAGTAAGGCAATTTCTTTTTCAGCATCAGCACATTCGCTTCCAAATACCAAATAAGAAGTTTTGATGGTGGGGTATTTTTCATGCAATACACGAAGTGGTCTTAGATCAAAACTTTGAATGCTAGTTCGTTTAAGCATATTTTTCTTTTTTAAAGTAGCAACCACCCATTCCACAAATTCATTGGGATTAGGATGCTCTATGCCATCTTTCCCATCCACCGATTTAATTTCGATATTGTAATTCATTTTTCTTCCAATACTTGCTCCTTTTAATTCGACACTATCAATTAAACTAGCAAGGGTAGGAATGGATGCGGCTAATTTTTTTTGACCTTTGAAACCTGGATGCGGTTTTAAACCCACATCGTATTTTTCAAGGTCTGCATAATTCATTTGATAAATAATATTTTTATTGATTTCATCTGCCTTAATATAAGTTCCATCGGGTTGAGTCGTAATTAATGGATTTAAAATAGGATCATGTGAAACCACCACTTGCTTATCCTTGGTAATGGCTAAATCCATTTCGAGTGTAGCTACTTTTTTATTGTCCATCACCGATAGCATGGCTGCAATGGTGTTTTCGGGCATCAAGCCCCTGCCTCCTCGATGTGCTTGATAATCAATTACGGTTTTATTCATTCCAGTGGGTTTGATCATTGAACAACTTGCGCCTAGCCCAATAAATAGAATGGCTGAAATTTTGATGATGATTTTCATAAAATATATTTTATTTCAACACCTCTTGCAATATAGGTAGTGATTTTATTTCACTAAATTTTTTATAATGCCAGCTTAGGGACAGTTGAAACAATTCCAATATTTTTTTTCTTTGTGCTCCACTTAAAACAATCGTATCTAAGTCATTGTAAAATTGTACTTGTAAAAAAGTAGAAGCGTTTTGTGCTTCGGCACCTTCTAAAAAATAGGGATGCGTAGGTGTGTTGGCTACAAATTGTCCTTCGCGCACATCTAGTACAGGTGTGCTTATGCTGTATTTTCCTTGTAAGCCAAAGCCCATGGTTTGACTTAAATGAATTAAAAAATAGATGGGCAAATTACCCACCAAATGAGGGCCCCCTTTATCTAATTGTTTAAAGGTATCTTCTATCAAATAAAACAATTCTGGATGTGGTTCGGGTTGCATGGTTTGTTGCAAGACCTCTACAATATAAGTAGCTACTGCATTGCGTAAGACATCAGAATAAATATTTTGATACACAAAATCCCAATTCACGTCTTTGATCATTTGCAATTGCTTCATAGGCGAATGGTACACTTCCATTTGTAAAATTGCAGCGGGCTGATAAAACACGCCCTTGTTGGCTCCCTTTTTGCTCGTAACTCTTACCCCTTTTACAATGTATTGTTGCAAACCAAAAAGTTCGGTATACGCCGTTAAGATGATACTCGTATCGCCATATTTAGTGACGCGTAAAACAATACCCTTGGTGTTGTGTAACATATTTATCAGACACGCTTAAACTGTTGCAAAAAGCGCAAGTCGTTTTGGGAGTATAAACGCAAATCGTTTACTTGGTATTTTAATTGAGTGATTCTTTCTACACCCATACCAAAAGCAAAGCCTGTATATTTTTCAGGATCTATTCCAAAGTTTTTTAACACATTGGGATGCACCATGCCACTTCCTAAAATTTCTACCCATCCTGTATGCTTACAAATATTACATCCTTTGCCACTGCAGATTTGACAGCTGATGTCCATTTCGGCACTAGGTTCTGTAAAAGGAAAATAACTTGGGCGAAATCTTACTTTCACGTCCTTGCCAAACATTTCTTGTACGAAAAAATAAAGGGTTTGTTTTAAATCTGCAAAGCTTACATTTTCATCTATATACAATCCTTCCACTTGATGGAAAAAACAATGTGCTCTTGCAGAAATGGTTTCATTGCGGTAAACGCGGCCAGGACAAATTACTCGAATAGGTGGCTTTTGCGTTTCCATCACTCTTGCTTGTACACTTGAAGTATGCGTTCTTAATAACCAAGCTGAATTATTATCTGTGGCTTCTTGCACATAAAAAGTATCCTGCATATCGCGTGCTGGATGATCGGCAGGTAAATTCATTGCTCCAAAATTATGCCAATCATCTTCTACCTCTGGTCCTTCTGCTACGGCAAATCCTAATCTTTTAAAAATAGAAACCATTTGATTGCGCACTAAGTTCAAAGGATGTCTGTTGCCTACTGTAATCGGATCACCTGGTAAACTTGTATCAATGGTTGTATTGGATTCATCCGCATCGCCCAATGCCACCAATAAATTTTCAAGTTTTTCCTCGGCAAGAATTTTAAAAGCATTCAAAATTTGACCAAAGTCTTTTTTCTGCGCTACGGGCACATTTTTCATTTCGCCCATGATTTGTTTGACCAAACCTTTGGTTCCCAAGTATTTAATTCGGTAGGCTTCCACGTCGGCCGAGGTAGTGGCTACTGTGGCGGCGATTTCTTTTTGGATGGTTTCGATTTGTGCTAAGAGCTGCTCCATGGTACGAAGATAAAATAAATCCTTACATTTGTTACTCGAGAAGTAATAATTACATGGAATACAATACAGCAAGAAGTATTATGGGGATGAGGGAGTACGGCCGTCACGTTCAAAAGATGGTAGACCATCTTATGACCATTGAAGACCGAGACAAAAGAAAAGAACAAGCCCTGGTGGTGATTGAACTCATGGGCTTTTTAAACCCTCAACTCAAGAATATCGAAGATTACAGACATAAATTATGGGACCACCTGTTTTTTATGAGTAATTTTCAATTGGATGTTGATAGTCCTTATCCCATTCCTACCAAAGAAACTTACAAGCAGAAGCCTGATCCTATTCTTTATCCTAAGCGCAAAATTAAATATGCCCATTTAGGTAAAAACCTAGAATTAGTCATTGATAAAGCCATGGCGGAACAGGACCAAGAGAAGAAAGCAGGTTTTGCGCATGCCATTGCACATTATATGAAATTGGCTTATAGCAACTGGCATAAAGAATTGGTACAAGATGATACCATTAGAGGAGAGTTAAATGCCATCACTGGTGGTGAACTTGAATTTAGCAACACCCCTTATATCAAACACCGCAATCAGAATTTTGAAAGAGACGAATACCGTCCTGCAGGTGGTCGTTGGCAAAACAACCGCAACAACAATAACCGCGGTGGACGCGGCCCTGGTGGACCAGGCGGCGGTGGCGGACGCAATAACAACAACCGCAATTTTAAGAAACGTTTTTAAATTGTGTTTTGTAATAATTAAAATCCCATTTGGCTTTTGCTAGATGGGATTTATTGTTTTAGGCCGATCGGATACTGCAGCGAATCATGTATTTTCGTAGAGCAAATCATTCAACCATGAGTTCATTTGAAGTTATCGGTGGTCATGCACTAAAAGGAAACATTACACCTCAAGGTGCAAAAAATGAAGCCCTACAAATATTGTCTGCTGTAGTGCTTAGCGCCGAGCCCATCACTATTTCAAATATTCCCAATATCATTGATGTTAATTTATTGATTGAACTCTTGGAAGCCATGGGTGTATCGGTGGAAAAATTAGGCGAAGGGGAATATCGTTTCCAAGCAGATAAAATAGATCCAACTTATTTGGCTTCTGAAGATTTTAAAGCAAAAAGTGGAAGATTGCGTGGTAGTGTAATGTTGGCTGGCCCCATCTTAGCAAGATTTAAAATTGCTTATTTGCCCAAACCAGGTGGAGATAAAATTGGAAGAAGAAGATTGGATACCCATATTATTGGATTTGAAAAATTAGGCGCCAAATATGCTTATGACGAGAAGCTTGCTTGTTTTACTTTAAAAGCAGAAAATTTATTAGGCACTTACATGTTATTGGATGAGCCTTCTGTTACAGGTACAGCCAATATTTTAATGGCGGCTGTTTTAGCCGAAGGCATCACCACTATTTACAATGCAGCCTGTGAGCCTTATGTTCAGCAGCTTTGCTTAATGTTGAATAAGATGGGTGCAAAAATTTCTGGCATTGGAAGTAATCTTTTAAAAATAGAAGGGGTCACTAAATTAGGCGGTACATCCCATCGTATTTTACCCGACATGATTGAGATTGGTTCCTTCATTGGTCTTGCTGCCATGACCAAAAGTGAAATCACCATTAAAAATGCAGGCATTGAACATTTGGGTATTATTCCTGATAAATTTCGTTTACTAGGTATTGATTTTACCATCAAAGGAGATGATATTTATATACCTGCACAAGATATTTATGAGATACAAACTTTTATGGATGGAGGTATCTTAACCATTTATGACAATCCATGGCCAGGTTTTACACCCGATTTATTAAGCATTGTTTTAGTAACGGCCATTCAAGCAAGAGGTAGTGTATTGATACATCAAAAAATGTTTGAGAGCCGTTTGTTTTTTACAGATAAACTAATTGATATGGGTGCACAAATTATTTTGTGTGATCCGCATCGTGCTACGGTAATTGGATTGGGACGTAAATATCCACTCCGCGGCATTACCATGAGTAGCCCTGATATCCGCGCTGGACAAGCCTTGCTGATTGCTGCTTTAAGTGCAGAGGGGAAAAGTACCATTCAAAATATTGAACAAATAGATAGAGGGTATCAACACATTGACACAAGGCTACAAGCCTTGGGTGCAGATATCAAACGTATTTAGACTTTTACTTAAACTTAATTATAAAAGAAAAACCCCGAATTTTTCAATATCGGGGTTCTTCTATTAATCATTTATTATTTTAAACAAAATCTAATTTATTAGATTTTAAAAATCATTATCAAAAGTTTTAGGTCGTTATATTTTTTTAACGATCTAAAACTTTGCAGGCGTTCCTGCCTTCGGTATACTCTTTTTAATAAAAGTTCTCAAATGATCGGTGCTGGTAGCTAAATCTTCTTTGCGCAAATACATCATATGTCCACTGCGGTAACCTTCCCAAAACATTCTGTCTTGAATTTTTCCAGCAGGATCCATTTGCCACATATTGTATTTTGCATTGAAATAATCACAAGCCCCATCATAATAACCAGATTGGACCAACAAATGCAAATAAGGATTTTGCATCATCGCTTGGCGTAAATCATCGCCTGTATGGTTGTTGTTGTTATCCCAAGGAAAAGTAGGTCCAAAAATATAATACGCTAAATCGGTTTTATAGCCCAGCTCATCTCTTAAATACATATTGATTGCTGGGGTAAAAGAATGTTCCCATGAAGTAAGTTCTGCATTGTAATCGGGGCTATTGCCTGCATCAATTTTATCAATACCAATATAACGAGAATCCAAACGTCCCACTGTTTTTCCTTTATCACGTAATAATTCTTTCCAGAAATAATCAAAAGGAATGGTCAAACTAAGTTGTGCAACTTCTGTTTCACCAATACCCGTATAACGCGCTACTTTTTTTACAATCTCTTTTTTCTTTTCTGCATTCAATGCACCTCCTTGTGCAATAGCCGGAAGCAATTCATTAATTGTGAATGCTTCTACTTCGGGTAAGTAAGCAGTTAAATCTTTGGATTGCAAATCTGCTGGCAATTTTTTATGATACCAAGCGGTTGCAGCCATATAAGGTATGCGTAAAGCTGCGCTGGCAGGGCCTTCGCGCTTGATGCCTAAATCGGTAGGAGATACCAATATCACCCCATTCAAATACATCCAATGTCTGTTTTGTAATTCTAAAGACAAACCTGATACGCGTGTAGTACCATAACTTTCTCCAATTAAAAACTTAGGTGATGCCCAACGTTTTTGACGTGCTACAAATGCATTGATCCAATCTGCTAAATATTTTACATCTGCATTCACTCCAAAAAATTTAGAAGTAGGAACTGATTTATCTAAAATTCTAGAGAAGCCCGTATTCACTGGATCGATGTATACAATATCTGCTGCATCTAAAATTGAATTAGGATTGTCTTCGAATCCATATGGTTGTATCGGATAACCTTCATCATCAATTTTTAATTTTTTTGGACTGGTATAACCCATATGCATCCAAACACTTGCTGTTCCAGGTCCTCCATTAAAAGAAATCACCAATGGACGTTCGTCTTTATTGGTCACATCGGTACGCTCATAGTAAACATAAAATAAACCAGCAATGGCTTTTCCATCCTCATCCCAAACTGGCATGGTTCCAGAAACTACTTTATAAGGCACTTTTTGTCCTTTGATGGTAACCTCTGCTTTTTTTTCTGTTGCTTCTGCTAAAGAAAGTTCTCGTTTAAAACTTGGGTTTTTATCCTCTGCTTTAGGTTTTGCCTCTTCGGCAGGTTTTTGTGCTTGGCCAATGAAAGCCAATAGCAAAAATAATGAAGTAAATAGTTGTTTTTGCATAATACTATTATTAAAAGAATTGATTTTTATATTCCTAAATATACATCATAATTATAGGTTTTTTAAATACCCGATATAATTATTTATTTAGGCAGTATTTGTGTAATTTAGAGCGAGGAAAAATTGCCCCTAAACCTTTCAGGATGTCCCAAAATCTTCATAAAGTAATCATTTTAACCGCGCCTTCTGGCGCTGGAAAAACTTCCATTGCAGCTTATTTATTAAAAACAATACCTGCCTTGTCCTTTTCGGTTTCTGCCACTACGCGCGCGCCTAGGGGTGTTGAAAAAGACGGGGTCGAATATCATTTTATTTCATTGGCCCAATTTGAAGGGGCGATGTATCAAAATGATTTTTTAGAATACGAAATGGTGTACGAAGGGGTGTATTATGGTACTTTGAAATCGGAGTTAACGCGTATTTGGAATTTAGGTAAAATTCCTGTCTTAGATATTGATGTAAAAGGTGCTATTAAAGTTCAAAAACAATTGGGCGAAAATTGTTTGTCCATTTTTATCATGCCGCCTTCTGTTGAAGTATTAAAAGAAAGATTGGAAAATAGAAAAACAGAAACTGCCGAAAGCATTCAAGTGCGATTGGATAAAGCAGCCTATGAAATTAGTTTTAGCAAAGATTTTAATGTGGTGGTTAAAAATGAAGCATTAGAAACTGCCTGTTTAGAAACCGAAAAAATAATACAAGATTTCTTAAATAAAAATGAATCTTAATTTTTTAGTGGGGTAATTATTTGTGTTGATGAAAGAATAAATTTTTAATAATGTCATTACAAGGAAAAACTATTTTGATAACAGGCGGTAGCAGGGGAATTGGAAAAGCGATGGCTTTAAAACTAGCAGCAGCAGGTGCCAATATTGTGATTGCCGCAAAATCGGTACAAGAAGATCCGCGTTTAGGAGGTACCATTTATTCTGCCGCTGACGAAGTGGAAGCATTGGGTGTAAAAGCTTTGGCCGTTCAGGTTGACATTAGAGACGAAACACAAATTGCTGCAGCCATTCAACAAACTGTTAAAAAATTTGGCGGTATTGATATTGTTATTAATAATGCAAGTGCCATTCAATTAACAGATACGGCAAATACACCTAGCAAACGATTTGATTTAATGCACAGCATTAATGTACGTGGTACATTTTTAGTGGTACAACATGCTTTGCCTTATTTAAAAAAATCGACCCATGCACATATTTTAACTTTATCTCCGCCTATTAATCTAGCACCCAAATGGTTGGGGCCACATGTCGCTTATACCCTTTCAAAATACGATATGAGTATGCTTACTTTAGGTTGGGCTGAAGAATTTAAAGACGACAATATTGCTTGTAATTCTTTGTGGCCCCGCACTACCATTGATACCGCAGCTGTAAGAAATTTATTGGGCGGCGAGATGTTGGCCAATATGAGTCGCACCCCAGCCATCATTGCTGATGCCGCATTTTTTATTTTGAGTAAAGAAAAGCTTCAGTACAACGGAAAGACTTTTATTGACGAAGAGGTGTTGGCTGCAGAAGGCATTACCGATTTAGCATCTTATTCAGTAGTACCTGGTGCTAAATTATTTAATGACTTATTTTTATAAACAATTATCATTTTTTCTTTCTACATCATCTATCAATTTTATTATTATGAAACGTATTTTAATCATTGGATTGATTTTTCTTTCGGTAAATAGTTTTGCGCAAAAGAAAAGCAAAATGGATCTAGCCACACAACAAGTGATTGCAAATAAAGAAGCTGTAGTGAATGCCATCAATGGGGCATATGAAGCAGATAAGAAAACTGCTTTACAAATTTGGGACTATGCCGAAGTAGGTTATAAAGAAATAAAAAGCTCGGCCTTGCATGTTCAAAATTTAAGAGCAGCGGGTTTTACAGTTGAAACTGGATTAGCGGACATTCCAACTTCCTTTGTGGCTACTTATGGTTCAGGATCTCCAGTGATTGGCATTTTAGCAGAATTTGATGCCTTGCCCGGTTTAGCACAAACAGCAAGTCCAGAAAAAAATACCATCGAAGGAAAAATTGCAGGACATGCATGTGGTCATCATTTGTTTGGAACTGCATCAGTAAGTGCAGGCATTGCAATTAAAGAATTAATGGCTTCCGGAAAATTAAAAGGGACCATCAAGGTGTATGGCTGTCCTGCAGAAGAAGGCGGTAGCGGTAAAGTGTATATGGTGCGTGCTGGTTTATTTAATGGCGTAGATGCGGTGATACATTGGCATCCAGGCAATGTCAATGAAGTTACTTTAAGAAGTGCCTTAGCCAATAAGTCTGCAAAATTTAGATTTTATGGAATTTCTGCGCACGCAGCAGCGTCTCCAGAACAAGGACGTTCTGCTTTAGATGCTGTAGAAGCCATGGACAATATGGTGAACATGATGCGCGAACACATTCCTCAAGAAACACGCATTCATTATATTATTACCAATGGTGGTAAGGCACCCAATGTAGTGCCTGATTTTGCAGAAGTATATTATTATGTGCGTCATCCTAAACGTGACCAAGCAGTAAGTATTTTTGATAGAGTGGTGAAAGCTGCAGAAGGTGCCGCACTTGGAACTGGTACTACCATGAAATATGAAATTATTGGTGGCACACATGATTTATTATTGAATAGAACCCTTGCAGAAACAATGCAAGCCAATTTAGAAAAAGTGGGTGGCGTTACTTATTCGGATCAAGAAAAAGCATTTGGTGCCAAAGTACAATCCACTTTTTTTAGTCAAGCACCTCCTTTAGAAGAAGCTTCCACCATAAAGCCTTTGAAAGAAGTAAGTGATGCCGGCGGTGGATCTACAGATGTAGGTGATGTTAGTTATGTATTGCCTACAGTGGGTATGAGTGCAGCTACTTGGGTACCCGGCACACCAGCACATAGTTGGCAAGCAGTAGCTTGTGGTGGAACAGAAATTGGCATTAAAGGAATGGAAGTAGCAAGTAAAACAATGGCCATGACTGCTGTAGATTTATTTAGTAGCCCCGCCTTGATCAAACAAGCATCGGATGAATTTAAAAAAGCAATTGGAAATTATAATTACAAAGCATTGTTAGGCGATCGTAAACCTGCTTTGAATTATAGAGATTAGTTAGTAAAAGAAACGTAAAAAAAAATTTACGCTTCTTTTACTTAAACCTCTTATGATTTTTTCAATAAATCAGATGCTTTCGCATCTTCTCCCCATAAACGGGTGCCTTGATTGATTAAAGGGATTTAATCAATGATTTTAAAAAAGGAGAACCAGAAGGTTCTCCTTTTTTAAAATCATAAGAGGGAAAATGAATATGCGCTAATTTTCATTAAGCGCTTATTCATTTTAGAATCATAAGAGGGTAACAGATTAAGTGCTATATTTCAAAAGCACTTAATCTGTGCCATTCTCGGGGCGCATTTGAGGGAAGAACAACACATCTTGAATAGAAGGTTGATTCAACATCATCATGCATAATCTATCTATACCAATGCCAATACCTGATGTAGGTGGCATGCCATATTCTAATGCTCTTAAAAAATCGTGATCAATAAACATGGCTTCATCATCGCCACGCTCCATTAAGCCTAATTGCTCTTCAAAACGCTTGCGTTGATCAATAGGGTCATTTAACTCGGTATACGCATTCGCTAATTCTTTTCCATTCACCATCAATTCAAATCTTTCTACTAGACCTTCCTTGCTACGATGCTTTTTTGTAAGCGGACTCATTTCAATAGGATAGTCAATGATAAAAGTAGGTTGTATATATTTTGGCTCACTAGTAGATCCAAAAATTTCATCTATTAATTTACCCTTACCAATAGTAGGTGCTACATCAATATGTAATTTTTTACAAACTTCTCTTAATGCGGCTTCGTCCATACCTGTAATATCAATGCCTGTATTTTCTTGAATGGCTTCAATAATACTAATGCGTCTATAAGGCGCTTTAAAATTGATGGTCTTGTCACCCACCGTTAATTCTGTTTTGCCATGTAAAGTCATCGCAATTTTTTCAAATAATTGCTCCGTAATTTCCATCATCCATAAATAATCTTTATACGCCGTATACCATTCTAATACGGTAAACTCTGGGTTATGTGTACGGTCCATTCCTTCGTTTCTAAAATTTCTACTAAACTCATACACCCATTCGAATCCACCTACAATTAATCTTTTCAAATACAATTCATTGGCAATACGTAAATAAAATGGAACGTCTAATGCATTGTGGTGTGTTGCGAAAGGCCTTGCTGCTGCGCCTCCTGGGATAGCTTGCAGTACGGGTGTGTCCACTTCTAAAGCGCCTCGACTATTTAAAAATTCACGAATGGTAGACACCAATAAAGTTCTTTTTGCAAAAGTTTCTTTTACAGAAGGATTGATAATTAAATCGGCATAGCGTTGACGATATCTAAATTCAGGATCGGTCACCGCATCAAATACATTTCCTTCTTCATCTCTTTTCACCACAGGAAGTGGCTTTAAAGATTTTGCTAATAAAGTAACAGTGCTAGAGTGAACCGATGTCTCTCCTGTTTTTGTAATAAATACATACCCCGTAGAGCCAATAATATCTCCTAGGTCCATCCCATTTTTAGTAATGGCATCCCAATAAGACTTGTCATCACCCGGGCAAATTTCATCTCTCTTAATATATAATTGTATAATCCCTTTGTCGTCTTGTATTTTAACAAAAAGTACCTTACCCTTATCATTCACACTCATAATTCTACCCGCTACACAAACTGTCGCATACTTATCTTTATTTTCTTCTGTATAGTTGTCCTTAATATCATTTGAGTAATGGGTAACTGGATACAAAGGGGCTGGATAAGGATTGATGCCGGCAGCCTCTAAATGCTGTAATTTTTCACGTCTTATAATTTCCTGTTCTGATAGCGATTGACTCATTGATTATATATTATTAGTGCAAAAGTAAAACTTAGCAGTCAATTAACGAAAGAAGCCTTCTTGAACGGCTTCGGGGCTCAAAGTTATCAGGTCGCCTGGCTGCATGTCTTGAATTGTAAATGTTCCTATTTGCGCCCGAATTAAGCGCAATACAGGGAATTGAACGGAGGCAAACATTTTTCTGACCTGTCTATTCTTTCCTTCTATTAATTCAATTTCTACCCAAGAAGTTGGAATGTTTTTTCTAAATCGAATGGGTGGATTTCTTTCAGGTACAGCTACCGGGGCTTCTAATAGGGCAAGGCGCGCCGGCTTAGTTTTGATAAGTACCCCATTGATATTTATAGATACACCTTGTGTAAGCTTTGTAAGGGCTTCACTAGAGATTGCGCCTTCTATTTGAACCCAATATATTCTTGCATGTTCAAATTGCGGATGAAGCAGTTGATGATTTAATTTGGAATCATTACTTAAGAACAATAATCCCTCACTGTCATAATCTAATCTACCAATTGGATAAACATCTTTAGGTACTTCTACAATATCCTTTAAGCACAATTTACCATCTGTAGATGTAAATTGACTCAATACTTGAAAGGGCTTGTATATTAAATAATGATTGATAAAATAAAAGTTTCTATAATAACAAAGTCCCCCTGAATGCTCAAGAGGACCTCGTATATAGATGGGTTAGTAAGTACGGGAATCAGATTCCCTTCACAATATTAATTATACTTTTTTCTAATTCAAAAAATATTTTAAACAAATTTATTGACGTTATCCACAATTGGGCTATTTAAACAAGTTTAAAAAAATAATTTTTATACAGATTGATGCTTTGATAAAATAAATATTGCAACATTTTATAAAATTTTAATTTACTGAAACATTTATGAATAAAGGATTTCAGAAGATTCTATTTTTTAAATTTTTATTTACTGGTATGTAATTGTTGTGATGAGACCACCTAGAGATAAGGCATTTTTTATATAGAAATTGGGTAAAAAGATTTTTTTACAAAAAAGCCTCGTTACCTTTGATTTAGGCCAAAAACATACATATGAAGCTCCCTGCACCTATTTCGGTAAAATGGTTGTCTACTTTTACAAAGTCAGAAATGATAGGTAATACGCAATTAGAAATTACCGGAGTGAATGAAATTCATCAAGTGGAAAAAGGTGATATTGTTTTTGTAGATCATCCAAAATATTATGATACTTGCTTAAACAGCGCAGCTACTTGTATCCTTATCAATAATAAAGACGTAAGCATACCAGCAGGTAAGACATTGTTATTTTGTGCGGATCCTTTTGAAGCTTATTCAAAAATTGTAGAACACTTTAAACCTTTGTTGCTATCGGATGAAGCCATCAGCAAGCATGCTGTAATTGGAGAAGGTACCATTGTGATGCCCCGTGTTTTTATAGGACCCAATGTTGTGATTGGTAAAAACTGTATCATTTATCCGAATGTAACCCTATTGCCTGATACGATTATAGGAGATGATGTTATTATACAAGCAGGTACAGTGATTGGTAGTGACGCCTTTTATTACAATACGAAAAAGAATCGTCCGGCTTGGTATAAAAAAATGCCAAGTTGTGGCAGGGTGCTTATTGAAGACAAAGTAGAAATAGGGGCCAATTGTACCATTGACAAAGGGGTAAGTGGGGATACCATTATTGGCATGGGGACCAAGATGGACAATATGGTGCATGTGGGTCATGACACGCAAATCGAAGCCAATGGATTATTTGCCGCACAAGTGGGTATAGCTGGAGGCGTTAAAATTAAAGCAGGCGTCACCATTTGGGGCCAAGCCGGAGTAGGTAAAACCTTAACCATTGGTGAGCATGCAACCTTATTGGCAAGAACTGGCGTTGTTGGAGATATCGAAGGCAATAAAGTTTATATGGGATTCCCCGCCGAAGAAGCCAGTATCAAAAGAAGAGAATTGGTTTGGATCAAACGCATCCCAGAGCTTTGGAAAAAAATGATGGAATAGCTTAGGCTAAATGATGTTGCTCTTTTAATTCAGCACAAACCCTGTTGATGGTACTATCCATCTCACGGTATTTAAAATTAGGGAAGGCTTCTAAAAATTTTGCATTGTTAAAATGAACCACAGCTTGTGCTGTTGCCGCTGTCTCTTTGGTAAGCAAAGGTGTTTTACCCGTAATCATTCCTTTTAATGCTTCTAATCTCCAAACAATGGCAGCTAATAGCGGCGTTACTTTTCTATGAGGAGGTCTTTTATTAAATGCTTGCGCAATTTTAGTGAACACGGTTTGATAGCTTAAATTTTCGGCACTAATTACATAGCGTTGTCCAGTAATGGGACTATCCATTAACCATTGCATCGCATCTATTACATCCAATACATCTACAAAACCACTCACACCATTGGTATACCAAGGAAATTGTTCATAAGCCGATTTAAAAATTTCTGAAGAGCCCTTGGTCCAATCTCCAGCGCCAAAAATAATCACTGGATTCACGATGGCTACATTCAATCCCTCTCCCATGCCACGCCATACTTCCATCTCTGCTAAATATTTAGATTGCCCATACACACTATTACTGGTGGCTGCTGTCCAACTCATGGTTTCATCAATAGCAACATCTTCTCTGATACGTCCTAATGCAGCAACAGAGCTTACAAAAACCAATTTGTCAATTTTTTTTTCGATGCATAGATTCACCACATTGGCTGTGCCTTCTTGATTTGCTTTGATCATGCGGGCCGCTTGGCTGGGCACAAAAGAGACAATGGCTGCACAGTGGTACACTTGACGCGCCCCTTCCATGGCTTGCTCTAAAGAAACAATATCTAATAAATCCCCGGCCATCCATTTCACTTTTTCTGCACCTTCAAATGCAGGTATTTCTTTTCTGTACAAGGCTGTGACTGCTTTGTTCTTAGCTAATAAAGATTGTATTAAATGCGATCCCACTAAACCACTGGCACCTGTAACAAATATCATGGAGCTTTTATTTATCTTTTAATAATTTAGAAATGTCTTGCTTTAATTGCTCGATTTCTAAGGCTTTCAACCCATCGTAAATTTTTCCTCGCACTTTCCCTTTTCTATCTATCAATGCAAAAAATTGAGTATGCATAAATTGGTCCTCCATTTTTTCTACATTGTTTTTTGGATCATCTAACAAATAAGAACCTCGAGCCATTTGGTATAAACTGTCTTTTCTACCGGTTAAGAAAACCCAGATTTTTGTGTTTACCCCTAATGAATCTGCATATTTTTTAAGCACAGGGGCCGAGTCTGTTCCTGGATTACAAGTATGGGATACAATTTGAAAATCGGGTTCATTTTTATAAATAGAATAAATGTCTTTCATATGGGTATTGAGCTTGGGGCAGATACCTTTACAGGTGGTAAAAAAATATTCTACCACGGTTATCTTATTTAAAAGCTCCTTATCGGTAAATTTATTCCCATCTTGATTGGTAAAGCTAAAGGGTTGCACATAACTTAATATAGGCAATTGCACTTTCCAATTGTCTGTTCCTTTAAATAAAAAATAATAAAAACCTACCAGCAATAGGGCAAAAAACAATACATAGCCCACTAGTTTTTTTGACATAAAAAGAAAAATTTAATCGTTCAATGAAGACACCGTAAAGGTAATATTATTTTTCTGCTCGTATTTGAATTACCTTTGGACTATGTTTAAAAAATGGAATTGGGATGCGATTGGGATTGGCGCTTCTTTAGCCTGCGCCATTCATTGTGCACTATTGCCTTTATTTTTTAGCAGTTTGCCTTTATTGGGCATTAATATATTGCATAATATCCAATTTGAGCTGGGCATGATTTTGCTTTCATTTGCTATTGGTACTTATTCTTTGTACCACGGTTATAAAAAGCATCATCATTCTTATAGACCCATGATATTGTTTACGATTGGTATTCTAATTATATTAAGTAGAATGCTTTTTAGATCGATTGAACTTTGGTTGCTTTTCCCTGCTGCCTTTTTAATCATTTTTGCACACATCAACAACCACATGAGCTGTCGCGTTCACAATCATGCACACGAAGACGATTGTGATCATCAATAAAATTGTATAAAATAGGATGGTTTAAGAAAAAGTAAAACTTACCTCTCCATCTTTTTCATCCTTAAGCTGAATGCCCATTTCCATTAATTGATTGCGGATTTTATCACTGGTTGCAAAATCTTTTTTTGCTTTGGCTTCTTTGCGTATTTCAATTAATAAATGAACAACACCATTCAATTGTTTTCGATTCGTACCAGACTCTACGCGTATCCCTAATACTTCCTCTATATAGATAAGCAACTGTGCTTGCATCCATTGCCAAGTAGCACCTGCGACTGCATCTACTGCAATATGTTTGTCTTTTAAGGAATTGATAACAGGTACCATTTCAAATAAATTAGCTACTACTTTGGCCGTGTTTAAATCATCTTCCATAAACTCAGGCAATTCATTCACCCAAGTTTTTAGTTGTGTATCTAAATCTACATCCTTAGCAATCGTATCTGTATTAAATGTTTGTGCTTTTAACCATTCATATGCATCCATCAAACGGCGCAATGCTTTTTCAGAAGCTTGCAAGGCTTCATTGCTAAAATCGAGCGTGCCACGGTATTGACTTTGTAAAATAAAAAATCTTACAGTCATAGGGCTATAGGCCTGTGTTAGAATAGGATGCGTACCATTAAACAATTCGCTAAGCTTTACGACATTATTGTAACTCTTACCCATTTTACGGCCGTTAATGGTAATCATATTATTGTGTACCCAATAGCGCGCTGGCATTTCATGATTGCATACCGTACTTTGTGCAATTTCACATTCATGGTGCGGAAATTGTAAATCCATTCCACCTCCATGTATGTCAAATTTCTTTCCTAAATATTTTGTAGCCATGGCCGAGCATTCAATATGCCAGCCCGGAAAGCCTTCACCCCAGGGACTTTGCCAACGCATGATGTGTTCAACTGGCGCTTTTTTCCATAAAGCAAAATCTACTTTATTTTTTTTCTCGTCTTGATTTTCTAATTCACGGGTCGTATCTAATTGATCTTCTAAATTACGTCCACTTAAAATTCCGTAGGGTTGATTTTTTTTAGCGTACACATCATTGTATTTAATGACGTCAAAATAAACCGATCCATTGGCTTCATATGCAAATCCATCTGCAATGATTTTTTTAATCATTTCGATTTGCTCTATGATATGTCCAGTTGCAGTAGGTTCAATGCTGGGAGGTAAATTATTAAACTGGTCCATGGCAAAATGATACAAATGCGTATACTTTTGTACTAGTTCCATGGGTTCCAATTTTTCTAAAATGGCTTTGCTGGCAATTTTATCTTCGGCAACTTTACCTTCTTCTTCAAAATGTCCTGCATCGGTAATGTTTCTGACATACCTTACCTTATAGCCTGCATGTAAAAGATAGCGATACAAAACATCAAAAGTGATAAATGGCCTTGCATGCCCCAAATGACTCTCTCCACTTACCGTAGGACCACATACATACATCCCCACATAAGGTGCATTTAAGGGTTCGAAAACTTCTTTTTGTCTGGTTAGTGAATTGTATAGCTTGAGTGGCATAATAAGTATTGGCTCAAAGATATTTTATTTTAAATAAACTCGCTTAATTCTTCTTTAAAACTAGATCGGCCATAATCATATGGTGGTCGCTTAAGTTTTCATCGATCGACTCCCATGCCTTAACTTCCCAGGCCTCGTTGGCTAAAATATAATCAATTCTTAAAGTAGGTGATATGCCTAAAAATGTAGCTCCAATACCAAAGCCTTTTTCTAAAAATGCATCCTGCCAATTTCCTTTAATAAGTTGATAGGTATAGGAGCTAGGTACATCATTAAAATCGCCCGTAATGATGCTGGGATAAATACTTGTTGACAATTGCTGCTGTACAATTGCTGCTTGTACCGCTCTTTCTGTAAAGCTATTGCGTAATTTTTTTAATACCCCTTTATTTGCATAGAGGGCTTTTTCACTAGAAATACTCAATTCATCGATGGCTTCAAAATCGTTCTGTTTAAATCGATAAGATGCCAAATGCGTAGTAAAGACTTGTATGGTGTCATCTCCTTTTAATATGGTTGCTTCAATTAAACTTTCTTGATTCAAAAAACCAATACGCTGCGCATGTAAAATTTTATATTTTGAGAAAAGGATAGAACCGGCAAAATAATCATTATCCGCAATCTGAAAATCTTTACTAAAATAATAATAGGGTAATTTTTTAGTAAAGTAGGCTGTGTGATTGGCTATATCATTGGGCCTTTCATTGGTATTGTACTCTTGCATGCAAACAATATCTGGATCCCATTTTTGAATAGAATAAGCAATTTCCTGGGTGCGTAATTTTAGATTGTTGTTTGGGCTCATTCCATTAAACCCTTTCACGTTCCAACTAATTACTCTTAAAGTATTTTCTTTCTTTTTTTGTGCAAATGGAATGCCCGGATGCCAAGCAAATAGCACCCAACAAATTTTCCATCCAATGATTAAACTAAGTAGTGGGAACAAAGCAGCAATAGGCTTTGCGATAAGCCAAAGGACAATTAAAAAAATTTCAATTGCAATTAAATAAGGAGCCATCAATCCTAAAAAACCATTCACCCAAATAAAAGAAATGGGCTTAAAAAATAAGGGATATAAAAATAAAATACTTGCTATTAAATTAAATAAGAATAAGACAAGTTTGCCAACAATTCTTATTCTTGATTTTTTTGCCATAAGGAGCAGTGCTTATTTTTTAGGAGCCAAACTATTGTTTACCAAATGTAATAGTTGATGCATCCATTTTCCTAAATCAACCCCCTTATTTAATAACATGATATAAATAGCCCCAGTGCTTGCGCCTATAAAACTAGCAATAATTGTGGCCCATTCAAGATGCATAAAAGAAAAACATTGCACCACGAAATAGCCTAAACCCAATACCCATAGTGGAATGCCGCCGCCTATATTTTGTAATAAGCGATGCTTAGGTACAAGTAAAACTGCGGCTAATGCAATGGCCATTACACTTGTAGCTGCTCCCATAAAAGGCGCGTTACCCCCCAACAATATATAAACAAAGCCTCCAAGAATGCCACTATAAAAATAGATAGGAAATAAATGTTTGTTAGAATTGGCTGCCTGCAACACTACCCCAAAAGCGGTTAACCAGATCATATTGGTTAATAAAATCCAAAATCCTTCATGTACCCAATTGTAGGTAAATAGGGTCCAAGGTTGGTGTAAGAGTATTTGAAGATTAGCATATAAAATACTTGGGTGTACAATTTGCATATAAAACTGCTCTAATGAAATGCTACTTAAATAATAAACTACTTTCAAAAACCCAATGAAAGTAAAGACCACCAAATTAACAGTGATTAATGCAATTAAAGCATTGTTATCGGCACCTAAGATGGGTTTATCTGAACCTGAAGCTTGCATTTTATATAATTATTAATTAAGCAAAGGGGTGACGGTTGCGCTTGCTCCAAATATATACCAATACAAAGCCCACAATGGCACCACCCACATGCGCCCATCTTGCCACATTGTCGCCAGCAGAATTTTCAATGGCTTTATACAACTCAAAAGCAAAATACAAAATACCCAACCATTTTGCTTTAATCGGGAATAGAAAATAAATATAGATATAGGTATTGGGGAATAAATATACAAAGGCAATTAAAATTCCAAAGACAGCACCACTGGCTCCAAGGGTAGCCGTACTAAGCATTTTATTATAGTAGGAACTAATTAGATCCATCAATTGCGGTGCTAAGCCCGGCGTGTCCAAGCTTACTTTATTCTCAGACAAAATTCTTGCCAATGGAATATCATGTGCTTTTGAAAATGCATAAACCGCATCTGTAAAGCCTGGTGCACTGCTCTTACTTAATCTTAATAAATTTGCATATTCACTGGCTAACGGAATCAACTGATAAGATAATATAGCTAAGTGAATGACTGCGGCGCCTACTCCACATAAAAAATAAAACAATAAAAATCTTTTAGGGCCCCATACGTTTTCTAAAATAGACCCAAACATCCATAAGGCAAACATATTGCCTAAGATATGTCCAAAGTCGCCATGCAAAAACATATGGGTAATAATTTGCCATGGCTTATACAAATTACTTTGCCATGCATGCAATGCAAAATAATCTTCAAAAGAAAATGAACTTGTTGGACCAGCAAAAGTATTTTGTGCCAAAAAAACCAACCCATTGATGATTAATAAATTTTTTATAATAGTGGGTAAAACTTCGAAACGCGTTGGCCTAAATTGAGTCATTCTTTTTTATTTTCTATTTACAGTAAATTGGTTCTTTTTAATTGTACCACATTTTCTATATGCAAGGTATGCGGAAACATATCTACTGGTTGTATTTTGGTAACCGTATACTTTTCATTCAATAAAGATAAGTCTCTTGCCTGAGTTGCCGGGTTGCAACTTACATATACGATGATGGGCGCTTCCATGGCCAATAATTTATGTACTAATTTTTCATGCATGCCCGCTCTTGGAGGGTCTGTAATGATGACATCGGGCTTACCATGTGCTTCAAAAAATTGATCATCACAAATTTTAATGACATCGCCAGCAAAAAAAGCAGTGTCTGTTAAATGATTCAAACGCGCATTTTCTTTGGCATCTTCAATGGCTTCTTCCACCAGCTCTACACCAATAATTTTTTTTGCTTGCTGGCTACAAAATATGCCAATACTCCCTGTTCCACAATACAAATCATATACAATTTCCTTGCCAGTTAACTCTGCAAAATTGCGCGTTACTTGATATAGTTTTTCAGCTTGTTTTGAATTGGTTTGAAAAAAAGATTTTGGACTTATTTTAAATTGAAATTCCTCAAGCTGTTCTGTGATATAGCCAGTGCCCGAATACACTTGAGGTACCAAATCTTGCATGCTGTCGTTTCGTTTACCATTGATGGTATACAATAGGGTGCTGATTTGTGGGAAGCGGGCTAATAATATTTCAAACAATGCCTTTCTTTCTTTTTCAGCTTCATAACCCAATACTACATTCACCATCCATTCTCCTTTGGTCGTATTGCGTATAAACATATTGCGCACCCACCCAGTATGCAATTTAATATTGTAAAAAGGCATTTTATGTTCTAGCGCAAAAGCTACAACCGCTTTTCTTAAATCATTGGTGGGTTCTGCTTGTAAATAACAAGTATCTATCTCTACCACTTTTTCAAAAAATCCTCTTGCATGAAAACCAGCCACACCAGGCGCCTTAGGCACTAGGTCCATATTAGGATTTGCCTCAGTGGCAGCTTTCATGGCTTTAAATTCAGTAAAGGGTATAAATTTTTCAGTAGCAAAAGTGTATTCTACTTTGTTGCGATAACCTTGCGTTTGTTCAGCGCCAAGAATCTCTGGAATAGGCGGCAATGCGACTTTTGCAATGCGTGTTAAATTGTCAACAACCTGTTTGTGTTTATAAACCAATTGTTGCGCATAGGGAAGCATTTGCCATTGGCATCCTCCGCAAACGCCAAAATGACTACAAAATGGGGTGACTCTTATTTTAGAATAACTATGAAAATGCTTTACAAAACCCGATCCCCAATCGGATTTGTTTTTTTGTAATTGAATGTCTACCACATCGCCTGGCACAGCACCTTCAACAAAAATCACTTTGCCATCTACACGCGCCAGGGCCTTTCCCTCGGCGGCATAATCTTCAATCAATACTTTTTCTAATAAAGGGGCTTGTTTAAATTTTCTCACTGATGCAAAGGTACTATGCTATGCTTTAAATTGTATTAAAAGGAGCCACTAATTCTACACTGGTTTGTTATTTATATTCTTATTTTTACTTTGTTATTTAAAAGATTAAAGAAACCTAGCTTTTATGAGAATATTTTTATGGATCTTTTTTTGTTTTCCACTGATTGCTTTTGGGCAAAGCAAAAAACCTGCTAGCGATGCAGTCAATTCCAAAATGGGACATAGCATTTCTATTACCATGAAGCCCTATCAAAATACCAAAATATATATTGGCACCAATTACGGTAAAAACAAAGTACTGGCAGACTCTTGTTTGCTAAATGAAAAAAGCGAAGGTGTTTTTGAATCCAAACAAAAACTAACTCCTGGTATTTATTTTGTGGTGTCTCCAAAGTATAGCATTTTATTTGATTTTTTAATAGATGAAGCGCAACATTTTAAAATTAGCGCAGACACTACTGCATTAGATAAAGTAACAATCACTGGCTCACCAGACAATATTTTATTTCAAAATTATTCTAAAGAAATCAATGCTTTATTTTTTCAATTAAATAATTTACAAAATCAATTGAAAGGGGCAAAAAATGAAGCAGACTCTTCCCTTTACAAAAATGCTTCTCTTAATAAAGACAAAGTGATTAAAGAAAAAAGAAATGCATTTATTGCAGCACATCCTACCTCTATGATGAGTTACTTATTAAATGTGATGCAAAGGCCTGAAGCGCCTGCCATTCCTATGATTAAGGGTAAAGCAGATTCCTTGTATCCATACTATTATATAAAAAATCATTTTTGGGACAATGTAGTTTTTAACGACAATAGATTAATAAGAACACCTTTTTTTGAAGATAAACTAGACGAGTATTTCAAAAATTATGTTTCTCGTGAACCAGATTCTATTATTGAAGAAATAAATTACATGCTAACGGTGGCAAAAACTGGTAAAGAAATTTATCCTTTCTTGCTTTTTAAATTTACCAACAAATACATTACGCCTGAATATATGGGGCAGGATAAAGTTTTTATAAATTTATTTCAAAACTTTTTTGCCAAAGGAGATACGATACTTTTAAATGAAGCCTCTAAAAAATCAATCACCGAAAGGGCTTACAGCATGATGGCCAATCAACTGGGCTTAGCCGCGCCTAGCTTGATTGTGAATACAACAGATAATAAAAAAGTTTCTTTGTATGATGTAAAAGCACCTTATACTTTTATTGCCTTTTGGGACCCTACTTGCAGTCATTGTAAAATAGAAATTCCAAAATTAGATTCCTTTTATAAAGCTGGGTGGAAGAATTTTCAAGTAAAAGTATTTTCGGTAAACATTAATTTTAAAGAATTAACTGCTTGGAAAGCTTTTATCAATGAAAAACATTTAGAAGACTGGATCAATGTGTATCAAACAGAAGAAGATCTAAACAAAGAAATTAAAGGCGGGCTACCTACGACCATTCGTCAACAGTATGATGTATTTAAAACACCTACTTTTTATTTATTAGACAGCAATAAAAAAATTATAGCAAAAAATTTAAGCTTAGAGCAATTCAATGACTTTTTAGTGAATGCAAATAATAAAAAGGGGGGGGAATAATTTAGTTACCTAAAATACTGCGGCCACAACATCTCTTACCACCTGTGGCTTACCTAAAGTATAATAATGTAAAACCGGGACACCAGCAGCTTTCAGCTCTTTGCTTTGTTGGATCAACCATTCCGTACCTACTTGTTCACATGCAGCATCTGTGGTGGCAGCTAACATCGCCGAAGACAAATCTACAGGTATATCTACATAAAAAATATTTGGCAAAATGGTCAACTGTTTTTTATTCGTAATGGGTTTTAAGCCTGGTATGATGGGCACGGTAATACCTATACTTCTGCAAGCGTCTACGTATTCAAAATATTTTTTATTGTCAAAAAACATTTGCGTCATAATGTATTCAGCACCTGCATCTACCTTGGCTTTAGCCCGCGCTAAATCAAATTCCATACTTGGGGCTTCAAAATGCTTTTCGGGATACCCTGCAACGCCCATACAAAAATTAGTTTTGCTTCCGTTAATAATATCCTTGTCTAAGTATTCACCATTGTTCAAGCCCACTACTTGTTCTAACAATTCAATAGCCTGCTTATTTCCATTGGGTTCGGGAACAAAAGTTTTTTGATTTTTTTCTGCATCCCCTCTTAATACCAATAAATTATCTATGCCCAAAAATTGCAAATCTATCAATGCATCTTCTGTTTCTCTTTTTGAAAATCCGCCACAAATAATATGGGGTACTGCATCTATATTGTAATGGTTCATAATGGCCGCGCAGATGCCTACCGTTCCAGGACGCTTTCTCACATCTACTTTTTCTTCGGTACCATCTTCTTTTTTTCGAAGCATGGTTTCGCTTCGGTGATAGGTAACATTAATCCAAGAAGGCTTAAATTCCATTAAGGGATCTAAATGTTCATAGATATAAGAAATGGTCTTACCTTTTAGTGGTGGCAACACTTCAAAAGATACCAATGTATCTTTTGCGTTGGCTAAATGTTCAATAACCTTCATATGCACTTTGCTTTAATAGGATCTGGGTTGTCTCTAAATAGAGACCTAACGCAATACCCTATTGCGCAAAAATATATAATATTATTAAGCTATAGGACGAAAAGCCTTATTTCCCCTTATTTTTGTATAAAATAGATAGATTGATACTTGCCATACATACCGATAAATTAATAAAGCAATACAAAGGCCGCAAAGTAGTGGATCAAGTAAGTATTTCGGTAAAGCAAGGAGAGATTGTTGGCTTGCTTGGGCCAAATGGTGCGGGCAAAACCACTACCTTCTATATGGTAGTTGGATTGATTGCGCCAGATGAAGGACGTGTATTTTTAAATGAGGAGGACATCACCAAACTTCCTATGTACAAGCGTGCACAAATGGGCTTGGGTTATTTGCCACAGGAAGCAAGTGTGTTTAGAAAGTTATCTGTAGAAGACAACATCATGGCTGTTTTAGAAATGACAAAATTAACTAAAGCAGAAAGAGAATATAAATTAGAAAGTTTATTGGATGAATTTAATTTGCATCAAGTGCGTCATAACAATGGAGATAGTTTAAGTGGTGGAGAGCGACGTCGTACAGAAATTGCACGTGCATTAGCAGTAGATCCAAAATTTATTTTATTAGATGAACCCTTTGCTGGTGTAGATCCTATTGCAGTAGAAGACATACAATCTGTTGTGTCTCGTTTAAAATTAAAAGACATTGGTATTTTAATTACCGATCACAATGTAAATGAAACCTTATCCATTTGTGATCGAGCTTATTTATTAATAGAAGGAAAGATTTTTAAACATGGCACTGCCGAAGAGTTGGCCGAAGATGATCAAGTGCGTCGTTTGTACCTGGGCACCAACTTTGAATTAAAACGCAAAGATTGGATTATTGAGATGGGTCAAAAAGCAAAATAAGTCCCCTTAATTTCTACATTGATTACTTAATTTATACAAGCGTAATGCTTATATTGTGAGGAGGATATGAAAATTTTTAGCCCCGCACTCTCTAGATTGGCCCGATTGCGTTATTGGCGCATTAAAAATTGGGTTAACGAACCCATGGCGGCTCAGCGCGAAGTATTGCAAGACCTTATCACCCATGGTCAATACACTCAATTTGGATTAAAGTACCAGTTTGCAGACATATTTAATGTGCGCAGTTTTAAAGCCACCGTACCCATTCACGAATACGAAGACCTCAAGCCCTATATTGAACAAATCATGAACGAAGAAGAAGGTATTTTGTGGAATACCCCAGTGCAGTGGTTTGCAAAAAGCAGTGGCACGACCAGTGATAAAAGTAAATTTATTCCGCTCACCAAAGAGAGTATCGAAGACAATCATTTTCAAGGATCAAAAGATGTTTTAACCAGTTATTATCATGCTTTACCTGATAGTGATTTATTAACAGGGAAAGGATTGGTCATTGGTGGAAGTCATCAAGTACATCCCATTAAAGAAGACATTCAGTATGGCGATTTAAGTGCAGTGTTGTTACAAAATTCTCCTTTTTGGTCTGGCTTTATCAGAACGCCAGAGTTATCTATTGCACTAATGGATGAATGGGAAAATAAAATTGAAAGCCTGGCACAAAGCACTATTGAAGAAGACGTCACTTCTATTGCAGGCGTGCCCACTTGGACCTTGGTCTTATTAAAAAGAATTTTAGAAATTACTGGAAAGCAAAACATAAAAGAAGTCTGGCCCAATTTTGAATTGTACATACACGGGGGCGTTTCCTTTACGCCCTATAAAGAACAATTCAATAAAGTCATTGGACCCAATTGCAATTACATAGAAATATACAATGCCAGCGAAGGTTTTTTTGCAGCGCAAGACAGAATAGGCGAAGAAGGCATGTTGTTGTATTTAGAACATGGTATTTTTTATGAGTTCATGCCCATTGATGAATATGGAAAAGAAAAACCAATGACCTATGGTTTAAACAAAGTAGAAATTGGAAAAAATTATGCCATAGTGATTAGTACCAATGGTGGACTTTGGCGCTACTTAGTGGGAGACACCATTCAATTTGTTAGTCTAGCTCCCTTCCGAATAAAAGTAACTGGTCGTTTAAAACAATTTATCAATGCATTTGGAGAAGAACTCATTGCAGACAATAGTGATAAAGCGATTAGTGCTACTTGTTCCAAATTAGGATTGTCTATTAAAGAATATACAGCAGCCCCCATTTATATGTCTGATGAAAACACAGGGGCACACGAATGGTTGATAGAGTTTGATGAAGATCCAAAGAATTTAAAAGAATTTACCTCTTTATTAGATCTTAATTTACAAGCCATTAACAGTGATTACGAAGCCAAAAGACATAAAAACATTGCACTGGGCATGCCACAAATTACGGCTGTACATAAAGGCTGTTTTCATGAATGGCTCAAACAAAAAGGGAAATTAGGAGGTCAGCACAAAGTACCAAGATTGTCCAATGAACGCATCTATCTTGATGAAATTAAAAAAATTCATCAAAGCTTAAAATAAACAAAGTCTTTATCTTTGTATAAATAAATGAATATGAAACTACTTACTGGGAAAGTATCTATTGTAACAGGCGCTACACGCGGCATTGGTGCAGCGATTGCTTTAAAATTAGCAGAGCAAGGAAGTCATATTGCATTTACTTATGTAAGTGATAGTAGTGCAGAGAAGGCGAATGGTTTAGTAACTGAAATAGAAAAATTAGGTGTGAAAGCTAAAGCCTATAAAACCAATGCAGCCGATTTTGCAGCTTGTGAAAGTTTCGTAAATGATGTAGTGACACAATTTGGTACGGTAGATATTTGTGTGAACAATGCAGGCATTTCAAAAGATAATTTATTATTACGCATGACCCCAGAACAATGGGATGATGTCATCAATACCAATTTGAAAAGTGTGTACAATATGACCAAACAGGTGATACGCCCCATGATGAAAGCAAAGAGCGGAAGCATTGTTAATATGAGTTCCATTATTGGTATTCGTGGCAATGCGGGACAAAGTAGTTATGCAGCAAGCAAGGCTGGCATTATTGGTTTCACAAAATCCATTGCATTAGAAATTGGCAGTCGCAACATTAGATGCAATGCCATTGCACCTGGATTTGTAGAAACAGACATGACCCATTATTTAAATGAAGGGGATGCAGGAAAAGCATTCTTAGATAAAATTCCTTTGGGAAGATTTGGTAAAGCAGAAGAAATTGCCAACACTACTTTATTTTTAGCAAGTGATTTAAGTAGTTATATCACAGGTCAAGTAATTAGCGCTTGTGGTGGTTTAAATATTTAAAGAAAAATGGTTGCAATCGTATTGATGGCAGCTTAAATTCTTGCATCAATTTCTTTTTTCAAATCGGCATAAATACTTTCTACTGTACCTTCTCCAGTTACCGCAACTACTTTATTAAATTTTGCATAATAAGTAGCTACTGCAGTTGTTTTATCATGGTACTCTTGTATTCTAGCGCGTATAATGGTTTCGTTGGTATCATCACTTCTTCCTGATGTTAAACCACGACCCAATAATCTTTTGACCAATTCTTCTTCACTAACTTCTAAAGCCAACACCACATTGATCTCATTATTTTTTTCTTTTAATAATGCATCTAAGGCAATGCATTGTGCAGTAGTACGCGGAAATCCGTCAAACAAAAAACCTTTGGCATCGGGACGCGCATCTATAAAATTTCCAACCATTCCTATCACTACCGCATCAGGAACCAATTGACCCGCATCCATCAAACGCTTGGCTTCCATTCCTAATTCGGTTTGATGGGCAATTTCTGTTCTTAATAAATTTCCTGTACTAAGATGTTGTAGTCCAAAAGCATCAATGATGTGTTCACTTTGAGTTCCTTTGCCACTCCCTGGAGGGCCAAATAAGATTAAATTAAACATGTTTTTCTGTTGAGGGTAAAGATACTGAACTGGCTTAAATTTTAAATGTTTCTGGAATACAATTATTTTTAAAAATCTAAACAAAAAAGATGAATAGTTGTTAGTATTTTTACAAAAGAATGAAAATGATAAATAAGCTCATTGGTTGTTTACTCTTACTTAGTTTAGGTGCTTGTGCGCAAGGGCCTAGCAATACTTTAAAAAAAACCAGCATGTCAGATAAGAAAAATGTATACTATTCCACTACCAATAAGGAAAAATTGGTTTTGCCCGACAGCACCTGGAAACAAGTCTTGTCTCCCGAAGTGTATCAAATTGCAAGAGAAAAAGGTACAGAAAGGCCTTTTAGCAGTGCATTTGAAAATAGCAAGGAAGTAGGTACTTTTCATTGTGCGGCTTGCGGCAACCCCTTGTTTAAAAGTAGTGCCAAATTTGAAAGTGGCTGCGGCTGGCCTAGTTTTTTTGAACCCATTACCAAAAGTTCCATTATCTACATCCCCGACCATAGCCATGGCATGACGCGTACCGAAGTGGAATGCGGAAAATGCAAAGCCCATTTAGGACATGTTTTTGAAGATGGTCCTCCTCCGACAGGCTTGCGCTATTGTATCAATGGGGTCATTCTAAGTTTAGAAAAATAATCGATAGGCTTTTTTCAGTTGATCAATAAGGTAGCTGCTACAATATTGACTAAATTTATGGTTTATGAAAAAGCCTTCTATTTGTATATCCCCTATTGATTGGGGGTTGGGACATGCTACGCGCTGCATTAGTCTTATCCAATCCCTGCAAACACTGGGCTATGAGGTATACATTGCTACTGAAGGCTATCAAGAAGCTATTTTAAAAGAAGCCTTTCCAAATGCACATTTTTTAAAATTAAGAGGTTATCGAATAAAATACGCCCATTGGGGTTTTGTACTGCCCATTGTTTTATTGCTTCAAATACCGAAAATCATCTATAGCATCGTTTATGAACATAAGTGGTTAAGAAATGCACAAAAAAAATATCAATTTGATTTTGTTATTTCTGACAATCGATTTGGTTTTTATCATCAACAAATACCTAGCGTTTTTATCACCCATCAATTAAATTTACAAATGCATTTTGCATGGGCCACCAGACTTTTTCAAAATATACAATATGCTTGGCTAAAACATTTTACCGCTTGTTGGATTCCAGATATAGCTGGAGACAATAATTTATCAGGCGTCTTGTCCAACCCCTTAGAAAAACCAAGCACTCCATTATGGTATATGGGTTGTTTGTCTAGATTAAAAAACATTCCACATTCAATACAATCCATTGCATCAGAAAATTCCACTGTTTTTTTGGGCATCATCTCGGGTCCTGAACCACAAAGAACTTTATTAGAAAATTTATTGTGGAAGGCGGGCAATGAGCAAAATATAAAATTTGTCTTAACCGCAGGAACACCCAATAATAAAGCAGCTTTTCAAAAAAACAACAATGCCATCTTGTATCCTCATTTGGAAGCGGCAGCATTGGTAAGTGAAATACAACGCGCCGAATATATAATTTGCAGAGGAGGGTATACTACTTTGATGGAATTGATTCCATTTAAGAAAAAATTAATTTTTATTCCAACTCCCGGTCAAACAGAACAAGTGTATTTAGGTTTGTTATGGCAAGAAAAAAATTGGGCGCTTTGTTATGCGCAAGAAAATTTTAATTTAAGCATTGCTTTAAAAAAAGCAAGTAATTTTAATTTTGAGCAACCCCCTTTCTCTGATTTTTCTATAGATGCCCTTGAAAAAGCAATTCAACAATTAACCAATTAACAATGGCCGTTCAAAAAATTAGTATCGATGAATTTATAGCTCAAGTGTCCCATGCAATTGTAATTGATGTGAGAAGTCCGGGCGAATTTGAACATGCACACATTCCACATGCCTACAATCTGCCCTTATTTAACAATGAAGAGCGTGCACTTATTGGAACCACTTATAAAAAACAAAGCAGGGAAGACGCTATCAAAGCTGGTTTGCCGCTATTTGGAAATAAGATGCTAGGCATGATTGAAACAGTTGAAGCTTGGATTCATGAAAAACAAAAAAATAATCTTATTTACAAACCCACTATTTATATTCATTGTTGGAGGGGCGGCATGCGCAGTGCAGCAGTAGCTTGGTTATTAGACCTGTATGGTTATAAAGTAATACAACTCACTGGAGGTTATAAAGCTTATCGCAATTGGGTATTGGCACAATTTAATTTGCCTTATCGTTTAAAAGTGTTGGGTGGCTATACCGGCTCAGGTAAAACTGAAATTTTACAAGAATTAAAAAATAGAAAACATAAGGTAATAGATTTAGAAGGTATCGCACATCATAAAGGATCGGCCTTTGGTGCTATTGGACAAGCCATACAACCTTCACAAGAAATGTTTGAAAATATTTTAGCGGAGGATTTATTTGAGCAACATCATAATAACGAATCCATTTGGATAGAGGACGAAAGCCAAAGAATTGGTACTGTAATGATTCCCACAACCTTATTTCATTTGATAAGAAATAGTACTTGTTATTTTTTAACCATCCCATTTGAAGAAAGGCTTAGTTTCATACTAGAAGGGTATGGGAAGTTTGATAAAGAAAGCTTGATGGAGGCTACACAAAGAATTGAAAAAAGATTGGGTGGTCTAGAAACAAAAAATGCAATCAATTATATTTTGGAGGGCCAGTTTAAAGAGGCTTTTGCTATTTTATTAAAATACTATGACAAGTGGTATGAAAAAAATGCAAAAAATCAAACCTTACCCAAAGTAGAACTAATTCCAATAATGGCAGAAAGGGTAGATCCTTTATTGAATGCGCTTTTGATAGAAAAAATAAAATAAGTGATGACGATCATTTAAATATAATTGTGTCTTTTGATTAACTTTACTTTTTAAATATTTATGCAACGATTACTAGCCTGGTGGTTATTTAATGTGAGGGGATGGAAGATAGAAGGTAAATTTCATTATGATTTGCCTAAGTCCATTATGATTGTTGCGCCACATACACATATTGTTGATTTTTTTCTTGGACTGGCCATTCGTAAAAAATTGCATCTTGAGTTTATACATTTTTTAGGAAAGCGGGAGCTTTTTTGGCCTCCACTCGGTTGGTTTTTACGCTCTTTGGGCGCTTACCCAGTGAATCGCACGCATCATCAGAATATGGTTGATCAAGTGGTAGGCGTTTTTAATAAAAAAGAAAGCTTTCACTTAGCCCTGTCTCCCGAAGGCACGCGCAAAAAAGTTACCAAGCTAAAATCAGGTTTTTACCATATTGCTAAAAATGCCCATGTTCCCATTGTGATGGTAGGCTTTGACTTTCCAGGTAAAAAAGTAGTTTTTGCCGAGCCTTTTTTTATTTCAGAGGACGAAAAGGCAGCTATGCACAAAATTGTACAATTTTTTAAGGGCTTTAGGGGCTATCTACCGCATTTGGGTATAACGGAAGACCTAGTGAGTTAGGCTCGGTTTAACAAAATATTGTTTTGCCTTCAAAACTATATTAGTATTTTTGTCCTAACTCGTATTATTTAATATTAAATAAAAAACAGATACAGTATGAAAAGTAAAATTTTTTTAGCACTTGCCATTGTTTGCATAGGTGCTTATTCTTGTGTAAGTCCTAAAAAATTGCAAGAAGCAGAGGCAAAATATGGCCAATTGAATGGTGCTTATGCAGAATTACAAGGTAAATATCGTGATGCACAAGATGCCATTACTAAAAGTAAAAGCGATGCTGAAAAAGCAGGCGATAAATCTAAATCATTGCAATCAACGATTGATGATTTAAACAAGCAGATTGATTTCTTAAAAACAAACAACAATGTTGTTTTGAGTCAATTAAAAGACATGTCTGTGGTGACTGGTGCACAAGCAGAAAGCATTAAAAAATCATTAGACAATATTGGCGCTAAAGATTTATACATTCAAGGTTTACAAAGTTCAATGGCACGTAAAGATTCTATCAACATGAACTTGGTGATGAACTTGAAAGGTGCAATTGGAGATTTAAATGATGGCGATATCAATGTAAAAGTAGATAAGGGTGTTGTATATGTTGACATCTCTGATAAATTATTATTCAAGAGTGGTAGTTTTACCATTACTGATAAAGCTAAAATAGTGTTAGGTAAAGTTGCTAAAGTATTGGCTGCTCAACCTGCTATTGAATTTATGGTAGAAGGACATACAGATACCAAGCAATTGATTAGCGGTGGTAATAATTTAATGGAAGACAACTGGGATTTGAGTGTGAAAAGAGCTACTACCATTGTGCGCGTATTGCAAGAAACTTATGGAATCGATCCTAAGCGTATGACTGCTGCAGGTAGAAGTGAATACATTCCTGTAGTAGAAAATGATTCTCCAGAGCACAGAGCTGCAAATCGTAGAACAAGAATTGTAATTCTTCCTCAGTTAGATCAATTCTTTAAATTACTTGAAAAAAAGTAGTCAAATAAAAAATAAATATTTTTAAAATATTTTCAGCCCTTTTAAAAGCCCTTCCCGAAAATTCGGGAGGGGCTTTTTCTTTACTTTATTTATTATTGGTTTTTAGTTTTCCACGAGTAGATAAAATCAAGTAAGTTGAACGTATCTTCGTCCTATGCAAGAACTGTATTTGAATGGATTAAATGAAAAGCAAAAAGAGGCAGTTTTACACCTCAAAGGACCTTTAATGATTATTGCTGGCGCTGGTAGTGGTAAAACAAAGGTATTGACTACCCGCATCGCCCATTTAATGCACAGTGGTGTTGATGCATTTAATATATTGGCCCTCACTTTTACCAATAAGGCAGCCGCAGAAATGAAAGAGCGTGTCGAAAAAGCCTTGGGCAATACCGATGCACGCAATTTATACATTGGTACTTTTCACAGTGTATTTGCAAGAATATTGAGAGCAGAAGGAGATAAATTAGGCTATCCTAAAAGCTTTACCATTTATGATACAGACGATTCAAGATCTGTGCTCAAAGCAGTAGTGAACGATATGGGCTTAGATGATAAGTTGTACAAACCTAATATTGTACACAACCGCATTTCAGCTGCAAAAAACGCTTTGGTGGGACCAGCTGAATACGCCATGGATACATTTTTAAAACAAGAAGATGCCCGATCCAATCGACCTGCCATTGCAGAAATTTATGCAAGTTATGCAGCACGTTGTTTTAAAAACGGCGCCATGGATTTTGATGATTTACTTTTTAAAATGCATGAACTATTACAAAATTTTCCAGAAGTACTTCATAAATACCAACACAAGTTTAAATATATATTAATTGATGAGTACCAGGATACCAATCCCGTACAATATCAAATTGCAAAATTACTGGCCGCCGTACATGAAAACTTATGCGTAGTGGGTGATGATGCGCAAAGTATTTATAGTTTCCGTGGTGCTACCATTGAAAATATTTTACAGTTTCAAAAAGATTACGACGATGTAAAATTGGTAAAGCTGGAACAAAATTACAGAAGCAGTCAATCCATCATTGGTGTGGCCAATCATGTCATCAAAAATAATGTTGGACAAATACCAAAAGAATTGTGGACAGAAAACGAAGCTGGCGATAAAATAAAATTGGTGCGCACCATGACCGACAATGACGAGGGAAAATTTGTTGCCGATGCCATTCAAGAAAATAAATTAAGAAATCATTTTTACAATAAAGATTTTGCTATTTTATACCGAACCAATGCACAAAGTAGATCCTTTGAAGAAAGTTTAAGAAGAACAGGCATCGCTTATAAAATCTATGGTGGGCTTAGCTTTTATCAAAGAAAAGAAATTAAAGATTACATCGCTTACCTACGTATCATTGTCAATACCAAAGACGAAGAAGGTTTAAAAAGGATTATCAATTATCCTGCAAGAGGCATTGGAAAAACCACCATGGAAAAATGTTTGGTGTTAGCAGGTGAACAAAATATTACTTTTTTTGAAGTATTAGAAAAAGCAAAAAGCTTTGGATTTAAAGCAGGTACGCTTACCGCTATTGAAGAGTTTGTGACCATGATTAAATATTTTCAAAATCAACTCACCAAACACAATGCTTACGATGTGGCAGTGCAAGTAGGCAAGCATACCAATATTGTTAAAGAATTATTTACAGATAAGTCCACAGAAGGATTAGCGCGTTACGAAAACATTCAAGAGTTATTAAACTCTATTAAAGAATGGACCGAAAGTCCAAGCAATGAAGATGGAGAATTGGGGGACATTAGTTTAGGTGCCTACTTACAACAAATTACACTCATCACCGATGCGGACAACGATAATGGCAATGAAGACACGGTAAAATTAATGACGGTGCACGCGGCTAAGGGCTTGGAATTTGCATGTGTATTTTTGGTTGGCTTGGAAGAATCTTTATTTCCAAGTGGCATGAGTGTAAATACCCGAGAAGAATTAGAAGAAGAAAGAAGATTGTTTTATGTAGCAGTGACTAGAGCCAAAAAACATTTGTGGTTGACTTATGCCAACACACGCTATAGATATGGACAATTGGTTCAAAACGATCCAAGTAGATTTATAGATGAAATGCCCGAAGACCAAATTGATAAAACCAGTTCAGGTGGTGGGGCTAGAAATCAAAGTAGTGGTTGGGGATCGGCTTATGATAGAATGCAAGGCGGTAACAATAAAAGTTGGAATGATCCCGATAAATCAAGCAGTAAAAAAACCGTGGGAAGTAAGCCTAGTTATTTACCTGTCATAGCGCCAAATACATTGAATAAAAATCACATCCCTTCGGTGAATTTTACACCCTGCGATCCAACTGTCTTAGAAGCAGGCTTTAAAATTGAACACCAAAAATTTGGATTTGGGGTGATCAAAGAAATTGAAGGTTCGGCGCATAACCCCATTGCGATTATCCTTTTTGATAAAAATGGAGAAAAAAAGATCATGTTGAACTATGCCAAGCTTAGCATTGTACCCTAAAAGCCTTTCGATATCGGAAAAATAAAGGATCAATTGAGCCAAAGCGTTCCTCCTGCTGTCATTTTTGATTAATTTTGTTTTGAATTTTACCAAACAGCAACATTATGATTACCACAGGAAATACCATCGTAAGTATTTATACCGAAATGACCCCAAATCCAGAAACCATGAAGTTTGTGGCCAACAAACTTTTATACCCTGGAAAGAGCATCGATATTGCTGATGAAAGTTTAGCCATTGCCTCTCCTTTGGCCAAAGAGTTGTTTAGTTTTCCCTTTATTAAAAGTGTTTTTATAGCGAGTAATTTTATTACCCTTACCAAGACCGCTGAAAATGAAGATTGGCAGGATGTAATTCCTACCATCAAAACATTTTTGAAAGAATTTTTAGAAGCAGGTGGTGTGGTAGTGAATGAAGAAGAAGTGGCTAAAATTAAACAAGAAGCTACGAATACGGTGCACGCAGATGATGATGATGTAGTAAAGCGTGTAAAAGAATTATTAGAAAATTATGTAAAGCCTGCAGTGGAGATGGATGGCGGTGCCATACAATTTAAAAGTTATAACGACGGCGTCGTAAATTTAATGCTACAAGGTTCTTGTAGTGGATGTCCTTCCAGCATGGTTACGTTAAAAGCAGGCATCGAAGGCATGATGAAGCGCATGATACCTGAAGTAAAAGAAGTAGTAGCCGAGGCAGAGTAGTTGGCTATTCTGCTGCTCTTTTAAAAAGATAGCGCACCAGAATTTGCCCTCTAATGATTTTGTTCAAAAAATTATAAATTTTTCGAACCTATTTTATAACTTACCGTAAAGATCTCTCAATTTTTCTCGAGTCATTATGCTTTCCCAATTAGGGCCCAAAGCGTTTTCCCATAAAGGTTTCATGCCCATAGATACATTTATCATTGAATCGAACTGCTCTTCTGTTAAATTAGCACAAATACCAGTAGGTATTTCAATTTTGTTTTTTTCTACCATTAGCTTGAACTCTTCTACGCCTGCTGGATAGTATTCGGCTAAATGATTCATCACTATACAATTACCAATACCATGCTTCGTGCCTAATAAATAACTTAGGCCATAACTAACTGCGTGTGCCACTCCCACTTGGCTATAAGCAATACTCATTCCACCAGCAAAAGAAGCCATCATTAATTGATCATCGCATTCTTCATCCCATTTGTCCTTATGCACAAATATTTTTTGACATAGGTCCAATGCTTTTTCTCCATAGCTTTTACTAAACTCATTTAAAAAAGTGCCTTCTAAACTTTCAATACAATGGATATAACAATCCATACCTGTATAAAAGCGTTGATTCGCTGGAACGTTCTTCGTTAATTCAGGATCTAATACAATTTGATTAAAGGGTGTAAAGTCTGAGTTCATGCCTAGTTTGCGCGTAGGCCCTGTAAGTACTGTGGTGCGGCTTACTTCTGCGCCCGTTCCACTTAAGGTAGGTATACCCACTTTATAGACACCAGGTAGTTTTACTAAGTCCCAACCTTGATAGTCTGCAGAAGAGCCTGGATTGGTCATCATTAAAGAAACTGCCTTGGCTAAATCTAAGGTAGAGCCACCACCAATACCTATAATACCACTCACTTCACCAAACTCTGCTTTTAATTCTGAAGCGAGTGCATCTACTTGTTTGGTTTTGGGTTCATGCGTAACATCAACATATACAATTTTATCTTTTCCTCTTAAGGGTATTCTACTAGCCAGTGGTTTGCCCACAAAAAAATGATCTAAAAAAAATATCATTGGAAAATCGCCCTTACGATGAGGCGCAATGATTTCATCTACTTGATTGAATGAACCACGGCCATACACAACATAGTCGACCATTTTAAAATTACGAAATTGCATAGTTTTGAATTAATGTGCTAAACTTAAAATTAGAATACAAAGTTAGTTATTACCAAATAGATTGTAGCGGAAAAATTTGTACATTTTTTACCGATCCAACTGTATTGCTTGGAAGCGTTTTTATGGTTTTATCGCTGTGTTTTGGAAAAGCTTGTAAAGTAAATGTGGTTTCGCCATTATTTACAAACAGTTCCACAATACTATTGTCTACAAAAACCTGAAATTTAATTTTATTGGAACTAGTTGTAACGGGCGCAGCAAAATAACCCATCTCGGCAAAGGCTGCATCGAAACTAGTATTGGTATTTGTTCGATTAATAAAAACTTGTTTGAGTTTTGGATCATATCCTATGACTACTCCACTAGCCCCATCATTTAAAACAATGATACCAGTTTTTTCATTGGTACTGCTGCTTATTTCAAAATCACATTCATAAACATCCTCATGAATACCCATCGTAGAAAGAGTAATGGTTTCGTCCTTGTTTTGTAATGAAGATTTTTGAAATGCTAGTTTTTTTCTTAATGCATTTAAATTTGAAATGGGTTTTTGTAAGAGTTGCCAATTACCATTTATTTTTTCAGCCCATAAATTTCTAGGTAAAGACATGGCACCCTTCCAAGGATAAGTAGGAATTTTTCTTGCATAACGCCAATTGTTCGCCCAGGCAATGGTGACGGGTAAATGATTGGCTGGTAATTGTCCATAACTGATGCCGGCATAATAATCGGGGCCTGCATTGGGTCTTAAGATGGTTTTTTGATTCGGATCCATTGTAAATTTTACACCATCAAATTCCCCCATAAAATATTGCATCCTTTCATGATTGGATGTTTGCAAAACCCATTTTTTTTCTTTTGAATTCAATACTGGAATTTGAACCAAATCGGGACATTCCCAAACGCCAATCTCATCGCCCATTGGACCAAAATCACTTAAAAATTTCCAATCAATTAAATTGGTACTAGCATAAAACTGCACTTGATGTTCTTGGGGAAGATTTACACACATTACCCAATATTTTTTGGGTGCATACCAAAATACCTTGGGATCTCTAAAATATTTTTTATTCAAATCCAAAATTGGATTCTTATTGTATTTGGTCCAGGTTTTTCCGTCATCGATACTATAAGCGAGATGTTGTGCTTGTTTTACATTTTCAATATGTCCAGTATAAATAGCCACCATGGGTGGGTGTTCTTTGGTACCCAAGCCACTGCTATTGTTTTGGTCATATACACAGGTGCCAGAAAAAATCATGGTATCTTTTAATTCCGGAATGGCAATGGGTTCATGCTTCCAGTGAATTAAATCCTTGCTGGTTGCGTGTCCCCAAGTCATATGCCCCCAAACATTTTCAAAAGGATTATGTTGGTAAAATAAATGATAGACACCTTTTGCATAAACTAAGCCATTGGGATCATTGGTCCAATTTATTTTTGGACTAAAATGGAATTGAGGACGAAATTGTTCTTTGTAAAGTTTTTCTTGCGCTATTGCTTGCTTTTGATGAATGCCTATTACGAATAATAAAATAAAAATGATTTTTCTAAATGCTGCATTTTTATATTTAAGAGTAGGATAGATATTCTGCATGGGCTGTTCTATTGGTATTGAATTATTGAACTAGCTTTTTTTGTAGTTCTTCTAAAGAAACCCCTTTGGTTTCGGGCACTTTAGTTAAAATCCAAACTAATTGCAAGGCCATCATGACTGTAAAAAAGGCAAAAATCGGCCAAGGATTGTCTTTAAAAATACCATGTTCACTATCTAGGAAAACGGGTGTCACTAAGGTTATCAGCGCTGCAAATACCCAATGTATGCTGGCACCAAAGGCTTGTCCCTTGGCTCTAATTTGTGTAGGAAATATTTCAGAAATTAAAACCCAAATTACCGCACCCTGTCCAATAGCATGTGATGCTATGAATAATAATAAAAAACCAAGCATGAACTCGGGGGCACTATGGTTAATAAAGCCATAGGCTACCATGGATAAACTTATGATGTATCCGAAGCATCCAATGATTAATAAAGTTTTTCGTCCAATACGATCAATTAACCAAAGACCTACGAATGTGAATACTAAGTTCATTAAACCTAGCGAGATAGAACTTAATAAAGAATTATTCTTTGCAAAGCCTGCCTCTTCTAAAATTCTAGGTGCATAGTATAAAAGAAAATTAATACCCGATGCTTGATTAAAAAAAGCAACGAAAAATGCAATAGAAATTATTTTGCGGTGGTGTTTGGTAAATAACTGTATACTGCCTTGCGCTTTTTCTTCTTCATAAGCAGTTTTTATTTCTTGAATGGTTTGATCAATATTTTCCACACCCACAATGGCCAAGGTTTCTCTCGCACCGGCTTCGTCATTTTTAACAGAAAATAGCCATCTTGGGCTTTCGGGTAAACCCAGGGTCATAATGGTATAAATAGTAGAAGGAATTAATAAAACCGCTAGCATCCAACGCCAATCGTTGGCACCACCAAAACCTGCTAAAAAATAATTTGATAAATAAGCAATTAGAATACCAAAGACAATATTGAACTGGTACATACCTACTAACTTTCCTCTATTATTTTTATTGGAGATTTCAGAAATATAAGTGGGTGCGGCCACGGATGAAATTCCAATGGCTATACCTCCTATTAATCTAAAGAAAGAAAAAGTATAAGGGTCTTGTGCAAAAGCAGAACCAATAGCTGATGCGATAAACATAATACCTAACCATATCAATACTTTTTTACGGCCATACTTTTCAGTGGGAGCGCCCGCAAACACAGAGCCAATAACAGTTCCCCATAATGCCATGGACATAATAAAAAATCCATGGAACAAAGGGGTTGTATGCCAAAGCTCTTGAATAGGTTTATCGGCACCAGAAATAACCACCATATCAAAACCAAAAATAAAACCAGCCAAGGCGGCCACTACAGTTGATTGAAATAATTTTCCTTTGTTCATGATTAAATATTAATATTATAAAGAAGGTTTCAGTAAATAATTATTTTAAATATACTTATTATTAAAGTAAGTAGTATAAACTGCTTATTTTAAAAGTTTCGCTGCTTTAATTAAATCCTCAGGGGTATCTATTTCTATACCCATATAACTTGTAACCACCATTTTCATAGCAACACCATTTTCTAAATAACGAAGGCATTCAATTTTCTCAGCAGCCTCTAGTGGTGACATGGGCCAATTGGTAAAATCAAGTAGGGCTTGTTTTTTAAAGGCGTACACACCAATATGTTCATAATAAGTTATAGCTATTGCTGTATTTCTGGCATAAGGAATTACACTGCGTGAAAAAAATAAGGCATTGCTATTTTTATCCACAGCTACTTTTACATAATTAGGATCGGCAATTAAATCGGAATTGGTTAATGCTTGCATGAGAGACGCTACTTGCACCTTATCATCCTTAAAAACTGCAATGAGTTGTTCAAGGGGTTCTTTTTTTACAAAGGGTTCGTCTCCTTGTACATTCACTACTATATCTATAGATAAATCTTCTATGGCCTCTGCAATTCTATCCGATCCACTTTCATGTTCTTTTTTACTCATGATGGCCTTGCCGCCGTTTGAAGTAATTTCATTGAATATAATTTCACTATCGGTTACCACATATACTTCGTCGAAGAGGCCTGTTGCCACTGTATTCTCATAGGTATGTCTAATCACTGTTTTATCGCCTAAGGCCTGCATTAATTTGGCAGGAAAGCGAGTGGCCGCATAGCGGGCAGGAATAAAGGCTCCAATTTTAGTCATTGCGCTGTTGTAGTTTTTTTAAAATTGGATTAGTAATCTGATTTTATTGATTTATCAAAAGGCGCTTTTAGTTGATAAGCTATTGACTTATCTTTTGAATTGTCCATTACATCTAAACCATAAGTAATTTCACTCATGGGTGTAAAATTATAAGTTCCTAATAAGCGGTCCCAGAAAGAAAATATATTTCCATAATTACTATCGGTTTGAGGACGCGTCATATGATGATGAATTCTGTGCATATTAGGAGAGACAATAATGTAGCCAAAACTTTGATCGAACCATTTTGGTATTTTAATGTTTGCGTGATTGAATTGCGTTAACACCACGCTTAAACTTTGATAGACCATTACCATCCACATAGGGGTGCCTAAAACAAGTACAGCCAAAATAGCGAAGACCGCTCTTACTACCGACTCTCCCGGATGATGTCTATTGCCTGTAGTAGTGTCTACCTGTGTATCGGCATGATGCACCATATGAAATTTCCATAAAAACTTTGCTTTATGTTCTATCATATGCACTAAGTATGCGCCAATAAAATCTAATAATAATAAACCCGTAATGGCTTCAAGCCAAGGACTTAATTGAATCATATGAAGTAAACCAAGGTTTTGGTTAACTGTCCAGTCGCTCACTTTAACCATTACCAATGCAAATAAAAAATTAATAACAATAGTGGTGAAGGTAAAAAACAAGTTCAGTCCTGCATGTTTAAACTTATTGTATTTGAAATTAAATAAGGGTACTGCAATTTCTACCAACCAGAAAAAAGTAATTCCCCCTGCTAATAACAAGGCTCTATGTGCACTTGGTATATGTTCAAAATAGTTTTTTATGGTCTCTAGCATGCTGTTTTTTTATAGCATAAATGTAAATAAAAAAACCCGATGTTCCATTGTTTAGGCCATCGGGTTTAGTATATAAAAGCGCTTAAAAAATAACACTTATAGGGTAGGTATTATATTAGCTGTTTAACATTAAAGGCATCACCAACATAAGTAAATCCTCTCCTGGCGCTTGCTCAGAAGGCTTGATGAGACCCGCTTTGCTTGGTGTGGACAGTTCTAAGAAGACATCATCGGTATCGGCCGCAGATAACATTTCAATTAAAAATTTAGCATTGAAAGCAATTTGAATGTCTTCTCCTTTGTATTCACAACTCATGCGCTCATTTCCTTCAAAACTAAAATCAATGTCTTGTGCTGCCATTTGTAATTCATTGCCTGTAATATTTAAAGCAACCTGATTGGTACTTTTATTACTAAATACATTTACGCGACGCAATGCATTTTGAAAATCATGCTTGTTCACCGTTAGACGGTAAGGATTGTCGGCAGGAATGACTACTTTATAATCCGGAAAACGCGCATCAATCAAACGACAAATTAATTGAGTAGAGCCATGATCCACAAATAAATGATTGCTATTAAAGCTGATGGTAATTGGATCTTCATTATCAGGCAAAGCATTTTTTAATAAGTTCAATGGTTTTTTAGGCACAATGAAAGAAGCATTTTGTTTTGCCTTGGTATCGGTTCTTTTATAACGCACTAAACGGTGTGCATCGGTAGCTACAAATTGAACGCTGTCCTTGGTTAGTTCAAAAAACACACCCGTCATGGCTGGACGCAAATCATCTCCACTTACAGCAAATAAAGTTTTATTGATGGCTGTTAACAAACCATTGCTGGTCATGTTAAATCCAGTAGTATCATCGGCTGTAGGTTCTTTTGGAAAATTATCTGGATTCTCTCCCATTACTTTATATTTTCCATTATCGCTGGTAATTTCTACCGCATAATTTTTATCAATATTAAAAGTAAGTGGTTGATCGGCAATGTTTTTTAATGAATCAATCAAGATTTTTGCAGGAATACAAACGCGTCCATTGGCCTTGCTTTCTACATCCATTTGAACACGCATTACGGTTTCCAAATCGGTGGCTACAATATTTAATTTTTTATCTTCAATTTCGAATAAAAAATCTTCCAAGATGGGAAGTACTGTGTTGGTATTAATAACACCAGAAATTTGTTGCAGGTGTTTTAAAAGCGAAGAAGAAGAAACGATAAATTTCATAGGATAATGCGGTTTTGTTTTTTAGTACGTTTTTCTTAGGCTGGGGCTTATTAATAGGCACCAGGGCCAAGCAAAATAACCTTAAATAACACTAACGAAACTAATGCAAAATCTTAAGATTAAAAAGCTATTTTAGCATTTCTTATTGACATTCTTACCTACAAAAATGCAAAAAATTAGAATCGGCAAAGAGCAGGCTATACAAAGGATCCGGCATTTTTGTGCCTATCAAGAAAGGGCGCAACAAGAGGTTAGAGATAAGTTGTATGCACTGGGGATGACCAAGAACGAGGTGGAGGAAATCATCTCCGATTTAATCACAGATAATTTTTTAAATGAGGCGCGTTTTGCAGAAAGTTTTGCAGGTGGGCATTTTAGAATTAAAGCCTGGGGGAAACAAAAAATAAAATACGCTTTAGAACAAAAAAGGGTCAGCTCCTTGAATATAAAAAAGGCCTTACAAAGTATTGACGAGGCTGATTATAAAAAAACCTTGTTGACTTTGGCTACTAAAAAATGGAATTCGCTTAAGGGAGAAAGGGGGATGAGTCGTATGGCAAAAACCAACTCTTTTTTAAATCAACGTGGATTTGAATCGGCACTGATTATGCCCATTTTACAGGCATTAAACAAGAAATAAGTTTTTTATTTGAATATTGTACCTTTAGCAAAGAAGTAAAATAAAAAGCATTGTCAACACTTAGTATTACCATTCTGCAGACCAATTTATTTTGGGAAGATAAAGGCGCCAATCTGGACCTTTTGACTAAAAAAATAGGGAGCATAGAAGCCTATACCGAAGTCATTGTTTTACCAGAAATGTTTTCGACTGGTTTTAGTATGCAGCCTGAAAAATTTGCTGAAAACATGGATGGGCCTACCGTTGATTGGATGCGAAGAATGGCTGTAGAAAAAAAAGCCATCATCACGGGTTCCTTGATAATAAAAGAAGAAGAAAAGTATTACAATAGATTGATTTGGATGTTGCCCAATGGTACCTTGGGTTATTATGATAAAAGGCATTTGTTTGCTTTTGCGGGAGAAGATCAGTATTATAGCGCAGGCAATAAAAGATTGATTGCAAGTGTGAAAGGTTGGAAAATTAATTTACAAATTTGTTATGATTTACGTTTCCCGGTTTGGGCGCGGCAACAAGGTGAGGAATATGATGTGCTTTTATATGTTGCCAATTGGCCAGAAAAAAGAAATCATGCTTGGAAAACTTTACTCACTGCAAGAGCAATCGAAAATCAATGTATCAGTATTGGCGTGAACCGAGTTGGTTTAGATGGAAACAATATCGCACATAGTGGTGACTCATTAATTGTTGGGCCTCTTGGAGAAGTGCTCTACCATTGTGCTTACGAAGAAGATGTTTTTACGATTACCTTACAAAAAGAAGAATTAACCAACGCGCGTACTCAATTTCCTTTTTGGAAAGATGCCGATTTTTTTCATATTCAATAATTACAAACACGCATAAATTTTATGATTACTAGTTTATCGGCACAAAAATTATTTACAGGAACAGCATGGCTAACGGAGGTGGTTATTACATTTGAAAATGGAAAAATAATAGGTATTGGTAAAGAAGGATATGACGCTAACAATAGCATGCCCTTGGTAGTTCCTGCTTTAATTGATCTACAAATTTATGGTGCAGAAAATAAGTTATTATCTGAATTTCCAGAAGCCGATACCATTGAAAAAACTTATCAATATTGCGTGGCAGGCGGTGCAGCTTAATTTCAACCTACCATTGCTTCTCAAAGCCATGAAATTATTTTAAAAGCCATTGATGCAGTAAAAACTTATAAAGCTGCTGGGGGCAAGGGTTGTATGGGATTACATATTGAAGGTCCTTGGATCAATGTATCAAAAAAAGGAGCGCATCAAGCAGACATCATTCATGCACCTACTTATCAAGAAGTAGCAGAAATAATACATTACGCAGAAGGAAATATTGGTATGATTACGATTGCACCCGAAGTAGTTGAGAAAGAAATTATTGATTTGATTCAAAAAAACAATATTGTCATTTCCGCAGGACACACAGCTGCTGATTATACATTGGCTACATCATTTTTAGACAACGGAATTACGGTAGCTACTCATTTATATAATGCCATGGGTGGTTTGCAACACAGAGCACCTGGTATGGTGGGGGCTTTATTTAATCATCCAACTGCTATGTGTAGTTTGGTGGCAGATGGTTATCATGTAGATTTTGCTGCCATTAAAATTGCTAAAAAAATAATGGGCGATCGTTTATTTTGTATAACAGATGCCGTGGCCACCACTACAACCGGCCTATACCAACATCATTTAGTGGGAGACAAATATGAAAGCAAGGGAATTTTAAGCGGATCGGCATTGACCCAATTAAAATCGTTAAATAATTTAGTGGATCATGTTGGCGTTGAATTGGGAGAAGCCATTAGAATGTGTAGCGTATATCCAGCCAAAGTAATGCAACAAAAAGAAATTGTAGGCAGCATTGAAATTGGTGGAAAAGCAGACCTGCTTTGTTTAAGCGCAGATCGACACATTATCAAAATGATCTTAGCTTAAAAATTTAGCTGCTGTTCCCAACTTTATTTTCCAAATGCATTCCAGCCCTGTGCTGTGATATCAAATAAATTTTTACCCTTGGAAATTAATTTTGCGCCTTCTTCTTTATCACACATATAGCCAATCACACTGATCTCTTCTTGTAAAGTAATTTTATCATAATCAACTTGCTTCATTGTAAATAGGAGTTCATAATCTTCTCCGCCATTCAATGCACATACAGTGGGATCCAATCCAAATTTAAACGCCGCTGCACGGCTTGATTCGTGAATGGGAATTTTTTCTTCATATATTCTACAACCTAAATTGCTTTGTTTGCACAAATGCAATACCTCACTGCTTAGGCCATCACTTATATCCATCATTGACGTAGGTATAATTTTTTGATTGTCTAATATTTCTAAAATGTCTTTTCTCGCTTCTGGTTTTAACAATCTGCCTACGATATAGTCTTCGTTTTCTAAATTGGGTTGTATTTGTGGGTTCTCTACAAATATTTTCTTTTCTCTTTCCATCAGGGTTAATCCCAAAAAAGCAGCACCCAGATCGCCCGAAACACAGATCAGGTCGCCACTTTCAGCAGTATTTCTTTTAATGTATTTGTCTGGAGACACTTCACCAATGGCAGTTACTGAAACAATCAAGCCTTTTTGTGAAGTAGAAGTATCCCCTCCTATTAAATCCACCTCATATTTTTCACAAGCTATGTTTACGCCTTCATAAAATTCTTCTAGCGCCTCTAAACTAAAACGATTGCTAAATGCAATGCTCATAGTGATTTGCGTGGGCTGCGCATTCATTGCATAAATATCACTAAGGTTTACAATCACCGATTTATAACCCAAGTGTTTTAAAGGTGTATACATCAAATCGAAATGAACGCCTTCAATTAATAAATCTGTGGTGATCACTGTTTGTTTTCCAAAATGATCAATCACGGCTGCATCATCTCCTATAGATAAAATAGTTGAGGCATTATGTGTTTCAAAATTTTCTGTGAGATGATCTATCAAACCAAACTCTCCTAATTTTTCTATTTCGGTTCTTTCTGTTGACATAAACTTATTTATATATTTCCTCCAGTAATAACATGTAATAATTGATTGTGAATTTTTCCATTAGTGGCTATAATGCCCGGCTGGTAAGGACTGTAGGGATTACCAATTAGGTCTGTTACTTTTCCTCCAGCTTCTTCCACCATTAAAAATCCTGCGGCACTATCCCAGGCTTGTAATTTGTGTTCATAAAATCCATCAAACCTTCCTGCTGCAGTCCAACACAAATCTATGGCTGCACTTCCTAGTCTACGAACAGGAATGCCTTTGCGAATTAATTTTTCAAAAATTTGTAAGGGCCCATTTTTTGAATCTAAATATTGATAGGGAAATCCAGTAACCAAACAACTGCTCAATAAATTATCTTTTTGGCTTACTTTAATTGTATTGCCATTTAATGTGGCACCCTTTCCCCGCTCAGCAATAAACAATTCATTCATCATAGGATTGTACACCGCACCTAATATCATTTTCCCATTTTCTTCTACACCAATACTTACACAACATATTGGAATCCCGTTTGCAAAATTAATGGTACCATCAATTGGATCAATAATCCATTTAATATTAGAGTCTTGTTCGATTGCTCCTGTTTCTTCACTTAAAATGAAATGACTAGGGAAGGCGTCTTGAATTACCTTAAAAATTGCTTTTTCAGACGCGTGGTCTGCCTCTGTCACCAAGTCGTTCAGAGAAGCCTTGCTAGATATTGTAAAAGAACCGTTAAAAAACTGCTTCAACACTTGGCCACCCGCTTCTACCGCGGTTAATAATGTATTTTTAATCATAAGACAAAAGTAGGTTCGTTTGCTCGAATAACATTCCTATTTTTGTAGATAATCTTTAAAATTAAACCCGAATCTGTAGATGCCCCTTTTTGAGATTAACTTGCCAAAAAACATTAATAAAGCACTAGGAATTCCACCAAGAAGCCCTAAAAGAGCTCAATTACGCGTACTTAAGAAATTATTACGCCGTGCTAGATATACTTCCTTCGGACAAGCTTTTCATTTTAATGATATTTTACTTAGCAAACACCCAGCCAAGGCTTTTCAAAAAAATGTGCCTACCTATAATTATAATAAAATTTATAAAGACTGGTGGCATTTAAGCTTAGGGGGTAAAACAGATATTTGCTGGCCTGGAAAAATAAAATACTTTGCATTAAGTAGTGGCACAAGTGAATCGGCAAGTAAATACATTCCCATTACCAATGATCTTTTGAGAGGCAATAAAATTATCATGATTAAACAATTGATAAGCCTGTTTAATTATCAAGATGTACCACTAAGTTCTATCAGAAAGGGTTGGTTAACGCTTGGTGGGAGTACCGATTTGCAAAAGGGTCCAGGCTATTATGCAGGTGATTTGAGTGGCATTACTGCAAAAAAAGCTCCCTTCTGGTTTCAACCATTTTATAAACCAGGAAGAAAAATTGCCAAAGAAAGAGATTGGAATAAAAAACTAATTGAGATTGTAGAAAAAGCACCTCAATGGGATATTGGATTCATTGTTGGTGTGCCCGCCTGGATTCAAATGTGTATTGAAATGGTGATGGAGAAATACAAATTAAATAACATTCATGAAATGTGGCCCAACCTTGCTTTTTTTGTGCACGGAGGCGTCAGTTTTGAACCTTACAAACATGGCTTTGAAAAATTGTTAGGAAAACCCATTTCATATGTTGAAACTTATTTGGCTAGTGAGGGATTTTTAGCATGGCAGGACAAGCAAGGTGCAACAGGTATGAAGCTTTCGTTTAATCAACATATCTTTTTTGAATTTGTTCCTTTTGACGATATCAATTTTGATGCAGATGGTGAAATGATTGAAAATCCTGAAACACTTTTAATTCACGAAATTGAAGAGGGTAAAGATTATGCTATTTTAATAAGTACAGTGGCTGGTACTTGGCGCTATTTAATAGGAGATACTATAAAATTTATTGATAAAGCCAATGCCGAAATTATTATCACTGGCCGTACCAAACATTTTTTAAGCTTGGTGGGGGAACATTTAAGCGTGGACAATATGAACAAGGCGGTTCAATTGGTAAGCGAGGCGTTGAATTTATCTATCCCAGAATATTGTGTTACAGGCGAGCCTGCTGGCAGTTTTTTTGCACATCATTGGTATATAGCCTGTGATCAAAATATTAGTGAAAGTGTATTGGCAAACAAAATAGATGAAAAACTTATTGAATTGAATGACGATTATGCGATAGAAAGAAAATCTGCTTTAAAGGAAATACGCATTAGCGTTTTAAAAGAAGAAACATTTATGACTTTTCTTAAAAGCAAGGGAAAAATTGGTGGTCAACATAAATTTCCAAGAGTATTAAAAGGCAAATTATTAGAAGAGTGGAAATTATTTATCTCAAAACATACAGATGATCGCTCCATTCTTTAAGGGATTGCTGCTTGGTTTGTTGTTAAGCATATCCATCGGTCCTGTCATCTTTGCAATATTAAAACAAAGTTTAACCAATGGGCGCAAAGCCGGATATGTATTTGTCGCGGGGGTTTCTGCAAGTGACATTACCTTATTAAGTATCTGTAATTTATTTACCGCTCTTTTTGCGATGGTGCTTTCTCATAAATCTCTGATTGCAATGGTGGGTGCTGGTTTTTTATTACTCATGGGGCTGTATACTATTTTTTTTAAAAAAATAAGATTTGAACCGGGGGAAGAAGATAAGGATAAGGCAATGAGAAAAAGAGATCTGCTTGGGGTTTTCGCTGCTGGCTTTTTTATGAACACCTTAAATCCAAATGTCTTTTTGTTTTGGTTTGCCTGGACAGCTGCCATTGGAACAAGTGCTAGCGAAACCAGCGATGCCCTTCATTATAAACTAATTGTATTTGGTACCTGCTTGCTTTTTGTTCTCGTTTCAGATTTGGCAAAGGTCGCCTTAGCGGGTTTGGTTCGTTCGCGCTTAACACAAAGAAATATGGTGGTAATTAATCGAATTTCTGGAATCATTATTTTAGTTTTTAGTGCAGCTCTTTTTTATGGCGCCTTAAATTATACTTAAAATCATTTTCAACTTTTGGTCAAAAATGAAAATCTCTATTTTAAACATAAAAACGTAAATTGCTATAGTGAAAAATAAAGTATGGTTGTCTATTTTAATGGGGCTTGTTTTTTTTACAAGCACAGTAGCCCAAACGGGTACTAAAGGAGGGGAAATTTTATTATTAAAAGACAATGGCGTTGTGGTGCACTCTTATACTGTGGGGGATTATATTAATTTTGAATTTAGCAGTCAACAATGGTTAACGGGATATATAGATTGGATTAGAAACGATTCGGTTCAAATCAATCAATTTGCCTTACAGCCCATACTTACCATGTTTGGAACTTATGGGCAGGATACGCTAAAGCTTGGTAAGCTGGCTTTTAAAATCAACGAAATCATTGCTTTTCCAAAAGAAAGAGGTCATTTCAATAGTGTTTTTACCAACGGCGCTTTTTTTATAACCGGTGGTATAGGTTATATCGCACTTAATATTATTAACTCAGTATCTAATAAAGATCCAATTTTTGCAGGTGATAATATTTCAAAATTAATTGGGGGTGCATTAGCTTGGGCGGGTGGAACACTCATACACAAGTACAATCCCAATTACAGACCTATTGGCAAAAGATATACAGTAGAAACCTTATAAAATATTTTTGTGTTTAAAAAAATAAGACGCATTGTTTTATATCTATTTTTTAGCTCTTTAGTGTATGTATTCATCACAAAGTTTTTAGAGCCCCCCATTACCATTACACAAATATCGAATGCCTTTGGCTTAGGATTACGAAGAGATTATGTTTCTTGGGAGGATATGTCCTATAATATTAAGTTGGCTGCCATAGCAAGTGAGGATCAGGTTTTTCCAGATCATATGGGATTTGATTGGGATGCCATTGAGAAAAGTTTACACCCCAAAAAGAAAAATAAAAAATCTAAGATACCATTAGGTGGGGGGGCAAGCACCATTTCACAACAAACTGCAAAAAATGTTTTTTTATGGCAGGGTGGGCGTTATGATAAATACATTAGAAAAGTTCCAGAAATTTATTTTACTTTTTTAATAGAATGGGTTTGGGGAAAGAAAAGAATTTTAGAAGTGTATTTAAATGTGATTGAAACCGGGCCTGGCTGTTTTGGTATTGAAGCTGCAGCTCAACATTATTTTCATAAGTCTGCAAAAAAATTAACCAGAGAAGAAGCTGCGATGATTGTAGCCGGTTTTCCAAATCCTAAGAAGTTTACCGCAAGCCCATTAACAACTAGGGTTGCGTGGCGCTATCCACAAATTTTAAGGGAGATGAACAATATTGAGACGGACGAAGATGTGGCAGCCTTATTAAAAAAATAATTTACAATTAATTATTTTAAAAATTCATTGATTAGGTTAATTGCATTTTTTGTTCGGTCCTCCCCAATACCTTTAACAATTCCCCAGGGTGTATTTTGATTGATTAAAATGTCTTTATAAATAGCGAATAATTCTTTTCTTGGTGCTTCGTCTGGATATTCACGCATTTCGTCTGGTGTCCAGGGTAGGTCTATATCACACAAGAGATACATATCGTATTTTCTGCTGTGTATTTGCTCTAAAATGTAGGTGTGACAATTATTAAAAACATATTCACACCACACCTTCATAACATACATGTCGGTGTCAATAATTAATTTATTTTTTGACTGCTCCGATAACTGCTGGTAGGCTTTTTGAATAGCCTCCTCCTCAATTGTTAATTGCCCTTTTGCAATTGTTAATAAATCTTCGAAATTATATTTGGTTCCCTTTTCGTGTAAAAATTGTCTTGCATATTCTTTACAATCTACAGCTCCATAATGTTTGGCCAATGCTTCGCATAGGGATGATTTTCCTGTAGACTCTGGGCCCAGCACTACTATTTTTTGTAGGTGATTTTTAATGGTGTCTTTTTTTACATTAAGCATCTTTGCCTTGTTTTATTTTATCGCTCCATGATTTCCAACCTGCAATGGCTAAAATTAATAAAATAATAAATTGAACACTTGTAAATGCATATCCTTTGATAAAATACAAAGGAATTGAAGCAATATTGGTTACGACCCACCAAAACCAACTTTCTAGTTTTTTCTTGGCCATCAGCCACATGCCTGTATAAGCAGACGCGCTTGCTAAAGCATCCGCCCAAGGAATGGCTTCGGGTGCAAATTCTTTTTTCAAAAAAACCAAAGAAAAATAAATGACTAAATAAAATCCTAAAAAAAACAACAATTGATTGCGCCAGTCTTTTAATGTGCTTGGGGTAATTTTTAAAAGGGGGGTTTGTTTGTTTGGATCTATTCTTGTCCACAGGTACCATCCATATATACTCATGATGGTGTAATATATATTTACACTCGCCTCTCCCAATAAGTGTCCCCTGGTACTAATATAGATGTAGAGGGTTGTGTTTAAAAGACCTGTTGGATAAACTAAAATGTTTTCTTTTCTACTGTACCACACCGAAACAATACCAGAAATTACTGCAATGGCTTCTAACCAAGTAGTTTGAAGTAAGCCACTATATATAGACTCAATAAGTGTTGGCATGGTAATTATAAAATTAATACAATTGATCGGGTGATCATTATTTTATTGAGTTTAATTATTTTTCATTTTTTCTAGCTGTGTTTCTAATCTAAACATTTCATCTCTTAGTTTTGCCGCCTCCATAAAATCTAGGGCTTTGGCAAATTTATCCATTTGTTTTTTTGTTTGCACAATGGCTTTTTCTATTTGTGGAATGGTGGTATATCCATTTTCTGATTCTGCTACCATCACCATATTGTCTGTGGTTTTGATATTCATGTTATTGAGCGAATAGCCCTTAATATCTAATACTGCGGACTGAGCCATCACTTGTTGTATGCTCTTAATAATTGTGGTTGGGGTGATATGGTGTTCTTGATTGTATTTAATTTGCTTGTCTCTTCTTCTATTGGTTTCGTCGATGGTACGTTGCATGCTTTTTGTCATTTGATCTGCATAAAATATAACACGGCCATTTACATTACGCGCAGCTCTACCAGCGGTTTGGGTCAAAGATTTTTCATTTCTTAAAAATCCTTCTTTGTCTGCATCCAATACTACAACCAATGAAACCTCGGGCAGATCCAATCCCTCCCTTAATAAATTAACACCCACCAAAACATCTATAATACCCAATCTTAGTTCTCTTAAAATTTCCACCCTTTCTAGTGCATCAATATCACTGTGGATGTATTTTGATTTGATTTGAATACGGCTTAAATAGCGATCCATTTCTTCGGCCATTTTTTTTGTAAGTGTTGTAACCAAAACGCGATCTCCTTTTTCTACTTGCATCGCAATCTCTTCTAGCAAATCATCAATTTGATTTTTAGTGGGGCGCACTTCAATGGGTGGGTCTAGCAATCCCGTTGGGCGCACTACTTGTTCTACGATCAATCCTCCTGTTTTTTCTAATTCATACTCTCCCGGTGTGGCGCTTACAAAAATGGATTGTCCGATGATGTTTTCAAATTCATTAAAATTTAAGGGCCTGTTGTCCATGGCGCTGGGTAATCTAAATCCATATTCTACTAGGTTCATTTTTCTGCTTCTATCTCCACCATACATACCAGAAATTTGTGGAATGGTTACATGACTTTCGTCTACCACACATATAAAATCTTTTGGAAAATAATCCAATAAACAAAAGGGTCTCGTACCCGGAATGCGTCTATCAAAAAAACGAGAATAGTTTTCTATTCCAGTGCAATAACCCAATTCTCGTATCATTTCAATATCATATTCTACCCTTTCTTTTAGTCTTTGTGCCTCTAGTTGTTTGCCCGTACTTTTAAAGTATTCAACTTGCGCGCGCATTTCGTCTTGTATCTCTGCAATAATTTCTTGTACTAAATCTTTGGGTGCTAAATATAAATTGGCTGGGAAAATTGCAGCGTTTTCCATCTCCTCTATTCTTTTACCACTTTCTATTTCTAAACTTTCAATGGTTTCAATTTCATCTCCAAAAAAAGTAATTCTATAGCCATAGTCTACATAAGGCAACCGAATGTCTACCGTATCACCATTGACCCTAAAGGAACCCCTATCAAATTCTGTAACAGTTCTGTGGTACAAACTATTTACCAGCGCATGTAAAAAAGCTTGTCTTGACACCACCATACCTTTATGAATTCTAATGATTCCTTTTTCATATTCTGTAGGATTGCCCATACCATAAATACAACTTACACTAGCAACAATAATAATATCGCGCCTTCCGCTTAATAATTGTGCGGTGGCCTGAAGTCTTAGTTTATCTAGTTCTTCATTGATGCTTAAATCTTTTTCGATGTAAACCCCCGAAGTAGGTAAATACGCTTCGGGTTGATAATAATCATAATAGGAAACAAAATACCCCACTGCATTATTTGGAAAAAATTGTTTGAACTCGCCATACAATTGCGCGACCAATGTTTTATTATGTGTAAGCACCAGTGTGGGTCGCTGAATGTTTTGTATCAGGTTGGCAATCGTAAATGTTTTACCGCTACCGGTAACACCCAACAAGGTTTGAAAACGATCGCCTTCTAAAACCCCGTCGGTGAGTTGTTGTATGGCCGATGGTTGATCGCCCGACGGGGTATAGGTGGATTCTAATTGAAAGGGCATTGGCAAATTTACAACCTATAGCGCATCTAAATAACTAGAAAGTTTTTCAATGGCCTTAGCTACTTCAATAATTTGTTCTTTTGTTTCTGGCCAATTTTTTTGTTCGATGGCCTCGCGTACACCTGGAACTGTTTTTACACCATACCCTGTATAAAAACCTGGTGCATAAATAGTGTGTTTGAACCAGGGTCTGCGCGGAAGTCCCGCATCTGATAACAACTGTTGCTCTGCGGTATAAATTTTTGAATTTAAGATTACCAACTGTGCCGTATTTCCTGTTGCTTTAATTTCTTCAACATGTGCTGCTGCTTTTTCTAGTTTTGCAAGCGCGTTTAAAATTGCAGAAAAATCAATAAACGGAACTTCAGGTAAAACCTTTGGTAAACTTAGGCCCTCTTTGGGATCTGTTGCATAGACATATGCTTTTTTGTTGACCAATTCGTTTTCAACCAATGTCTTCTCTCTTAATTGATCTACATTATTAATTAATTCCGTGATGTATCCTTTAATGGTGGTGTGTAGTACTCTATAATCAAACGGTAGCGCTTCTGCATCGGCTAGTCTTAGCGCTACCCTTCCCGCTGTTTGTGCAAGGGTTACTCCATAAATAAAGGTTGGGTCTTTAAAGCGACGATACATATCATAAGAATCATAAATAGAATGATATTCTCCGCCTTCACCTTCACCGCCGTATCCAATATTTAAAGAGGGTATGCCTAAGTGTTGTATGAAAGAAGAATAATCTGAACCCGAGCCCATTGCAGCTAAAGGATAATTAGTAGATGCATACGCTTCTTTTTTTGCAGCCGTTCCGCTTGCATTGGTTGCTCTTGACGCTTTTGATCTTTCAAAAACAGTAACGCCCGTTTGTGGGTCTATCACATTTTTACTTATTTCGGTAATCAATGGTGCAAAAGCGTGTGAGCCCTCTACCCCTAAAAATCCTCTTTCATTTCCATCTGAATTTATATACGCCACTGCTTTTGCTTGTAATTCTGCCGCGTGGTCTTCTACCCATTCTGTAGAACCCATTAAGCCCGGTTCCTCTGCATCCCAAGCACAGTACACTAAGGTTCTTTTAGGTCTCCAGCCTTGTTTTAACAATCCACCAATTGCTGTGGCCTCTTCTATTTCTGCCGCCATTCCGCTAATGGGATCTGCAGCTCCGTTTACCCAACCATCGTGGTGATTGCCCCTTACAATCCACTGATCTGGAAATTCAGAACCCTTAATGGTGGCAATAACATCTAAGCCTGGTCTAAGTTTCCAATCAAAGGCTAGTTTTAGGTGTACAGTAGATTTACTTGGCCCAATATGATACGTAAAGGGTAAGCCGCCTCCCCAATTTCTTGGAGCAACGGGTCCTGCCATGTCTTTTAATAATGGCGCAGCATCTCCATAACTTATTGGAAGCACGGGTATCTTTAATAAGTTCACTGCATCACGATGATCTACTCTAGGAGCGCTAGCGGTAGAAGCAATATTTGGCGTGGTGGGGTCTCCGGGATAAATTACCATATCCATTATAGATCCTCTTTGTACCGTTTGATCGTTTTTAAAAGAGCCGATCGGGTATTCATCTCCAGCGCCATATCCATCATCTATAGGATCAGAATAAATTAAACAACCAATCGCCCCGTGTTCTTGTGCCACTTTTGGTTTAATTCCCCTCCAACTCCGGCCATATTTTGCAATTACAATTTTTCCTTTTACATCAATACCATATTTAGCAAGTGTTTCGTAGTCTTCTGGTAAGCCATAGTTTACAAAAACCAAATTAGCCGTAACATCACCATCCGCACTCCAACAATTGTAGGTAGGTAATTGGTCTGCTTGATTGGATGTAGCGTCTTCTTTAAGTGGGGTTTCTTTAAGCTTTGCTTTATAATTGGTTGCACCCGACATTTCTAAAATACGCGTAAGGGGTGTTGGAAACATTAATTGATAAGTTTCGATTTTTGTATCCCAGCCCGCTGCCTTAAATGCTTTTTCAATTTCACTTGCAACAAACTTTCCTCCAGCCGATCCAACATGATGTGGAACAGAAGAAAGTAATTTTATGTTTTGACCAACACGCGTAGCGCTTAATTGTGCATCAAAGTCTTTTTCAATTTTTAATTCATTTTCTGAGCGCTTAAAGCCCAGGATTGAATTTTGTGCCAACACCTGGTTATTGAACGAAAAAATAGCAGAGAGTGAAAGCCCTACAATAAAAATTTTTTGTATAAAATTTGATTTTCTCATTGGTAAAAATTTATAACTTTTTTTAAATGTTTCTTTTTAAATAATCGGTGTAGTCGGGGAGCTTGTATTCATAAACCTCTTGCATAAATCTAGAGGTCATTAAAAAATCGGCAGTGGTTCTATCACAGGCCATGGGTAGGTTCCAGGCAACAGCAAGTCTTAATAAGGCTTTTACATCGCTATCGTGTGGTTGTGCCTCCATGGGATCAAAAAAGAAAAAGATAACATCAATGTCTCCTGTTGCAATCATTGCGCCTATTTGTTGGTCGCCGCCCAAGGGTCCGCTTAATAATTTTTTTACCGGCTGGTCCAGCGCCTCTTCTACTAGTTTTCCGGTGGTTCCTGTTGCAACAAGGCTGTGTTTTGCAAGCGCTGCTTTATTGTAAGTGGCCCACTCAATAAGATCTTTCTTTTTATTATCATGCGCAATAAGGGCGATTTTTTTTCTTTTTTCTAGCCTTCTAGTATTATTTGCCATTGTAGAAAGATTGATAATTAATTAATTAATTTCAGGCGTTTGATTTCTTAATAAAAACAACAGGGCCAAGGTACCAAAAATATTTGGTTGTGGGGTTGATTGGATGGGTGGCTTTATAAAATATTCTATTTGACATTTTAACATAAAAAAACCGCACCATGGTTGATGCGGTTTATACTAACTAACCCTGAAAAACAAAACCTTTATTTTCTTTAATATTATTTTGCGGCCTCTTCTGCTTTTAAAGCAATTTTAGCTCTAATTTTTGCCTCAATTTCGTTTGCCATTTCTGGATTATCGTGTAATATAGTTTTTACCGAATCGCGTCCCTGTCCTAGCTTGTTGCTATCATAACTAAACCAGCTTCCGCTTTTTTGTATAATCTCTAATTCAACGCCCATATCTATTATTTCTCCAATTTTACTAATTCCTTCTCCAAAAATAATTTCAAATTCTGCTGCTCTAAATGGTGGGGCTACTTTATTTTTTACCACTTTTACTTTTACTCTATTTCCTATTGCTTCATCTCCGTCTTTTATTTGTGCCATTCTTCTTATATCTAATCTTACAGAAGCATAAAACTTAAGCGCATTACCTCCAGTAGTGGTTTCTGGATTACCAAAAACAATTCCTATTTTTTCTCTTAGTTGATTAATAAAAATACAAATCGTATTTGTTTTATTAATTGTAGCTGTTAATTTTCTCAATGCTTGACTCATTAATCTTGCATGTAGTCCCATTTTAGAATCTCCCATCTCTCCCTCTAATTCGCTTTTTGGAACTAGTGCTGCTACTGAATCTATAACCACAACATCAATAGCGCCCGATAATATTAATCGGTCTGCAATTTCTAATGCTTGTTCTCCATAATCTGGTTGAGATACTAATAAATTATCTACATCAACGCCTAGTTTTTTTGCATAAGCACTATCAAATGCATGTTCCGCATCTATAATTGCACACATGCCGCCTTTCTTTTGTGCTTCCGCAATTACATGAATAGCTACTGTTGTTTTTCCAGAAGACTCTGGTCCGTATATTTCTATAATTCTTCCTTTTGGTAATCCCCCAATTCCTAAAGCAGTATCTAAGCCTATTGATCCTGTTGATATTACTTCTTGTGGTTCTTGACTTCTTTCATTCATCATCATCACACTGCCTTTACCATAATCTTTATCGATTTTATCAATGGTTAATTTTAGTGCTTTTAGTTTTTCTACGTTTGGGTTACTCATAGTTAATCGTTTTATGTTTTCTTTAATATTTATGTGAAGATATGGATAATTTGTTAATAAACTAAATTATTTAGTATTTTTTTACTAATTAGATTAGTTTTTATTTTTATTTATCATTAATTGTTTGATTATCAATTGTTTATTTATTTAGTAATAAAGTTAGTATTTTTTTATTATTGATTTTAAAGTGTTTATTTTAAATAAAATAGGGTTTTTTGTATTGGTTTTTAGGTTTTCTTATTGGTTGGATTAAAAGTAGATCAATTTAAATTAGTAGCTATTATTTTCAATGTGGATTACTATAGTAGTATTAAGTATTAATACATTTATATAAATAAACTAATACTATTACAGCTGTGTATATCTT
>CAIPJS010000063.1 GCA_903865435.1 uncultured Bacteroidota bacterium | reverse complement strand
TCTAATAAATAAATAAGCATACCTAAACTTATCATAGCAAGCCCAGTGGTATATAAAACATAACTACTAGTCCATATTTTTTTATTAATGGGAAAACTAAAATCCCAAATATAACCTACTAGTACAAGTAAGGTACCCGTTAAAAGTACTTGCGCTAACATCTCGTAATTTTTTCCTTTTAGCTGAATGTATTCACCCACTAAAAAACCTAAAATTACTTGTACAATAGCGGGGAAGGCACTTGTTAATCCTTCCGGATCAAAGGGAACTCCTTCTCCTTTATAAATATGTGTCACACCTAATATAGATTGATCAATGGCATTACCAAAATATCCCGATAAACTAAATGGATGTCCGGCCGCACCTAATGCAAAAGTGGCTACCCAATATATTACAAGCATCATCATACCTATAAATAAGGCCATGCGTGATTTACCATAATAAATTATAATAGAGGCGAAAAAATAACAAATGGCTATTCTTTGAAGTACGCCTAAAATGCGCACCATTTCCCATGGTTTAAAAACCAATTCGGTACCTGAGAATTTTACAAAAGGACTCCAGTTTAAAAATAGTCCAATACCAAATATTAAAAGTGTTCGCTTTATTATTTTCGACCAAAATTCAGCAGCACCAGCATTTTGTAATTTGGGCATTACAAAAGACATGGCATTACCCACTGCAAATAAAAAGAAAGGAAAAACTAAATCGGTAGGCGTGCAACCATGCCAGCTGGCGTGTTCTAAAGGGCTATAGATATGGGCCCAAGAGCCTGGATTATTTACTAAAATCATCAAAGCCACCGTGGCGCCTCTAAACACATCTAAAGAATAATATCTTTGCTGACTCATAGAATATTATATTATAAAAAATTTAGTAATAAATAGCCCCGTTTTAATATCTTTGTAAGATACAAATTCAGATGGGAAAAAACATATTAATTACAGGGGGAGCGGGATTTATTGGGTCGCATGTGGTGCGTTTAATGGTGACCAAATATCCTCAGTATCAAATCTTTAACTTAGATGCGCTTACCTATGCAGGTAATTTGGAAAATTTAAAAGACATTGAAAAGGCAGCGAATTATCATTTTGTAAAAGCTAATATTTTAGAAGCCGATTCTTTAAAAGCCATTTTTGAAAAGCATGCTATTACCGATGTTATTCATTTGGCAGCAGAATCGCATGTAGATAGGTCCATTGTTTCTCCCTTAGATTTTGTGTATACCAATGTGATTGGAACCGTGAACTTATTAAATACCGCTAAAGAATATTGGAAGGGCGATTTAAGTTATGAAAAAGCGCATGACGGTTCTTGGGAGAAAAATCGCAACCATATTTTTTACCATATTTCTACGGATGAAGTATATGGAAGCTTAGGCAAGCAAGGATTGTTTAAAGAAACCACTGCCTATGATCCTAACTCACCTTATTCAGCAAGTAAAGCAGCCAGCGATCATTTTGTGCGTGCGTATGGAGAGACGTATCATTTACCTTATGTTGTTTCTAACTGCTCTAATAATTATGGCCCCAACCATTTTCCAGAAAAATTAATTCCTTTATTTATTCATAATATTATCAATAAAAAAGCATTACCTGTTTATGGCGATGGCTTGTACACCCGTGATTGGTTATATGTTATAGACCATGCACGTGCCATTGATATTATTTTTCATCAAGGAAAAAATGGAGACACTTATAATATTGGCGGCTTTAATGAATGGACCAATATTGATTTAGTCAAATTAATGTGTGCTCAAATGGATGTGAAACTAGGAAGAGCCAAAGGCGAAAGTGAGTCTTTAATTACTTATGTGAAAGACCGACCAGGTCATGACCGTAGATATGCCATTGATGCGACTAAATTAAATAAAGAATTAGGTTGGAGCCCATCCGTTACTTTCGAGCAAGGTTTGGCTGCTACCATTGATTGGTATTTGAATAATGGCCCTTGGTTAGAAAATGTAACCAGCGGTTCTTATCAAACTTATTATAGTTCCATGTATAATAACAGGTAGAGAATTCGATATAAATATTCGATAGTACTTTCGAAAAATTAAAAAGACAGCAATAAAATAATTAATACCATTAGATCCAAAGAATGAAAATAGAAGCGACACCCTTACAAGATTGTTTTATAATTCACGACACAGTGCATGGCGATGCAAGAGGATATTTTATTGAAACATTTAACCAAAAAGATTTTAATGCAGCCACTGGATTGGATATGGTTTTTGTACAAGACAATCAATCTAGATCAAGCAAAGGAGTTTTAAGAGGCTTGCATATGCAAAGAGGCGCTTCTGCACAAGCAAAGCTAGTAAGGGTTTTAGAAGGGGCAGTGTTAGATGTAGTAGTTGATTTAAGAAAAGGTTCCCCTAGCTTTGGACAGCATTTTACCATTGAACTTACTGCAGATAACCATAAACAATTTTTTGTTCCTGCGGGCTTTGCCCATGGCTTTGTGGTATTAACTGAGTCGGCTACTTTCTTTTATAAAGTAGATAAGTTTTATGAGCCAGGCAATGAAGTGGGAATTATGTATAATGATAAGGATTTAAACATTGATTGGAAATTACCAAGTTCGGAATTAATATTTTCAGAAAAAGATAAAACATTAGGAAGCTT
>CAIPJS010000062.1 GCA_903865435.1 uncultured Bacteroidota bacterium | reverse complement strand
CTGCATAATTGGCCCCTCCCCCGTGTAGTCCTGAAATTGGCGTTAATGAATTCCATAATGGATTATTGCCCTTTGATTCTATCACTCCAACAACACCTGATTTTTTCACGGTCTTTTTGCGTCTTCTTTTTATTTTCTTCTCGGGGTGAATATTGACGATTACTTTTTGAGATTGTTTATTGGTCTGAATCATTCCACCTTTAGCATAAGCTTTTGCCTCTTCCTGTAAATCATGTAATTTATGTTGTGTTAATGGTAATCTTATCCCTTTCTGGTCTAAATATTTTTTTACAGATGATACATATGCAACTGGTATTACCATCTCATGACTGTGTGCAATAATAGGAACTTCAACTGAGTTCTTTAAATTGTGTAAATCTTTTTTAGTAGTATTTTTATCTTTCATTATATATTAATCAAAGATAAAATTTATTTCTTTTTTTTAGCTTTTAAAGCAACAAGCATTTTAGCCGTTGCAGCTTGTTGTGCCGGTGTTCGTGCCTTCTTCACACGTCCACCTTTTGCCATCTTTGGTTCAGCAACAGTAACTGGTTGAATAGTTGGTGTAGCTTTAACCTCAGGGTTAGCTCCGCCTTTAGCTTCCTTTGCCTCATCCTTAACCATTTGAACAGTCAAACCACTTGCAGCAGCAATATCAGGATTTGCTTTAATTAAATTAATTAATTGACTTGCATTTTTGATAACTTTGACGGCGTGCCCATCTTTTATTTCACCGTGTAAATCAGCAGCCCCAATAGCATACTTTGAATTAATGTAAGATGCAAGCGGTCCGCCGACGATTGGCACTAAACCCCCCACATGAGTGACAACAGCTTTAGCGCAACCCTTTAAAAATGTTTTAATAGTATTACCCATAGTAAATATATATTTACTATAGATAATTTTTATAGAACAAATACAATAATAGGAATAAATTGTAATAATTTTGGAAACAATAGGGCGAGTAGTCCTAATGATTTTGTGAGAACTAACTCTTTCAGCTTACCTAGATAATAATCTATGACTTTTCCCCCTGCTTCCTTAATGAACCCAAAAAACTGCCAGCATAGTTGATACATGATAAACATTTACTTGGTGCATCTGTATTTTGAACCAATAAGGCGGCGTCATATGACGCTTTATAGTGCTGCTTTGGTGGAAATTTACATAAAATATTATTTGCCCCTAAATTTTCAATGTATGAATCAAACTCTTCAACAAAACTTATATAGCATATCACATTATAATTATTTAAATCAGATGTATCAAAATATGCCCTACTTTGTTTATTTCTTAAATCAATAAATAGATAATCAAATAATAAATTATCTATATTAATGTTACCTTCAACTGCATAATCATATTTGACGACATTGCCATAGCTTTGAAAAGTGGTTAAATCATCTTCTGGTATCTCAACAGTATGAATAATAACAAATCTTTTATTATTAACTGGTATTCTCTGTTCTGGATTTAGGTTTAAAACTGGAGGTAATGGTGCGGATAAAGTTGCGGTTAATGTTGGAACTTGTATAGCTGGTAAAGACATTTATATATACTATGATTAGATTATTATTTTTTAATAAAAATGGTATATACCGCCGTAAAGGCATATTATTTTTTATTTAATTGAGAAACTATCTGATTCAGTAAATTATTCTGTTGATATATTATATCTTCTAAATGTTTCAATCTATTTTCATGTTCTTCTATTTTTGTTTTCTGATCTATAATTATTTTTTGTTGTTCCTGAACCGCCCCAATTAGATGAATCGTATAATCTTGATAATTTACGCCATACATTTCAGTCCCCTCATCATCCCATGTGCTGATACAGTGTGGATTACTAATTTTAACTTGTTGAGCAATCACACCAATATGAGAAACTTGTCTAACTGAGTCAGGAGCAATAGGATCTTTATAAATCTTATTATATGTTGTTGTTTGTGCCTGTAAGACTCGTTGTAATGACCTATCCGTTTTCAATGGTTTGATATT
>CAIPJS010000061.1 GCA_903865435.1 uncultured Bacteroidota bacterium | reverse complement strand
TTTAAATTAATAGCTCTTTAAATGAACTGAAGCTAAATAAAAATTTATTTGTAAAAACACCCAAAATACCTTTACTAATATTAAAATTAATAAATTCAAACTTGTAATTAATAGGAAAATCTAATTTTAATGCATCATGCAAAGGTTTCAAATGCGCCGATACAATAATTTTTATTGGCTGTGTTTCGGACGAGTATTTTATTGCATTTAACAATACAATATAATCTCCGTAACTTCTTAAGACCAATATATTCATTAAATTAAAAGATATTTAATAAAGGCATGTAAAACCGTTGAAACTATTCCTAATAATAAGCTTATTTTCAATAATTCAATTAAACTAAATTTTTTATTTTCTAATGGGAATCTAGGAAAATCAACAATTTGAAAAATAGGCGTTTGTTGTGCCTGAGTCATTTTTGTAATTTCTATATTTTTTATTACCTCTGAATATAAAGCATAGGCCACTGTCTTGTCTCTACTTAATTTTTCCTCTGAAGCAGAAAACGTTCTTATCCCATTATTAGAATGTAATAATCCGGCAGATTCAAACGATTTTTGATAGAGTAAATTCTGTAAAGAATCGGCTTTATTTTGCAAGCCTAAAAGAACTTGTTGGGTGTTAGTATTATTAATATTTAGATAGAAAAATTTTACAGCATCAATTACTTTTTCATTAAATACTTTAGAAAAATTTTCATCTCTTGTTATTACTTTTACTTGTATAATTGATCCTTTTTTATTTAATTTTTGTATCGTTAAATCGTTTATTACTATTTTTTCATATATTTTTTTCAAAATACTATCCTTACTTCTATCAGAATTAATGGTATAATTATTAAAAATTGCATTACTATTTGTATTGTATAATTTACTCCCTTTTAATAAAGTAGGGTACATTTTTAAATATTGGTCGGCAATAGTAAATTCATTTTTAGTATTTTTTTCATATGGACTTAATAAAACTTTTTCAATTATTGACCTAGACTTAAATATATCAAAAATATTATCGCCGCTAAATATACTATTTGAATTGCCGCCCATAGAACCTAAATCTATCCCAAATTGAGAGCCTATATTAGCTAAGCTGCCAGATTTAGTTGAACTGCCTTCCATTAAAACAAAACTTGAGCTTGCCTCATATTTTGGCTTTTCAATGATATAAACCAATAAACACAATAAGATTGAGCATGCAAATGATATGATATTTGTTTTTTTAAATGAATTGTAAAATTTAAAAAAATTTTTAACCATTGAAAAAATGTCATTCAATTTTAAATTTTTATTTGATTCCATAATTAGTTATTTCTTGTAAAAAGATATCTTAATGAGAAATTAATTTGTGTATTTGACTTATCTGTATCTGAGGGCCCGTACAAACCACCAAGCCCAGTTTTAGTCCATAAATAATTATATGAATCGGTTTTTTTAATTTCAGAAGATAGTATAAAGTTAGCAATTTTAAATCTAACATAAAATGTATATATAAAGTCGGACCAATATTTAAAGTTAGGCCCAGGATAAGTTAGGCCATTAAAGTAATTGTAATAATAAAAGTCTTTATTATGACTTAGTCTTTCAATACCCATTCCAATTTTATTAAACCCTTTCACCCAAGCTAAATGCATTGTTTGACCACTGCCCCCTGGTCCAACATAACTACCTAATATTTGACCTTCATTGGTATACCCCTGTCTTACTTGACTATTGGTATACCAGCTAGACTGCTTGGCAAATAAGGTATTAGTCCATATAAGATTTGCTTGTGGTAGTTTCAACTGAACTACCTCTAAATTTAGCAAAATAGCCCCAAATTTTCTACTATTGGGTAATAAAAATAGCTTTCTAATACCACCAACATACCCAGTTGCTACACTGTCATAAAAAACATTAATAGGAGTAGCTCCTCTATCGTTTCTGCCATATTCAACATACACTTCAGCATGATCTTTAGGTAGTGCATAGCGCAAAAAAACCGATCCCAAAGCGGGCCTTTTTTTTAATTGTGTATATTTTGAGAAATTACCAATAGCAGTGGCATCTTCAAGCCCACTCATGTCTTTTTGATACATATAAGCCATATTGCTTAGGCCTATAAATAAATTTTTGGTCCATTTGGGGTTTAATGTAAAAATCATTCCTGTTACATACCTATTATTTGAATCCTTGGGAGTATACCATTCTGCTGCATAAGGATTGTTATTTTCTGATGGTGGTAAATTCGCATTTTGTAATGCCCCGCCAATAAATTGAGTTTCGATAGTGCCTAAAAATGTTTCTAAAGGCTTATTTGTATTGATAGTATAATGTAAAAAACCAGGTGCATTATTAGTAAGTACCAATGAATAATTAATTCCGGGTCCCCACCATAAATTTTCATTGGAAACACCAAAGTCCCAATAACTTGTATGATACTTTAAACTAGACTGGCCTAAAAATAATTGGTCACTCTTTTTGTTAAAAGGATTGTTCGGGTTTTCTATTACATTTTCCGAAATCTCATAGTAACGTCTCCAAAAATTACCAGGACTTCCATTTGCATTCCCATCAAAATTATTGCCAAGCCCATCTACTTGAAAATTTTCGGCAGTTACTTTTTCAGGTGCCAACTGTATACTAAATCTGCCCCATTGCAATCCCAATTGAACATTATAATAATTTTGCTTCCCAACAGATGGATGCATAGATCCGTCATTAAACCCCATTGGAAGATTAGAATTTTCTTGTAATACAGACATAGCAGACAAATGGATTAGTTGTAATTTTTTCCAATTTATCTTTTCATTATTAAATGTAAAACTACTATTACGAATGGTATAGGAAATAGGAGTTGTATTTGTATCCAATAAGCTTGCAACTCTTTTTGCATCAAGTAATGCAATATTATTTAAGTCTACTGTTTGTCCCATACTGGATACCGAAATAATTAAGCATATACTTAATAAAAATCTTGATGCCTGTTTGAATAAAAAATTTACCATAAGTAGGTTAAATTTAATTGTGCAAAAAGATTAAAATCAGCTCTATTAGTAAAAGCATAGTTCATCGAGTTAATAAAATTAACTTCGGGTGTTAATATAAAATTTTTCCAATGTTGCTGCGCAATAAATCCTACACCAATGTCGGTCCATCGTAATGGTCTTAATCCCAAGGATTCAAGTGAATAGCTGCCACTTGCTGGTGTTGGTTGGTGTTGAATACGCTGAAATTTAATGCCAATTTTTGATAAGCCATGGATTAAATTTAATTGCAGGGTTTGTATATTATTGCCTTGCCCTGATCCTGCCCCTAAAATTTGATTAAATTGATTATAACCCCCATTTGCATATACATACCAATCTCCGGCTGTTCTTACTAAATAGTCAATAGTTTGTGCAGTTTGAATGATTTCTGCATTTAATTCCAACCATCTGCTTTTAGTAAGCGGCATTAATTTTTTAAAGCCAACTAAATAACTAGAGGAATGTTCTGGATCTATCCAAAAATCTCTAAAATTATAACTATGATCATTCCATCCATATTCAAAATAAAATTCGGCATGGGAATTAGGGAAAAGCCATCTTGTATAAATACTTATTTGCTGGTCTCTTGGTATACTATCCTCCTGCGTTCCTCCCTCAGCTTGTTTAAATACTTGAGAAAATACTGGCAAGTATTTACTTACAAAGCCTGTTCCTTGTTTATCGATTAAATTTTCTGAATATTGATAAGCCCTATTAATACCTATAAATAAATTGGGTAAAAACTTAGGCTGATAAACAATGTTTAGCCCATTAAAAATGCGTGGTTGATTGAATCCAATAAGCTGAAGGCTATAGGCCTCAAATGGCATAGTTGGATCCTGCTCTAACCTACCAATTACCAATTGAAATTCAAAACTTCCTAAAAAGTTACGGAGGGGTTGTATGGTATTAAGGGTATAATGTGCAAATCCTGGTGCATTGTTACTCATTATTATTGCACCAAATTGGCCTGGTCCCCAAAATAAATTTTCGTTCGAAAACCCTGCAGATATCTTACCTATATTTAATCTTGCACTTGTCTGACCTAAAAAATTTTGTATATACCGTCCTTTGGGTTTGCTTCCATATTCGGGACTTATATCATATTGTGCATTCTCTGCATTGACATATTCTGGAATATATTGGATATGCAAAGGTCCTAATCGAGAATAAAAACCAAACCTTGTTAAAGTTTGTAACCCTCTGGCCTTAATCATTCCTTCATCATTCCATCCATAAGGCAATAGCGAATTATACTGCGTTCTTATCTGTGCCATTACTGGCCTTAATTCAAAAAATTTATTTTTAAAGGTTTTATGTACTACTAAACTTGAATCTAAATATTTATAAAAACTATCTCTAGTTAATTTTGGATTTAAAAAATTAGGTCTACTCGTAAAGGATAATTTAGGATCTATCTTCCCTTCTAATTGTAAAATTCTTAAATATTCATCTCCAATGGTGCCTATAGGAATAGTTTGTGTATATGCTTTTTGAAAAAAAAGTATTATAATTAAATGTAGAAGCAGCCTATTCAAAGAAAATTTCATTGTTAAATATTAAGTAGTACTATTGGTTTAGGATATTAAAATTTACTAAATCTTAATCCAAAACTATATGGGTATAGCGATTGATTGGTAGGCATTTTGTCTAACATATTTGTCAATGATGCGGTTCCAAAAAACTTTAATTTATCAATTCTAATTTCAAATATACTTGCCATGCGCATGTCTCTTAAGCTAAATTCGGCATTATATTTTTCCTTGCCTAAACTTCTACTAATTTGCTTGTTGGTTGCTTGATACAAATAACCCAAAATGAGCCCGCCACTAAAACCAACTGTTTTATTATTTTTTAATTTATAATCATACCCTAATTGTATTGGAGCAGATATATAAGTGGTAAGTAATTTATTTTTTTCATAATCACCATCGCTCAAATAGATATACATAGGTTGATTTTCTCTATAATTTATAGGATATTCATACCTAAAATTGAACATCTCTAATCCAAAGCTGTATTTTAAATAGGCACCAGGTTTTTTGAAATTATATTTTTGTTGAAGCACCCAAATATTAACATTAGTAGATTTTGAATTAATTAATGACATCTTGAATTTAGAAAGTGGAAAGCCTATTGCTGGATTAGTCAAGGTTTTATTTTCTGCATATTTAGTTTCATCTATATAATTTGCAAATCCAAAATCAAATCCAAACCAGTGGGTTTGTAATTGACTAACTGTATCTTCTATTTTCTTTTTTCTTTCCACTTTTACCCCTTTAAAGTCGCCGGAGTTAACTATTTCTTTCCAACTCATCGATTTTTTTTCGACTGGTTTGATAAACATTAATGAACTAAAGGTTAAAGTATCCTTTTGAGCCATTACATTTAGATAGAAGCAACTGAAGACTATGTATAAATAAAAATTTTTCATTTATTATATTTTACCTAATTTTTTAAACACCTTAATATTATAATATTTTTCATCTTCGAAATTTGAGAAGCTGCTACATTTTTTATACAAATCGTTCACTATATCTTTGACTGTAAATATTGGCGTAAAACCTAAAGTCAATTTTGCATGTTGTATAGATACTTTATAGTTTCTAAAGTCTTTAACATCGTTGATATGCACTTTAATATCCTTATTGGTTAATTTTGACATCTCTACGCTTACAATGTCTCCAATTTGTCCAAGGGTGTAATTATCAGATGCTACATTAAAAATGCCTGAGATATTATCTGGTGCCTGTATTGCTCTTATATAAGCTGTACATGCATCCTGAATATGAAATATGGGTCTCCATATAGAAGGGTTATTTACTGTAATTTCATTATGTAAAAATGCATTTTTAAACATAGTATTTACAACTAAGTCAAATCGCATTCTATCACTATATCCACAAACGGTTCCTTGTCTTAAAGAAATTACAGAAAATTGATCATCCGCCAATTGCAGGACACCATTTTCACCTTGTAATTTGGAAATTCCATATGGATAAGTACAAGTAGTTGGTGAACTCTCATCATATAATTCATCAATTGTATAACCATATACTGAACAAGAAGATGCATATATAAAGCGTTTTACGCCGGCCCGCTTGCATTCGTATGAAAAATAAGCAGGACAAGCTGCGTTTTGAATAAAATTTTCTGATGGACTGAATTCTGCCATTGGATCATTAGATACCCCTGCTAAAAATATAATAACATCAAACCCAATAAGCTCTTTATGGGTGATTTGAAAAATATCTTTTTTGATTAATTTAACTTTGGGATCTAAATTATTCTCAAACCATAAATCATCTAAAACAGTGATATCATAATCTAGCTTCATTAACCTTTTGGTTAATTCAGTGCCAATATACCCTGCCCCTCCAGCTAATAATATTTTTTTCATTATTAAAATTTAAAATTAACTGCATCAGCAGTGTTTAACCAACTTGAAACACTATGGCCATTTGTATCCTTACTGGTTGTAATAAAACTATCCTTTAAATCAAAAAATAAGTTTTTTAATTTAGGATCGCAAATACTCCAATCTATATCATTTGCAAATGGCGAAACCCCGGCCTCGCAGTCGCCATTGTAAGATGCTGAACAATAATATTCTATAAAAGAATCTTCTAAAAAGAAATTTCCATGAGCACAGCCCTCTGGCACCCAGATCCAAGCTGAATTATTGTCGTGAACAGCAATGGGCATATTAAAAGCCATGATCTTTCCTTGTGAAGGAGAGCCAATTCTTAGGTCTAAGATTAAATCAATCATGTGACCTGATATGGTTCTTACTAGTTTACCCATTGGATTATTCCACTGAAAATGCAAGCCTCTCAATGCATTCCTTCTTGAGTAACTTTCATTTGTTTGTATAATTCCATTAGGGAAAATTCCTAATTGTTTATTTAAAAAATCCGAATCTCTAAAAGTTTCGGAGAAATAACCCCTTTTGTCTAAAAATCTTTCAAACTGTATAATCTTTACTCCTTTAATTTCTGGCTCAACTATTGAATTTATTTTCATTATTTATTCTTAAAATTATTAATAATGAGATAACTCTTTTATGAGTACAATAATATTCTTAGCTGATTGATTCATCTTATTAAATAAAATCTCTGCTTTAATCAGGGGTTGATTCCCTTCTTTTAATATTAATCTTTTAAACTTAGCATTGAATTTACTCTTATTTTCTTTTTTATCTACCAAGCTTAAAGAGGCTTGTCTAATAATCTCAATCTCCTGTTCATTATTCAAACCATTTTTATAAATTCTTTCGTGGCTTCTTATTGGCCTTGCGTGCTTAATTTGTACTGAATGAACAATTCCAGTTTTAGTTTGATTATTTAGAATTTGTAATACTGGCATTAAAAATACATCCACCCCTTGTCCTGAAATTGTTTTTAAAAAATATTTTTCGCAGGCTAATAATAAATTTTGTCTATAAAAAGGTGCCATAATTTCTACCCAATCAATTGATGAAACCATCAAGCCAGATCTATTTACAAACCTTCTATGACTAAAATAACTGTCTTTAGCAATTGAAGGTTGAAAAACATCTAAATTGTGGATTGTAGCAATATGTAAAAGGAAATTAAAATCGGAGATTTTAAAAATTATATCATCATCGATAACCCCAACATAATTGTAATTAAGTTGCTTATTAGTCAGGTACTTACAAATGTGATAAAAGATCTCCCCTTTGTTTTCGGTTTTTTCAGAAATATAATGCTCATGTGGCACATTATATTTTTCAATTTCACCAATTTTACCAGTATTATTGAACAATAAAAGATCAAAATTTTTCTCAGTATCAAAATGTACATAAGTGCAAGGAATTTCAGCTCCTCCATTCCAAGTAATTACCACTAAATTATTGCCTAATCCCATCTATCTTTAAGTTACATTTATAAATAAAATATACGCAGTAAAGATAGATAGATACGTTAGATT
>CAIPJS010000060.1 GCA_903865435.1 uncultured Bacteroidota bacterium | reverse complement strand
TATACAGACAAGTACCAGCCGATTTAATCAATGTCATTGAATACAATCCAGTAGACATTTTCCCGTTTGATAAACCTGATGAAGAAGGCTTTGAACGCTTTGTTGAAATTTTACAAAAAAACAGAGTCAATGTACGCGTAAGACATAGTAGAGGAAAGGATATTGATGCAGCTTGTGGCCAATTAGCAAACAAGGATAATTTTTAAACCTGCGGGCCATGAACAACAAAAGATCAGACAACTTTGATAAGTTTTCAAATCAGAAAAAGGCAGTGCTGTAAAAGAAGAATACAGACAAGAAAAGAAAAAAGCCAAAATAGAAATGAGGGCTGCAGGAGAAGCCATGCGTCAAAGAAAAAAAGACAAAGAAAGAGGCATACCAGTTGAACCTTTGGGAAATAACAAAAGAAGAATTCCTTCCAATAAAACTGCCCCTACTTTTTCACATAAAAATGCAGCGCCAAAATACGGTGAATTAAAACCTAGTTTTAATGCTAAGCCTAGCCCTAGTAATAAAAGAACACCAGCTTCTATGGATCGTGCAGATGTTAAAAGAACCGCATCGATTGGAAAAGTAACTGCTTCAACAGAAGCCCCTTTTGAACAAATGCCATTGAATAAATACATTGCACATGCTGGTATTTCTGGCCGTCGCGAAGCAGCAGAATTAGTTAAAGCTGGGCATGTAGCAGTCAATGGAGACATTGTTTTAGAGCCAGGTTATAAAGTACAATATAAAGACGTAGTAAGACTAAAAGGTAAAGTATTACAATTACAAGTAACGCCCGTTTATATATTATTGAACAAACCCAAAGATTATATCTGTACCGCATCTGATCCTGAAGGAAGAAAAACAGTATTGGATATTATCAAAAATGCCACAACCCAAAGAATGTTTCCTGTAGGCAGATTGGATAGAAATACAACAGGTGTTTTAATTTTGACCAACGATGGCGACTTAGCACAAAAGTTAACGCACCCTTCTTACGAAATAAAAAAAATATACGAAGTCACTTTAGATAAACCTGTAACCAAAGCCGATATGGAAACCATTGCTGCAGGGGTAGAATTAGAAGATGGATTTATTGCAGCAGATGCAGTGAGTTATTTATCTAATACTTCTAAAAATGTAATCGGTATTGAAATTCACAGCGGCAGAAACAGAATTGTACGCCGCATATTTGAACATTTAGGTTATGATGTAAGGCATTTGGATAGAGTGATGTTTGCCAATTTAACCAAGAAAAATGTAGACCGTGGCAAATGGCGTTTTTTAGCAGAAAAAGAAGTGAGGTTATTAAAATTCATGAATAAATCTTTCACAAGAAAGTCTTCCAATTAAATTTAGTATGTTAAATATTTTATTTGAAGACGAGGATATAATTGTACTAAACAAACCAGCGGGTTTATTTAGTATTCCTGACCGTTTTGGAAAAGAAGTATCCCTAAAATCCTTGTTGCAAGAAAAGTACGGTGAAATATTTACAGTACATCGTTTGGATCAATATACGAGTGGGTTAATTCTTTTTGCAAAAAATGCAACAGCACATCAATTGTTAAGTGAACTTTTTGAAGGAAGAAGTATTGAAAAAAAATACTTAGGCTTAGTAAAAGGCAGGCCTGCACAAGAAGGCAGTATTGACAATCCAATTATGGAACATCCTGTAAAAAAGGGAACCATGGTCATCAATGCAAAAGGAAAAGTAGCTTTAACTACATATAGTGTAGAAAAATATTACAAACAATATGCTTGGGTGAGTTTCCAAATTCACACTGGAAGAACACATCAAATTCGACTTCACGCAAAACAAATAGGCCACCCGATTGTTGCTGACGATGTATATGGTGATGGAGAGAAATTATTATTGTCCTCTATTAAAAAGAAGAATTTTAAATTAAGCAAAGAAGAAGCCGAAGAAAGACCCTTAATGGCTAGGCAAGCTTTACATGCATCAAGTTTGGTATTTACCTACAAAGCAAAGGAGCTCCGATTAGAAGCTCCTTTGCCTAAAGATTTAACTGCTTGTTTGAAGCAATTGGATAAATGGAATAGTTAATATTTATTTAGACTTATACACTACTCCATCTTTCATTACAAAGTTAACTTGACCCATTAGTTCAATATTTTTAGTCAGGTCACCAGGTACAGCAATAATATCTGCTAATTTATTTTTTTCAATACTACCTAATATAGCTTGTGTACCCATAAGGTCTGCAGCATTCCATGTTGCTGCTTGAATGGTTTCAAGAATGGGCATACCCCCCTCTACCATGTACCTAAATTCAATCCAGTTTTTTCCGTGCGCATACACACCTGCATCTGTACCAAATGCAATCTTCACACCTGCTTTA
>CAIPJS010000059.1 GCA_903865435.1 uncultured Bacteroidota bacterium | reverse complement strand
GGGTCTGGAAGTTTATTGTTTCAGGCACTATTGTCAGGTTTACTAACTGTTGTGGTGTTTTTTAAAAGAATTGTGGCTTATATTAAATTTAGATTTGGGAAAACCAAGAAACATCTGAATTAGAAAAAAAAGACGACGACGATAACTAGCCCTAATAACATATCATATAAGGACAGTGCAGCTCGAGTCATTCTTAAAGATGGACTATATTATAGATACATTTTTAATGAATATAAAGCTGAATATGATCATTTGATGCAATCTGGATTATATGCTGCTTTGCAAGCAAAGGGATTGATCATTGCCCATGAAGAGATCAGCAAAACCGAAATTAGCTCAAATACAGATGATGTCTATTGTTTAATACAACCAAAACAGATTGCATTTCAAAGCTACCCATTTGAATGGTCCTATATACAATGGAGAAAAGCCATCATTGCCTATATAAGCATAAACCAAATCGCCTTAAAGTATGGCATGATTTTAAAAGATGCCACCCCCTATAATTTTTATTTAGAAGATGGTAAAGCCCTATTATTAGATACAAGTTCCTTCTCCTTTTTTAAAGAGGGAGCGCCATGGATTGCCTATCTACAATTTTGTGCTGAATTTTTAAGTCCCCTTGCATTGATGCATTATAATGGACAAAAATGGTCCCGCATCACTAGAACACATTTAAGAGGATTGCCCTTAAATTTTATAAGCAAGCAATTGCCATTAAAATCATGGTTCAATAGTACCGCATTATTACATATACATCTTCATGCTAAATATGCAAATGCAGAAGGTGCAACAGCAGAGGCAAAACTACAATTGAACCAAGAAGTCAAAAAAGAAGGATTTAGTAATGAAAAGCTAACATCATTAATGGGTATGTTACTCAATACAGTAACCAAATGGAAAAAACCTTACCAATTTGAAAAACATTGGTCGGAATATTATGAACAAGATATAGCATCAGAAAAATATTTAGTTCATAAAGAAGAAATTGTAAAAAAATGGTTGGAACAAACAAAACCTTTATCAGTAGTAGATTTAGGGGCGAATATGGGCCGGTTTAGTTTTTTAGCAGCCTCCTATACAAAAAGAGTGGTTGCCTTAGAGTCGGATGATATTTGTGTAGATATAATGGAAAGGCAAATTAAGAAACAAAAATTAACGCATGTAAATGTTTTAATGCAGGAATTAGCCGAGACCAGCACACACCTTGGGGTTAATGAAAAAGAAATTTCCTCCATATTTACTAGAGCAAAATCTGAAATGGTAATGGCCTTAGCGGTTGAACATCATTTACACATAACTAATCTAATAAGCTTATCACAAATTGCAGAAATGTTCTCCTTATTTAGTAGCAAGTATTTAATCACCGAGTTCATCCCGGCAAATGATTCCAAGGTGCAATTATTAATTAAAAATAGAAATAAGGATTTAAGTGCATATACAATAGAAGCCTATAAAATCGCATTAGAAAAATATTTCAACATTATTGAAACAACCCAATTAGCCGATTCAGGAAGAATACTAATTTTACTCCAAAAGCTTTAATTAGTGGTATATGAAATTATTAGATAAATATACCAACCCCGAAACCCCCTCCTTTATTATACTCCTCTTGCCTTATCTTGGCATCATTAGTATTGATCAACTATTGTCTCCTTTAAGTAGTATTGTAAATACAATAGCAATACTATCATCTATTATAATTTTTAATTACCTTTTTGCAAAAGCTTTATCGCCTATAAACAAAAAATTAAACATAAATGTATTTGTAAATAGTTTCTTTTTTACTTTGTTTTATGGAGAAATCATCATTGAAAAATCATTAAAGCTTACAGCTAAAGTTTTGCCACATTTATTAATTAATCAGTGGATTATAATTACAATAACATTTTTTTCAAGTTTATTACTATATAAATGGCTTTATAATAAACATAAAGAAGTCATTAGATTTATCAAAACCTTTTTTATCTTTTTTGCACTTACAATGGTTGTCTATAAAATAAATCAGAATAAAACTTATTTTAATTTAAAAAATAATTTCATTTCAATTAGTGGAAACAATTCAGAAAATAGCGATAAACCAATCCTATTAATTATTACGGATGGCTATGTGAGTCCAGATGGTTTTTACAACTATTATAAAGACAGTTCAATTTATAATTTTTCGAATAACCTGAAAAAGAATGGCTGGATGGTGCATAATAATTCTAAGTCTGAAGAAATTACAACAGTGCATAGTTTAAGTTCTTTATTTAATTTCAACTTTACCATAGAAAATAAAAAAGGAATTTCTTCTACATTTTGGGAGCAAAAAATGATCTATTCAACGCTGTATGATAGTTTAAAAAAGAAAGATGTAATATTTTATAATTATGGGATGTTTGATATTGGAGCCACTAAAAGGTTCACACCCATTTACTATTACTATCCCACCACTGTTATTGGACAATTTTTTGACAAGTCGATGGTGAATGTAAAATATATTTATAATGATAGCAGCTTAATGGAAAAGCAAAATAAACATAACCGGTATATATTAGATTCAATACCAAATATTTTGAACAAAATAAAAGGCAAATCATTCATTTATGCACATTTGTTTATGCCACATGATCCTTACGCGTATTTCAATGAATTTACATCTAATTCAAAAACAAATCCAAACAAATACTTTGACTACTGGAAATTTACAAATACTAAATTAGAGGCATTTTTGACCACAATCACTAAGGAAAATAAATACAGAATTATTATTACAGGAGATCATGGTTATGGAAATATTGGGGGAAATTTTAAGGCAGAAGACACATTTACCGCTTTTTATGGTTTTGAAAATAAGGATCTACAAAAAATAAAATCGGTACAAGACCTTGGAAGTTTAATCAATGGGTCATACTAATAAAAAACGAATTAATTAAATATGAAGACGAGCATTAAAGAAATAAGCAATAACTTATTTGATATTAAAAAGGCCTCCCTACTAATAATTATTTTACCCTATATCGGGTTTAATTTTCAGGAATTAATACTTTCTCCTTATTATAGTTTTGTGAATTTATTTTTTTTACTAGCTACTTTATTACTAATTGAATTTTTTTATAAGTTAATAACAATAAAATTTAAAAAATTCAGCACATTCATAACCATCATCGTTACCTCTTTTCTAATGGTATTCTTTTATGGTTATTATTTTGTGAACCCAATTTATAATTTCTTTAATATAAACTGGGCAATTGAAATAAGGTGATTAGCCACAATTTTACTATTACTCATAATTTCTATTTGCTTACAGTATTTTATAGTCTTGAAAAAGAAGGCTAATTACAAAAACTTAAATATTTTCTTACTGGTTTTTGGAATTGTTACATTAATAGCTGCGCACAACCCTAATTCAAAAAATAAAATAAATTATAATTCATTCCATAATGCTTATCAATCAATTCATATAAAAGACTTATCAGCTAAGCCAGTTTTATTAATTATTGCCGACGAATACAATTCACCAGATAATTTATATACTCTATTTAAGGACAGTAGTTTGTACCAATTTAGTACGCAGTTAAAAAAAGATGGCTGGGAAGTAAGAAATAATTCATACAGTAATGAAACTTCAACCATTCATTCTGTTGCATCAATACTAAATTTTAATCTTTCCCTAAATAAGGATTATAAAGAAAGTGATTTGGCAGCTATTGAATATTATTATCTTAAGCACTCCTTACTTATAGATAGTTTATATAAGAAGGAGGTGAAATTTATAAATTTTGGAATCTTTGATATTAATAATAATGAAAAAAAATCTTCACTTTATATTTACCCTGAAAGTTTTACTGAAAATTTTCTGATTTATAGTTGTTATATGTTTGCAAAAAGACAACTAATCAAGTTTAATGAAGAAAGATTTAACAATAAAGATGAGTTGATCATGGAACATAATAAATTCATCTTAAATAATATTACTAGCGAAATTGACAAAGCAGATGCTAAAACATTTATTAAGATTCATTTATACATGCCGCACGCCCCCTTGTATTATGAGCCTGAATTTAAAAAATTGGAATTAAAAAATGTAAATAATTATTTACAATATTGGAATTTCACTAATAAAAAGTTGACTGAAATGTTAAGTAAATTAAATAAAAATAAATATAGAATAATTCTTACGGGTGATCATGGATTAAGGGGAATACCCACCAACCCACATGCTAGTTTTACGGCTTTCTATGGTTTTGACTCAACTGCGCTTAAAAACATACATTCAGTACAAGACCTTGGAAATTTAATCAATGGATCATTTTAACTTATTCCCACATTTTTGCTTCATAATTAGTGGGATAAATAAAGGCGCCTCCATAAAGTATCTTCTAAACAAACGCTTGGGTTCTTGAATGAATCTATACAATCACTCTAAACCCGCTTTTTGGGCCCATTTAGGCGCTCTTTTAGCCAGGCAAGCCATTACCTCAAAAGCACCTCCAATACCCACCATTAGTGTCGCATTTAAGGCGTCTTTATTATTAGCTATCCAAATGTCTTGTTTTGGGGCAGTAAGGCTAACTAGTAAAACATCGGGAGAAGCTGCATTCACCGCAGTAATCATTTTATCGTTTTCGGCTGCCGTAAAGGTGGCCATAAAAGGAGGCACATATACCCCCACTATTTTTGCCTGAGGATATTGATTTAAAATAACCTGTTTTAATTTATCCCCCACCCCAGGTGAAGCGCCTAATAAAAAAATACTAAAATCATTCTTGGCAGATAGCTCCACTAAATTAGGAAGTAAATCCAGCCCCGTAATGCGCTCCACAATAGGTGTGTTTAAAAAAGAAGCCGCCCATTTTAAAGGTACCCCATCGCATAAAACATAATCGGCATTATTGTAGATGGTTTTTACCTGCTCGTTTTTAAGCGCTGCTAAAACTGAATTCACAGGAGTAATACAAACCTGCTTTTTTTGTTTATGCAAGATGTGTTGCGTAAATTCTGCCAATAAATCATCATTAGAGATGCTGCTAATTTGAACCCCTAATATGTTTACCTTTTGATGCATGTACAAATATAGGATATAAAGAAAGGGCTCTAAAACTTGTCTGCTACTTCTTTGATGGTTTTTTTGATACCATCTTCTAAGGTTATAGAAGGCTTCCAGCCTAAATTATTAATCTTAGTGGTGTCCATTAGTTTGCGAGGTGTGCCGTCTAGCTTAGTGGTATCAAATTCAAGGCTGCCTATGTAACCCACTTCGGTAGCAATTATTGTAGCAAGTTCCTTTATTGAAACATCTTCGCCCCAACCTATATTCACTAGGCCGGCATCATTATAGTTTTGTAATAGAAAATAACAAGCATCTGCTAAATCATCTACATGCATGAATTCACGGCGCGGTGTGCCTGTACCCCAAATTATTACTTTTGGATCATTGTTTTTTTTAGCTAGAATAATACGACGAATTAATGCTGGCAGTACATGGGAGTTTTCTGGATGGTAGTTGTCGTTGGTGCCATACAAATTCGTAGGCATTGCTGAAATAAAATTGCATCCGTATTGAGCGCGGTAGCTATCACACATTTCAATACCAGCAATTTTAGCAATGGCATAGGGCTGATTAGTGGATTCTAAATAGCCGCTTAGCAAATATTCCTCTTTTAATGGCTGTGGCGCCATTTTAGGATAGATGCATGATGACCCAAGGAACAATAACTTTCTTACCTTATTCAAATAAGATGCATGAATAATATTGGCTTCCATCATTAGGTTATCGTAAATGAATTCAGCACGATAAGAATTGTTGGCTTTAATACCACCAACTTTTCCAGCCGCATGAATTACATATTCAGGTTTATTAATTAAAAAATATTCATTTACTAAATGCTGGTTTCTTAAATCAAGTTCTGTAGATGTATGACCTATAATATTGGTATACCCTTCTTTATTTAACTTTCTTACAACACTTGAGCCAACTAATCCCATATGGCCAGCAATATATATTTTAGCAGATTTCTCCATAATTCTAATTAATACTATTCGCTTTCTTTGGTAATTGTATAGCCATTCTCTTTAAGTAGTAACTCTTTCTTAAATATTTCAAGGTCACTTGCTACCATTTCTTTCACTAAAGAAGTTAAATCATACTTAGGCTTCCATCCTAATTTAGTCATTGCTTTAGTTGGATCACCAATTAATAAATCAACTTCGGTTGGTCTATAGTATTTAGTATCTACTTTAACGATTACTTGACCTTCCTTTAAATGATAGTTTCCATTATTCTTAACTACATAACCTTCTTCCGCATCATCACTACCTTTAAAACCAAGCTCAATTCCTAATTCAGCAAAAGCCATTTTTACAAATTCACGAATGGTAGTGGTAATTCCAGTAGCCAAAACAAAGTCTTCCGGTTTTTCTTGTTGTAACATTAGGTACATGCCTTCAATATAATCTTTTGCATGACCCCAGTCTCTTTGTGCGTTTAAGTTACCTAAGTATAAACAAGTATCTAAACCCAATGCAATACGTGCAGCTGCACGAGTTACCTTACGCGTTAAAAATGTTTCACCACGTTGCGGTGATTCATGGTTAAATAAAATGCCATTACAAGCATACATATTATACGCCTCACGATAATTTACGGTAATCCAATACGCATATAGTTTGGCAACACCATAAGGTGAACGAGGATAGAAGGGCGTTGTTTCTAATTGCGGAACCGCTTGCACCAATCCATACAATTCCGAAGTTGATGCTTGGTAGAATTTTGTTTTCTGCGTCAGTCCTAATAATCGAATTGCTTCCAAAATTCTCAATGTGCCAATACCATCTACATTGGCAGTATATTCTGGTTCTTCGAAACTCACTTGAACATGGCTCATTGCACCCAAATTATAAATCTCATCGGGTTGCACTTCCTGTATAATTCTAATTAAGTTAGTGCTATCAGATAAATCGCCATAATGTAAATGAAGATGCCTATCTGGAATATGTGGATCCTCATAAATATGATCAATCCTTTGGGTATTAAACAAAGAGGATCTTCGCTTTATGCCGTGCACTTCATAGCCTTTATTGAGCAAGAACTCGGCTAAATAGGCGCCATCCTGTCCTGTGATACCTGTAATTAGGGCTTTTTTCATTGGTGAGATTCTAGAGTACAAATTTAAGACTTATACTTAAAAGAAAAGCCAGATTATAAATAATCTGGCTTTTCATATACAATTCTTTATGCCTTTTTAGTGTGTTATTCCCTTGCTAAATATAACGTTGGTTAAGGTTTTTATACATATTTCTATGTCAAATAGAAATGACTTCTTCTTTAGGTACTCCTGCTCTAGTTGTACTTTTTGTGGAATCGATATTTCATCTCTTCCATTAATTTGGGCCCATCCCGTAATTCCAGGCTTTAATTTAGAAACACCAGTTGCAACCCTAAAATCCATTAAATCATCTTGATTGTATAATGCAGGACGGGGGCCAACGAAAACCATTTCTCCTTTAATAATATTAATAAGATTAGGTAATTCATCTAAACTTGTTTTACGTATGAATTTACCTATTTTAAGTAAATATTGTTCTGGGTCAGTAAGTAAATGAGTAGCTACATTAGGGGTATCTTTTTTCATGCTTCGAAATTTATAAATTTTGAAGAAAGAATAATTAATACCTACACGCTTTTGTGTGAAAAAAACAGGAAATCCATCTTCAATTATTATTGCAATGGCAACAAAAATAAATATAGGAGAAAAAAGAATAATTAGAATAAATGCAAAAAGTCTATTAAGCATCTTCGTGTAAATTAAAACTTTCTAAAACCGAAGTCGGCTTCCAACCAAAAGCAATTCTTGCTTTAGTATCATCAAAGGTTAAAGTAGAAGTAATTTTTTTCAATTTATTGGAATTAATTGGGAATGCGTTATCAAGTATATCACCAATTTTTGCTAACACATTAGCTAAAAATAATGGCATATTTGGAACAAATGATTTATCTAAATTTCGTGATATACTATTACTTAATTCATTAAATGTTGGATGTATCCCATCAGTTAAATTGTATGTGCCACCAACTTCAGCAGCTTTTAAAATAAATTTAGCAATATCAGATGCCAATACCATACTTTTTTTTGCATTACCACCAGCTATGTTAAAATAATACCCTTTCTTAATTCCATGCATCATTGCACCTAAATTTCCTGGGGGATTTGCGCCAACAATAAGTGGTAATCTTAGAATTGTACAAGTAACATTATTTTCATCGCACCATTTTTTCACTACAAATTCTGCATCGATCTTGCTCTTGCCATATGGGTCTTCTGCAAGTAATGGGCAATTTTCATTTATATTGTAACCATCATTTAAACCATAAACACTTACAGAACTTATAAATACAAAACGTTTAGGTAGAGAATTTGATAAACCTTTTAATAAATTATGTGTGCCAAATACATTTACATTATAAAAAGCAGCTATTTCTTCTTTAGATTTTGGAATAATATGTGCTTTTCCTGCATTGTGTATTACTGTATCAAATTTCTCTGTAAAACAAGGTATGTTTATAGATAAATCAACCTCGTAATCACTTGCACTTCTATTGAGTGTTTTAATAATGTTAGCTGGTAAATTATTAATTAAATAATTACCCAGAAACCCATTACTTCCTGTTAACAAAATCAATTTAAATTAAATTTAAATCGTTTAAAGAAGAGATCCCTTTAAAATCTAAATTCGCTTTTATAAAATCTTCAGGAATTCCAATATCTATAAAATAAGCATTGGCAACAAAAGCCAAAACTTTCAATTTAGAAAGATTTAGAAATAAGAAATCTTTTTCGAACGAAAATGGAATATTAAGTGGCATATTCATTAAAACATTTTTATTAATAATTATATAACCACAGTTTATGTATCCCGTCTCTTGAAATTTCTTTTCATCAAAACTATTTATATTATTATTTTTATCAAATTTGACGACACCATATCTGTCGAAATTTTCCATATACTTTAGTGCTATTGATATATCTGAATTTTGATCAATATGGTAGTTCAAAAAATTATTTAAGTCAAATCCAAAATAAGTATCTGCATTAATTATTAAAACATTTTGTTCAAGACACTTTTCTAATGCAAGTCTTATGGCTCCTCCCGTAAATAATGGATCTTTTTCTATTGAATAAGTAACATTTAATTGAGGATAATTTGTTTTTATAAAATCAATAACAAATTCTGATTTATAACCTAGAGAAAAAACAAAATGAGTATAATTATAATTAATTAAACTATCTAGAACATATGATAAAAAAGGCTTTTCTGAAACTTCAGCTAAGCACTTAGGCAAATCACTTACTACGGATTTTAATCTGGTTCCAAAGCCGCCTGCTAATATAATAACTTCTTTCATTTATCGTAAAAATTTATATATAAATCGAATTACACCGACAGGCATATTTCTTATTACAATTCTAGATATTATATGAAATAGGTATAATGGATATGAAAAAAAACCAATTTTATAAATATATTTCAAACATTCTAATTCACCTTTTAAATATTTTTCACCTCTTCTTCTAGAATACAAAGCATTCCCTGTTCTAGCTTTAACTAACTGAGAGTCTAGATTGATTGTGTAATGATTATTTTTTAAAAACGTAGTAAATAATGCATAGTCCTCATTAGAACCAACATTAGGATAAGAACCCAAATCTAATGCCACTTTACGTATATATGCAGCAGTTGGATGATTAATTGGATTTCTCATTTTGGCATATTTTAATATGTCTAAATAAGACAGAGGTACTTGTCTTATTTTTGGCTCACCTTTTAGGTTTTCATCATATTCCACCAACTGTCCAGATAATAAAGCTAGGTTAGGATCTTTTTCGAATTCAGCCATTTGTACTTCAATTCGTTTCGGTTCACTAAAATCATCAGTATCAACCCTAATTATGATATCATTTTTTGCAATCTTTAAACCTAAATTTAAACAAGCAACAAAACCTTTTTCATCTTTAGCATTAATCAGAATTAATACATTTTTGCCAAAATATTGCTCCCACTTATTTAAAATATCGGTTAATTGGGGAGGTAATTTTCCCTCTATTACAACTATAATTTCATCCGCTTGCCTTGTTTGATTAGCTAAAGATGATAAAGTAGTCTCAAGATATTTAGGATCTTCCTTATAAAATAAGGACATTAAGACACTAGACCTATAGATCATTTTCAAAACATTTCATCATAATGTGGACCCATATCATGTGTATATCTTCTGAAATTTGCATGTCATTATAATTAGCATTAATTGAGTAATCGCAAATCTCCTTTAGTTTGCCACCCATAAAACCGGTAATTCCAATTGTAATTGCAGATTTGTCTTTTGCAAGTTCCATTGCGTTTAATACATTTTTTGAATTACCGCTACCACTGATACCTATTACAACATCTCCTTCTTCAATAAAGTTTTCTAATTGTTCTTTGAAAACAACATCGTATCCAACATCATTACTATATGCTAACATTGTTGGAATATTATCATTTAAACAGATAACTCTAAATCTTTCTTTTTTACCGTAAGATACACCCTTGTTAATATCGCAAGCAAAATGTGTTGCCGTGGATCCACTTCCTCCATTACCAAAGATAAAGATACGTTTCCCATTAGATCGTGCTTCTCTTAATACATTAGCAACACTAGTAAATTCTTCAATTTTTAATAACTGAATAGTTGTAACTAAATTTCCTAAATAGTTTTTAATTGTGTTTTCCATTTTAATATATAATTTTTGTTCCTGAATTATCGAAATTAAATTCTGTAAAAGTTAACTCTTTTAATGTATTTTTTACTGATATTTGATTTTCTGGTTTTACATAAAACAACAGAAAACCTCCACCACCAGCACCTAAAAGCTTGCCTCCAATTGCACCAGCATTAATTGCTAAATCATAATAATAATCAATATACTGACTTGAAATTCCAGAAGCTAATTCTTTTTTTAAAAGCCATCCCTTATTTAGACTTTCTCCCAAAGCATCAATTTCACCTTTTAATATTTCAGATTTAAGCTCATAGGCTAAATTTACCATTTTTTTTAAATTGTCAATTTTTTTACCATCTTCTATGTTTTGTTTTTGTTCACTCAAAACACTTGAGGCACTTCTTGTATTACCTAAATAAAAAAGTAATAAATTATTAGACATTTTATTACTTCTTTCAACATCTAAATGGATTTTTTCTACATTAACTGTATTGTCTTTATTAAATTCGATGAAATTCAACCCTCCTACTGCACATGCATATTGGTCTTGTTTACCGATTGGTTCTTTTAAAATGTCAATTTCAATCTTACAAGCTAAATCTGCAATAGACTCTCTTGACATATATTGTCCTTTATAGGTACAACACAAATTAATTAATCCAGAAGTAAAAGAAGAAGATGATCCCATACCTGTACCAGAAGGCAAATCGGCACTGCTATTAAAATCAACTCCTTTGATATCAAAAAATTTAAATACTTCTCTAATAATTGGATGCTTGATCTCAGTAATTGTATCAACAAGTTCATTTTTAGAATATTTTAGAAAATACTTATTATCAACAAAATAACTATGCATTGATAAGTAAATATATTTATCGATAGTTGTACTCAAAACTGCACCACCATGGTTTAAATAATAAGAAGGAAGGTCACTACCTCCACCAACAAAACTAATCCTAAAAGGAGTTTTACTAATTACCATATTTCTTTTATTAATGACTTTACTGTTAAATCAACTGCTTCTCTTGAATTTAATTTTGGAGTCCATTTAGTACCTAATATTTTCTTTATATCATATGAAAATTTCGGTACATCTCCTTTCCATCCACGATCACCGCCGGTATATGATATTTGAGATCCTAGTCCAATATTATCAACAACTATTTGTGCAATTTCTGAAACACTTATTGTGTCAATTCCGCCAATATTAAAAATATCTATTTTATCTGTTTTAAATTTCCATGCGTACTCGATTGCAGATATTAAATCTTTTACATACAAATAAGACTTCTCTTGCTTACCATTACCTAGAACGACTAATTCATTAGGATTATCTTTTAATTTATTAATAAAATCAAAAATTACGCCATGTGTTGAATATTCACCAATAACATTTGGGAATCTCACAATCAAAGAGTCAATATCGTAATTATAAGCAAATGATGAAATAAAAGCTTCGGATGCGAGCTTTCCTGCACCATAATGTGAAATTGGTAAAATTGGACCAAATGATTCATCAATTATATGATCACCAACTTCACCAAAAATTGCAGAAGTAGAGGCGAAAATAAACTCTTTTACATCATAAATTCTTAATAACTCTAAAATATTCCAAGTTGTATTGAAAGTATTAGAATAATCAATAGTTGGATTGGTAAAACTTCTACTTATGTCTGAATTAGCAGCTAAGTGATATACTCTTGTAAATTTATATTGTTCAAAAATTTGAACTAATTCATGTTGATTTGTTAACTCAACTTTATGAAAAACAAAATTTGAATTATTAGTAAATTTCAATATATTTTTTTCATCACACATTGAAAGATTATCAACTGCAACTACAAAATTTTTCGGAAATTGTAATAAGTGTTCAATAAAATGCGATGCAATAAATCCAGCACCACCAGTAACCAGAATATACTTCATAAAAATTATAGTTTGAAGCCATCAATAATACCTTTGTTAATTCTTATAAAATACTTATAAGATATAAACAATGGATAATAAAAATATTTAATAATATACTTGAATAAATTATTAAATTTCCAATAAAAAGGAATATAATCTTTTTTAAATAGATAAATATAATTTCGATATTGATAATAGATTCTAAATGGACTTGAAATAGCAACTCTTAAACCTAAAATATGCTTATCTCCTTCACCTAAAGAATGAATTAACGAAGTATGTTTGGTTTGAGCAAGCTTATAACCCATTCCAATTGCTCTCCAACACCATTCAT
>CAIPJS010000058.1 GCA_903865435.1 uncultured Bacteroidota bacterium | reverse complement strand
TTTTATACGAAAGCTCGAATATTGATTTTAATTCTTCTGGTTCAAGTTCTTCAAACTCTGCTCTTGTATTGTTTGCTATTATATGAAACAACTCCCAATAAGAATAAAACTCTTTTCTATCCTTAAAAAATACTATTATTTCAGAAACATTAATTTCATCACCTATCTTCTTTAGTTTTCTTTCTACAGGGTCTTCTATTTTAGGTTCTTCTGTAATTGAAAATAAAAACCCGCAGTCTACTATATTTTTGGTAATCCAGTCAATTCTTTTTCCTGCACAAACTGTAGCTGAAGCATAGTTTAGAGATTTGCAATCTGGGCAAGTTTTTACTGGAGATACACCATTTACTGGAGATTTTGGATACCTAAAAGCTTTTTCCCAGTCCATTGGTTCGTGAAATCTTTTATGACCTTTACCTATATTGCAACCTGTATCAATCCAAAGAAAATGTGTTTTATATGTTCCATCTGGATATTGATAAGGAGTTGCTGGTCTACCAACGCACTGCCAATACTTTGTAACACTCGTAGTTGAATAGTTAAATATACCTCCCTCTAAAGAAGGAATATTGGTTCCGATTGTTGCGATACCTACATTATTAAGTATTGCATTTGGAGTATTATTTATCCAATTTCCGAGTGTATCTTTTCTGTAAGAATCTGATGAATACTTACCTTTTTTATCAGAATCTAAATGTCTTGAATTAAATCCTTGTTTAAGTAGAGCTTCGTGCATTTTTAAAGAGTGTTCTATGTTTGCATTATATATAACCCACTTCTTATTATAACCTACTTCTATTATCGCATTTATTGTATTCTGTATTTGTTCGACCTTTCCAAACTCAACTCCTAAAGCTTCTTCATCAAAGTCTTGACCTTTCATTTTTAATGAAGCCCTATCTACTATTCCAAAGTCGAAGTCATAGCAAGGAACTACGCCACGTTTGGGATTAATTTCGTTTAGTGATATTAGGTCGGAATTTTGGCACAATATAACTATATCTCCCCAGTATTCTTTTAATGGTTCACTCTTTTTTGCAGATATTGGCGTTGCAGTAAATCCTATTCTTATTGATTCACCAAAATTGCTATATACTTTTCTAAAATTAGATAGATGTGCTTCATCTCCTATTATCATTCCAACCTCTCCGAGTGCTCTAACAAATGAAATGTCTTCCAACCTGTTGTTTATGGTTTCAACCATTGCAACAAGTACTCGAGCTTTTGAATCAAAATAAACAGTATCAGCATCTATTTTTTCAGGTATAAATCCAAGCCATTCAAAGAATGTTAATCTCATTTGTTCAAGAAGCTCTTGTCTATGAACAAGTATTAGTATTTTTTTATCAGATTTATTTAAAAAGTCTTTTGCTATATTTACAGCTATTACTGTTTTACCAGAACGCATAGGAGATACTATAATAAGACTTCTTACCTTTTTTAATTTAGAGTAAGCTTGTTTTATACCATCACTTTGATATTGTTCAAGTTTTAATCCTTGTGCTATTTCGTACATCTTAGTAAAAATCTAATAGTTTTTTTTGTGTCTTCGGAGTAAAATTCTGAATTTAAAATATCATTTGCCGCGAATATATTTTCTTTTATATTTTCGCCCTTCCATCTCCAGCAGGTTATTATTCCATCTTGATTTATAACGCCATCTAAGTCTAATCTGTCAAAACCAAATCTACTTTCTCTCCAGTCGTGCTCTTCTCTTTTTGATATTATGTTTGGCTCAAACTCGAGGTCTGACACGTTCATACAAAACCTAATACCTTTAGAATTTTCAACTATTACTACAACTTTCCAAGATACGTCATTATAATCGTGTAAAACTTCGAGGTAATCACCAACTTCACAAAGAACAAGTTTTGTCTTTGTTACAATCCTTTCAGTTTTATAGTCTCCGAAAAGAGATTGTACGCCTACATTTCTGTATGTTACAACCTCTTTTTCTTGAGAATATTTGTCTAAAAGTTTTATTTTGGATTTAGCCTTCATTTTCCTCCTCTATATCGAGTTTCATTATTTTATATTAAGTATTGAACGAATTACATTTTTAGTATTAAAAGTAATATCAGGAGTATTTAAACACCAATCGCAATATCCTCTGTCAAATGATACAGGAACATTCATGTCTTTATACTTACCAAAATTCCATACAGCGACTCCATCTTTGTTAAGTATAATTTTACCAGCAAAATCAACACGATTATCTTCGCCTTCGTACTTTGATTCAGAGAGTAGAAAATCTAATAAAGGAACATAACCTTCTTTTGCATGTTCTTCTGATTCGGAAATCAAGTGCAGCTGCTTATCCAGACCATATTTTTGAATCTGCCCCTTTAAAACTTCAATAGTTGCCAAAACATCATTCTCGGCATCATGAGCACCATCAAGTTCTTTATCACAATAAAATTTCATTGCAGCAGAGAGTGTACGAGCTTCTCTCTTTTTGAAAATAACAGAGCAGTCTATTTGTTTTCCTGGATTCCAAATTATACCACAACGAGCAAATTCCTCGCATAACATTGGAGTATCAAACATCTTGGAGTTAAATCCTGCAATGTAATCAAACTTTGATATGAAAGAGAATATTCCTTTTGCGTACTCCTTAAACTCAGGAAGTAAAGCAACCACTTCATTAGTAATACCATGAACTGCTGTAGCTTCTTCTGGTATTAAAATTCCTGGGTTTACTAATAACTTCTTTTTTTCAAGAATATTAAAATTAAAATCAGTTACGATTATAGACAAAGATATTATTTTGTCTTTTGTTACTGAAGTTCCAGTTGACTCTATGTCGAAGAATGGTATCATAATTTATAATTCAATTTTAGGAAAAATTATACAAATGCTTTCGTTAACTTCAGAGAACCCATAAATAATTTCCCTCCAACTTTCACCCATTTTGTACTTATCAATACAAATAGATATTTCAGGGAAAGGGAATTTTGCCATAATTTTTTCCATTAGTACTGGTATGAATACAAATTCAAAGTTATCTCCAGATGATATTTTTGCTGAAACAGACATTTTGTTTTCTTCTCCAGAATCTATATCTTTATATGATATTTCAGCTTTACCGTCTTTGTATAAAAGAAGGGAGTTTTTATATTGCAATTCGTTAAACTTTATTGTTGACTTGCAAAAGTTAGATAAGTCTTTTGTTGAAATAGTTACATACTGATTGCGAGGTGTTGATATACTTCCAAACATTATTTTGTAATCATATCCTTTTGCCCCATCATCAACTCTAAATCCAGATATTGTGTTATCTTTCTTCCATACATTAAACTTTTGGCAAAATCCGTATTTAACAGAATCAAATTGAGAAAGATAATTACACTCTTTTTCCGATACGGCAATTAAGCCATTTATTCCAGTATCTAATGACTTTTTAAATGCGGTGTTAATAGTTGTTGAGTAAATGCAGTCGTTTACTATATACGAAAACTTTGCAAAAGGACGTATCTCGTTTTTCGGGTCAGATACTATTGAAGACAACTGTAGAGTTGATATAATTTCAGAAGAAATGTTAAAGTATTCAGTTGGAAGGTCTGATGGCTTTGGAAACATATCAACCTTATTCCCTTTTAATCCCCACTTTTGTTTTTTATATCCGTCAAAAACCTCTACAGAATCTTCTAAAAACTTTATTACAAGAAACTCTCCATTTGTTTCTGATATATAGTTATTGAACTTGTCTTCTGGAAGCAAAAATGAACAATCCAAGCAGTCATAATAAAACGAATGTTTTATAAACTCTCGAGTATTGTCTTTTGTTATTGTTACATCTCCAAAGTCAATATCAAACTTTAGGTATTTCGTAATTGGGAGTAAATCATTTTTATCAGAAACTACAAATCTTGATAATGTTAAAAACTCCTTAAGATTTTTAATTGGAAGATTTATTTGGTGCATACTAAAATAAATTTAAAGATTGTGTAAATAAATGTTTTTTTATTCTTTCTTCTATTTTTTTGTAATAAATAAAACTTGTTTCAAATCCAATATAATTTCTTTTTGTATTTAAGCAAGCTATCGCTGTTGTACCAGAACCCATGCAATTATCTAAAACAACCTCTCCTTCATTTGAAAATGTTTTAATAAGATACTCAAATAAAGGTACTGGTTTTTGTGTTGGGTGGAAACCATTTGACTCTGATTCGAAATATAAAAGAGAATCTGGATATCCTTCAAATTCAGTAAAAAATTCATCTTTATGAGAAGGTCTTTTGCCAACCACCCCCCAAATCTTCTTTTCCCTCCAGTATTCATTTTATTAACTCTTACCAATTCCTGTGGGTTATAAGTCATTCTTTTTTCTTTTAAAAGATTTTCGTGACCCATACTCCCTTTTGAAAAAACTAAAACATCTTCATGAGATTTCATTGGCCTGTTTTTTGCATGTTGAAATCCTGTAGATTTAGTTTTTATCCAAATCATTTCATATTTAAATAGTTTAGGATTTGAATTAATAAGAGAAGTTGTAAAAGGTTGCGAAGAAGTTAGTATTGCATTTCCATTAGGCTTTAATATTCTTGTGTATTGCTCCCATAATTTACCAAAAGGTATTATTTCATCCCAAGAACAGTCAGTTGTTCCATATGGCAAATCGCATAGAATTAAATCAACAAATCCATCTGGGATTTCTTTCATACCTATAATGCAATCTTCGAGATGTATTTTATTTAATTCCAATTACTGCTAATTTTGCTTCTTTTAAAAAGTTATTAATAACTTCAATTTCTTTAGACAGATATTCCTGAATATCAGATATTTGCTTTTCGGTAAGAGTATCCTCTCCGTGCCTGAATCTGTGAATGTGCTGAGGGTCAATTTTCAGCTCTATTGCTATTTGCCTCCATTTAATTAAATCCATTGTATTGCTATGTTTTAGACGCATGGCTGACCTAACGTTTAGCCATGCTATTATATATAGGATACAAATGTACGCCTAAATTTTGGAATAAAAAAATTTTTACGAAAATAAAAAAAATTTTTGTTTTTCCGAAAATAGTTGTATATTTGTATCCTAATTTAAACATTCATAAAAAAATCGAAAAAAAATGGTAGAAAGTAACGAAATCGTAGTAAAAGGAAAGATTGTGTATATCAATCCTGTAAAAACATCTGGAGCAAACAATGACTTTAGAACTATGTCAATAGGATTAGACACAACAAAGGTTATTGCAGGAACTCCATATCAAAATCATATGAATCTTCAGGCTGTAAATGAAAATATCGAAAAGTTCGATAACATTTTTCCTGGAGATATAGTAATGGTTGCAGTATCATTAAGGGGCTCAGCTCCTAAACCGAAGGATGATATTGCGCCAACTGAAAAAAATCCAAACAAGTTAAACATTTTTAGTAATATTAATGTTTATGAAGTTGAGATTGTTTCAAAAGTATCTAACCCAGCCACTCCCGCTCCCGCTGCGAATCCAGCACCACCTCCACCTGCTGCATCAGATGTTGATGATTTACCTTTTTAATTAAAAAATCCTACGAGTATAAAGTCCGTATCCTTTACAGGAACGGACTTTTTACCTGAGATGAACACAAATCCTAAAAATAAAAATCCGTTAATAGGTATCTTAAAATATCTTGAAAAGTACGGACAAAACATATCTGCAATGGAACTTTACTCAGTAAAGATACTTGGTCATAAAAAACAAAAAATGAAGTATAGCGTTGCAAGGTTAATATCCACTAAACATTGGGCTGAATTTGTAGCTTGGATAAAAGAAAATTATGAAACAATATAAAAAATTACTTAAATCCGTACTAAAAAATGGTACGATAAAATCTCCAGCAAGAGCAGGTATGCCAGCTACTAAATCTTTATTCGGTGGACGAATGAGGTTTGAATTAAAAGATGGTTTCCCAATGCTTCAATTAAGACCAATATCGTGGAAAGGTGTTGTTGTTGAATTATTATGGTTTCTTAAAGGTGATACAAATATAAAGTATCTTGACGAGAATGGAGTTGATTTTATGTGGCATCAAGATGCTTATAATTATTACTGTAAAATTAATAAAAAATATCCGCTTTTAAATTTTAAAGCATTTTGCGAAGAAATTAAGGGAAATAATCTTCCGTTTTTTTGTCCTAAATTAGAATTAGGGTACAATATAGGAGACTGCGGTCATCAGTACGGCAAACTCTGGAGAGACTTTAATGGAGTTGACCAGATAAAAGAACTAATATCTGGACTAAAACAAAATCCAGAATCTCGTAGACACATACTAACTGCATTAGACCCAGTACATTATGATGATATGGCTTTGTTTACTTGTCATAATTTGGTGCAGTTTAATTGTAGGAAACTTACCGAATCGCAGAGAAGAATATTCTATAATATGAATTACTGCGATAATGAACTTATTGGATTTAGTGAAGAAGAAATATCGAGGTATTGTAATGATAGAAACGTACCTCAATACTATCTCGACTGCCAATTCTACCAGCGTTCTGCAGATTTAATACTTGGAGTTCCATACAATACTGCATCATATGCACTTTTAACTGAAATTTTAGCTAAAATATGTAATATGATTCCTGGAGATTTAATTCATACTTTTGGTGATGTTCATATTTACGACAACCATCTCGATGCAGCTAAAGAATTAATGGAGCGCGAACCGAAAGAGTTACCTATATTAAATCTTGATGCAAGATTTAATAAGTATGACGATTTAGGTTGTGATAAGTTCTTTGAATTATTGACACCTGAATTATTCAAACTTTTTAATTACACACCGCACCCAAAGCTAAAAGCAGAAACAAAACTTTCAACTGGATTAATTTAATATTAAACTATGATTATTGGAATAACTGGAGTAGCTGGCTCGGGAAAGGATACTGTAGCTAAAATGATACAGCATTATATGTTTTACAAAAACCAACCTGAATACGAAAGCGATATAACGATTCTTGAATTTTTATCAGGTCAAGATGTTTATGATTATTGTCCTGACCAGTGGAGTATTAATGAAAAATTAATTTCCGAAGATTGTGGTTGGCAAATAAAAAAATTTGCAACAAAGTTAAAGCAAATGTGCTGCATTTTAACTGGATGCACTATGGAGCAACTTGAAGATGAAAGTTTTAAACAATCTTTATTACCGAGGCATCTACAAGACTTTCATTACGGATTTTCAGAAAACCCAGTCGGTATATCTTATAACAGAACATACCGATGGCTACTGCAAAAACTCGGTACAGAAATAGGACGTGAAATAAATAAAGATATTTGGGTTGATTCATTAATGGCTGAATATAGTGAACAAAACTGGATAATTTCTGACGTTCGTTTTATAAATGAAGTAAATTCTATCAGGAGCCGAAATGGTATTATAATATCGGTTGAAGGTAGAGGTGGTATATCTTCTAACCACACTTCTGAAACAGAGCTCTCTAAAATTATACCAAACTTTACAATTGACAACAGTTCAACAATCGAAAATACGTATTCTCAAATAAAACAAATATTATGTCAACTCAACTAACAAGTGTTCCAGCTAATCAATTGGAAGGGGTTAAGAAACTCGATACTGTAATTACCGAGGTAATGTCTATATCAAAAGATATGGGAGTATTTGAAAGGGCTTTTGTAGAAGCAAAAGCTTTTGAATTAATTCAAAATGCTCTTACTCCAGAATTTATGAAACCAATTCAAACTCTTATGGGAACAAGAGTTGGTTTTTTAACCGACAGGGATAAAGAACCTACAAAGTATGAAGAAGGTATTATTAAAAAGTGCGTAATTGAAGCATTGATGAATGGTTTATCCGTAAGGGGAAATCAGTTTAATGTTTTGGCTGGAAATATGTACACGACTAAGGAGGGATTTACTGCACTTCTTAGAAAAGTATGTCCTGTTTACGACATTGAATACAGTCTTCCATCTGCAAAAGATGGAGCAACTTCTGTTTACGCAAAGATTAAATGGGATGGGAAAGAAAAGACAATACAATTCCCTGTTAAGGTTAACTCTGGAATGGGTAATGATGCAATACTCGGTAAAGCTGAACGGAAGGCTAAGAAATGGCTTTACATGGAAATAACAGGTAAAGACCTCGGAGAGGGAGACACTATGGATACAACTTATGTAGAGATTAAAGAAACTAAAAAACCTGATATTATTCATACTGTGACAGAAATTCCTGCGTCACTTCCGAATGAGGTTTCTGAAGAATTAAAACCAATATACGAGTTCATATCAAAAGCTGAAACAAAAGAATCATTCCAGAAACGTTGGGATAATTCAATTAAGAAAGGTTTGGTACTTGATATTAACTTTTATAACGAAAATATAAAAAGGTTTGAATAATTTTAAAACCCCGCTGCCTTATGGAGCGGGGTTTAAAGGTAAAAAACGTACAATTATGACAACTGCGCAAATGGAGAAAAAAATCCAAAAACTCGAAATTGAAAACAAGGCACTCATCGAGGATAATAAGAAGCTTGATGGAGTTTTGGAAGAAAAAGAAATAGAAATAAAAGAACTTCAAAAAAAGCTTATTAAAAAATCAGAAGAATATATCAGTGCGCTCATACGGGCTGAGAAATTTGAAAATGAATTATATTACCTTGATAAAAATCCTGTAAAAGCAATAGAAAAATTTGTAGATTTACTCCCAATTGAATCGAGACTTGATGTTTTACCTAAAATTGTTGCTGTAAATCTTAAAACCTTGCGTGAATTAAACGAAAAGAGAAAAAACGATTTTAATTATTTTAACAATATTCAGTTAAATACAGAACAATTTATTTTAAGAATGAGTGAAGGTTCTGTTGGTGTAAGGCCTTAGATTTAAAATTTTAATACTTTATTATAATCCCACATCCTTTAGGAGTGGGATTTTTAGGTGAAACAAATTTAATTTATGACAAACGCACATTTAAATTTTGACAAATACTGCTTTAGGGCTTCATCTTTAGGAGCAATAATGACAGATGGAAGAGGTAAACCTCCCAAGGAACGGTATTCCGACCTCCTGCAGTCTATACGAGACAAATGGAGTAAAATGAATGCTAAAAATCAGAAAAAAGTACATTCTGATATTTTAGAATTAGCTAAAGAGGCTTCTGAAATTGACTTGAACTCAATTAACCTGTCAGATACTTGTATAGGGGTTCTTTTAAAAATATACATTGAGCAAAAAACTGGACGAAGAGACGAAATTTCATCAAGGTATCTAACTAAAGGAACTAATGTAGAGCCTGAATCAATTTTAATGCTTCAGGAGTTAGAAGATGAAATGTATGAAAAAAATACTGAACGAATTTTCAATGAATACATACAAGGGGAGTGTGATATTGCAGAAGAAGACAGAATTACTGATATAAAATCTTCTTGGGATATTTTTACATTCATAAAGAAAACAATTCAGGATAAGTTAGATTCTGCTTATGAGTGGCAAGGTCATGGTTATATGTGGCTTTGGAATAAAAGTCGATTTAGAAATGTATATGTTCTTTGTAATACTCCGAGAGGATTAATTGAAGATGAAAAGAAACGTTTTTTATACGAATTAGGTAGCGACAGAGCTGATTCAGAAGCTTATAAACTTGGTTGTTCAGAGATTGAACACAACTGTATTTATGACGACCTTTTATTATCAGAAAGGATTTGTATTCTTACTGAAATAACGTTTGATGAAGTAAAAATTGAACGTATAAAGGCTCGTGTAATGGAGTGTAGAGCTTGGTTGAATAATTACGCTTCTAAGGAAAAGAAACTGCTGGATGGTGAAAAGATTAAAAAATCTATAGACGAGGTTCTATTTGAGTGTAGACTTGAAATTGGAGATTTTGGTCTTTGTAGTATTGAACGGGATGCAAAAGAGCCTACCGAAGAACAAGTAAAGGACTTTGTCGAAACGTTTAAAGAGACTGAACGTTTCAAAAATAATGTTTTAGAGGTTTTAAACGAAGTTATTAAAGATGCTATTTCTATTCCATTATCTGAAGAGCCAATTGTACTTCAAGATAATGATTCAGTTATCCCAACTTCCGACTTCGAGCCAGACGAAGATGAGTTTTTGGCAGCCTTAGAAGAAGTAGGTATTGTTCCAGTTCAGAATGTTCCAGTTGAGATAGTAGCCACTGTTTCTTACGCTCCAAGAGACTATCGCACTCAAATTTCCAACCTAAAAACAGACATGGAGTGCATGGAACTCTATGCTGAAATAAAAGGGACTCAACCTCAAGAGATAATTGATTTACTTCGCTCTAAAAGGACTGAATTAGCAACATCTAAATCTGAGCCAGTTCAGGAAATTAAATCAACAGCACCCAAATCGAGTATTACTCAAACTGGACGAAAGAACGATTCACATTACATAGCTCTTGATAAGTTAAAAACTGGTTCTGAAGTAGAAGCTTATTTTTATGCTAATCAAGAGATTATATCTGCCGACAAAGAATTGTACAGATATATGGAAAAAGTAGGAATTTTAAGAGAAAGAAAACCTTTAGAATGATTTACGTAAAAATACATAAACCAGGAAATCCCTTAGAGTATATGAACTCTAAGGGATTTATCCGTGAAGATATGTTAGAAAAAGTGGAGATAGAAGTTGATGAATTTCAAACAAGGATACTTTATTATTTAACTACTGAAAACCAAGATACTATTATGGTTGACGGTGAAACTTTTAGACAATTATGAAAATAAAGATAATAAAAAAAATCGAAGATTTAAATGGACAATATGAAGCCATTTATTTAAGTAATCCAATTTCTGTAATAGAAGGCGGAACATATGGAGGTGAAATAAAAGTAAGTTTAAATACTGGAGATAAAATAGTTGTTGATGTTACGCCAGTTATTAAAAGATTACATTTAGAGTATATGGTTATGATTGCTGCTAATTCAGAGATTATCTGCGAAGGCATATTTTCAATTTACTCAAAAAATCCTTCTAAAGGAGCAGTTCTAACCATAACTAAACTTCTTTAATGAAAAAAGAAACATTCTATCATCAAAACTTCGTAGTAACTTATTCATATTTACTTAGAAATGAAATAAGATTAACCGAAAAATTGACGATATACGAACCAATGGGCGGAAAATTTGAATATACGCCAAATTTAACCATGCCACCTGAACCAATATTTGACTTAGAAAAACTCTTTTATGATTTTAGTAGTTCAGAATCAAAGTTAGACTTTTATATGGCAAATATTAAAGGAAAAATGAAAAGAAAGGCTCTAAATTAGCATTTATATGAACAAACAACCAGAATTACCGTTTGAGGATGAAGATGAATTAGATTTTGAACTGGATGAAGACGATTTTCCAGACGATGACGAAGATGAAGAACTTGATGAGGAGTAAAAAAACACCCGCTAAAATAGCGGGTGTTTTTTATATAGTATATAGCTGTTCAATTAATAAAATTTCACCTTGATAATGACTTTTAATATACTCTAAATCTTCTTTTAATTTATTCCCAATAAATTCAAGATTTAAAACTACTATTTTATCAAAGTCTCTTCCTAAATAATCTTTTAATCCATTTATAGCAATACAGTAATTGTTTGAGTCTTTATAATTTCTAAAGTCAAACATAGAATCGGTAATAACTCCTACTCTGAATGTTCCCATATCAATTAATTTTAAAAGATTCAAAAATCTCATCAATCCTAATGAACAGTTTGTCGTGAGTCTTATTAAAGTGTTCTTCTATTCTTTCAACATCAAATCCAGTAAAATCGTTTCCGTAGCATATTATAGCAAAAAAATCTTGAGCAAAATAATGTTGCTCGTTTTTTATTATGCTAAATAAAAAATAAGGATTATCTGGTTCTAATATCTTTTTTATCCTACGAAAAGTTTTAAAGTCTTCGCATATTATACCAACTATAGGATTACTTTTCTCCATAAACAACAGATTTTATATAAGTTATTGAAGAAAATACATCGTAGCACACCTTCCCACTTGAGTCATTTCTCCAATTGTAATGAAGGTCTTTCTGTGAATCAGAAAGTACTCCTCCTGAAACTTTAAGTTCAATCCAGTACAATTTACCTTTCCATAAAAAAAGTACATCAGGTACTCCAGGAAGCATACCCATTGCTTTATTTACAGAACCTTCTACTTTTCTGCGTTTTTCGAGTTCGGAATCTGTTTCTACTCTCCAAACTCCATTTTCCTCAATCGCTATTCTCCTAATATAGCTTTCATTTTTTGTATGCCATATTTTACCCCTTAATTGTGGAAACTCTTGGCTTGCAATAAGTATTACTTTACATTGCAACTGGTTCTCATTTTCTACCTTTATTGATTGTAATTGTTGGTCGGTCATAATATTATTTTGATTTGTATTTATAAGAGCCTAATTTAAAGCCTGTGTTGGGCTTTTGGTAATGTTCTTTAGATAAAACACTGATGTCCTGATTTTCTATTGCTATCCTTAGCTTTTCTTTATAGTCCTCATTTTCAACTTTTCTTACAGCCTCAGCAAGTCGTTCGATTTCTTCGGTGTATCTCATTGCTGCTAATTTTGCTTCAATAAGTGACATTAATCCTGTACTCTTAATAGCTTCTGCTAATTGTTTACCATCCCCAATCGAAAGAACCATATCTTTTCCAATGTTTTTATCAATCATCTGTTTTAGTGCCTTTTCTTTATTGTTTATCTCTGTTACGTTAAAGTCCATTGTTAATCATTATGTTTGTTATATTACTTAACTCTTTTAAGGTAAGGTATTCCATTACCTGTTGGAATAGCTTTCCATATATGTTCCGTATCTAATTCAGCTAAAGCCTTATATCCAATAGCTGTATTGTGATTAACTGATGACTTACTGTCATTCCAATATGTTGTAATTATAAGAGAACCTATACTTCCATTATCTATTTTGGTGTTTAATTGTTTAAGATATTTATCAGAATTTACCACATTCTTATGGGTTTTCGACTTTATGGCAACTACCACTATGCAGATATATAAAATGAACATAAGAAATATAAACGGATATTGTGTAAAATTCTCTTTTAGATTACTTTCCATCATTAACTCTCCTTTCTATCTCTGTTAACACCGCATCGAGGCAATCTGAATGTGCAAGTTGGTAGGTTTGGAAATATTTAAAATCAAAAAGCAGGTCAATTTTTGTTGAAAGGTCATCTATATAATAAAACCACCTACTATTTTCATCAGGCACTTCTTTAAAAGTGTAATAAACTACATACCCATACAGTCCAAACTTCTCCATCGCCCACATAAGTGCTTCGTGGATTGTTGGGACTGAGTAGCAGTTTTCATAAATTACAATGTTGTTGAAGTTGTTAACCCTTGAGCCTCGGAATCCACGTCTTTCATTATTTGAATCTTGATAATAAGTACTTACAGGCAAATCAAATCCTACTTTTTTCAGGCGCATAGCCTGTTCTCTTGTTACTGGTTCGTTCATTTTGCTTGGTTTAAATACTCGTTAATAATTTCATTTACATTGTAATTAATTCCCTTTTTATCTTCCCAAATTGCACCATGAAGAGTAACATAAGCCGAAGTGTTTTCACCTACCCATTTAAGTATATCTGCTACTTCGGATAATGTGAAGGTTTTTTCAGGTTCATCAATATAACCTGTTCCGTTGCAAGTTTGACAAGCCTCATCGAAAAACGAAATTGTATCACGATTTAGGCCATCAAGACAAGTTTCATTTGTGCATTTCATTTTTACAGGTTCATGGTAAATACTCCAAGCCTTTTCATCGTGGTAATCTCTTAAATACTTTTCCCAACTTTCTGATATATCGACATAATCTTGCAGCATTACTTTCCCATCTTCCAGAAAAATACAATCCCTATCAGACCATCCTTGGTGTGTTACTTTCTTTCCGTTCTTCATGGCTTCATAAGCCTGTTCTCGTGTCATATCTTTTGTTTTAAATTGTTATCAATTATTCGGGCTGCGTCTGCCCATGCTTCGGATTCTGAGTTTTTAAAAAATGTTGCAAAATTTATACTTTCTATAAATATCCAAAATTTATTGTAAAAATAAGTTGCACGTGCATCAGGATAAACCGATTTAACTTTTTGCTCGTTGGTCATGTTCATAATAATAATCTTCTAACTTGTTCTGGTTTAAATTCTAATCCTCGTGAAGTTTTAAATCCGTTTGAGTTTAAAGCTAAACACTTAGATTCAAGCGTACCACCTAACAAAGAAACGTAAGCCTTAGCCCTGACATTGTTTTCATTTATTTCAGCATTGAGCTTCATTGATTCAGCTCCTTTAATTCTACCAGCAATAGAGAAATTTTCTACTTTCCCAAGCTTTTCTCCTCTATTCTTTTTGACAACAAAACCAGCTTTTATTCTGGCTCCTATTTCAACAGCTTCCGACTCCGCAACCAAAGCCAATACTCCAATAACAAGTTTTGTAGCATTTGGCATATTTGCGAATAGAAATTTAACTCCAGAAGTATCTATCAAGCCAAAAATATATGCTGCATTTCTACCGAGCCTATCTACTTTTGCAACTATAAGGATTGCATCTTCTTTTTTAGCATGAGCAATAGCTTTTTTGAGTTCTAATCTCGAATTATCTCTTCCAGATTCTATTTCGGTGTATTCGCCTATAATTCCGTCCTGCGCATACTTTCTAACTAAATCCATCTGCGATTCAATAGAAAATGAGTCTCGCAATTTTTCTCGAGACTTCCCTCCTCCTGGAGATTTTCTGTAGTAGGCTACATATTTTTGCATATATAATCTTGTTTTTTTCTGAGTAACAATACAAGTTCAGATTCTAAATCAATTATATTCCCAACTTTATTAAAATCTATCATAAAAGATAGTATTAAATCGTTAGCTTGGTATGATTCATGCAGAGTATTGCACATATCAATCCTCTTTTTTATAAAACTAAATTGACTGTTCATCATGACAATCTTTTGACGCTCTGTTGGTTCTATTTCTTCTGAAAAGAAGAAAAGTATCCACTTCATTAATTTGCTCATCCTATCATTTTATTTCTTGTTACATTAATAGAAGAACCATCAGCAAAACCCCTGCCATAACCAACGCCAGAACTCGAGCCTGAATCTCTTCTGGAAGTTGTACGAACTCTATATCTTTCATTTACATACTTTTCAATCTCGATACCAGTTAAACGAATTAAACCAGACATACCTTCTTGTTTTGACATTTCAATTTTCTTTTCATTCATCTTGGATTTAATACCGTCAACTCCTCCTTTATAGTAATCTAAAAGAAATTGGTTTTTGAACTTTTTAGTAGGCTCGAGCTTAAAACCAAGTAAATCACTTTTTTCTCCTAAAAACCTAAAATATGCTGGAATCGAAAGTTCAGATAATCTTGTCCTGAAAAATGAGTATAAAAATAATGTAACCTCTATGTTAGAAGCATTACCTATTATTCTCAATCCTTCTGGGCAACCATACACTTTACAGAAGTTATTCGCTCCTATTCCAGTCATAAGGTCTCGTTCCCATTGCTCTTCGAACTTTTGAATAGCCTCTGTGATACCTTCTTCAATCTCAAGTCTTTCTACATGAGACATATCAAGATTGTATTTAGCTAAAAGCTCTTGCGCTTTAAGCATAAAAGTCTCTGATTCCTGTATTGAATCTGTCTTCTGAGCCTTTTCAATTAGCTTCTTAATTGTTTCTATTATTTTCATAACTTATAACCTCCAATATTTAAGTATGTTACCTGATTTTCTTGATGTAAAAGTGTTAATTTCCCATGATTTTTTTACTATTACAGAAAAGTGATTGCGAAAAGCATGAGGATTTGTACACTCGAACTCATAACTTTCTCCATTAGCAAGCGCAAGTATAAGATTTATGTGCATATCTCTTTCTTCTGTGTTTAGTTTATTAAACGGTTTTAAGCTCATAATAGGTCAATATTTTTACTGTTTTTTCTTACTTGTTTCTCTCCGTCAAACATTTGGAGTTTAATTGTGGCTGCAACAAGTTTTTTCTTGTCGGCTCGTTTTTTCTTCGACTCGCTCGGTCTTTGAAAACTATAAAAATTACATCCCATTATCTCAATGATTTTACTATGTTAACAAATTCTTCTCTTGGTATTAAATCAAAGTAATCTTGAAGTTCAAACTTATCATATATATCCCCTGAATATTCTGACAAGAAGTATAATATGTCTTTTAGTTTTGTTTCTTTTATTACACTTGGGGATAAGTGTATTTCTTTTTCACTTCTCCCCTTTGTGGTACTTCTTAAATGCCATCCAATAATTTTTCCATCTTCGCCTATCTCCTCAGAGTACTTTATAACACGAAGTCCTAAGTGCAAGTCGTTTCTTTGAGCAAGGTTCATATTGCGTATAAACTCATCTTTATCGTTTATTTTTTCGCTCCACTTTTTTTGCTCTATCTTTCGATATGTAAATCCAGTATTTGAGAGCTTATGCTCAATCATTTCATCTGCTGTTACTGCAGGTTTTATAAGGTCTAAGCCTTTGTAGATATTGTATTTTGACATTTTAAAGTTTTTTCACCTCAAAACCTCGCATCCGTAAATGGAGCGAGGTTATTTTGAGATTATATTTGTTTTTTAATATTCTTTTCCATAATTAACACCCTCCGTAATTTTCGTGATTAATAATATTCTCTGTTGGATTTGTTAGTAGCATAAAATGAGTTATATAATCTACAGCTGGGCAATAATCAGAGTAAATCCCAAATTCTTCCAATTGCATTTGGCACTCAAAAAATCCTTGATTTTCTATAATCGTACCGACTATATAATTTTCTCCATCTGTGGCTAAAACTTCGCCAGTTGGAATATTTTCTTTTGTTATTTTTATCCAGTTCATATTTTTTTGGTTTAATTAAGATTAAAAAACATTACAATAAATTCAGTAAATGCTGCAATAAGTACTAATCTTATTATGAACATTGTTAGTTTGTCTTTTTTTTCTATCGGGGCTCCGAATTTTTCTCTCATAGTTATTTTGTTTTAAAATGTTAAAATACATACGCCTACTCTTAATATGATTTTCGGCTTACTCCTTTATTATAAAATATCCCAACCTGCTGGAACTCTTAATATCTCTAAAATTGTCATACGGGGAGAATATCCACCTCTGTAGTACATTTCAAGAATCTCTTGTTCTGTGGATTCTACCTTGCCAAGTTCTAATCCTGCTGATTTAATTTTGTCGGAGATTTTTTTCATCTCATATCTCCATGCCTTAAAGGTTCTTTTAATCATTGTTGAAAGTTTTTAAAATGTTAATACGATATTGTAAAGATTCTATTATTTCGGGTTTTGTATATAATTCAGAAGGAATTTTAAACCACCTTGTTGATTTTTTTTTGTTTTTATATGAACCAAATCGGTTTTTTAGTTTTCCATGTACAGATTCCTCTTTTATGTACCATGTAATATTTTCTGTAAGCCAAAACTGCATCTTCTTTCCAGCAATCTTCAGGCATAGCTAAAGCAAAAGGAGTAAAACATACATACTTAAAATTTGGAATATTACCTACCAACATCTCTAAAATAGATTGTGTTTTATGAATTTTACCATATCTCAAAGTGTATTCTTTACACAGTTCAATCCCCAAAGAACAAAGCCATAAATAATTTTCTGTACTTTCTCTTGCCCAGATACAACAAGGATGATTTTTGTGAGTTTCCTTGTATATAATTTCCCTTAACTGAGAATTTACGCCATTAATATGATGAGCTGTAGATAATATTTGCGCTGTTTCTACAATCATTTTAACTACATGCTTATCGCAGTGATATTGTGCTGCCAGTTTTGGGCTGTAATCGAGAGCGAATATGTTCATATATCTTTAGTTTTTCACCTCAAAATCACGCTCCTTGAAGGATACGGGTTTGAGTAACTTACTTTTTGCTATTACGCATCTAAAAGTAACAAAAGTTGCGATAAGTCATATTGCGCTAATATTTTAGGACTTATACTTAATAAGTAAGAAATTCGAGGAATCCGTTTAAAACAGTAATCTGCGCTTCTCTGTTTTCCATGCTACAAAATACATTTAAAACAATCCTATAATCAACATAGGCATTTCCACCAGATTGAATCTCCAAGTAACGATTTTCTTTCTCTCTTATTTCTTCAAACCAATTTCTGAAATCGGAATCTTTGCCTTCGAGAATTTCTACTGAATAGACATTGAATTTTTCTTTTATAAACAAAAGTACATCGTCTTTTATACAGCAATCCCAAGCCTCATCAATTAACTCCATTTCCATTAAAGTGCAATCTTCCTCGTCAATCATTATCTGCCAATCAAGGAAAAATTCAACAATTTCAATAATTTCTGTATTTTCGGTTGTAACATCTATAAAAATAGACTCGCTTCCATAATCTCCAGTTACTTTAATCCAATCTTTACAGTCCTTAAAATCACTCTCAAAGACTCTTACATTTGACCTTTCTATATGGCAGGAATTATCATAATCTCCAAAAGAAAGGTACGGACTACTATAGTAAAATTTACCTGATACAAGTTCAAATTTTATTTCTGCATCTAAATCACCTTTAACAAAAGACCGTAATTTCCATAAATCGCCATATGTTGTAAAATTTCCGTAACTATTTCCTTCGTAAACTTTTTCAGATACATTTGTTAAGTCGTACTTAATCTTCTCTAATAGCATATATTTTATTTGTTAGTTTGTTTAGTAGTAGGGAGTAACCCTACGACCTATCGCAATTCTTTCAGACTTTAGACTGATAACAAATTTTACGCTTTACCAAAATCTTCAACGTCTCTCTTTTTACAGTTATCTTCTTTGTTTGTTCGTAATACTACGTTATACACATATAAAGAAATAAAGAATGCTTCAGGAGAATCGTTTTTATCAATTACAAAGTACTTGGCAATTTCCTTCTTAGCCATATTTATATAATGTTCTCCGTAACCATACTGAAAAGGCAAATAGAGAGTAACTTCATCGGATAAGCCATAATTCAGGGTTACTCTGGCTGAGAAGTAGATATTACCGTTTGCTTTATCAAAATACTCCTTTGCGATAATTTCTATTGTTTTTAAGTCTTGCTCTTGCATAATGTTTAATTTAAAAAGTAATTTAATAAAGTTTGTAGTTGGTAATCTGTTAAATAGTCAAATATAATGCAGGTTCTGTCGTGAAAATTAACGCATTTTACTCCGATTGCTTCGACCAGTAGTTTTATGTCTTTGTCTCTGTTCATTCGTATGTGATATCTCATGTTTTTGCTATATGGTTTTATTTTTAAAGTACTATATAATCTTTTTCATTCGGTACATATTTTAAATCATATCTAATATCTCCAACAATAGTATTAAACAGTGACATTTTAGCTCTAATATCAGATAAAATATCCGCTTTCTCTAATACATCATCTTCTTCTACATATTCCTGAGATAATATCTCAATGTCGTATGAAATTTTTTGGAGGCCAGTCATTATATAAGATTTAAGATTAATCGAAAAATACTTCCTTCCATCGTATCTCCGCTCCTGTTGCTGTAGAGGTGACGAAGTGCCAATTTTTTCTGTTCCTTAGATAGTCCAGAAATTTCCTTAATTGCATCGTTTCTATTTCCGTTTATCAGATTTTCTCTGATTGAATTTATTACTGTTTCCATGTTTTTCGCTGTTTTTTATCTGATACAAATATACACCAAACATTTGTACATTCATACATTTGGACAGTTAAAGTTTTGTTAACATGGCTGGCTGTCGTTTCTATTCCATGTTATCCTAAAAATCAATTCCTTGCCACATAGCATACCCGCCATTGTCCTGAAAATAATTTAGGTACTACCATACACGAATAAAATATAGGCCCGCATTTTAGAAGAAGATTATTTATATAGTACGAATTTTATAAATTATAGTTTTTCATATCCATGTAGACACAAAAAAACCTCGGAGGTCTAATCTCCGAGGTTTATACTATGCTACAGGGATTTTTTTGTACCAAGCGTTAATCATTTTTGCTTTCTCGTCAGTTCCTACACACAATGCAGCTGCTTCAGCGATACCTACGACAGAATCCAGTTTTTCACCTTCGTATCGGTTGAAAAATGTAGTATCAAATGGTATATACTGAGTATCTCCTTTGCGCAGCAAATACTGCCTGTAGCTACATATACGAGATAACATTATACTATCAATACCAAATTTTTCGGAAACAGCTTTCGGTGAAACTGAAGGATTTTCGGATACAAACTGACGAACTTCCTGCGCCTGTTCGTAGGTAAACTTAGTCCCCGCTCCCCTATCTTTCGCTGTTCCTGGAGCGTTTCCGTTGCGCTTTTGCTTATCCCAACCTTCGTTAGTATTATGTGCAACTATTGCTTCATCGAGTGATTTTCCTGCTGCTGCATATGCTTCCCTGAGCGTTACTATGTTAGCTTCTGATGTAACTTCCGCTTCTGTTTTTACCCTCGCAACCCTAACTGTTGTTATATGCCCAAGCGCAGCAATTTGCGCTTTTACTTCCTTGAAACGTGCCAAAGTTGGTAAAAAGTCTTCGGAGTCCATCTCAATAGTTGCGAGCTTGTCAGATAGTTTCGACTGCTCGGCTTTCAATGCTGCCAAATTGTCACGCTTTGCAGCAACTTCAGCCTTCGCAGCAATCTGGGCAGGTGTAAGTTCAGCTTTGGCAGTTACTGGTTTGTCTTCAATCCAGTTCGTAGTTGCAGCTTCGCCTACCTTCAAAAGTTGTTCACTTGAGTAAAATGCCTGCTCGCCTACTTTAACTTTTTTTGTTGCAGAGGTGCATTCTAATATGTAGTTACCTGAATCGTCCTTCGGAGCTGGCGTGCTGCCTGTTACGTCAGTTACAGTTCCGTCATTGTAAATCCTGTTTTTCGCAAATGATGCGATAATAAAATACTTTTTCATGTTTTTGTTTTTTTATCGGGGTTATAACCCCGAATAGTTAATAATGCTTTCCCGTATTTCAAATAACCTATGTTAGCGGGTTCCTGTGTTTTTGTTTCCGTTTCACGCTAATAACAATACAAATGTACAACGTTATTTGATACCTGCACAATTAATTTTTGGCTTTAACATAGTTTTAACAACTATTGTATTATATGAATAAGTATTTTAATATTTTATGGGGCTCGGATGGTATTAATAGGAGCCGCGTATGCGTGCGTTATACGAAATAAAATCGAGAATTAATAGATGTTAACAAAAATTTAACGATTGTGGGTTTAACAAAACCTTAACAGCTCGTTATTTACTATTTCCGAAATATTTACTACCTTTACACCGACTCGTGTCTAATCCGAGATATATTATGACAAAGGAAAAAATAAAATTATTGCAAAGGGAACAAATAGAAATATCTGACAAATTAGCTACAATTGACTTAGATAGTCCAGATTACATTAATTTAATAAAAAGATACAAGGAAATTAAAAAACTATTAAACGAGATTGAAATATAAATAGTTTAATTTAACACCCTCTTTGGGTGTTTTTTATACTCCGACATATATCAAAATTTAACATTAACAAAACAATAACATCCGCACATTTCCTATTTTCAAAACTAATAACTACATTTGCATCGGTAACGGTCTAATCGGTTGCCGAAAATATATGAAAACATCATTTTTAGGTACAATTGTTTACTCAACATTAACCGCAATTTTATTAGTTTTTTCAATAGTGTATTTTACAACTCCTAAAACATGGCATTATAGTACAACAATACCATGCAGTTATATCGGTAATGATACTACATTTGGAATAACACTTGGCGGTGATAGTACTATGTACACACATCACAATGGATATAGAACAAGGTATGATAAAACTCGTTTTTTGTCATCAGGTTATTAATACATTTATCCCCGTTAATTCGGGGATTTTTTATGCTACATAATATTACAAAAATAAATATACTAATTTTATTTGGCGGTATCAAAAATAGTTGTACATTTGTTGCGTGAGGTCTAATCGTCACATATATTATGAAAATAGCAGCAGTAATATTGGATGTAGATTTTAATATTTTGGCAATTTGCTCAACTATTAAACAGGCTAAAAAATTAGCCATTCAATTTGGCACATATTATACACGCCAGCCGAGATATTTTTAATACACGATAAAACCCGCTAATTTTGCGGGTTTTTTTATCCTCCGACACATTACATTTTTCTACATTAACTTTATTTTAACACCTGTACATTTCCTATTCTAAAATTATTGTTGTACATTTGTTGCGCCACAGGTAGTGGCGGTAAAAAATACATATATGCAAATATTTAAAACTGTTGACAAATCAACAAAAATTCAAACGTTTAAAATACAATTGGATGAGTATCAACTATCTATTTTAATAGATGCATTAAATAAATATCCCGTTGGTAATGTTGGCGCAGGTCATATTTCAAACATTACAACAATGGCAACAGATATGAAAATTTGCCGAGATATTTTCACACCCGAACATTTTTATATTGGTATGCGTATTAAATCGGAAAAAACTGGTAAAATTTGGACTATGTGTACATTACCTGCGATGTACAAAAACAAACTAATTAACCCTATTTTTTCCGCAGATAATGGTAATGAAAAAACATCCATGATAACACAAAAAATCATTGATGGAATTAACGAAGGTAGTTTGACTATTCAACCGTAGTTTTAACACCCGCTATTTTGGCGGGTTTTATTTTGCTCGGACATATAATAATTTTCTACATTAACAAAACAATAACACCTGTACGTTTCCTATTTACAAAAATAATCACTAATTTTGTATCGGTGCTGGTCTAATCGAGTGCTACTATTATATGAAAAAACGATTTAATGTAAACAAAAAATATGAATGGTTTGCTGTTCGCAAATCAAATAACAAAATAGTTAACGGTTGGGAACCTTCTGACGGTGAAAAACCTGAAACGTATTATTTAAAATACGATTTAAACGATATATTCCCAGATAACAAATTTTCCGAATTTAAAATAATCTCTGGATTAAAATTATTTCAATCTGGTATTAATCCATATGACTGGAATAGTTGGGAAGGTACAACAAATTATTAATACATTTATCCCCGTTAATTCGGGGATTTTTTATGCTCCGACATATTAAACATTCCTACATTAACTTTATTTTAACACCCGTTAATTTGTCTATGTCGTTTCTATGCTGTACATTTGTTGTGCTATTGGTCTAATCGAATAGCAAATATTATGAATAATTTATTAATAACAGTTGTAGCTACAACAGGAACGGACGTAAATAGGGTAATGGCAACATTTGACAAAAATTCTGCTATATCTAATTTTTTAGAATATAGTGAAAAATACGAAAGTGTTATAATATCAATTACTAACACTGGCATGGCTAACACTCATTCGTTTGGTGGTGGTTTGGATTGGGACGACGTGAATGAATCATTTACCATATGGTTCGCAAAAACATGCGAGTTATTATCTAAATAATATATTACAAACCCTATTAATTTAGGGTTTTATTTTCCTTCTACATATTACAAAAATTAAAATATATTTCCATCTGGCACACCCTCCAAACAACAAACATTTTCAAAAGAACATATTATCATCTATGCCAAATTAAAAATATCTCCTAATTAATTTCCGTATATACAGGCCATATCTCTAAAATTGTAATATCCCCAAATTTCGATTATCTCCGATGCCTGCATACATAGATACCTAACCATTTAACACCCGCTAATTTATGGCTAAAAATCGCAGGAAACACTATCGGCAATTTTTAGTTCCTGCCAAAATTCCCGAAATACCCCTCCCGATTAGTTTAATTTTTAATATAACACAATAGTTAATAGCATTGGAACTACTATATCATACAATTCTAATATAGTACTAATTCTAAATATCCTAATTCCTATCATATAGACTAATTCCATTTTCCCCGACTATTCCTAATTTTTTGGATTGTTAGAAGCAACTAAAATTACATACTAATTTCAAACATATCATATTATTTCACAATATCCAGAATAATATAATTTCTAATTCCACTACATATTAATATATCTCCGAAATTGCTCAATTGTTTTTAATTTGATATGAGTATAATAATTCTATTATTTTTGTTATAAAACAGTATGGAATTATATTTTTGTGGGGTTTTTGTTGGGGTGGGAAATTGCCTGTCACTTTTCGTTTTATTTTAATTTAACTAAACGTGACATATACAATTGATAGCTGCTATACATTGTATACCACATGGCACGCATGTTATAGTCGGTATACATTGTATAGTGTTAAGCCATTGTTAACGTATATTTGGCAAATTTTAATACAACATACCCCACTAATAGCCTATTTTGTATTAATAAAATAACTAATAAATGAGAAAAAATACATAGGTAAAAATTCACAAACCTACAACATTAGTTGTAGATTTGTGAAATAGCTATTTTTAGCCCAAAATTTGGGCTAAAATTTGAAATTAATACAAACATACCAAAATATAATCAAAACGTCGGGAATAGGGCGCAAAATAGCGGGAATAGGCATTCAATAGATATTCAACCATGTTACACATACGCACACACATACGCATGATGTATGCATGGGGGGATACTATAGCAAATTGATTATAATACAGAGATATAAACAAATAGTAGGTAGTTACATATAGAGATATAAACAGATAGTAGATAATTACATAGCAGATTAAATTATACGCGTTTTTGAGCCACCGAGTGTACGGGAGTTCACTCCAAATATATCCCGAAAATTCACCTTTAGGCCTCAAATTACTTAGAAATTACTAAAATTGGAGATAGCCCAATTAGTGTAACTAAAACCCCCAAAAATCGTAACCATTGTTTTACGTTTAAATGTAACTGCCATGTCGGTATGTGTAACTCGATTTTACGTCTAAGTGTAATTCCGTTTTTAGGAAATGTAACTGCACTATTTGTTGAAAATCAATTGGTTATAAAAATTTAGTGTAACTTGTAACTATTTCACGAAGTTTGTATATAAACTGGAAACGACAAATTATGTATTTGCTATCTTTATTCGGTTATGTCTATATAGTTATTCGATATAACCTATATAGTTGCTAAATCATGTTTTCTATATTTTGGTTTATTACAAACTCTGTGGGATTTAGTTACAAGTTACACTATTATTCTATAAAACGTTGATAATCAACTAAATGATAGGTTACAAAACGATATAAGCAGAATTACATTCTAATGTAAAATCGAGTTACAATATCGGGGTATAGGGTTACAATTAGACGTAAAACGGCAGTTACGAAAAATCGGCTTTTAGTTACAATTTTGGATTATAAAAACAAATATTTGTAAAATTGAAATTGTCATTGTACATTTGCCAAATGATAGATTTACGAAAGGAATTTCCTTCTTTGGAAGATTTTGAAATAATAGATACACTCCAGGACTTCTTTGTATTAACCAGAAAATCTGGAAAGAAAACACCTCTTGAAAAAGGAAACGAAAAAAGCCGAGAACATCAACTTGGAACAAAAATCTGGGATGAAGTTAGAAACATAGGAGATTCCAAGGTTTACCATACTTATGGGATTAACTTGGCTTCTATTCAGATACGCCTTAAGCGTTTAGCCGAGCAGACTGGAGAAAAAAGAGTCTATCAAAGGGAAAAAGTTCAAGGTATAACAACTGAATTTAAAAGGATAAAATGATACATAACGAGAGCTATTATAGAACGAAATATCTGGCAGAGAAAATGTATCAATCATTTGATAATCCGAACTCTGCTATGCCTGTAGAAACGGAATTGTCTGCTAAATTGATACTTTACTTCTTGGTAAGAAAAGCAAAGGAGGAAAAAAGTTATAGGACTTTTAGGTATAAGAAACACAGCAAGATTGATTATATGTTCTTTAGAGATTTATAACCATGTCTGTTGGGGATTATGAACGATAGGAATTTCCAATTTTTATGGATATTAAAATGCCATAAAAATAAATTCGTTTTTATCAAAATAGTGTTGTATGTTTGCGTTTCAATTTAGGAACATGCTAATAACAGAATACTGCCAAAAGTGCGGAAAAATTACAGGGATGCTTTCTTGGCTTATGGGATTGTTCCAGTGTAAAAAATGTAAGACAGTTTGCCATATTGCGAGGTGGGGGTGAGGATTGGATGAGGTGGGAGTGAGTCTGGGGCTGTGTGGGGTCTGTTGTGTGGAAATCTTTTATAACAAATAAAAAATATCTTGTGCAAGAATTGAAATTTGAGAAAAACGTCGAAATACCTCGTAGAAAATCACCTCCATACGAGATTGCGGAGGAGATATTTAATGGATTAAGTGAGCCTTGTATGTCAGTAGAGGTAAAAACTGAACATGCAACTGCTTTAAATTGCAGATTAAATGACTTAGCAAGACAACTTAATAAAAAAGATGGTTCAGAAATTAGGAAATTTTCACGTAGAAGAATAAGCGAAGGACTATACAAGTTCTACAGAATCTACTAACGTTGAAATTTACCCTAATATTATGAACGATACAATAAAAAAACTTATTGGTGACGGAGTATTTCTTGTACCTGCGGCAGAAAAATCAAAGGCTGCCAAAATGGTATGGAAAGACCAACCTGCGCTAAACGAGTTTGAATTACAAAATATGATGAGGCATTTCCAGACAACTGGAATAGCTATGAATCTTGGAGCATCTGGACTTTGTTGCGCAGACTTAGATACTAAGAAATATGCTGGATTTGAAGTTGGATTTTTGGATGAAGTAAGGGAATTATACCCTGAAATATGGGAAAGATTACGTGTTGAAAAAACGCCAAGTGGAGGGTTTCACCTTCTTTGGAGACTTCCGCAAGGATATATTCAGGAATCCAAAAATATAGCCTATAGATGGTGTACGGAAAAAGAAAGAGAAGAAGCTCCAAAAGTTAAGAAAGTATGCTTTATTGAGATAAAAAGCACTGGTGCGCTATCGCAATGCTTCCCAAGTCCAGGATATACACTTTTGAAGGAAGCTAATGGCGAAGTTCTTCCAAGAATAATATTAGGACTAACTCAAGACCAACATGCTTCTCTTGTAAATCTTTGCTCTTCATACAATGAGTGCTTTGAGCCTGAAAAATTAGAGAAAACTGGTTCGATATTAGATATATATGATGAAAATCCATTTTCTCACTTTAACAGGTCAGATGAAGGAGAAAATGTATTAGAAGATTCAGGATGGATACTTTTAAAGGGTGACTCTCGTTATAAGTATTTTAAAAAACCAGGGAGAAAAGGAAAAGATGTTGACGCCTCATTTAATATTCAAAAACGAATATATAAAATATGGACAAACACAACAGATTTAGAGGATAGGTCTTATACACCATCTGGTTTGAAGGGTATTTTATTATTTTCTGGTGCTGAGATAGGGAAGGAGATGTATCATTGGCTTGTCGCTAATGGGTACGGGAAAATAAAAAGTAGTGTAGAAAAAAATCTAATTAAGCGAGAAGCAAAGAAAAAAGATGGCGGATTGCCAGAAAATGCTTCTTTTCAAGCTAAATTAGAACTTGAGCGTGAAAAATTAAAGTATTCTGAGATTTATCCGTTCGGAATATTCTGGAAAGAACTTGAAGATGGAGGATTTAAAATATCCAGAACAGAGTTTCTAAGAGTTGCAGACGAGTTGGGGTTTAAAAGAGTAAAACAGGAGTTTGTATACATAGATGGGTATATTCTTAGATACATAGACGAAAAGTTCTTTTTTAATGTTCTACATAAGTACTTAAAGGAAGATTCCTTGGATATGTACGATTCTTTTGAGGCTTTTTTGCAGTCTTCTGGGAAGTGGAGTATGGAACGGTTCAAAGAATTAGACAAGGATTTGATACTTTCAAGTTCGGCTAAAGTTTCGTACAAATTTTACACTAATTGTTATGTAAAAATAACACAAGAAGGAGAAGAAATACTTAGCTATCAGGAGATACAGGGATTGATTTGGGAGGATAAGATAAAAAATAGGGAGTACAAGATTAAAAAAGATTATAGAGCAGTTGGTAGCGACGGTTTTTGTTCTTTGTACTACGATTTCTTAAACAAATCAATTGGAGTTGATAAATATTTAATGCAATGCGTCGGATATTATGCGCATGAGTTTAGAGACCAAAGAGGTTACATGGTTATTGCAACTGAAAAATGTGAAAATCCAAAAGAAGGCGGAGGATATGGTAAAAATATATTTTGGGAATTACTAAATTTGACAACTACTTTTAAAAGTGTTCCAGCCAGCCAACTGACTCTTAGCAAGGACTTGTTGCAGAGTTGGAATAAACAGCGAATATTTGTTGCTTCTGACATGGATAAAGGATTTAACCTATCATTTTTCAAAGATATAATAACAGGAAACGCAGTTGTAAACAAAAAATATATAAACGAGTACGATGTTGCCATTGAGGATATGCCAAAAATCGGAGGAAGTTCAAATTACACATACGACCTTTCTTATGATGGAGGACTTAAAAGAAGGATTCGTTATTTAGAATTTGGAGACTTTTTTAAAAAACATAAAGGAGTTGATAAGTATTACGGTAAAATGTTTCCAAAAGACTGGGATGATTACGAGTACACTTGGTTTGATAACTTTATTCACGATTGCATAATCGAGTTTTTAAAGTGCGATTACGAAATAATTGATAAGGAAATATCAGAAGGTGGTTGGGTTAAGCAGTTTACATCCTCTCATGGTCATTTGGTTGAATTTTACGACGAGATAGTGAACAGGGGTTCTGTTGGGGATGCGAAGTTTGTTGTAGAATATGAGTCTTACTGTAGAAGGAATAACATACGTAAGAATTTTGAATTTTCAATGAAAAAGGTTCGCTCTGGAATAGAGGAGTACTGTAAACACTTTGATACGACTATAGAGATTGGAAGTGTTGATACTGGCGAGGGAGTTGCAATTGGAATGAGGTTTATTAAGGAAAAAGATATTTTGATATTGGAAGATGCTCCGTTTTAAAATGATAAAGATAATACTATAATTTTTCAATCCTACGAATATTAATCAACAAAAAATAATTTTAAATGAAAAAAATCTACGTAGCAGGGCGCATTTCTGGAGAGTGCGAAACACATGATTTGATGGTTCAGTGTTGGAGAAAGTTTGGAGATTATGAAGATGACCATATTTTTAAGTGTAATTATCTTTTTAAACCAGTAGAAGGAAAATTTGTACAGTATAAAGGATTGTCTGTAACTAATGGATTAAGGATAAATGCCAACCTCGAAAACGAATCTTGGGAAACTTACATGAAAAATTGCATTCCTATTCTAATTCAGTGCGATGAAGTACATTTCCTTAAAGATTGGAAGCAATCAAGAGGAGCAAAGATAGAACATAAATTGTGTATTGACTTAAATATAAAGATTGTTTATGAACAGTAATTTAATTGAGGAAAAATCTAAATTCGGTATTGGTAGCGGCTTCCCTTCTTCTGAAGACCGTGACCCATCAGACTTTTGGAAAGTTTTTGTAGGTTCTGTGTTTATTATTTTGTTTTTTATAATTATGTACTTATGGAGGTAAATAAAAAAAGATTATTAATTAGCTTTAGTGGTGGAAGAACTTCTGGATTTATGCTTTGGTGGCTTTTAAATAAATGGGAAGATAGAAATTTATATGAAATAAGAGTTGTTTTTGCAAATACTGGTAAAGAAGTAGAGGGTACTTTATTTTTTGTAGATGAAGTATCTAACGAATTTATGATTAAAATTGTTTGGGTTGAGTGCGTTACAAATAAAAAGGTAAAGGATATTCAGTTTCGCACAAAATCGTAAATTATGAAACCGCAAGTAGAAATGGAGAACCATTCGAGGACATGATTTCTTCTCTTGGAATACCAACAACAAATGTTCCTTTTTGTTCAGACCAGTTAAAAAGAAAAACAATAGAAAGTTATTTAAAATCTATTGGATGGAAGAAAAATACATACAAAGTAGCAATAGGGATTAGGTACGATGAACCAAAAAGATATAATGATGAAAACGGTAAAAGGAAAATAAATAAAAATAGAATTTTACCTTTAGTTGATTTATTCCAAGTAAATAAAAAGTGGGTATTAAATTGGTGGAAACAGCAGTCTTTTAATTTAGAAATTCATGAAGATGAAGGTAATTGTGATAATTGCTGGAAAAAAGATATGCCACGTCTTTACAGAAATGCAATTAGAAAAAAAGAATCTTTTGAATGGTGGATTAAAATGGAAGAAAAATACGGGAATTTAAATCCAAGAAACTCCAAACTAAAACCTCCATTTCATTTTTACAGAGGTAATACTTCTGCAAATGATATAGTAAAGTTATCTGAAAAAAGTCAAGAATACGCAAAAAAAATTAGTTTATTTCCAGAAGATTACTCTTGCGGAGAAAGTTGCGAAGCATTTAAATTATAATATATGGAGGTAAAACTGTACGAAGTTTTAGAATACAGGGATAAGTTAATTAGAGAGGCTTCTGAAAGTAGCAGGGCTAAGGTTTTAAGAATAATTAGAAATTGGTTAAAGGATATTCCAAATAACATAAACATAAAAATAAAAATCAATGGCAAAGAAGATACATCTTTTAGATAAAAAAACTGCTATATATCACAGACTTGACAATAAGTCTTTTTATAATGTAATATCTGAGACTGATAACTTTTATTACATTTCTAATCCATTAAAATTAGAAAATTCACTTCACGCAGCATTAGTTGCAATACCTAAAAACGAAGCAAATGTCGGATAAAGAAAAGTTTGGTAAAGAATACAAAGACAAGTACAATAATAAGTACCGTACTAAAAGAGATGGTACTGGAGGTGAAATAAATGATATGAGGGCTCAACTTATAAAAATGAACCCAGAAATCATGCCATCTAAGTACGATGAACCACCAGAAGATGTACCAGTTCCAGGATATTATTTCGAGTTTCTTGAAAGTAAAATGCAGGACATAGTAGAAATGCTTTTGCTTGGGTATGGCACTACGAGAATATCCGAATACTACGGTATATCTGTTACTTCTTTTTCATACTGGAGAAAAAGGTCTGTTCACAAAGAATATATAGAAGAGGTAATGGAGTCAAGGGCAGACATTCTTGTAGAGGAAGGACTGAGGTATCTCGAAGGTGGAATTGGAAATGAAAGTGTAGCAGACTCAATGCACAGAAATAATACAGCCAAGTACTGTATGTGGCTTGCAGGAAATCTTAATAAGAAAAAGTACGGTAAAAACTCTATAGTAACAACTATTGCAGAAACAACATCAGCTCCACTTATGATGAGTTCGGAGCAATTTGACGAGATGATGGACAGGCTTGAGTCTCAAAATAATGTCAAGAAGATTGACGAAACTTTTACTGATTTTGAAATAGTTAAAGAATAACCTAAAAATATTATGTTTTGGCATACCTTAAATTAGAAAAACCACCAGAAAACACTTCATTTGTTCCTTTGCAACCAGAGGAAAAAGAGTTAGAAGATGTAGAAGTTCTCGAACCATTAATAGTTTCGAGAATAAAAGTTATATCTGGAAAAAGGTGGCAAAGATTAAAAAGAGTAGATGAAGGACTTTTTCCTGGAGTTGAATTTGAAAAATGGATGGAAACTCCAGCTATTCAAACAATACGGGAGCATGGTGGAGTATTTATAAGTGAAGCATTTCTTGGACTTTGGGATATAGTCGAGGGTCTTACTTTTCTTAGTGGGGCCTATGGTAGTTCAAAAACTACATATGTTGTTACTCGACTTATAGTAAAGTGCATGAAGTCCAAATACTTTAATTGCTTTTACGGAAGGCAGATATATTCAAATGCAGAACAACTTCGTCAAAATATAATTTTTGAAATAAAAAGAAATGGGTGGGAAGATTTATTTGAGTTTTCCGAAAAGCCAACAGGTCAAAAAACTATAACTTATATAGGCAATGGCAATAAAAAATGTCCAGGTTATGGTAATAAGTTTCAAATGTTTGGCTGCGACAAAACAGAATCAATTAAAGGATGGAATCAGCCAACTGACATTTTGGTCGACGAGGTTAACCAGATTGATTTTGAAACTTTTGGTATGCTTATTACAAGGCTTAGAATACCAGGAATTAAAACTCAGTTTTACGGAATGTTTAACAACTGTGACGTAAGCGAGGAGCACTGGCTTTATAAGTATATATATCATAGCGAGGAAGGTAGTACTGAAGAGGATATGGCAATGGTGGCAGCACTAAAAGGTCTTCTTATCAATAGACATCATTCTATATATACTGATAATGATTTTCAAAACCCATACGAATATTACCACAAGCTTGTTATGCGGGCTGGAGGAAATAAAGCAGTACTTGATGCAATGTGTAACGGAGGATGGAGCGTTGCTATAAATCAACAGCCATACTACAAAGAATACAACGAACAAATTCACAAAAAGGAAACTTTTTATAATACTTATTTGCCATTAGCATTTATACTTGACGAAAATACAAATCCTTATTTTCCTTTATTGGTTGCTCAGAAAGATGGAAATAAATTAAAGTTTATTTACGAAATATGCGGAATGAGTCCTAATAATACTTTGGATTACTTATGTAGCGAGTTTTGTAAAAAGTATAAAGGCCACAAAGGTGGAGTTGAAATATTTGGTGATGCCACTTCTAAAAAACATGATGTTAAAGGAGTTAGAGGTAGTAATTTATTTACAATTGCAGCTGGGTTATTAAAAGAATTTGAGCCTTCTATTAGAGTTCCAGATTCAAATCCATCTAATTTTGATAGACAAAGGTTTGTTAATATAATTTTAAAAGAAAACTATGCAGATTTAGAAATAGAAATATCTCCACTTTGCGTAAATCTTTTAAAGGATATGAAGCATTGCCTTGAAAATCCAGTTACCGAACCAGGAGCTAAAAAATCTGGAAAATATAAAGAAAGAGTAATGGTAAATGGTGTTAGAGGTGTTCAGCCATTAGGGCATCTTGGGGATTGTCTTGATTATTTTATCTGTGAAGAAGAGAAGGCTAACTATATATTATTTAAGAATGGTATGATTTCAAAACCAGTTACTGGAGGAAATAGAGTTTTAAACAATCCAACAATTCCAGAGCAGTTTAATCCGTTAAAAGAAGAAGAAAAGAAAAGAGATATTTCAGCATGGAGACGAAGGTCAAAAAATAGTTATGATTAGAGAAAAACACGACGAGTTCAAAGGACTCGAAAAGGCACTAATAATACATAATGCTTCAGAATGTGTAATAGCCGAGCAAGTACTTAAAAAATTAATAATTGGCTCAGATACAGATAAAAAGTATTCGAAGTACTACGAGAGGGCAATTAGAAAATATAAATGGAATAAAAAAGATATTCCAGACAAGATAAACTACATTCTTTTAAGAGTGTTAATATCATTTTTTATAATTTGTTTAATTTTATCAATATTTCAAAAATAAATTTGTTTACACCATTATTATAGTGTACATTTGTGACGTGCCACAATTCCCAAAATATATAACTTTTCGAGATTATCTTCCTACAATTCAGGTTGGTCAACTAAGAGACCAACTTTTGGATTCATTAAAGGATGGTGATTATGAAAGAAACTTTTGTGAAAGTTGGGCTGTAGAAAAAATATACGAACACCTTGCTGACAAATTTGATTTAGATTTTGAGTTTACTGATACTTTACCTTATGATAATTCTATATCTTATACAGCAAGGCAAAGAGCAGTCTTGGATTTTGACTCTTGGATATCTCAGCAATACTTTCAGGGCGACCTCGTAATAAACCAAGGTTTGGCTTATAGTTGTAATATAGATAATTTTGACTCTGATTTTAATCCAGATAAATGGATGCTTTTAGGTAATCAGTATGATATTTTTTACGTACCTTTACCTTATCCTATTTTTTCAGTAAATATACAAAAACAAAAAGGTGCATTTACAAAAGGATTTTATAATGTAGGAGATATAGTTTGGTGGAACGACCATATCTATTCTTGTAAAGAAGCAACAATCGTACCTTCTGATTCAATGAGAATACAATCAGAATTTGTTGTTACTGGGAATCAAAACATATTTCCTAATGATGTACAAAATGGCGAAAAATACTGGGAGGACTTAGGCTTTTATTCTTTGGATGCAGGAACATTACCAACAGTATCTCCTTGGTGTAAAGGAGATAACAGAAACCCTTCATTTGTTCAGTGCATAATTGATTTAAGTATATGGAGACTACATAACAGAATATCGCCAAACAACATACCAACTTTAAGAGTTCAAAACATGGAATCTCAATTCCTTTGGATGAAAAAAATGGAAGATGGTAAACTTCAAAGTAGAACAGAATTAAATCAGCCTACAAAAAGTAACAGTTTCAGATGGGGCAGCAAGACGAAACAAAACAACGCTTGGTAAGTACATTAATTAAGTTTAAAAAAGAATCTAAATCTTCCAATGATTGTCAATGGACTTTAGAATTTCTTAGAAAACTTCGAGAAGAAGAACCAGATTACGGAACTTTTGCAAGAGGTAGACTTGAAAATGGTAACTGGCTATATTTTGGAGTATTTTTTAATATGAGTGCTAATTAGTTTTTTATCGTGACATATACATTTACTTTTGGAGTATTTATGGTTTGCGTTTATTGTTTAACTAAGATTATTGATTGGTTAGATAAAAGACGAAAGGAAAAATATTCTGACGCACAGGCTGAATTTATTTCAGATTTATATAAGTTGCAGCAAAAATTTTCAAAAAGAGGAGAGTTTGGTTTTTCTAATTCATTAGGAATACAAATAGCAGCTTGGACTGCACCAAAAGAAACAAAGAGTAAAGCTATTACAAAACAAGGTAAAGAAATAGAGGAACTATTAGGTAAAGATGTTTAATCTTGATTCACATACGGTAAGCGGATTAAGCACCGCTTTTTCTCCTTATGGCACACTTGGTGGACGTAAGGTTACTCCTTCTCATCTTGATAGGTTTATAACTCCTGTTCAGTTTCAAAGAATTGCAGCAGATGTTCAATCTTGGAGAGATGCAATACGTGAAGCTGAATTGGCTTTTTATCCAATGCGAGCAAAAATGCAACGCATATTTATGGATACTGTTGAAAATCCTTTTGTAAAAGCCATTATTGAAAGATGGTACGAATTAACATTGCAAAGAGATTATCAAGTTTATAAAATAGTAAATGGGAAAAAAGAAGTTTCAAGGGATTTATCTCAACAACTTCAGGAACAAACTTGGGTTGGAAAATATATTCAAGAAACACTTGATGCTGAATTATACGGTTATTCGTTAATTCAAATGGGAGACGTTTCAACTTTGGGCGGATTTGATGGGTTTTACGACTTAAAAAGCTTGCCAAGAGAAAATATAAGACCCGATGGTACACGTGAAAATCCAGGAGAGCCTATACTTACATCATTGGTATATTCTATTTCTGGTATTCAAGTTAGCACAAGAGACCAAATAAGGATTAATACTGAAGAAGAATTAATTACTCTTTTTAATCATTGGATTCCAACGAGAAACATAAGAGGAAAGTATTGTGGTTATGGTTTGCTTTATAATATAGCTCTTTGCGAAATCTTAATGCGAAAGACTAACGAATGGAATACAGACTTTATCGAAAATTTTGGTATGCCAATTAAAAAAGGTATTACCAATAAAGTAGGTGAGGAAAGAGACCAGTTTGAGGCATTTTTAGCATCTTCTGCATCAAACGCTTGGGCACTTCTTGATAAAAATACTGATGATGATATAACTTACGAAATGATAGCTAATGCAGGTACCGCTTGGAAATCATACGATAACTTCATAGGAAGGCAGGAAGCTATAATAAATCAGTTATTTTTAGGTCATACCGATGCAATGAAATCAACTCCTGGAAAGTTAGGAGGTATGGTTACACAAAGCAAAGATGGTTTTGGTATATCATTAGTTGAACAAGCTATAAATGCCAAAAAGGTAAAATACGGAGATATTACAAAAACATCAATTGATAATATACTTGCTCCAGCTTGTAGAAAAATTGGAAAACTTTGTGGTTCTCAATTAATAAAAGGTCTATTCCCATTAGGCTATAAATTTGACCTTCATAATGATATGGAGGAAAGAGAAACTCGTATGCGTAAAAATTCAGATATGAGAGTTACTGCAGAATGGGTTAAGTTATTTGCAGATGGAGGTAAAAAAGTAGATGTAAACGAGTTGAACGATTGGACTGGATTTACATTTGAAGACCATGTACCTGTTAAACAGTTGGACGAAAAGAGGGAGAATATTCTTGAAAAAGTAAAAACACCAGAAAGTATAAAACCAGAATTAGATACTGAATAATAAAAAAATACGCACAATGACAACAAAAGAAAAGCAATTTTTAGGAGAACATCAAAGAAGACTTGCAAAGCAGTTAGGAGAAACGCCTTATGAAATAGGTGAAGAAATTAACCAAACAGTTTTACTTCTTCTTAGAAAGGCAATTGGTTTTTGTTCTATAAGATTAAGTGCTTGTCCAGACTCTACTTGGATTAAGCTTTGTAATTTTGGAGATGATTTAGATGTGGTTCTTTATATGCACGAAGCTGACTTATTAATTCAGTTTTTACGCTCTGCAACACCTAATGAATTAGGACAAACACCTAAAGAAAACTCTGAATTTATTTTAAATCACATTAATCCAATTAAAGCAAAATGGAGTAAAATTCGCAATGAACTTGCAGACAAAATTTGCGAACAGATTAATATTGATTTTAGAATACCTAAAGACAAGTGGATAAAAATGAGAAAAGATGAGCAAACTGGGATTCCAGAATCTGATAGCGAAGTATGATGATTTTGAAAAAGATTTTTTGAAGGATGGAATATCTTTAGCTCAAAAAGAATTTTCAGAAAACTTTGATAATGAAACAAATTCGGAAACTGGTCAATCTTGGGCTGATGTAAAAAGAGGAGTTCCTCCACCTATTTTAAATGTTACTGGAAATCTTAAATCTCAAACACTTGATATTAAAAATGTTGTTTTTAGAAAAGGTAGTGCTGTTTTAACAGTAGACCCTATAGATGCAAGAGGAAGGGGATATGCGAAATATCACCAAGATGGATTTAATCATTTAAGTGCTGGATGGATTGATTCCCGTTCATTTTTAACACAAAGTCCATCGCTTACTTTTAACCAAAAGTTGTTACTTGAAAAATTAGCTGATAAGTTTTTTAATTAAAATTAATGAGTTCAAGAATAAAACAAATTCACATTGATTGCTTGGCTGCTTTAAAAGCTCCGAAATCAGGTCTTTTGTCTAATCCTTTTAAATACTGGAATATTTTTGATGACCAGATAAATGAAATGATTAGCGGTAAAACTTATTCTTATAATACTCCATCTTGCTTTATTGAATTTCAGCCAGGAGAAGTTAAAAATATTGGTGCAAATATTACTGAATACAGAGATTCTATTTGGAGGGTTCACCTTATTAATATGGTTCTTGATGGTCAAAATAATACAATGGAGCAAAATCTTTCCATATTTGATGTAAGGGATTTTGTAAAAAGTGTTATGCTTAATGCAAATATATCTTTTTGTTCTAAATTACAGCAATCAGAAGATAGACTTGATTACAAACATGGTAATATTTACAAGTATATATTAGGATTTAAATCAAACTTCTTAGATAATAAAGGCTCATTGTTTGATACAGATAGTGGGTTTGCAATTGCAGACCTTGTAAACCCAATACTTACAGATAATATAACACTTTTAAAATAATGAGCAGAACCGCAAGTAATATACTTAATGGATTAGTAAAAAACCTTGTAGCTTATGCTGCTTCTGTTGGTTTAACTATAGACCCTACAAAATGGTCGAAAACCGATTATAAGAAATTAACTCTATCTACAATATCTGATGCAACATCTGTATCTGAACAACTTTACGACAATTTTACTTCTGATATACAGTTGTTAAGAAAAGTTTTGCCTCCTCAAAGCCAACCTTGGTTTCAAGACCAGATGCTTAATAATTTTCAATATTCAGCAACTAATCCTCAAGTTTTATCATTAGTTAATAGCCAAATATTTGTACCAAAAGGAACAGTTACAAAGAATAGCGATGGTACATTAACAATGACAGCTGATACTATAAATACAATGATTCCAATGTATTCCGTTAAGAATACTTTGTATAATATTGTTAAGAATTGTGCGGTTGTTGGCGGTTTTTCGGGTTCTACTATTATTAAAATCGCTGGAGCCAATTCTTCCCAAATAACAGGAGATGCATTAACTGCAGCGCAATCCTTTGTTAATCAAATTAAAGTTCCAGGAATTAATGTATCTGTAATATCGTTAAATTCGGCAAAGTTATTTTTGCAGTTGGATGTTTACTATAACGGATTTTACTCTTCTTCTATAAGAGCATCTGTTAAAAGTGCAATATCTAATTATTTAAACAGTATTCCATTTAACGGTGTTGTAACATTATCTAAACTCGAAGAAGCAATACTTGCTACAGAAGGAGTAAATGATGTTGATTTTACAAATGTTTGGGAAAGGGAAGATACTCAATCAATAGGAACTGGAATAAGTTTAGTTTTAAATAATACTTTTTTACAAAGAAACTGTACACCATACGCAGGTTATATAGTACCTGAAACATTATCTGGATATACATTAGATGATACACGCACAGGTAGTTCATTTCTTAATCTTAATTTAATTTCGGAATAATGTCAGTAGAAGAAGAAATGAATAAAATATATTCGGAAAGTAAATTTTTAATAAAAATAAATAAAGAATTTGCTGAAAAACTTATTGAATTTTTAAACAAAGAATACTCGCCTATTTCCCCATATCAAATATGGGATTTAAAACATTTAAAGTGGAAAGATAAGAAAATAAAAGTATGTTAGTAAATATAGATTTTGATTATTTTTCTTTAATTGTTACACCACCAAACCACAGAGATAATTATTTTATAGCTTGGATTAGAGGGTTATATTCTCAAATAAAGAGAAAGTATAAAATATTTACTGAATTTTGCAATGGCACTACTTCTACTTACTGGAATGTTTCTACTGTGTATTCGTTTGAGCAAGAGGCGATAATAGATTACAAAGTTTATAAATCTCTTATTAATGGGAATGTTGGAAATACTCCATCTTCCTCTCCAGATTCATGGGAGTTGATTTTAGATTCACCGATTGGAGTTTACGAATCAGCAACATATTCTTGTAAAAAACTTGTACTTGAATTTGCTTTAAATAAGTTTTTTATAAAGCAATTATTAGATAATGGTTTTATAGGTTACAGAACTCCAGATTCTCCTTTAAATCCAACTAATTCAGATATTTATATACAAGACTTTACTCCACCAGTATTATCTTTTGTTTCATTTGATACAGAAAATGGTACTTCATATTCAAGTGATTTAACTTCTGATACTGGAAGCTTCGATGTTGAAATATTAAGTGGTGCATCTACTTATTTTTTTAAAGTATTTATACCATTATCTGTTTATTCATCAATAGGTGATGAAACTATAATAAGAAATTTTATTAACCAATACGTACCTCCTGGACTTTTATATACAATACAAACTTATTAATTATGAAAAGAGTAAAAGTAACCGATAATACATCTGCGAGTGTTGGATTTACTGTAAAATCTGGTACTTGGGAGTTTATTCAGGATGCGTTTTTTGAAGGATTTAATGCTACAATGTTAGCGATTATAGGTTCTTCTTACGATAGCACTAAGTTATATAGGCTATCTGGTGTTGTAGATACTTATAGTACTGGAGTTCATAATGTATCTGCTGGATGGATTTTTTGGAATGGTGAAATTTATTATTCTCCATCTCAAACAATTAATACTGTAGCTGATTTAACATTTGGAGTTTTAATATCTCCATATATAAGTGGTACTAAATACGACCCAGTTCAAATGAAAGGAGGTGGAACTCCTATTAATGTTCATAATGTAAGAACAATTCAGTATTTAGCAGCGGCTTCAGGAAATCCATTATTTAAAAATTATATTACAGATATTTATGGGTTTAGCTATATCTCAGATACACTTAACGGTAAAACAATAAACTTTACACAAAATAAAACACTTATATATTCCGTAGCATCAAGTGGTGCTTCTTCTTTTTCATTAGATTTTACAAATGCTGTACCTGGAGTTGAGGTTATAATTCAAACTACATTATCAACAGTATCGTCATATGGTATAACTGGAGCAAGTTTTCAGTATACCACTCTTACTGGATTAGTTACATCTGTTGGGAAAACAACATTTAATTGGAGAATAAAGTATCTTGGATTTGATGGTACTAATTATTGGATAAACTTAGACGAATACGGGAACTAAAAAATGGCAAACAAAACACAAGGAAGAAGAATATGCGTTTACTTACCAGAGGAACTATACGTATCTTTTCAAAAAGAATTAAAATTAATTCAGAAAAAAAATCAAGGATTTACGGAAAGTAAATTTGGTATTTTTTTAATTAAGAAAACTCTTGCAGATGGAATTGATTTCTTAAAAATAACTTTTTAGTAAGATAAATTATTTTTTATTTTAATAGTGGCACACAACTAATTGTGTGCCACTATTTTCTTGTTATATCCCCGCATACTACCTATATTTGTGTAATAATGTACGTAATTGACGCATATAGCAAAAATCCTATTTTCCAGATAAATAAACATATCGGATTTGACAAGGATGTTATAGAAGATGGCGAACTTATTGAAGGTGACGGGTACGGAATAATGGGTACTGATTTTAGTAAAGAGTTTTTTGAAACCGATAGAAGTAATCCAGATTTAATAACCATCTATACTAACTGTATGGGTGGAGATGTTTTTCAGAGTTACGAAATATTTAATTGTATATTAGCAGCTCAATCTGAAACTGAATCAATTATTAATGGATTTGCTTATAGCACTGGTGGTTGGATTCCATTAGCAGCTAAAAAAGTAAAAATGGTTGACTATGGAAGTTGGATGGGTCATTTCCCTTACAATCCAAATAATCCAGAAGAAAAATCAGAGTTTCTTGATATGGTTTTAAATTCAGTTTGCATAGTTCTTTCCGAAAGAAGCGGAAGAAATGGCAAGCCAAAAAAAACAACAGAGGATATAAAAAATTTGTTAGAAGTTAAAACATATTTTACAGCGCAGCAAATGTATGATGAAGGGTTGATAGATGAAATTATTCCATCTTCAATTAAAATATCAGAAGATTCTGCAAAAAATATGTTTAAACAAACGCAGGTTGCATTTAATAAATTTATTGAAAATAAATACAAAAAAACAAATACTATGGCTTTTGAAAAAGTTTTAAATCGTCTTAAACTTGCATCTGATTCTGATGAAGCTTCTGTTCTGGCTAAAATAGCTTTCATTGAAAATGAACAAGCTATGAATATGGAAAAACTTACTGCTGTAAATTCAGAAGTTATAGAACTTCGTTCTAAACTTAAAGCTTCAAATGATTCAAAAGAAGAAATTGCAGCTAAACTCAAGGAAGCGGAAAATGCAAAAAATGAGGCTACTGATGCGTACAATAAAATGTTTGCAAAGATGGAAGAAATGGACGCTGAAAATAAAAAGTCTAAAGAAGAACTAAAGACTATTGCTGAAGAAAAACTTGCAGCAGAAAACAAGTTCAAACTTGAAAGGGCTGAAAACCTTATTAAAGAATATCGCGAAACTGGTAAAATAAAATCAGACGAAGCCGCAGCAAACTATACAAAAAGAGCTGTAGTTAATTACGAAGATACCAAGTTTGACCTTGAGCAAATGAACGCAAGTTTTAAAGCTCCTACTCCATTTAGTAAAACAGGCGGAACTGCAATAAACAGGGAAAACGAAAAATCTGTTTTTAATCGCTACAAAAAAGAAAGTGCATCAAACTACGCACTTACTCAAAAAGAAAAAGAAGAAGCAAGGAGACTTGCTTTAACAAAATAATTTATCTTTTAAAGCTTTTTAAAAAATCCCGTATCTCAAAAGGAACGGGATTTTGACCTGAGAAAAATTTAAAATTATGGCATTTAACGTTCAAGACACGTCTTATTCGGGTACATACGCTCCAGAGATGATTATGCTGGAATTGTTTGGTATGGATACTGTTGAAAAGGGTCTTATTTATCCAAAAGGGGATATTAAGAAAATTCACACAATTGACAGGATAGACATTAATAACGTTTTAACTCCACGTCAGGCAAACCCAACAGATACTGGTACAAATGGCTTTACTATTGACGGTAGGCAGATTATACCTCAGGACTTACAGGTTTACAAAAAGTTTAATCCTCGTGATTTGGAAACAAACTTTGTAGTTGAAATGATGTCTGAAACTATTCTTGCAAGAGAAGTGCCAGATACAGTTGAAAGCTACATGATGCAGCTTGTTCTTGGACGTGCAGCAGAAAGTATCGAAACTGGTATTTGGCAGGGTTCAAGGCAATATCAGCAAGCTGGTTTGGATGAAACAAATCCACTTTTCCAGATACAGTTTTTTGATGGATTTATTAATCTATTTGTTAACGACTCACTCATTAACCTTTCTACTGTAAGCCCTGCTGCCATTACTACAGCTAACGTACAGACAATACTTGACGATATTCTTACGCAATGCTCCATTAAGCGCAAGGGAATGATGAGCAAAAAAGACAGATTCAAGAATCTTAAATTCATTATGTCTATTGCGACAGGTGACATTTATGGACGAAGCCTTACTACTGGGACAACTTACAAAGGTAATTCACTTGACTCGCCAACTATATCTGCATGGAGGGGCTTTAGCGTTGAAACAGCTGCTGGTATGTCAGAAAACACAATTGTATTTTGTCACGCAACACCTACAAAGAATAGTAACCTTTGGTTAGGTATGAATAGCGAGCAAGATTGGCAGTTGGAAATGGCTCGTGTAACTCCAGGTTCTGAAGAATTTTATATCCTCGGTAAATGGAAGTATGCAGTACAGTATGGTTGGGGTCAAGAAATCTTTATGTTTACAAACCTTACAAAAAATAGTTTTATACTGCCAGTTGTTAACTAAAAATGTGCGTATTTTCAAAATCGAGCCTCGTATCCCAAAAGGAACGAGGTTTCGAGCTGAGAAAACTTAAAAATATGAAAAAATTAATTTTAGCAATGCTTCTTTTTACTTCTATTTCAGTAGAAGCGCAGCACACAACTCCGAGATTTGGCACTGCTGGAAATCAGGATAACACATATTCAAGATTGAATCTTGGTTCAGTTAAAATTGCAGATACAGCTGGAGCAACACCTGATACTGTTTTAATAAATCCAGGAAGCAATAGCAAAGTTACTGGTGTTTACAGTAATCACTATCAATTAACACTAACCGATTCATGCGTACTTTCAATTTCTTCTTTAAATTCATCTTGGTTATGGGATGAAATTGTAGTTGATATTGAAAATACTTCAGGTTCAAATCATTGGGTTAAGTTTATAGGAACTTGGAATTATTTTGCAGGAGTTACAGCATGGGGAATGTCATCTACAGGTACAAAAATATCTCCAACTTCTGGTAAAGCAGCTATTTTAAGATTTCATTTTAATGGCGCACTTTGGATAGAAGATAGCAGGTCTTTGCAATAAAATAATTATTTAAATAAAGATAATAAAACCCCGTATCTCTAAAGGAACGGGGATTTTACCTGAAAATACATAACAAAATGAACAATCTTTCAAACAAAGAAAAGCGTCAATTGCAAGAAGAACTTCAGAATGAAATTCACGCTCACGTAGATAAAGTCTACTTTTCTGAAGAACCAGGCAGGTGGTATTTTAACGTACATGAAGTATATCCTGATGAAAAACTTAAAGGTAAAAAAGTAACAGTAGGATATACAGATTCATTTAAAAAGCGTGTTATTGCTGGAGATTGGAATGTAGACAAACTTACTGAAACAATTGAGTTTTGCGAACATTCTACAAAGGGTAAAAAAAACCCATCTAAAATAGTTAATATTATGACTGTTGAAGAAATACTTGCAGTAGATGTTCCTAATGAAAATTCTAAGTTTATTGATGACCTTAGAAGTGCTTCGGATGAAGATAAAAGAATAGCGGCAGCTATACTTGCAGGCAAAGAAGAAGATTTAAACGATTTAATCTAACAATATGGGAGCTGTAATTATAAATAAAACAAAAGGAATATCTGGAAGAGTACCTGCTGGATTTGACTTTTATACTGGTCTTTGTCTTTATGGCACAGCTCCATCTGTAACAGGTAAGTGGGCTCCGTACACTGGAACTCCATCAATAGTTTACCAACAAATGTTTTCAATTGCAGATGCTACAAGTGCTGGTATTATTCCTTTTTCGGAAAATACAGCATCAACATCAACTCTTGTAATATCTACTAAGGGTAATACTGGAGATACTTTGAATCCAGTAGCTACAATACCTGTATCTATTTCTTCTACATACCCAGCTGGAACAAAATCAATTTCACTTGGAACATATACCGTAGGAGCTGGAGATACAACAATAGCACTTCAGGGAGCTGCATTAGCTGCTGTTATAAATGCAGGTACTTACATTCATGGTTTTTCTGCATCATTTACAACGGCAACATTAACTATAACTGCACCTAAATCATGCGGAGTTTCTCTTAATACTGGTACAATTTATTCTTATAATTTAAATTCAGGTACAGGTTTTGTACTTGGGACTATAACCCAAAATGTAATATCTGGAACAGCTTCCCAGTATGCAATCTGGTATTACCACATTAACAGGTATTTCGTACAAAACCCTACAGGTAACTTATGGGTTAGTATAACAGCATCTTCTACTTCTTTTAACGAGTTAGTAACATTACAAGCAGCTGCTGGTTCAAAATTACGTCAGATTGGTATTTATGACACAGATGTAACAAGGGGAGCAGCAGCAAATATAGCAGCTACTATTTTATCTGTTCAAAATGCAGCATTGTTGATTGATAAAACTGCACCAGTATCTGTATTTTATTCTCCTAATTTTGCAGCAGTAACTGATTTATCCACATATCCTGACCAAAACTTAAATACAGCAAATAAAGTAGAAACTATATTATCTCAAGATGGTAATCAAGCTGGTAATTTGTTGTATATTGTTTCTGGTCAGACTGTAGGAAACATTGGAGATAAATTAGGTACAATATCTTCATCAAGAGTTTCTTCATCTGACGCTCAACCTATTTCTGATTTTAATCTTGCAATTGATGGAGTTGAAAATAACTTACCTGCATTTGGTAATGGTAAATTACTTTCACAAGTATCGGTTGGATTAAGAACTCAACTCGATAATTACAATTACGTATTTTTCCGTACATTTGGGGATACAGTTGCAGGTACATATTGGACTTCAAATAAATGCTGCATAGTAAATACAAGTAGTTATGCTTATGTTAATGATAACAGAGTTGCAGATAAGGTTTCAAGAATATTATATTCAACACTTGTCCCACAACTTGAGTCTGAGTTAATATTCAACGCAAATGGTACTCTTACAGATTTTACTATTCAAAGTTTTATAACTCAAGGCCAAAGTGCAATAACAGCTGGTATGATTACTGGTTATGGGAATCTTCCGTTAATTTCTGGAAATCCAGTATTAACAATTGACCCAACTCAAAAAGTTAAACAAACAAACAATCTTGTTATTAATTGCTCTATTGAAGAAAATGGTATAGCAAGAAATATTACTGTTAATTTATCATATCAATAAAAAAAATTAAAAAATGGCAGATTATCTTTTAGCTAATGGTAAAAGTTACAGTTGGGGCAACGTTACAATAATGCCTTTTGGTTCTTCTATACTTATTGGAGTTACCGATATTTCATACGAAAGAAAGCGTGTTTCTAAAGTTCATTATGGAGCTGGAAATGAGCCAGTTTCTGAAGCAGATGGGAACTACGAGTATCCAGATGGTTCAATAACAGTCTATACAGAAGAGCTTAGGGCTATAGCAGCATCTGCTCCAGGAGGTAGTATTTTAAATATACCTCGTTTCCCTACAGTAGTAATGCTTTCGGGAGATGGAGTAAATTTTACTACAGATACTATTAAGAATATGAAATTCTTAAATGACCCATTTTCTACAAAGCAAGGAGACACTGCAATAATGTGTAAGATTAATTTTTCTTGGGCTGGTCTTGACCATAAATAAATTTAAAAATGAAAAACGCACAAAAAGAAACTACAGAAGATTTTATTAAACAAAAGGAACTTGAATTTTCTGAAAAATGCAAGGAAATTGCAATTGAAGAAAAATGTGGCGAGGTAACTTTTGAATACGCTAAGGATAAAAAAACTGGCGAATTGTACGTTGCTTATTTTAAGCAGCCTCATGAAATAACAGCTGCAAGGGCTATGGACGTTTTATCAAGAGGTAATATGTTTGAAGCTGGTCAGATGTTATGGGAAGGATGTTTTCTTAGGAAATGGAGTTCTCCAGAAATAGAATCTAAAGCTGGTATAAAACTTGGAATGAAAAGAAATGTAGGTCTAATGCTTGACATACAGCTTCCAGAGTTAAAAAAAAATTAATAAAGTACCATATTGATGAAAACTCGGAAGAGCTCGTGAAAGCACGAGCTCTTTTGCGTTACCAATATGGGCTTAAAGTATCGGAATTATCAAGTGAAGAAGTCTTAGAATTGTGGTGTGAATACCTTTTCTGTAAAAAACAATTTGGAGAAATAAAAAATGAGTAACGTTTCAGCTACATATACGTTAAATCTTAACAGTAATGTTAGACAAGCATTAATTGATACAGAAGCTCAGGCTTTGCGTGTTGATAGCGTTATGTGGCAACTTCAAAAAACTATGTCAGCTCTTGGCGTAGGATTAGGAGCTCATTTTTTAAAAGATTTTATTACTGATGCGGTACACGATGCAGCTGACTTTGAGACTGCTATGCTGCGTATAAAAAATTCTTCTAAAGACGTAGCAGATGGTATAAGAAATGATGCTTGGATTATAAAAGAATCATTAAATCTAAAAATACCACTACAGGAAGCAGCTGACGGATACGGTAAGTTTTTGGCTATGATTGGTAAATCTGACCTTTCGAGCGACCAGTTACGTAATTTGCAGCATGAACTTTTGGGAATAGGTAAGGCATTGGCACTACCATCTTCATCAATGGAAAGTACTGTATTTGATTTGGGTAAACTTTTGGGAGAAGGTGTACTTGAAGCTCGTTCACTTAGGCAGTTAGAGCGAGTTTTTCCTCAGATAACACAGTTTGTTGCTAATGAATTAGGTGTTACAAAACAAGAATTAAGTAGAGCTGAATCAAACTCAAAACTCACTAAAGCTGGAATAAGTAGTGAACAAATTTTGCTTCCAGCTATCGAAAAATACTTTGACTCATTAAAAGATAAAATACCAGAAACTCTTCAATCTGTAAAGTCTGAATTAAATGACTTAGATAATCAATGGTTAATATTTAAAAAAGATTTAATACTTGATAATAAAGAAGAACTTGTAGAGTTTTTAAATAGTTTAAAATCTGGAGTTGCTTGGCTTAGTTCTCACGAGAGTGGTATAAAAGAAACAGTATCAGATGTAGCTACTGTGGTTAAGTTATTTATAGAATGGAGGCTCGCTATATTAGCACTCGAAGCTCCGTTTGCGATAATGTCTTTCTTTAAAGGACAGTATAGTGATATGTCTGCGGCTTTAGGAAGGTATGGATTAGTTACAGAGAAAGCGGTTGTTGAAAATAAGAGGTTACTCGAGTCTAATATAGAATTAAGTAATTCAAATTTAAACGTAGTTTCGTCTAATGATGTATTGCATCAGTCTAATAATACAATTTTAATTCAAAATGCTGATTTATCGGAAGAGAATTTAAATTTAATTAAACTCGATAACCAACTTGCTGAAACGAGAATAAAAAACTCCGAGATTATATCAGTATTAGAGTCTGAGTATAACGAAAAAACACTTAAAAATTACTACATACAAAATGAAGTACTTGATAGAAAACTTCAAAAAGAAGAATTGTACGCTAATGAAAGTATATCTATAATACAAAATCACGAAAGATTAATCGAGGAACTTAATTTACGTAACTTAGAAGCAGAACAAGAGTATAATAGTATTCGTGATGAAGTACTAAAGACAAGAAATCTTAATTATGGTAATCTAAAAGAAGAACAAATACTTCAACTTCAGTTATTGGACCAGATTGAAGAAGATAGAATAATAGCTCACGAGGAAAAATTACTTTTATTAAACGATGAGATTTTAGCTCAATTGGAGTTATTTAATAATAGAATAGAACTATTACAAACTGAATATCTTAGAAAATCAGAAGAAATAAGGAGTTTAGATGTAGATAGTTATATTGCGTATAAAAATTCATTAGCTGTATTAAAATCTCAGCAACTATCAGAAGATGAAAAATTTGCAGATTTACAAATACTAATAGAGGAACAAAAGACTGCAAAAATAAAAGCTATAGATGATGCAGCGTTACTTCAGCAATCCGAAGCAAGAGCTTTAAAACAAGAGCAAATGTGGATAGCTTCTTACGGAATGAGGAGTGATGAAGAAATAGCAGAAAGAGAAGCATGGGCAGAAGAGGATGCCATAAGAGACGCTTCTATGGCTACAGGAGGAAGAGGAGGAGCATGGCTTCCTGCTGGTGCAGCATCTTTTATTCAAGGTGGATTAATGAATGTGTTTATTGCAGGTATGGCACTTGAAGTAGCTACCTCTTTATTCCCAAAAGGTAAATTTACAGGAAAAGAAGTTGGAATATGGGATTTTCTTCCAAATGGTAATGCTTCTTCTATCGGTCACGAGTCTAAAATATCTCGAACAATAGAAAAAGATATGGAGGAAATGAAGTATTCTCCTGAATGGTTTAAAGAAATGCAAAATAAAAAGTTTCTTGGATTAAAATCTGATAAATATCATGAAGATTTATATGAAAATCTATACGATAAAAGTAAAGGTGTATTTAAGTTAGACCCTACTGGTAATGACCTTTTATTTGAATTGCAAAAATTACAAGAAACAAAGGGTGATGAGTTTGGAATAGATGTAATTGGAACTGTATTAGGTAGAGATTCTCATGGAAACATAAAGATAAAAGAAGGGCAAAATGAGGAGATATATGATGCTTTTAATAAATATTTTAAATCTCCATATTTATCAGAAAAGCAGTCTGATTTTAATATGGCAGATGAGCATGATAAAAAATACGGCAAAACACCAAAATTAGCTGGTCACGAACACATAAAGGGCAATTCATCAAACTATATAACTGTTAGAATAGATAACCTTCATGGTGTTGAAAAAATGACAGTAGAAGTTTCTGGAAATAACTTTAATGAAAACGAGTTTAAGAAAAACGTAGGTGAGGCTGTAACAAAAATACTAACAGACGCAGTTAATGATGCGTCAATAATAGCTGGAAGATGATAATAAGCTCAAATTATAAAACTGGAATAAACTCTGCCATAGCTAAAGATATTGTCTTAACTGGAGTAGCTTACGCAGAAGCGCAAGCTAAAGCAGCAATGTATGGTATAGGTATAGGAACAGCTATTTTAAAAGAAACTCCAACATCTAATAACTATCAGGTGCCAAATGGTGATGGACAAGATAATGGCTCATTTTGGCAACCAGATTCAGCTAATGCTGGTGGAGGTCAAGGAAGTTGGGATGGTACAATGTCATCTGTACTTCAGGGTATGCCAGTTTTATCTTATTTGAAATTTGTCGGTAATACATACACTTCTTTACAAGGTAATCAAATAACAATACCAGATATAACATTTGAAACTGTTTTAATCTCATTAAAAATGGGAAGAACAATCAAAAAAACAGATATACAAGGGAGAGATACTGGAAGTGTAAAAGAATACATTTCGAGAAAAGATTGGAATGTTGAAATACGTGCAATAATTTCTGCTGGACAGCCAGTTAATTCAAATGTAGAAAAAATGAACTCAGACGGAGTTTATCCAAGATGGAATATGTCTGAAATATGGAAATTACTTCAAGCTCCAGTTGCTATACAAGTTAAATGTTGGTATCTCAATCAGTTCGATATAAATTATTTAGTTATAGAAGATGGAGTTGATATTCAGCAAGTTGAAGGAGAATATTCTGCTCAAAGAATTGTTATACCATGCGTTTCTGATAACCCACTTATTATAAAAGTAGCTAAATGATACGACCATTTGTAGATATAAACTTCCAGCAAATACCAACTCCTTTGTATAAACAAAGAGACTATAACTTTGATATAGATTTTGTAACAAGTTATAGAATAAGTTCTGGATGGGAATCAAAAACAGATAAAGCTACAATTGAATTTCCTAAGAACATAGTAATTAAAGGAGAAGATAATGTACCTATATTTAAAATGTCAGGTGCATCAAATGTTGTACTTGGTGGTTCTGGAATACCTTATACTTCTGGAGTTATAGAAAATATTGATTCAAAAGGAGAACCAAATAAAAACGCTCCACTTATAATGAGAGGAGATGTTGTAACAATATCCGATGGTTATTATTTCAAAAATGAAGCTGGGCAAGATACAAACGTAGGTGCATTACAGTTTAAGGGTTTTGTTTCTTCTGTAGGTTCTAAAATACCAATAGAAATAGAACTTGAAGATAATTTCTATTTATTAAAAAGGACTCCATTTGATAAAACATTTTGGTCAGATACGTTACTAAATTTAATAGTACACGTAGTTGAATTGGTTAATGAAAATTTTAACGCCAAAAATTCATTATATCCTTTAATAAAAGTATATGATAAACCAGATAATTTAACAGCACAATTTTCACTTGGTTATCTTGATATAGATGCTGGCATGAGTTGCTGCATGGTATTGGAAAAATTAAAGTCTTTATGTAATCTTGATTCATTTTTTAATGAAGATGTATTGCACTTTGGGTTTCCTATATATGACGAAGATACAGCTATTTCAAAAAACTTTTTTGAAATAGGTAATAATATTTTTGATGACCCAGATTTGACATATAAAAATAAAGATGACTTTATTTTATCCGCAATTGTAACCTGCTCGGTAATAGAAACTTCTTCTAAAAGTACATTTGATGGAGTTTCTAAAACAAAAAAATCAAGATTATCAGTATTGGTATGGTGGGACTCTTTAACACAAGATTTTAAATTTATAAATCAAAATAAGGGAACTTCTTTATCTCAATTACAAAAAGGTAATTTAGCTGGAGACCAAGAAGGTGGAAATATGTTTAAATGGCCTTTCCCTGCAAGTCCAACAAATCCTCCGAGTATACAAACATTGGCTAATTACGGTATAAATCAGTTAAAAAAATATTTATATACTGGATTTAGAGGAAGTTTTAAAACATTTGGGTATCCTTTTGTAAATTGGAATGATAACGTAAATATAGTTGATAAAACTTTTACTGATAGAAACGGTCAATATAAAGTAAAAAAGACCGCAAGAGAAGGTGGTATGGATGGAATTACTCAAGAAATATTTTTAGACTTTAAACAACAAGTTTCTGTGCCTATAGATACTGTTCAAATTTTTATGCTGTGAGTGATAATATAAAAACATTAATTGAAAAATTAGCTGGGACTTGGAATGTAGCAAGAGTTAAAACTTGTTATTGCGAAGTTGTTTCTGTCGATAAAGAAAATAGAACATGCTTAGTTAATTCAGCTGATGGAACTCAAGAATTAGAAAATACAACAGTTAACTTAACTCCAGAAATAGGAGATGGTGAAATAGATTATCCATTAGAAGGCAGTACTATAACTGTTGCATTTACTGATTTTACTGCTCCGTATATGGTTAAAGCTGGAGAATTAGAATCTAAGTTTATTGTAGTAGGGAATCAGCTATGGACTATTTCTGGTTCTTCTCAGAAGTTTAATGATGGTGCTTTTGGTGGTATTCCCAAAGTAAAAGACCCTGATGATTCTAATGCTGGATTATTGAAGAAGATAAATGATTTGGAGAATGCATTAAACGACCTTCAGACTAAATTTTCGTCATGGACACCAGTTTCAAATGATGGAGGAGCTGCTTTAAAAACTATATTAACAATAACTCCACCTATTTGGAATCTTCCTCAGATTGAATTAACTTCCGAATCCGATATTTCAAATCCAAACATAACTCATGGCAAATCAATTTCTTAGACAGGATTTTATACTAAATGAAGATGGAAGTTTTCCATTGCAAGATACTGTTGTTAATGGTATTTGGTTAGATACTCCATATGGAAATTCAGACGAGCAACACATAGCTGACATTATTTTTTATCAAAAAGGATGGCTTCAAACTGACTTACTTTTAGGATTTGGAATATCGCAATATGATAATGCTGAAATATCAATTCAAGATATTTCAGATGATTTAAATACAGAATTAAAAAAAGATGGCTATATAACAAAATCAAAAGTCATACAAATTATTGGCAAAGATGGATTTACAATAGACTCATCTTACATAGAAAATAATTATTAATACTGGCACACTATTTGGTAAATTAACGTTATAATCGTACATTTATACATGAATCCAATTTTTGGGCAGTCTAATATTGATATAAGTAACAAACTTTATGGAGGCAAAGATAGTATAATAACTATGCTTATTTCTAACCAAATATTTGATTTTTCATCTATTGCTGATTTTTACATTGAAGATAATAATTTAATATCAAATATAAGTAACATTGGATATAATTACGCTACTGGCGGGAAAACGAGCAGTAAAAAATACGTAACTCAATCTGGTAATTTTTACATAACTCAATCTGGAAACAATTACATAACTGAATAATGGAAGATTCAAAACTTAGTGATATAGACTCAACAGTAGCACTTGCTTCGTCTGCTTCTTTAATTGGGGTTAATGATTTAGGAGGGGGTTCATTTTCAGACCAAAGATGGAGTATAGCACAAGTTGCAACTTATATTTTATCTGGATTAAAAAAATTAATTACAGTTGGCTCAGATGGAACTACATTAACTGATGTATTTTTTTCTACTTCGGTTAGCGAGTTGATAACTAATAATCAATCATATTTATTAGGAGTTGATTATTCTCAAAATACGAGTACTAATACCATAACTGGTTTGACTATATCATTTACATCTGGACAAAAAATACTTGCAAGAATATGAGATTATTAATAATATTACTTTTTATAACAACGATTTCTTTAGGTCAAACTCCTAAAAGAAATCCTTTTGCAACTGGCTCAACTAAAGATACAGCATATACAAAGGGTTCACTTTTAGTTGATTCTGCTTTCCTTGTTTCTTCACTTGCATCATCTGATACTACAAAAGTTATAGGAGTTAACAATAAAGGTCAACTTATTCTAAAAAACAGTTCTTCTAATTCAGGCAGCTTATTAACTCCAACTTCTGTAAAAACATCAAATTATACAGCATCTGCTGGAGATTTTATACCATTAGATAATACGTCTGGTTCATTTACTGTTACTCTTCCAAATGCTCCAACTGATAAATCTCAAATAGGTGCTAAACTTGTAATACTTTCTGGAACAAATACTGTTATAATTTCTTGTTCTGGTTCTGATGTTTTTAATAAAACTGGTGGCGGAACAACCCTATCTTTAACTTTAACGAATCAAGCATGTATTATTCAGTATAAACAAAGTTCTGGAATTTGGTATGTTACATCTACAGATGCTCCAATAAATAATTTTATTCTTTCTGGTTCAAATGCAGGAGGTGATTTAACAGGCACATATCCAAACCCAACACTTACAACATCTGGAGTATCAGCAAATACTTATGGAACAGGAATTCAAATACCAGTAATAACAATAGATTCTAAAGGCAGAATAACTTCTGCTATAAACACAACTCCACTTTTTGCAAATGCAGGAAGTATCACAACTCCAAGCGTATTATATAATTCTCCAGTATCTCTATCTCTTTCGGGTCAATCATTAAACGGCTCAATGACTTTGATTAGTCAATCAGCAAATTTAGTATTTGCTGGCCCATCTTCTGGTGGGAGTACAACACCAACATTTAGGTCATTAGTGGCTGCTGATATACCTTCTTTATCGGCTTACACCTATACAGCAGGTAGATATTTAGGATTAAATGCAAATGCTTTTTACTTCGATTCAACTCAGAAACAAGTATCGTTGAATAACAAATGGTATTTTGGAATGTCTCAAAATAGCGATACTTCCAATGTATGTATAGGTCATAATGTCGATACGGCAGCAAGAATAAGTGCTGTAAATAATACTTTCATAGGTAACATTGCTGGTATGAAAATAAGAAGTGGTACAGATAATGTTGTTGTTGGGAATGGTTCATTTTATTCAGATACTGGCGGTTCAGGCAATGTGGCAGTAGGCTCTGGTGTACTTTCCTCATACACTGGAACAACAGGCAATAATACAGGTGTTGGTTATCAAACAATTAATTCAGATGTTAATGGTGTTAACATTACAGGTATAGGTTATCGTTCTTTAAAATCAATGACATCATCAAATAGCACAGCTGTAGGAACACAGTCGGGAATAAATGCAACTGGCGGGAATAGTACTTTCATTGGATTTCAAGCTGGTTCAAATTCTACAGGACAAAATAATACAGTGGTTGGATGCTTTGCTGCAACCAATGCAGGTTTTACTGGTCAGGCTAACAACATATTCGGTACATCTGCTGCAACATCTTTAACTACTGGGAATTTTAACACATTATTGGGTTCTTACATTGGAACAGCTTCTATGAATGGTGTTTGTGCTCTATCCGATGGTAACGGTTATCTAAGAATGTATATTCCATCTACAGGTAACGTTATTATAGGTGGCGGTTCATCTTCATCTTCCTCAAACACGGCAGATGACGGGGTAAATACATTGCAGATATCAGGCAGTATTGCTTTAAAAGTAGCAGGTAATAAAATAAACATCGCTACAGGATTAAACGGATGTGCAGGTACATCTGGAGCAATGACAGCAGGCTCAATAACAATATCAACATCATGCGTTACAGCAAACAGTTTACTTGTTTTAACAGGTGTTGGTGGAGCAGCCCCTTGCGCATCTTGCGGTGTATTAAGCGTTGGAACAATATTAGCATCAACATCATTCGTAATAAATTCATCAAGCTCTACTGATACAAGGGCTGTACAGTGGATAATAATTAACTAACATGAAAAAGATACTATTGCTATTAGCATTTCCGATTTCTGTATTCGGTCAAAAAGTTACTACATATTATGACTCTGTAGGAAGATACTATTACTGCAAAATCAATCCTATTATTGTTCCAGGAGATACAATAACAAGGTTAAAAATATCAACTTTTGACGATAATCAAGTTGATTATACAGCAATATATTTTAACGTGATTACTGAAAAAAGCAAGTCTATGTTTTCAGGTAACTTTTATTTAACACCAGATGAGTATCAAGCATGGACAGATAAATCTTATATTTTTAACTATGTAGCTACTAAACTACAGCTAACTATTAAATAAATCTATGCCTCCAGAAACAGAAACCAAAATATTAAAATCTATAAAT
>CAIPJS010000057.1 GCA_903865435.1 uncultured Bacteroidota bacterium | reverse complement strand
TGAAAAGTTTGATAAAGAATTAAAATACATTAGACATTGGGTGCCAGAGTTGGATAGTTTGGAATATCCTCAGCCCATTGTGGTGCATGAAGCAGCGCGTGAGCGTGTACTTGCAGCTTATGCGAAAGCTTTGAAGGAGTAATAAAGCAACTATTTGACTATACTTGAATAGGTTTTTTCTAATTGCGCAATAGCTTTTCTTCCCGTATCTCCCATATCCATGGTAAAATCATTCACATATAAATTTATGTGCTGACGCATCACTTCTTCAGACATTTCTTGCGAATGTAATTTTATATAATCGGGTAAGATATCGTAACTATTTTTAAAAGCGTAGGCTACACTTTCTTTAATAAGTGCATCTATGTTTACAATATCATTAGGGTCGATATCATTTCTTGCAATAATGCCTCCAAGTGGAATAGGCGCATTATAAGTTTCTTCAAAATAAGTGCCTAGGTCCATCCATTTGCTTAAACCTTTAGAAGCATAAGTGAAACGGTTTTCATGAATAATCACCCCTGCATCGACAGCGCCAGATAGCACTGCCTCTTCAATATCATTAAACACTAAAAATTCTTTATTGGTAACATGAGGGAAGGCTAAACTAAATAATAAATGTGCGGTGGTATTAACGCCTGGAATGGCCACGCGCATGTTATCTGCATTAGGTTTGCCGCCTATTTTGTTTTTATCTTCTTTATAAATTAATAAAGGGCCAACGCCTTTGCCTAGGGCACCTCCGCTATTTAATAAACTATACTTATTTTTTACCAGTGGCCATACGCCATAACTAATTTTGGAAAGAGCAAGCTTACCTGCAATGGCCCATTCATTTAAAGTTTGCACATCTTCTAAATATACTTTAAATGTATAACCCTTGGTATCTATTTTATGATTTACTAAAGCATCAAAAATAAAAGTATCGTTGGGGCAGGGTGAAAAACCAATTTCAAACTCAGGCATGTTGGGACATTTTATGAAGTGCGTCTAAGTATTGCAATAAGGTTTCATTTAAATTATAAATGGCTTCCTTCATCTTCCATTTGGCTTTATTTCTTTCACCCACATAATTAGAAACTGCACGAATTTGAATAAAAGGAATATTCAAGTCGCGACCCATATAATGCAAAGCAGCACCCTCCATGGATTCTAGGCTTGCTTTATAGCGGCCACTATATAATTCTATTTTATTTTTATCAGTGCTAATGGTATTGACGGTTACTGCTTTTTTGGTAGGAAGGTTCAATAGATTATATTGCTTTAACCAAGGATTAGGCAGAGATTTTTTTTCATAAGGGGCATCATTGGGTTTGTCCAATTTCAAATCGAATAAATCTTTCCAAACTTTATTTTCAGTCACGCCAATATCTCCCGCAAAATCATCTTTCACTACAAACACTTTACCCAAAGGAATTTTTTTATCGAAACTGCCGCATATACCCACTTGAATAATAAGGGTAGGGGTTTCTTGTACAAACATTTTCATTAAAGAAACGCTGCTAGCAAGTAAGCCAATACCCGATTCGTGAAAGCCCACCGAAAAACGTTTGTTGTTGGTGGCAAAAGCGGGGTTAATTTTTTGAAAGCTGGGCATCCATTCCCCATTGGTAGCCGCAGTAATAATTACACGCATAACACAAAGGTCGGGAAAGGCCTCTGAAAAATGGTTATCTTGACCATCAAATTTATATCTTTGCATAAATAAAGCAGACATGGTGTATTTAACAAGGGCAGAACATTTTAATGCAGCACATAAGCTAGCGAATCCTAATTGGAGCAAGGAAAAAAATGAGGATGTATTTGGGGCATGCGCGAATGAAAATTGGCATGGGCACAATTATGAACTTTTTGTAACCATAAAAGGTGAATCAGATCCTGAAACAGGATTTTTATTTGATGTTAAAAAGTTAAGTCAGCTAATTAAGAAATACGTTATTGACGAACTGGATCATAAGAACTTAAATATTGATGTACCCTTTATGCAAGGGCAAATGTGCAGTACCGAAAATTTAGTCATTGCCATTTGGAAACAACTGCAGCCTCATATTCCAACGGAAGTGCAGCTACATTGTATCAAGTTATATGAGACACCTCGTATATATGTAGAATATTTTGGTGCCTAGCCCCCTTTGTTTTGTCCTATAAACCTGTCGAAAAAGGGTAAATCTGTTAAACGTTTAACCTTTTAAATAAAAGAGTAAACAATTCAAGTCCTTCCGCGTTATTATTATTGTAACTTTGTTCTCTTAATTTGGGAAGTATGGAACATAAAGTAGCAGTATTTAGAAAAGAGCATTTTAATGCTGCCCACAGATTGTTTTGTGCCGACTGGTCTGACGAAAAAAACATACAAGTTTTTGGACCCTGCGCCAACCCAAATTACCACGGACATAATTACGAACTAGTTGTACAGGTAAATGGAGTACCCGATCCTATCACAGGATTTGTGGTCAATACCAAAGAGCTTAGTACCATTGTTCAAGAAGAAATTGTATCCCGATTTGATCACAAAAATTTAAACTTAGATACCGACGTTTTTAAAAATTTAAATCCTACTGCAGAAAATATAGCAATAGTTATTTATAATTTAATAAGACCACGTATTGATAAAGCATTAGACTTAAAAATTAGGTTGTATGAAACAGAAAGAAACTTTGTCGACTACCCCGCTTAAGGAGCAGCATATCGATTTAAGTAATTTATTAATTGAAGAAATGGGCGACGAGCATAAAGCAAGTTCGGTGGATACACCACTGCGTGCCGATGCTTTTGACGCTACTGATGAAGAGAAGATAGCTGCCATAGCCCCACATTTCAAAGCCATTATGGAAATATTGGGAATGGATTTGCTTGATGATAGTTTAAGAGGTACGCCACTTCGTGTTGCTAAAATGTATGTAAAAGAATTATTCCAAGGATTAAACCCTGCGAATATGCCAAGCATGACATTGTTTGAAAATAAATTTCAGTACAATGAAATGTTGGTTGAAAAGAATATTAATTTTTATACGAACTGCGAACACCATTTTGTTCCTTTCTTTGGTAAAGCTCATGTAGCTTATATAAGCAGTGGTAAAGTAATAGGACTTAGTAAGTTGAATAGACTAGTAGAATACTTCTCAAAGCGTCCACAAGTACAAGAGCGTTTAACGATGCAAATTGGTAAAGCACTTCAAACAGTATTACAAACACAGGATGTAGCTGTGATGATGGATGCAAAGCATTTATGTGTATCTAGTAGAGGCGTGAAGGACGATAGCTCTAACACTATTACTAGTTTTTTTGGTGGTAAGTTTCAAGAGGAGAAAAAGAAGATGGAATTCTTAAAATATATAGATATAAACGAATAGATGGTTTTGGGTTTAGTTAGTAGGTTCAATCTAAATGGCGAAGTAAACTTCGCCATTTTTTATTTATTTTTGTCAAAACACAATAGATGTCAAAACACGCATTTGTATTCCCAGGACAAGGAAGTCAATTTGTTGGAATGGGAAAAAATTTATACGAGACCAATGCTACTGCTAAAGCCATGTTTGAAAAGGCCAATGAAATTTTAGGCTTCAACATTAGTGATATTATGTTCACAGGAAC
>CAIPJS010000056.1 GCA_903865435.1 uncultured Bacteroidota bacterium | reverse complement strand
TAGAAAAGTTGCAGAAGGAAGTAGCGAAATTTAAGTCACGCAAATCCACTCTTCAAGAGAGATTTTTAGATAACGACATTACACCACAGGACTATAACGACCTCAAAGCAGGTGTTGAAAGAGACATCGTAATAGCCGAGTCAAACCTTAGTAATGTATTGAAGGTTGGTAGTACCTATAAGAACTACATTACCAAACAGGTACCTATGTTGGAGAACCTAGTACCATTCTTCCGTAATGCTGATGGTAGAACCAAGAAAAAGGTATTAAGTTGTATTTTCTCCGAAAAAATGACTTTGGAAAATGGACGAGTTGCAACAACCCCCTTTTCACAACCTGTATCAATTTTACTTATGATAATCAAAGAGTTAGAAGGGTCTAAAAATAAAAAGGAGGTCGAAAATGACCTCCTGTCTACTATGGCTCCCCCTCTCCGACTTGAACGGAGGACCCCATCATTAACAGTGATGTGCTCTAACCAACTGAGCTAAGGAGGAGTGTTCCTTTTAAGGGTGGCAAAAATAATAAATTTTAGTTAAGAACAAAACATTAAAACAAAGAAAATGACTTAAATCCAATAAAAAGACCTTCTTCTCTTAACTCTATGGGGTAGGTTTTCAGGAAATAGCCCTCCCCGCTTGTATTTCGGCCATTTTTCATATCAAAACAATATCTATGTAATGGACAAACTACCTGGCCCAAAGGGTTAATATAGCCCTGTGCCATCCTTCCACTGGCATGTGGGCATTTGCTTGCAAAGGCAAAGTATTCATTTGCTTTTTTGCCCAAAGTAAAAGCGCGTCCGTCTACCTCCATTTCGAGCAAGTTGTTATCAGGCCATTGGAGGCTTAATGGTGCATCGGTAATTAACTTCCATTCCATCTAACTCAATTAAGTATAATAAACAGTTTTATAAGGGAACCTGATTTGATACATGTCTCTTACCTTATGCAAGATGATGGTTCTTAGTTCTTCAATGTTTTGTTTTTCGATGGCACTAATAAAAACAGCTTGATTGTTGGTGATGCCATTCCATCTATCTTTTAATTCCAATAATAAATCTTGTTTTACTTCATCGCCAATCCACTCATCAAAATATTTTTCTTGATACAAATCCATTTTATTAAAAATAGTAATGATGGGTTTTTCAAAAGCTTTTAATTCTTGCAAAGTTTTATTGACTACTGCAATCTGATCTTCGTATTGCGCATGTGAAACATCTACTACATGTAACAACACATCGGCCTCTCGCACTTCATCCAAAGTGCTTTTAAAACTTTCTACTAAATGATGCGGGAGTTTACGAATAAACCCAACCGTATCACTTAATAAAAAAGGCGTATTCTCAAAAACTACTTTACGCGTAGTGGTATCCAGGGTTGCAAACAATTTATTTTCGGCAAACACCTCACTCTTACTAATTAAATTCATAATGGTGCTTTTGCCCACATTGGTATAGCCCACAAGCGCCACGCGAATAAACTCTCCTCTTTCTTTTCGCTGCGTGAATGCTTGCTTATCAATTTCAACTAATCGCTTACGCAATAAAGAAATTTTATCTTTGACAATACGACGATCCGTTTCAATTTCAGTTTCTCCCGGACCTCTTGATCCAATACCCGCCCCTTGTCTTTCCAAATGTGTCCACATACCTTTTAAGCGAGGTAATATGTATTGATACTGCGCCAATTCAACTTGCACTTTAGCTTGCGCCGTTCTTGCACGTGCTGCAAAAATATCTAAAATCAAATCGCTTCTGTCAATCACTCGGCACTTTACTTCTTTTTCAATATTGGTAATTTGAGAGCCCGATAATTCATCATCAAAAATGACTACGTCAATATCTTTTTGCGCAACATATTGTTTTATTTCTTCTAACTTTCCTTTGCCTACAAAAGTTCTTGAGTCTGGATGAGGTAATCTTTGCTTGAATGATTTTAAAGTTTTTGCTCCAGCTGTTTCAGCTAAAAAAGCCAATTCATCTAAATATTCATTCACCTGTTCTTCGGTCTGATCTTTCTGAATCACACTTACCAATACCGACTTCTCTTCTTTCTTAAATATTTTCTTTTTCTCTATCAACTTTATTGTTTTTACAAAGATAGGTTAATCCATTAGGTCCATAAAAAAACCCTCCGTCGGAGGGTTTAATATTTTGTAGGCTAAAAAAACTATAGTCCACTTATAGTTAATCCAATTGAAAATTTATTCACTACAGGGCCCAAGCCATCTCTAAATACTTGTGTTGCTGTATACCCTGCATCTATCGAAAAAATACCATAACCAACACGACCAGTTAAAGTGATGTCTGTGTTATCAAACCAACGCTTGTTGTATTCTTTTTCTATATAAGTAGAGCCATAAAGTGAAGTACCATCTGGTCTTACAAAATTCTTAGCTTTAGAATAGCCTTTTAATAAAGTACCTAGTTTTAATCCTGCTGCAGCTTTCCATGATTTACCTGGATGCGCAGGATCTGAAAAATATCTTAACTCCAATGGTGCTTGCAAATACATCGTTGTTATTTTTTCTTTACTGAAATGATTTGCAGTAGAATCTAACTGACGAAATGGTAAAGTAGCAGATGGAGATTTAACGTCTACAAAAGTATGATTGTCAAAGAAAATATTACTTGTACCAATACCAAGACCAACTGCAACACTATAATGCGGATTCTTTTTAAAAGGTACATCATACATGAAATACATGTTAAAGTGTCTGCTAAAACCGCTTGTTTTAACACTATCTGGTTTGCCTGTCCATGCATCTGATCCAAATTGGATCATAAAATGATCTGCTGGACGACCCGTTAAATCGATTTTTGAATTATTATTTGTAGTAGGGGCTTGCGCTTGTAATAAGGACCCAAAGAACAAAATAGATAAGGCTGATAAAATAAGTTTCTTCATCCCGCAAAAGTAGGATTATTTAAATAGAAAAAAAGGGTAGATACCTTTAAAAAAGGTTAAAAATTAGTACTTTTGGCGCCTACATCGAAAGATGCGGGCCTATAGCTCAGTTGGTTAGAGCACCTGACTCATAATCAGGGGGTCCCTGGATCATGCCCAGGTGGGCCCACAGCCGAAAGGCAACATTATCAAGGGTTTATGCTGTCAAAAGCGTAGACCCTTTTTGTTTGGGCTAAGTTCTGGCCAAGTTTGTGCCAGGTTTTGAGGATTTAGAGGGAAAATAGGGGTGGATGGAGGTGAAGGGGTGGAATTATTGGAACCTGATTAATTAATACTTAATTATATATATTATTTTTAGAAAAATTACTCAATATGGAAGTGCATCACCACCCTCATGTTCCTACTCATTCTAAACCATGGAAACAATACTTAACAGAGGGTCTAATGATATTTGTAGCAGTAATGCTTGGCTATGCAGCTGAAAATGTTAGACATCATTACATTGAAGAAAAAAAGACAATTGCAAATGTGCAAAATTTATATAAGGACTTAAAAAACGATTCAATCGCTTTCTCAAATATGCTTATAATTAGAAGTAAACAAGATTCATGTTTCAAAATTATCAGTCGATTATATGATCAGAAAAAACTTGATCAAGACATTCCAACGCTTTATGCTGCTCACTCATTTATTGCCATTAGAGTAATACCTGTTATGAATACAATGGCATTAGATCAAATCAAAAGTTCAGGTGCGATAAATTATATCGAAGATAAAAAACTTAGACAAGAAATTCAATACTATGCAAATAATGCTGCTGAATTAAAAAAAAGGGAGCAAAGAGAATATGCCTATATTGATAAATACTTTGACCCCTTATCTATAACTAAATTTAATTACAAGTATTTTCAGGAATTAAGCAATTTTGATAGTTTTGAAATTAAAGGTGATAAAGTGATTACACCTATTACCGCTCCTGAAGGGCTAAAATTAATTGATCAAAATAATTTTGATTGGAATAATTACCTGTCTGTATTAGGTATGTTAAGCACAATAAAAAATTCGACTGATAGGAGCCAAATCAAACCCGTTCAAGAAGATTGTGTCAAACTACTTGGAATGGTTAGAAAATATTTAGAAGAAAACCACGCCTTAACTGAATAATAAAAATAGGTTATCAATATTGTTATACTTAGTTTAATCTAATCAAGATGAAAAAAACTTTCCTACTCCTTTCGTTTTTAACTTTGAGCATATTAGTTATTGCACAAACTCCTGAAGAGAATTTGAAATCATTAGGTATTACACTACCTAAACAGTCCTCACCCATTGCTAACTATGTAAATTATGTTCGTACTGGGAACTTGATATATTTTTCAGGCTCAGGACCATCAGTAGAGGAACAAGGATACGTTAAAGGTAAATTAGGTAGGGACTTAACTATTGATCAAGGCCGAGAAGCGGCTAGAATTACGGGTATTAATATGATTGCAAACTTAAAAAATGCCATTGGGGATTTAAGTAAAGTAAAAAGAATTGTAAAGGTATTGGGCATGGTAAATAGTACCGAAAGCTTTACGGACCAACCCAAGGTAATAAATGGCTTTTCTGACTTAATGGTGGCTGTTTTCGGGGAAAAGGGCAAACACGCTAGGTCAGCAGTTGGGATGATGGCACTCCCTCTAAATATGGCCGTAGAAATTGAGATGATTGTTGAAGTTGAGGACTAATATTTTGTTTGACACAAAAAATATCTAGTCAACCATTTCGAACGAGCCTTTTATTAGTCGATACCTTTTCTTGTTTATAATGATAACTTTTCCCTTCGGTAATTTTTTTCAAGTCAAAATATCTTCTTCAATAGTGTGTATTGACCCTTTTTGTTTGGGGTAAGTTCTGGCCAAGTTCGGGCCAGGTTTTCTCCAAAAACAGGTTAAAAAAGATCAAAGACTTTATACCCCCTAATCAAACAAACTTCTTAAATTATTTGAAACTCGATGGCTCAATGTAGTAGTTAATTGAAATTCAATAGTCTGTGGCCGTAAATTAGAAGCCGTAAATTTATTGTTGTAGATATCATAACTAATTCCCATTTTATACTTGTTATAAATTAAACCTAAATAAGGGACTATCGCATCCTTATCTCTATAAAAACAACCAATGTAAAGCCTATTGTCATCCTTATTCATTGGCAGTCCAATGGCAGCACCTACGTATGCAAATTCTTTCTCTAATCTATTTTGATAATCTGCATGGAACAATAATGTATTTTGATTTTCAAGTTGATACTCAAAATTTAGTAAGGAAGAATATTGATAGGTTTGATTGGGATCATTTTGTATCAAGGCATTGGTGGTTCGATTAATATAATAGGCACTTCCGCCTAATTGTAAATAACATAACTCTGATTGATAGCCAAACATAAATCCAGTATTGGTTGTGTATCTAGTTGGAAATTGTTTGATTGCTTCTAAACTAGAGGGATTAAATAATCTACCAGAATAATATTGATCCCCAAAAGTTAATTGAGAGGCATCAATGGTGCGTGTTAATACTGAAAATCCAATCCCTAAAGAAAAATAAGTCGACTTTTTTTCATTAAAAAAAACACGATAAGACAAGCTATTGGTAATGGCGTTGGTTTGCAATATTCCATTAAGTACTCTATCTGAAATAATTTGAACTCCATAACCTAGCATATTGGACGATTCATCATCGGTTTTTAAAAACCCAAAATCAAGGCCCGCACCTGCAGTATAAAATGGTTGGCCAACTCCTATAAACTGAGTTCTAAAAAAACTTTGAAACCTATTATTCATTCCAAATCCAACAGAGGCAGGGTTAAAATATTGAGGAGACATAAACCCTTGCGAATTATAAGGTGTTTGTGTTTGACCCACTATCAATATAGATAGAAAAAAGATTAGTGATAATAAAATACTTTTAATTCTCATTTATCTTAATAATATGAATGAACCCGTCTTAGAAACAGGCTCGTTTTTAAAAGTAATATAACTCATAAAATAAGTATAGGCATCCATTTCCTGCGGTATGCCATTGAATGTCCCATCCCAACCTTGATTGACATTAGTTGACATAAAAACAAGATTGCCCCATCTATTAAAAATTTTTAAAAAATTAAATGTTTTTAGCCCTGCACCATATTGTATTCTTAAAACATCATTTAAATTATCACCATTAGGAGTAAATGCTTTAGGGATAGCTATCACAACATCATTTGAAACATCAATTTTATATAAATCATCTACCTTACACGCCGTGGTTGAATTGGTTCTTGTTAAAATATAGTTGATAGATTTATTGCCATTAAAAATAGGATGCTCGATAGAGGCATTGCTTAAAAAGGTGGTAGGAAACCATTGAAATTGATTATATCCTGTGTCATATTTTAATGGAGTAAATAGGGTGTCTATTTCTGATAATACATATAATGTAAAATTAGAAGACGCTACCGGTAATACCACTTTAATAGAATCACCATGTAAAAATTGTTGATATTTTGGACAATAGTCATTAGTAGCTGCCAGCTTTATAATATAATTACCAGCCAATGGATAAGTATGTTTCTGAGGTTGCGCCTTATCATAAGTTTGTAAATCACCAAAGTCCCATTTAAAATAGATATTCTTTGCATCCTTTGCATTAGTGCTTATTTGCAAAGGCGTATTGATGCAAATGGTAGGATTGTAATTTAATGTATAGTTGGGTATTTCTAATTGTTTTATAAAAATGGAATCTGATAAAAGTGAGTTACACTTTCCATCATTTACCTTTAACCTATAAAAGCCAGTTAAAGCAGTAGAAAATGTATCAACAATACTGCTGTACAAAGTTTGTCCATTTAAAACCCAGCTAAATAAAAAGTTACCATTCCCTAATAAAGTGATAGGATCTTGATTGCAAACAACTGTATCTTTTGCTTTTAAAATGGCAATTGGAATGGCGCTCACTTCAATGGGTTTAATATTATTGTAATCATAGTTACATTGCTTTTTATCTGTTGCTGTCATTGAAATGCTTACCGTTCCGGGCGATACCCCCTTTAAAATATTATCAGTGAATGCTGCAGCAGCATTATCCGTTTTCCATTTGAATGCATAAGGAGGCACGCCCCCTTGCATGGCAGCATTCAAGGACAGTGTATCATACAAACAAACATATTCTTTGTAAGAGAAAATAGACATTCCAGTTGGTGGTGGCACAATGGTAATAGAACTAGAAGTATCTTTTACACAAACACCACCCGTATATGCAAACATTTTTATTTTAAAATTCATTTTAGACGGGAATGAAAAATTTTTATATAAATGTTTATAAGATTTATTAAAACTTGGATTTTCATCTACTGTGGTATCTGATAAATCTCCATCATTATCCCAAAAAATAATCAACTTCCCAATAGTTCCTATATCCACCGTAGATTTATTAATTAACTCAACTTCTTGATTAGAACACAAAGCCGTATCGTTGCTAATTTGAAAAATGGCAGTTGGGTAGGACCCATTCACCGTGAATTGCATCGTACGGCTAGAGGCACAGCCAGCAAGGCTTGTCACCTCTAAAGAAACACTGTAATCGCCTACCTTAGTGTATCTATGTTTAGGATTTTGTACTATATCTGTATTTGTATTAGGCGCATTGGCAGCATCACCAAAATCCCATTTATATTTAAATTGATTTGATAAATCTGCAATTTTAGTAGTGTCTTTAAATTGGGCATTTGAATCTGCTAAACATATTTCAGGTAAAATAAATCCTACCACAGGAATAGGATTGTTTTTTATGATTTGACTTTGTTTTGCAACACAACCATTTTCTGTAATAACCGATAAGGTTACGGTGTAATTTTTTAAAGAATCAAACTTATGTGCAATTGTTTTATTGGAAATGTCTATCGTATCTACTTTAGAAGCATCTCCAAAATTCCAGACTAAAGATTTCAAAACCGATGCCCCTTGTGCTTTTGATGAATCCGTAAATTGAATGTCTATATTTTGACATTTTAATGTAGAACTACCAAAATTCACTATAGGTATACTATCTATTAAAATATCTTTCGAAATGGTATCACTTATACAGCCTACATCGTTAATAACAAAATAATTAACTGTAAATTTTCCTGCCCTTTTTGGTAAAAATGTAAAACTTTTTGTATTGGTATCTAATTCATTTACAATACTCCATTTATAAATACCAATTTTTCGATCGTCTGCAGCCAATAGAGTATTGTCTTTCATTACTATAGAATCTGAAATGCAATTTGTAGTAGTAATAATATTATCCACTTTTGGTGCACCTAAAACAGATAAATCAAAATTTAATAGTTGCTCTCCACTACATCCATCGGCAGTCGGATTATTGGCAATTAAACTGATATTGTAGGTACCTAAAGAATCAAATTTAATAGCTTTTTTTAAAGTAAATTTATAAATCAATTTTCCTGATAGTGAAATATAGGAAGTGTCAGCTATGGGGCTGAGATCAACAATGGTATCATAAGTAGGTACAATCCATTTTAAAGATAATGGCATATAAGGTAATGTAATGGAAGGCGTAAAAACAGTGCCTTTACATGTAATGGGCAGCTTTACTGTTGCAAATTTATTTTCTACAGTCAACTGTTGATTCAAATCCTTTACATTGGCGCCTGCATTGTAACCATAAGATTCAACGCTACCATAACCATATGCAATGGCATTGAATCCTGAATCAGAAACAATAGTATGATACCCTGCTTTTAAGGGGTATTGAAAATATACATACTTATTATTGTATGCATTTGTTTGTGGATTGGTTAAAGCATTATTATCCACTTTTAAAGAAGCAACACCTTCTTTTGGTATTACAATATTTATAAAGTGTAATGAATCAACAATTTTGGCATTAGGAGTTGAATTGATGGTGACTTTATTAATTGTTTGTTCTAAAGGACTTAAATAAATCATTTCAGGATCACCGTTGCCATTATTGTTATTCCCATAACTGCCCGAAGTGGTAATGTATTGTGCAACATTGATAGGTAAATCTGACTCAATTAAATTAGATTCACTGGATTGAAATTCATAATAAAAATTATTAATTAAAGGATACTTGCTATTAATGTCTGTACCATTCAATTTTACTTTTGCCAATTTATCACTTACTGCAATTCTATAAAAATTCAATGGCATTTTTGCTGTTGGGACAGTGATGTAATTTTTGCCCCAAGCACTAGATGGGAAGCTTTGCTGAATTAAATTATCCGCAGAGTTTGATTTATTATCCGAAATCGTAATCTTACCAGATCCAGAAAAAACAGCAATTTTTTTACATGGATTGGCTGCAGTAGCCACTGATCTTATTAAAGTACCTGTTAGATCTTCCCCTGTGCTTGCATTGATTAATCTTCCAAATACATTATAAATTTCCCCTTTTTGCAATGTTACTGAAATGGTATCACCTGCTTTATTAACGGTGGTATTTACACTAGGAATAATTTCAATATTGGTATTGTCCTCTGTAGCTATTACAAAAGCATAAGAATAGGAATAATTATTATTAGATACCTGTTTAAAGTTTAATGAATAGTAAGATTGTCCTAATGTATTGGTTGGAAACAATAAACTTGCTCCAGAAATACTACCCTGATATATATGCGCATATGCGATAATTGGATAATCTGCTGTAATATGAATCCCTGTTTTTAGTTTTCCCTCAACGGCAATTCTTGCATCTTGATCTCCCGTTTTAGGGATAGGATCGGAAGTAATTACTGTATTTGCAATGAGTTTATAGGTTTGTTTGTAATTCACACCAGGAATTTCGACCGTAATATTGGCATCATGATCGGAAGTAAAATATAAAACCATGTCTTGCCCTCCACCTGATGATACTAGAGAACCAGTTGCCGAATACATGGAAACATGGCTTCCATATCCTACCCAAAAGTCTTTTCCTTTATTAGTAAAATCTTGGCCAAAAACAACCAATGATTTTGAAAAAAATAGCGTTATAATTAAAAAATATTTTACCGTTTTGAACATCTTGTTATGATGAATAATTATTTATAATGAACTTTAAATATAATAATTATTTAGGC